>CAZQXK010000048.1:0-32228 GCA_964597345.1 uncultured Thermodesulfobacteriota bacterium | reverse complement strand
TCGACTGGGAATCATAGACCTAGACGTCTGGAAGGAGTAGTTCCGGACGGCTCCTTCCCGGAGGAGCGCGGCACGCGCTCCAGATTTCACTAAAAATAGTGAAATCCCTCTATCGAATTGAGTGATTCCCTCTATGGACCGCCCACCAGGAATTCGGCATAGTGATCCCACGCAAACGCCCTCGAGCCGGCGGAAGAAGCGCCACCCGCTTCACGATGGATCGTTGCACTCCTGAGGAGCACGCCATGCACCTGCGGCGGCGCAGGAGAGGACGCGAAGGTTATCAGCCCGTTGATAAACACCGTTTCGAGCAGGCTGGTCAAAAACGATGAGATGCAAGGCGCGCGAATCCTGAGAAATGAGGCGTACATAGAGTACGCCGCAATGACGAGGGATGCGGCGCAACGCAGCAGATCGCGCTTTTCAACAGCCTGTTATCCATCAAGCCTGGTCCTGGGAGAAGCAGTCTTCTCCTATTTCACGGCGACAGCCCCTGTCGAGCGAGCCTCCTCTTCAGGGCCAAGGGAAACACAATCAAGTCATGCAACCGTTTCCGTTGAAGATTTTGGTCATCGACGACGATCCGGTCGTTCCCCGGAAACCGGAACTTGGGTCGGGGATCGGGTTCGGAGACTGCACGTGCAGTATCTGTCCGGATCCTTCGGAAGCCCTGGCGAAAATGCAGGTCGAGGAGTGGGACCTGGTGGTAACGGAACTGTCTCCCGAATCGAATCACCTGCACGGGATCCTGAAACAAGCACGGGCCTGTGTTCCTCCCGTGCCGGTCGCCGTGCTTCCCCGCCGTGCGGATCCTGCACCGGCCGCTCAAGCTACTCAAAGCGGGGTTCGTAACCGGGTTGTGAAAGAATCGGATCCCGGCGCCCCGGCCTGCCGGCTGCTCGCGCTTCTAAACAAACTCACATCCGATGCAAGACCCGATCCAGCCGACCTTTCCGCACAAGGATCCGACAACAGGATTCACCAGCTCCTGCAACTGGCGGGACACGACATTCGAGGGTCCCTGACGGCCATGACGGCCACACTGAAACTGTTGGATCGGGATGCCTTCGGGAAACTTCCTCCGAATCTTCGGGACGTCCTGAGGGGATTTTACCGCCGCATGGTCCGACTCATGGGGCTTACGGAGGATCTCTTGGGAAAGGTCTCCATGATGGACGGAATCCTGCCTATGAACACCGAACTCCTCGATTTCCGCCAAGACATCATCGATCCGGTCCTGAGCGAATTGGAGGACGACTTCTTGTGCCGGCAAATTACGCTGGCAGAGCAGTGGACCCCCATCCCCGGAAACACGCTGAGAATTCAGGCAAGCCGGATCTGGCTCAGGGCGGTGTACCGAAACCTGCTGAGCAACGCAGTAAAATACGGCGCCCATTCGGGAACCATCGCGCTGGGATACCGGGAAAACGGCGCCCATTTCACATTCGGAGTATTCAATACCGGCAACCCCGTACCGGAGCATCGCAGCAGGACTCTGTTTTCGAGACCCGCCGCTCATGGAAAATCCGCTCCCTCCAACGCAGGAATCGGTTTGGGACTGATTCTTACCCAGCAGATCATTAGGCAACACGGAGGCAATCTATGGTACGAAGCGCATCCGCAAGGATCCAATTTCGTATTTTCGCTTCCCTCCAACCTTTTCCAAGTTCAAGATCCCGCCCCTTGATTTATCACGGCAACGGCGCGGAGGCCTACTTTACTGCAACATCCCGATAGACGCGCCCGGGGTTGCGGAGAAGACCTCCCATCCAGGGTGTCTGTATTTCACGGACGAATTACGCTCGTGGATCCCGAGACGGCTCGGAGAGTTTCCCGCTCCGGCGGAAACCCGTCCAGCCCTCCCGGACACGCAGCCGAGTTGAAATACTTAGGAGGATTATTTCATGGCGTCCAATTTCAAGATACTGGTACACAAGAACAGCGAAAGCCTCCATTTGAAACTCTTGGGGGATTTTGACGGCAGTTCCGCCCATGAATTGCTGAACACGTTGAGCAAGAACGCCGCCGGTGTCCGGCGGGTGTTTGTACATACCAGCGGGCTGAAACAGATCCATTCGTTCGGTCGCGAGGTCTTCCTCAACCGTTTAGGCTCCCTTACCGAAAGCGTCTCGAGGATCATATTCACTGGGGAAGCGGCGGGCCGAATCGCTCCAAACCGTACTTTCAACGATACGGAGCGGATTCGAATACACGGGTTTCAGGAGTCCTTGGAATGACACAGGATCGGGGATAACGATCCCTCTAAAAAACGGTTGGGGAAGCCCCCTGAAACGTCTCCGGAACGAAGCGGATCACCGTGATTTCCGGCGGAGCCAGGAAGCGAATGGGGGGGCCGAATGTCCCCGTTCCCCGGTTTACATAGAGTCGAGAACCCTGATCCAACGCAAAAAATCCGTGAGTGTATGGATAGAACCATCGAGTGACCCAGGTAAAAGGGAAAATCTGGCCCTTATGAGTATGCCCGGATAACTGGAGGTCGAACAGCCCCAAACTCCGGGCATGAACATCGGGGCGATGTTTCAGAAGCACCGTCATGCGGTCTCGCGGACTTCGCGCCAGAATTTCTTCTTCCTGGAAAGGCTCCACCTCTCCCAGCCGTATTCCCGCGGGATCATCCACGCCCACCAGAGTCATCCAATCCCCTATCTCCACGGCTTCGTTCCGAAGCACCCGGAATCCCGCGTTCATGGTGAACCTCAAGGCATCATCCAATCCCACGTAAAACTCGTGGTTTCCCGTGACCGCATACTTGCCGAAAGGAATCTCCAGGCTCCGGAAGAGCGCTTCCACCCGGTCCGGATGGAGCAGACCTCGATCCACCAAGTCTCCCGTGGACACCAGCACGTCCGGCTCGATCCGCTCCAAAGCCTCCAAAATGATCCGAGCCTTCCCTTCCCCATTAATGGCGCTGAAATGGACATCCGAGATCTGCGCCATGGTAAAGGAGAGCGTTTCCACCGGAAGCTTCGCCGTTTCCACCATCACCAGCTCTATCCGGGGAGTGCGGGCTTCAAAGACCCCGTAGACCAGGATCACCGGCACGATCAGGAACGCCGGAATCCGGCCGTAGCCGTTGACGAGGCGGTTCACAACCCCGAAGGATAAGCCGGTCCTGCTCATTAGGTTCGTCAGCGCGCCCAGAACGTCTAGCGCCCCATGGGTGCAGAAGAGTAGGAACACGGCGGCCATCCAGGTATACCCCACGTACGAAAACACCACGGTGAGTCCCTCGAAGCCGGCGCGGGCAAAGAGATTGACCAGAACAGGGGATACCGTCATCAGGAGGAAAAAAGCCGCCAGCACCCGTCCCGCAGGCCCTCCTAACATGAAGCATTTCCGGAACTTCCGATAGACGTACGCATGGAGGAAGCCGTATACAGACAGGAAGGATAACAAGAACAATACAAGATAGAGAGATCCGCGCATAGTGGCTCCCGCTGAACGAAGAAGCGCCTTTCCGCACCGAAGCCGTGCAGGGCCGCACTTCGGTGTGGCGCCTATAGCAAAGCGAAACGGAACAGCGTCTTTGGCAGCCTTTTGAACGAAGGATTATGAACAAGCCGGTGAAAATCCATGAGATAGAACGCCCATGAATCTTCACGACCCGCAGTCACGCCGCCGGCGATACTGCGGATCGCGTTCTTCATTGGCCTGTCAGGCATACGGGAAGGAGTGGGAACGGATTACGGACCACCGTAGTCTCCCCTTCCTCCCGTTCCCATCAGGGGAAACATGATCGTCTTCCGAACCTCGCCTCCCTCTGGGACCAACGCTTCCACGATATCGGTCTTTCCCCCGTGGGTGGCCCGTATCCAATACGAGCCGGCCGGCATTTCCGCATTTTTGTAGGGAGTGATGCCCAGAGGTCTCCAGGAAGGACCGGGACCCCAGGGGGCCAGCCATGTTTCAGAACGATCGATCACCTGGAGGTACGCTCCGGGAGGTACGGAAAGTACAATGAGCGTCCCGGTGTGTTGGTGGAACGCACCTCTCTCTTCCCGGTCACCCGTCCGCCCCAGCGGTTCTTGGTTCATCAAGCCCGCGCAGGCCGAGAGAAACAAGCCCGCGAACAGCATTACCCACAATGTTGTATGTTGGATCTTGGTGTTCATGTCCGATCATCCTCCGTTTCAATGGCTTCTCCGAATCCCGGTATCTTCCCGGAACCCGAGAACCCGCTCCGGGGCTTGGAAGAACCGAAGAAAGGGCTGAAGCTCTCAGCGGGCGGGATGCGGCCATCTTCGAAACGAACGCTGAATGGAAAGTCTTCTTCGGCCCTTCGTGCTCCCGATCAGGCTGGATAGTTCTCCGCCAGTTTTTCAATCCTCTCATGAAACGCTTCATGGATACCCACTCCCATCTCCTCCCTTTCGAGCCGATGGAATTCCGCTATCATTTCATGCTGTCGAGCTTTGGGCACATGGCGGTCCACAGCCGGAAACAGCAAATCATTCTCTTTTCGAATGTGGTCTGTCAGAAGCCGGATATACAGCCTCGCCAGGGACGGCAGTTCAGCGAAAACGGAGGGACCCTGGGGCCCGCTGCGAGTCAAGGTGTTCCTCATGCGGACCACGTGCTCTCGACCCAACCGGTGTTCCTGGAGGAGTTGATTTCGGAGAGCCTTGCCATCGGTTATTTCCACGGCTTCCAATGCCGGAAAGAGGTACCGCTCCTCCTTTGCATGATGGCAACGATCCACAAAGGTTTCGAAGAAATCCATCATCCACGCCAGATCTTCTCCGGAAACCTGGGCGCCCGAATCCAGACGGGTACACATGGTTTCGAAAATCCTCAATACCTGTCGTATCCCTTCATGTTCTTCCTTCAGAACATCCGTAGGCGTCATGGGTCCTCCTTTCCCCGTTACAGGGCGCATCCCCTGCGGCAACCGACTTCTGGAAACCTATCCCCCGAAACGGAAAGTGAGAAACCGAACAGAAGCATCCGGAGGGCTCCGATAGATCAGAACGGTTTTGCCCGCGCCCCTCCTTCCGAGTTCCGTGGGACGGCCCGAAGGGTTTGCCCTGTTTCGTCCCTTTTATATTCATAAGCTAGCACACTTTGATACCCAATGCCAGAGCAGGAAACCTTCCGGGCCCCTGAAACGGATAGGTCTTCCGATCACGAAACCCTTGGGCTGAGGATGGAATACTTATTCGGCGGGAGCATCGCCGGCGTATTTCCGCATTAACCGGTGAGACGGGCGTGGAAGGAGCGGAATCGGTAACACCATTTCGAGCAGACTGGTGAAAAACGATGAAATACAAGCCACGGCGTCGGCTACGCTTTGGAATCGAGAATCCTGAGGAATGGAGCGTACATACAGTACAACGCAATGACGAAGGATGGAGCGTCGCGCTGGCGGCGTGACGGCGGATCGCGTTTCTCAGCGGCCTGTTACGTTCCTGAAACCCGGATCTGGTAGACGCCCCGACTCAGGGCCACCACCTCCCCGTGGGCATCCTTGAGTTCGCCTTCCAGGACGTAATCCGCCTTGCCATGGGCTTCCGCTTCCTGTTGAATGCGCCGGGCATCCTCTTCGGATAACCCCATCTCCACGGTGATCTCCGTGCGAGCCGGGCGTCGGAACCGTACGGACATCTCTTTGATCACCGGGTAGAAACGGGAAACATCGAAAGTCGTCAAAAACAAGGCGCCTCCCGGGATCTCGGCCAGAGTGAACAGGGCGCCCGCATACATGGTACCGATGTGATTCTCGTTACCCGTAAGAGGCATAGTAAGCCGGACTTTTCCGCGTTGCAGCTCGATCACTTTGAGTCCCGACCGCTCCACGAACGGAATCTGGCGCTCGACCAACCCCCGAATAGTCTCCTGAGGCAACTCCATGGTTCATTCCCTCTCAACCGGGTACGTGTGAATCAGAGAAAACATCCGACAGCTCGGGTTTCCCGGACGGAATAGCCCCTTCCTTGTGTTCCCGCACGTGGGATAACGCCTTTTCGTGGAAAGCACCCACCACATGGACCAATGCGCGCACACACTCCGAGTCGAACTGGGTTCCGGAAGCCTGAATCAACTCTAGAAGGACATCTTCCTGTTCCATAGCCCTGCGATAGGTTCGGTTCGTGGTCATGGCGTCATAAGCATCCGCCACCGCCATGATCCTGGCGCCCATGCAAATCCGGTCACCCACAAGTCCGTCCGGATATCCGGTACCGTCGATCCGTTCGTGGTGTTGCCGTATGATCTCACGAGCGGCCTTCAAAAAGACCACCTCCTGGACCATGGCCTCCCCGATCGTCGGGTGCCTGCGTATGTGATCGAATTCCTCGGGCGTCAGCCGTCCCGGTTTCGTAAGGATTTGCTCGCTGATACCGATCTTGCCCACATCATGCAGGATGCCGGCAAAGCGGAGAGTTCGCACCTCGTTGGGTTCCAATCCCATGTGCTGGGCCATTCGGGCGCACAGCTCGGCCACCCGCTCCGAATGCCCCCGCGTGTATGGGTCCTTTGCTTCGATGGCTTTGGCAAGGGCCTTGATCGTGGCCAGATAGCTGTCTTCCAAACGCTTCTCAAAAAGCTGGTTATCGATGGCCACCGTAGCGGAATCCGATATGTACGAAAGGATTTCCGCTTCCTCGGGAGAAAATGAACACCCGTTCTCGCGCTCCCACACATGGATCATTCCCAAGCGGGATCGAGGTCCCTGAAGGGGAGCCATAATAGCGGGCAAGGTAACGTAACGCTCCAGGCCAAAGGCGTCGGCATCGGGTGCAAGTTCACCCCACTCGCGGACAACACGAACCGAACCCCGGTCGAACAACTCACGCCAGGCAACATGCTCGGCAGGTATCCGGGGAGCGTTATGTTCATCATACGGCATGCCTTTGCCCTTCGACAAGGTGAAATAATCCGCCTGGTGGTCCAACAGCATTATGGAAATACACTTGCATGGGATAAATTCGGATATGGTGGACAGGATCGAATCCAGAACCAGCTTCATGGAATCCAGACTGTTGAGCCGGTTGGCAAGCTCGAACATGGCTCGGATGATCCGTGTTTGATCTTTCACCCGCCGTTCCAGTTCCGCCTGGTACCGTCGCTTCTCTTCTTCCAGCAACTCGTTTCTTTCCACAACCCTTTTGTACTGGACCGCCTTCTGCACCGCCATGATCAGGGCTTCGCTGTGGATGGGTTTGGTCAAGTAATCAAACGCCCCTTTCTTCATGACATCCACGGCGGTCTCCAAATCAATGAGTCCGGTCAGCATGATCACAGGGGTTGTGGAATTGATCTTCCCGAGGTATTCAACCAGCTCGAGACCATTCATTTCGGGCATCTGGATATCGCACAGGATCGTGTCGAACGATTCACCCTGAAGCCTTTCCAGGGCCTCCCGTCCATTGCCCGCTTCCCTGGTTTTCAGCCCTAAACGGATCAACCGCTGTTTCAGGATATCCCGGATACCGGAGTCGTCATCAACGATAAGAACCCTGCCATCCATGCATGCTCTCCCAGGAGTTGAGCTTCGATGACGCCTCTTCTGCGGACTTTTCGCCAAACCCCGGGGCACAAGACCCGGTCTCGACTGGGGCTGTCATCTTAAATGCGGGAGTTCCAAAGCGCTACGCATCCTGCGGATCCGCGTCACGGTCGGCGGGACACCTTCGGCAAACCACGCCTCCCGGCAGTCCGTTCATCATCGAAGTCGCAGCGGGCGGTGAAAAGCGACGAGATTCAAGACACCCGAATCCTCTATGCGCCGGCGTGCATTGGGCGCGCACCGGGACGCCTTCTGCGCCGGGCTGCGCATTCAGGCGCACTGACGGAGGAGTCTTACAGGAGAACAAACGCCCTCCCGAAGCATGTGCACGCAGGATCTCGTAAGCAGCTGCATCCGATGGACGACAGTGAATTCCCTTCACCATGAAGCTCATGGAAGGTTCCCGTATCTCCTTAACTTCTGTCGAGACGGCTTCCGGCCGCACAAAATCCAACGGACCGCCTGTGGGGTGCGTTTCACGTTCGACGCATATCTGTCTATAAATTCCTTATCGGGGCGAGGACTCGTTTTCTGAAGTTCATTTTTTCTTTGAAAGAACAACGAAACACCTTTCTCGATCCCTGGGGTGTTCCTGAGAAGAGAGCACCCGGTCCCGGGAACGTGGAAAGCGAGACCAAGATCTTTCCGGGCATCTATGGAGGGTTCGTGCGAATCCCGAGGAAAGGCTCACCGGCCCGTTGAATACCAGCCCGCCGTCGAGCCCTTGAAAACGGTGGAGTGCGGAATGCGCGAATATTGAAAGGGGATCCGTCACGACATGGCCCATGCTCGTTCCGAGCATGAAATCATTCGGACGAGCGAACCGGTATCAGGTTGCATCGGCATCCCACATGCATGCGGATGTCGTTTAGGAGGTCGTATTCATTTAGCCGGAAAACACGCCCTTCGAGGGCGGCGCATTCCGCGCACACCCGCTCATCCCGGGAGGTTTCCCATCTGAGACCCGGCAGCTTACTCCGTTTCGCGTCGTAGATCACCCTGCGCCAGAGGGCCCTCTTTTCCACTTCCAGATTCCGGGCCTGCTCCCGAGTCATGGCGCCGCCGTAAGGAAGGCCGGAGAACCATTTCGGGTCTTCTTGAATCATTGTGTCGATTTCATTCCGGGCCTGCTCCACGAACGCTTCAAAAGGCATGTGCGCCGAGCCTTCTTTCTTGGTTTTCTTCGGGAGGATCTTCTGCATCCAACGCATCACGGTTCAACTCCGCAGGGATCGGTGTCCTCTCGTGGACGGGAAGCGGGGACCCGCACCCTTCCTCTCAATTACGTTGACGCATCTCGCGCCGCATCGTATCCCAGGTCGAACGCCCGGAGATTCACCTCTCGAAACGCCGGTTTGGTCTTCTCCTCGATGGTGCGGCGAACCAGGTCATCCCCGAAGGGGAGACAGCCGGCCTGAGACAGGGCGCCCAACATGACCATGTTGAGAGCCATGGCATTGCCCGCCCGGATCGCCAAAGCCGTTCCATCGATGGCAATGAGTCGACGCACCCTTCCCCGGACGGTCTGCAGAGAGGCGCCGATGTCCGGATACGTTCCCCTGCCGATGGCCACCGTGAAAGGCGGCCATTCTCCCAGATTCGTGATCACCACGCTTCCCGAATTGCACTTCTTAAGGGCCCTCAACGTTTCGGAGGGTTCGAAACCCACAAGCACATCCGCCTCCCCGTCCGAAATGATGGTACTGTGCACGTCCCCGAACAACACGGAAGATTCCACCACTCCGCCTCGCTGGGCCATGCCGTGAATCTCGCTCATCCGCACGGGCATCCCCGCAGCAACCGCGGCTTCCCCCAGCACTCGGGAAGCGAGGAGATTGCCTTGCCCCCCTACGGCCACCACAATGAGACGCAATGCCTCCCTCATGTCAACCTCCTACACCGATTTCAGCGGCACAATGGCATTTTCGGGACACACCTGTGCACAAACCGCGCAACCCACGCACACGTTCTCATTGATTTGTACTCGACCCTTCTCGAGATAAAAAGCGGGGCAACCCAGATCATTTACGCAGGCGCGATGATCCTTACACTTCTCCGGAACCACCCGAAAGAGCCGGCGTTTCCGATAGGACGGCAGGGTGCGGGCATACAGGGGACAAAGTTCCCTGGAAATGATCACGGACACTCCCTCGAAATCGACCGCCTGCCGGATGGCTTCCTGGGATTTCTTCAACTTGAGCGGCTCCACCACAGTGACATGGCGCACCCCCAAACCCCGCACCACGGACTCAAGGTCCACGCGGGTGTATTCCGCCAGGCCCAACAATTCCGCGTCCACGCCCGGATGGGGCTGATGCCCGGTCATGGCCGTGGTTCCATTGTCGAGGATCACCAAGGTGAAGTTGTGGTTGTGGTGCACGGCATTTACCAGTCCGGGGAGTCCCGAGTGGAAAAATGTCGAGTCTCCGATAAAGGACACCACTTTCTTGCCCGTGGCTCGGCTGAATCCGGCGGCTGTCCCGACACTGGATCCCATGCAGATCAGAAAATCCGCCATATTCAGAGGAGGCAACATCCCAAGGGTATAACACCCAATATCCGTGGGATAGACGGCATCGTCACCCAATACCTTGCGAATGGAGTAGAAAGTGGCCCGATGGGGGCACCCGGCGCACAGATTGGGCGGCCGTTGGGGAATTTCCGGTATATCCGATGTCTCCACAGGCCGGACGGCCTTGTCCCCGCATCCGAAATAGCGGGCCACCGCGCGCCGCACCATGGCGGGATCGTATTCGAAAAGCCTGGACAAGAGCGTTTCCGCCCCCTTTCCCCGGATGGGAACGGTGAATCCGGCTTCCTGGGCAACGGCCTTGACGCCTTCCTCCAAATAGGGCTCCCCTTCCTCCACGATCAAGACCTTTTCACATCCCCGAATGAATTCCTGAACCCGTCTTTCGGGCAAAGGATGACTGAACCCCAGCCGCAGAACGCGCACCCGATCCTGAATGTTAAGATCCGTCACCGCATCCTGAACATAGCTGAAACACACTCCGTTGCACACGATCCCCCAAGGACCGTCGCCTTCCACTCGGTTCCAGGGAGACGTTTCGGCCAGCGCCAAGGCCTTGTCGTAATTTTCAAGCAGCAGCTTGTGCAAGTTCCTGGAAACCGCCGGAACGGTTACGTAGCGGAAAGGGTTCTTGCGGAAATCTCCTTGCACCTTGCGATCCCGCATCTCTCCCAACACCACCACGTCCGAGGAATGGTTGATTCTCGTGGTGGTTCTGAACAAAACAGGCTCCTGAAGTTCTTCGGACAAATCAAACCCATACTTCACCATTTCCTTGGCTTCGTTCCCCGACGACGGCTCCAGCATGGGCAGGCCTGAAAGCTTTGCATAATAGCGATTGTCCTGTTCGTTCTGGCTCGAAAACATGTACGGATCGTCCGCCGTAAGGATCACCAGCCCCCCATGCACTCCGACATACGCCAGGGTCATCAGGGCGTCCGCAGCCACATTGATACCCACGTGCTTCATTACGGCCATGGAACGCAGACCCGACACGGCGGCGCCGGCGGTGATTTCAAGGGCGATCTTCTCGTTGGTGGAAAACTCGAAATAGAGATCCGTTTCCCGTGAAATTCGGAACAGGTTCTCGCTGATTTCCGATGACGGAGTGCCTGGATATGTGGCGCCGAAGGCCAATCCCGCCTCCAGGGCGCCGCGGGCGATGGCTTCGTTGCCCAGCATGAGCATCCGTTCACCGGGTGAGTCCGTCAACAGCTTGTGCATGGGTTCATACCTCGTTGTGTCCGACTCGGGTTTCTGTCCATCTACCGTGTCAAGCGCTTCGGGTGACCCACCGGTTTAGAAGGCTTGAAAGATCATTCCCCCCGCCGGGCGCCCGATCTTCGGGAACGATGGGTCGGAACATCGCAGGGCACGGTCCATCCCTCTACTTCTTTCGTTCGTCTATGACTCGTTTCGCTTTGCCCTCACTCCGGGGAATGGTATTGAACGGTACGATATTCACCGGTACCCGGATTCCGATCACTTCGTGGATGCGATTCGAAATTCTCTCTCCCAAGGCCGCGATCACCTCGGGGTTCGTGTCGTACACCGCTCGTTTGGCTTCCGCCTCCAGAGCCATGGCATCCAGGTATCCTTTCTTGAGCACCCGGATCTGATAATGGGGCTCCATCTCCTTGAACTCCATGATCACGCTTTCCACTTGTGACGGAAACACATTGACCCCGCTGATGATCAGCATGTCATCATCACGCCCGGTCACCTTGCTCATGGTGACGAGTGTTCGCCCGCAATCGCACTGGATCCGCTCCAGGCGCGTGATATCTTTCGTCCGATAACGGATCAGGGGCATGGCTCTCCTCCGGAGCGCCGTGAATACCAGTTCGCCGGGCTCTCCCAGGGGAAGCGGCTCCAGGGTTTCCGGATCAATGACCTCGGGCAGGCAATGATCCTCATTAACATGCAGGTTTCCGGCCTCACAGGAAAAGGCCACACCCGGTCCCATCATCTCGGTGAGCCCATAGGCCTCATGGGCGGCGATTCCCATGCGCGCCTCGATTTCATCCCGCATTTCCCTGGACCAAGGTTCTGCGCCGAAAATCCCGATCCGCAGCGGAAGTTTCCGAATGTCTACGCCCAGGATTTCCGCCCGCTCCGCCAATGTGAGCGCATACGTGGGGGTGGAAAAAAACGCCGTGGTCCCGAAATCCTGCATGAGCATGATCTGGCGTTCCGTCAACCCACTCGACGTGGGCACCACGGCGCAGCCGATGGCTTCCGCCCCCAAGTGAAACCCGAGGCCCCCGGTAAACAATCCGTAGCCATAAGCGTTCTGGACCAGGTCGCCTCTCCGGACGCCCGCGGCGTGCAACCCTCTGGCCATGCATTGTTTCCATTGATCCAGATCCTCACGGGTATACGGACCCGTAATGGGTTTCCCCGTAGTACCGGAGGATGCGTGAATCCGAACCACATCTTTCATCTCCACGGCACACAACCCAAAGGGATACTGATCCCTTAAATCCGTTTTGACACTGAAAGGGAATTTTCGGAGGTCGGCCGGCGTATGCACGTCGGTCGGTTTGAGTCCCATGCGGTCAAAAGCCTGCCTGTAAAACAAAACGCGCTCATATACCCAGACTAGTGTTTCCCGAAGTCTTTCGGTCTGAAATCGGGCCATTTCCTCGGGGGGCATGGTTTCGAACGCTTCATCCCAGTACTTGGACATAATGATCCTCCTTCCCCCCAGGGGGTTCCATATGATGCACGAAGAGAACCGATATGTTTGACGCCAAGACTCACCTGGCCTGGTAAGCAGATCGGGCACGGGAGCCGCATGCAGCAAGATTCCGGGTTCCCCTGCCCGCGAAAGGCATGTGTAGCCATATCATAGCCACATGTTAGCTAAAACGAGCCTAATCAAACCCATTCCGCTTGTCAACCGAATAGTCGCCGTGGAAAGGTCCCGGGGATCCGGCTCCCGCACGGAGTACTTCCGGGAAACCAGCGACACGCTGTTCGCCCGCATGATATCCGACGGCCGGCAAACCGTAAATCGGGACCGACCGCAAACCGGAGCGCCGCCTTGTGTTCGGATCCATGCTGCGGATGCCGGAGGAAGCGATGCCCGGAATTCCATTCACCCGTTGGATTCAGTCCGATCACGAACCCCGTCCCATCAGCCTGCGGAGTTCAGCTCTCTGAGTTTGAATTCCACCCATTCGATGGAAGGGGAATTGGGATAATCCTTCAGGAAGGTTTCATAGGTGGATCTGGCCTGATCATAATCTTCCTTGGCGAGGTAAAGTTTCGCCAAGTGAAGCGTGTTCTGTTCTTCCCAGAAATCGTTGCTCTTTTCCCGAGCCTGCAACAAAACGGCGATAGCCTTTTCGATTTCTCCAACGGCTTCCCAGCAATGGGCCAGCGCCACCCGCACCGCTGCCTTGAATTTACGATCCGGTCCGCTCCAGGCCAACGCGTTTTCCAACGCTTGAACGGCGCGCTCAGGATCTCCCGCCTCATAGTGCAAACGGCCCAGCTTCGCCGCGGCCAGAGCCGCCCTTCGGGACGCGGACCGCTTCTCTATGTAGCTCTGCAGCGCTTCTACACGCGTTTCCATGGGTTCTTCGGAACCCGCAAAGGCCAAGACTTCGTTGAATTCCGAAACCAGGGACTCCTGATAGAACCTGTACATGTATACACCGAGCAAGGTCATTGCCAGCACCGCCGTGACGGCCGCCGCCATTCCCACAATCCGGCGCGGATGTTCTTCCACATAATTGAAAATACGCCTCCACAAGGAGATGAACTCGTCGGGGGATTTCAACAATTCTTTGCGAGTAGGCTTTCGTTCAGGCATACAGTCCCGCCGTGCAAAAAGGTTGATTGTCCTCTAACAAAGGCCTTTCGAGCCGTCAATCCCCAACAAAGCCATCCGGAGATCACTTCGGCTCGTACCTTGGAACGCGGCGACATGGGCGATGACGGGCTCCCGAGGGTTTGCCGTCCAGCCGGAGAGCACGGTGGCTGCGGCTTGTCCCAATGCGTCCCGCAGTACTTGACCTCCGGACACCGATTCCGGTAGAGTCTCGCAGACCGTATCCGGAGAAAAGCCTTTTCTACGCCGCAACCCGCTTGACCCACAAGGGAGTCGTCCCATGAACAGGTTTCTCGACTTCTTGAAAGCCTTGGCCGGGGTGTGCCGGACCCGGCCTCTGAGTTTTCATGCATGGCGCCTGGATGGCAAAACCGCTAGGGTCTCCCTGGCGGACGCAGGGGTTCCCCGAGAACCGGGTGAAGCGGCGTACTTGAAAGGGCGCGGACTCAAGCATCCCATCCTCATTTTACGGACCCGCGACGGTGCATTCCTGGCGGTACAAAACCGATGCACCCATGTGGGAGGCCGCAAGCTGGATCCCGTCCCGGAAGAATCTCTGCTCCGGTGTTGCAGCGTGGGTCATTCCACCTTCGACCTGGACGGCAATCCCGTATCGGGGCCTGCAATCAAACCCTTGACGATTTACCCATCGGAGGAGCGGGACGGGGAACTCATCGTACATTTGTAATGCCGGAGTCCCCACCGAGAATCCGGTCCTTCCGGTCTCCAAGGGGAAAAGGGAATCACCTGAACGGGTTTTCCACCAGAATGGTTTCCTCCCGGCCCGGCCCCACGGATACCAGACTGATGGGAACTCCCGAAAGTTCCTCCATGCGGCCGAGATACTTTCGCGCCGGCGCCGGCAGATCTGAAAGCCGGCGGGCTGAAGCAATATCCCCCGTCCAGCCGGGCAGGTCTTCGTACACCGGAACACACGCCTCCAGCAGTTCGAGGGACGGCGGAACAGAGTGCAGGAGATCGTTTCCACGGCGGTATGCGGTACAAATGCGGATCGTCTCCAATCCGCTGAGCACATCCAGCTTGGTCACGGCCAAGCCGTTAAGGCCGTTGAGCCTCGCTGCGTCCCGCAGAACCACCATATCCAGCCATCCGCAACGTCTTTTCCTTCCGGTGGTGGACCCGAATTCCCGGCCTCGTTCCTGAAGAAAATCCCCCATTTCATCCTTCAACTCCGTGGCGAAGGCCCCGGCGCCCACCCGGGTGGTGTATGCTTTGACTACGCCGAGCACATAGTGGAGGCAACCGGGACCCACTCCGGCGCCGGTGATGACCGAACCGACCACCGGATTGGAGGACGTAACGTAAGGATAGGTCCCATGATCCACATCCAAATGCGTTCCCTGAGCGCCTTCAAACAGCACGTTCCCGCCGTTCGTGACGGCAGCCTGAATTTCGAGAGATACATCGGCCGCATACGGGGAGAGTTCCTTCCCCAAAGCGACGAGAGCCTCTTCATCGCCCCGTTCCTCCGGTTCCGCTTCCGAACCCAGTACGTGACGAAGAATTTTCCGTTTCTCCTCCAGGTTGATCCGATAGCATTCCAGGAACCGCCTTTCATCCATGAAATCGACCAATCGAATCCCACGCCGGCCTACCTTATCCTCGTAGCACGGTCCGATCCCGCGACCCGTGGTGCCGATCTTGACTTTGCCGGCGACCTGTTCCCGCGCCATGTCCAAAACCCGGTGATAGGGCATGATCATGTGAGCCCGCATGCTGACTCGAAGCCGCTTGGGGTCTACATCGACGCCGCGGTTCCTCAGCGCCGAGATCTCTTCCCGCAGGACGAAGGGGTCCACCACAACCCCATTCCCAATGAGACAGGTCTTTTCTTTATGCAGGATGCCCGAGGGAATCAGATGGAGGATATACCGCTCCTGATCGACCAACAGGGTGTGCCCCGCGTTGTTACCCCCCTGGAAACGGACGATCACGTGGGCGTTCTCGGTAAGCAGATCCACCACCTTGCCTTTGCCTTCGTCACCCCATTGGGTTCCCACGACTACCACATTGGGCATGGCTTGATTCCTATCTTTTTATCCATTATGGTGTATTCAGTAAACCTTGTGGTTGTTAGACCATCGCATCCGGCTTGTCAATTCTTTTCAAACGCCGTGCCCCAGAGGGTCCGCCGCGAGATCATCTCACGGCCCGGCCTCTGGGGCACAGCCGCACCTGTAACAGAAAGCCCGCACACGGACAATGATGAAACGCATTCGGAACTTCAGCATCATAGCGCATATCGATCATGGAAAATCCACTCTGGCGGACCGGCTTATTCAGCGTTCGGGTATCGTGGAAGAACGCAAGTTCCGCGATCAAATTCTGGACAGCATGGACATCGAGCGGGAACGCGGAATTACGATCAAGAGCCAAGCCATCACACTGCCCTACACCGCACAAGATGGTTTCTCCTATGAACTCAATTTGATCGACACCCCGGGTCATGTGGACTTCACGTACGAGGTTTCCCGAGCTCTGGCATCCTGCGAAGGCGTGCTCCTTCTCATCGACGCATCCCAGGGAGTGGAGGCCCAGACCTTGGCCAATCTGTATCTGGCCCTGGAACAGGATCTCACCGTGGTCCCGGTGATCAACAAAATCGATCTGCCGTCCGCTGAGCCCGAGCGGGTTCTGGAAGAGGTCGAGACGGAACTCGGTCTGGATCCCGAAGGAACCCTCCTCTGTTCCGCAAAAGAGGGTATCGGCATCGACGAAATCCTGGAAGCCATCGTGACGCGCATTCCTCCTCCCCGGGGAGACATGAACAAGCCCTTTTCCGCTCTCATCTTCGATGCACAATATGACTCCTTCCGGGGAGCCATCATTCACTGCCGCGTGTTCGACGGTCTGGTGAAACCGGCTGATACCATTCGTCTCATGAGCACCCGGAAAACCTTCAAAGTGGAGGAAACGGGTGTTTTCTTATTAGAACGGCAACCCCGTGAATACCTCGGCGCGGGAGAGGTGGGATATCTCATAGCAGGCATCAAGACGGTCCGCGATACCCGCACCGGTGACACCATCACTTTGGACGCCAATCCCTGTCCGGAACCGTTGCCGGGGTTCCGGGAAATCAAACCCGTGGTGTTCTCCTCCATTTACCCCGTATCCTCGGACGATTATCCGGAACTGACCGACGCCCTGGAC
Organism: uncultured Thermodesulfobacteriota bacterium; assembly: GCA_964597345.1. Taxonomy (GTDB): domain Bacteria; phylum Desulfobacterota; class Desulfarculia; order JACQYL01; family JACQYL01; genus CAZQXK01. The sequence continues at coordinate 15,164 of CAZQXK010000048.1, read as the reverse complement.
AAATACCGGCTGAACGACGCGGCGTTCACCTTCCAGAAGGACTCATCCGTGGCCCTTGGATTGGGCTTCCGGTGCGGATTTCTGGGATTGCTGCATCTGGAAATCGTACAGGAACGATTGGAGCGGGAGTTCGATCAGTCGCTCATCATGACGTTCCCCAGTGTGCAGTATCGGTTCCATCTGACCAGCGGAGAAGAAATCGCCGTGGACAATCCCGCACACTATCCCGATCCCGCCTCCATCAAGGAAGGTCTGGAGCCTTATATCCGGGCCGGAATCATCATACCCGAGCGGTACATCGGATCCGTCATGACCTTGTGCCGGGAACGGCGGAGCCAAAACATCCGGTATCATTACCCTACACCCGGCCGCATCGAGCTTACGGCGGAAATGCCCCTGGCGGAAGTGATTTATGACTTCTACGACAAGCTCAAGACCGTGACCCAGGGGTATGGGTCTTTCGACTACGAAATGCTGGACTACCGTCCGGCGGAACTGGTGAGGTTGGACATTCTGGTGAACGGTGAACGTGTGGACGCCCTGTCCAATATCGTCCATGCGGATCGAGCCCGGGAAAGGGCGCTCCATGCCTGCGAAAAACTCAAGGAAGAGATTCCCCGGCACATGTTCAAAATCGCCATTCAGGGAGCCGTCGGAGGCAAGATCGTCGCCCGCACCACGGTCAACCCATTCCGCAAAGATGTCACGGCCAAGTGTTATGGAGGAGACGTCACCCGCAAGCGAAAGCTTCTCGAGAAACAAAAGGCGGGGAAAAAGCGCATGAAGATGATTGGAAACGTGACCGTGCCTCAAAGCGCTTTTGTGGCTGTTTTAAGGACCGACCGGCCATGACGTCCGCCCGCCGGGACCCGACACGGAACCAGCCCCTCCTGCCCGGACTATACGTGCACGTCCCTTTTTGCATCAGGAAATGCGCGTACTGTGATTTCTATTCCTCCACCCGGCTTCATCTCATACCGGACTATGTGCGGGCCGTTCTGACCGAAGCGGAATTCTACCGGGGTCGGTGGTCCTGCATAGACACCCTGTACCTGGGTGGGGGAACGCCCAGTGTTCTGGGACTGCGGTTTCTGGAGCAGCTTCTGAACGGACTGCGCCGGCGGTTCCATCTGACGCGGGAATCCGAAATCAGCATCGAGGTGAACCCCGGGGACTTGTCCCGCGAGCATCTGACCGGGCTTCGTGATATGGGAATCCATCGTGTCACCATCGGAGTGCAGTCCTTCCGGGACGATCTTCTGAAGTTCCTGGGACGCAGACACGATGCCAAAGCCGCGTGGGATGCCATGGAATACGCCCGGCAGGCGCGGTTCGACCATGTAGGTATCGACCTGATGTACGGGATCCCGGGACAAACGCTCCGGGAATGGCTCAGGGACCTGGAACGGGCCGCCCGCTTTCATCCCGAACACCTTTCCTGTTACGAACTGTCCTTCGAAAAGGAAACCCCTCTCCACACCTCCCTGGTCCAAAAGGAGGTTTCGAAGCCCTCGGAGCGGGATACCCGAGCCATGTTCCTGTCCACATCCCACGTTTTGACCCGGTACGGCTACGAGCATTACGAGGTGTCCAACTTCGCCCTTGGATCCTTCCGCCGGTCCCGCCACAATCAGAAGTACTGGACCCATGCGCCGTATCTCGGCCTGGGACCCTCCGCCCATTCGTTCGATGGGACTTCCCGCTGGTGGAATCATCGATCCGTGAATCGATATCTCCGAGACACGTCTCAGGGAAGAGCTCCCGTTGCAGGCGCCGAGTCTCTCGAACCCAAAGAACTCCTGCTGGAGGCGCTCTATTTCGCCTGCAGAACACGAGACGGCCTCCGATTCGAAACGCTTAGAACGAGATTCGGCGCTGCGTGCCCTTCTTTCGACTCGGAAATCTGGAGCGAACTCGAGGAACGGGGCCTGATCCGGCGCACCGATTCGGGCTTCCACCCCACCCGGCGCGGCTTGGCGGTTTCGGATACCCTGCCGGTCCTACTCGCTTGAAAACGCTCCAGGGACCTTCATTACAGTGGCATGCCGGGAATGCCGTAACGGTCATTCGAAGGCGGGAAAAACACGGGATTCCCGCGAAACGAAGCCCAAAACGAAGTGCATGGCGGATCGTTTCTTCGGAAAGCTTGAACGCGATACGTGAGGTTCTACCATGGAATCACAGCCCCCTTCTTCAGGCCGCTTGGACCTGAGCCGGCTGTTCCTGTACGCATTTCTGGGCCTGTCGCTGTATCTGGCGTTCAGCCTGCTCAAACCCTTCCTGCACACCCTGGTCATCTCCATCGTTCTTGCCTCGCTCTTCCATCCCATGCATGCACGTATCTCGAGAGCCTTCCGGAACCGGTATCCCGTATTGGCTTCCTCCTGTACCTGCGCCATCATCGTATTGGGGGTGGTTATTCCTTTGGGGCTCATTACTCTGGCCATCGCGGAACAGGGATTTAATCTCTTTTCCAGCATCAACGAGTGGGTGAAATCGGGCGGGATGGAACGGGCGGCGCAAAGCGCTTCTTTCGAGTGGTTCCGCGGGATCCTGGATCACTATGTTCCTTACGTGGACATGGAACGATTCGATGTGCAGGGGAATCTGATTTCGCTGTCCCGCAGTATGGGAGAAGTGTTTCTTAAGGGTCTCACCTCCTTCATCGGAAATGTCACCTCTCTGATCATCCATTTCTTCCTGATGCTGTTCATCCTCTACTATTTCTTCAAAGAAGGCCAAGACATGCTCCAGCGGGCGATGCAGTCCATCCCCATGTCCCACGATAACAAGGAAAGAGTGATCCAACACATCCGCGTGGTCAGTCGATCGACGGTTCTGGGGATCTTCCTGACCGCCGTGCTGCAGGGGATCGTAGGAGGGGCGGCCGCACTGTTTGTGGGCCTGCCGGGGCTGTTTTGGGGAGCCATGACGGGGTTTACCTCCCTGCTCCCCCTCGTGGGAACGGCCTTGGTTTATGGTCCCATCTCGTTGTTTCTGCTCTTTAAAGAGCAGTACATCGCCTGTCTGTTTTACCTGTCCTGGAACGTAGTCTTGAACAATGTGGTGGACAACATCATCCGGCCCAAACTCATGGGACGGCAGGGGGGCGTTCCGCCTTTGCTCGTGTTCTTATCCATTCTGGGCGGGCTCCAGGTCTTCGGAATCCTTGGCATTCTCTACGGCCCCCTCATATTCGGCCTTTGCGGAATCCTGCTGTATCTCTACGACCTCGAAAACGCCGACCTATTGGGGAATCGAGGCTGAAGGGATCGAGTTCGCGGCAGACAAATGCCTCGTCGCATTCCCCGGAGCGGGGATCACCACGCGTCGAAATGACAGCCAGTCATGCGACGTCTCAGATCGTCCAGCTCATGAGATATGGCCTGCCGGTCCCCTTTCTCCACGGTACGGAACAGATTCTCCGCATGATCCAGGAATTCCTTCACGGCGTCGCGCCAATCCGGATCCGCCATGGCTCCGAACGCATTGCATTGGTCCAGGAATTCCTTCACGGTTTGTGCGCCGGGAAGCACATTCCGATTGACCGCATCGCACAACTCGTCAAACGTATGACTCAAGGCTTTCTTGAGTTCATTGAAAGACGCTCTCCATTGTTCCACCTTTTTCCGTTCCGACTCCGAATAATCCCGAAGAGTGGACCAGCCCCACTTGAGATGGAATCGGACGGTTCCCTTCCTTTCCGCCACTTTGATCCTGGTTTCCACCAACTGTGGCGCATGGAACACTTGACCGTCAATTTCCACGCTCCCTTTTCGAAGCTGGGCGGCCAAGCCTTCCAGAAGTTCAGCCAGGTGTTCCCGATCGTACTGCTTCTCCATCTGTTTCATCGTGAATTCACCTCGGTTTCCAGCACCATACCAAAACTCCCGATCCGAGAAAACGGGTCACCGGCCTGCCCGCAATAGTGTTTATCAACGGACTGCTAACAGACGGTACAAACTCCGCTTATCCCCAACCGGAGTCACCCTGTGGTCATGCGGTTAGCCCGGTCTTCAGCCGCGGGTAACTCGACGGTGCAACGCACGCCCTTACCCGCAAGGGATTCCAACGACACGCTCCCCAAATTCTTGCGGGCCGCCAGGAGCGCAATGGGAAGACCGAACCCGGTCCCCGCAGGCTTGGAAGAATAAAAGGGAGCGAAAAGATGTTCGACGCTTACCCGGGGATCCATGATTCCCGTGTTGAATACCTCAATGCGAACGAAATCCTTGGGCCTACAGGGACGTGAAGATACAGAGAGCACCGGATCTTTCAGATCCAATGCCTCGATACCGTTCTCCAAAAGGTGGGTGAACATGATTTCCAGATCACGCGAATCCCCGTACGCAGTGAGATTTCCAGGATCCATGCAGACCTCCGTGCGCACCCGCTCCAACGCATACCGCTCCCGAAGTCGATGCAAGACTTCCCACACCATGGGCTCCAGGCTCACCTTCTCAAACTTAGGTTCCCGCAAATGCAGCTCCGTATACGCGGCGATATCCGCCACCATACGTTCCAGCCGCATGTTCTCCTGAATGATGGCTTCGTAGATGCCGTACACGGGACTTGCAGGCTCTACCCTCCTCTGAAGCCGGCGAATGTTCCCTCCGATGACCGTCACCGGGTTGCGAACTTGGTGGGAAATCCCCTTGATCACTTCGATGTCGCAATGCGAGGTGGCCGAAAGCAACGCATCCGTGGCGACCAGCACACAGAAATCCAGCATCCGATCCACGAGCATAACGACGCGGTGCTGCTCCGCCGCCGGGATTTCCGCTCCCAAAACTTCCTGACAATACTGCCTGGCCGCGGCATAGCCCAGATTCACGTACCGCTGGTCAAGATTCAATTCCACGTGACGCAGGCCGCTCTTCCACAAGTACTCCAGAAAAGCCGCATCGAATTTTCGAGTAAATAGTTGTGCGAACCACTGGCTAAGAACCTCGGCGATTCTGCCCGGCCGGCGCTGGTACTGCAGGATGATGCGGGTATGGGGAATCGAAAAGAAGAACTCCTCGAAGAAGGCTCCGAACCGCTCGGAATGGGCGATGAGGCGCTCCACGTAGGGATCCAGGAGAACCAGTTCCGAATCCACCAGGTTCAATCGTTCCCGGAACGCTTTCAGCCGTTCATATGGAACAGGAATGTCCGGCATACGATATTCTCATGACGTATCGGCTCCCTCCCCAAGACCGTCGTCGGCATAACACCGGGAAGGTTCCGGTGAAATTCCCGCCCGTGTCGATCACTGGGGTGCGGTGAACACGATCTCGAGGGGTATCACGTGAAGATTCTCCCCAGGCGTGTGCGTTCTTCCGAGTCTCCATTCCCCTAAAGCTCCCTTTCCATCCAGAAGACCCCCGATTCGACGCACCACCGCTTTGAGCTCGATGACCGGATGGCGTTTGAACACCTCAGGCAACCCATACGTCAGACTGCATCTCAGGCACTTGCCCGGACGTTCTTTCAGTCTGAACTCGAAGCGAAGAGTCTCCCGGTCCACGTCGACTCCCTTGAAACGCAGAACGATGTCATAGGCCCCCTCGCCTGCATCGCCGTACATGGCTTCGAAAAATCGATCCGCTCGATCCGCCGGGAACACCTCGTCCAGGACTTGCTCGGAAAACAAATTCTTCAACTCCTCCGCGGTATATGTCACCGTCATGGCCACTCCTCATGAAGCCGTCTCATGACGGGCCTCCGAAAAACGCGCCTAGCATGGCATCGTTCCTCATCAGCCCGCCGGTACGTTTCTCGCCAACGGGGTTTCACGCGCCGGACTCTCCGTCCCACTGGAACGGGTACAGGGAACCGAGATCCAGGATACGAGTCAGAGTATCCAAGGCCCGGCGGCTCTCTTCGAGCAAACAAGGGTCCCCCAGGTCCTTCGCCTCCAATCGGTCTCGGTAATGTTTCCGGCCCCATTCCTCCAACTGGTCACCCAAAGAATTCGTCCAAAGCACTCCGCTGTGAATACATGCGGCCTCATCTTCCCTCATGGGCACCCGGAGACGCAGGCAGGCCGGACCTCCCCCGTTCTGCATGCTTTGCCGTACCTCCGTGAACTCCACCCTGCGGATGGGGCTCGGTCCATCCAGGATTTCATCCATCAGTTCCCTGACGACGGGGTGTTCCCGGCATTCCATCGGAGCAATCAGGCACATGTCCCCGCCGGCAAGGGTCACCAACTGACTGTTGAACAGGTAGGTACCCACCGCATCTTCCACAGTAAGTCTTTCGGCAGCAACCTCCCAACAGAATAGAGGGGACCCGCAGATTCTTTCAAACAGAATCTTGAGCGACTCCAACATGTCGGTTCCCCCGGCAAAGGCCAGGGAATGAACCAGAAGCACCTGTTCGTTCCCCACGGAGATCACGTCGTTGTGGAACACCCCCGCATCGACGAGCGCGGGATTCTGCCGGACGAACAGGGTCCGATCGGGCTTCAACCCATGCAGGCGCGCCACGGCGCTTGAAGCCTCCAGGGTTTGGCGGGCCGGGTACACCAAGGGTCCCGGGGCCTCCGGCCGGAAGCTTTCGGAGCCGTACACGAAGATCTCCACCCCTTCGGGTGAGTCCGATCCGCACAGACGGATATGATTGGCGGCCCCTTCGTCGCGGAAATGCATTCCCCCGGGAAGCGCCTCGTGATGCGCAAAGCGCGTCTCGTCCCCAAAGATCCGCTTCAGCACGCGGGCCGTACCCGGAGGCTCCAAAGATCGATGAAACTGCGTAACCAGGTTCGCGGGGGTGAAATGCACCCGGCCGTCCGCACAATCCGAAGACGGGGAAACCGTGGCCGCGTTGGCGGCCCACATGGCGGATGCACTGGAACACGCCGCCAGTACAAAGGGGTCCTTTCGGGCCGCCTTCTCGAGGACCTCGGCGTCCGTACCCGAATACCCCAAACGCCTCAGCATTCGGATATCCGGCCGTTCCTGGGGAGGAAGCACTCCTTGCCGGAGTCCCAACGACGCCAGGAGTCTCATCTTCCGCAACCCCTGCTGAAACGCGCCCAACGGGTTGGATATCCAGCCCCCGTGACCCTGGGAGGCCAGGTTGCCGTAGGACAAACCCGCGTAGTGATGCGTCGGACCCACCAGCCCGTCGAAATTCACCTCCATCCAGAATTCCCTCATCCCGAGAGCCCCGGCGGGAAGCCGGCCGGCGCTCTCGGGGTCTCCATCTCCAGCGAAGCCACGGGATAGGAACAGAAATCCGCCGCGTAAAAGGCGCCGGGGCGGTGGTTTCCACTGGCTCCCACTCCTCCGAACGGTAACCGGGCTACGGCCCCGGTGGTGGGACGATTCCAGTTGATGACCCCGGCCCGGACCTCGTCCACAAACCGCCCGTACAGCGACGGATTGACACTCAGCAACCCGGCGGAGAGTCCGTAAGCCGTGCGATTGGCTTCCCGGAGAGCCGCATCGAAATCGGCCACCCGGATCACCTGGAGCAACGGGCCGAACCACTCTTCGTCCGGCCGTTCGTCCACCTCGGTCACATCCATGAGTCCCGGTCGCAGAAGGGCCCGGTAGCCCTGAACCCGAATCATCTCCTGCAAGACCCGGCCGCCTCGCCTTTCCAGCGAGTCCTGAACCTGAAGCAGCGTCTCAGCGGCCGCGGAAGAGATCACCGGTCCCAGGAACGGCTCCGGGGACAGATCAAATCTCCCCACCCGAATCCGTCCAAGCGCTTCCAACATTCCGGTCAGGAACGCATCCCCTTCCTTTCCGGCGGGAAGGATCAGCCGCCGGGCGCAGGTACACCGCTGTCCCGAAGTGATGTACGCGGAAACCACCGCCGTGTGCACCGCCGCGTCCAGGTCGGAAATCTCGTACACTACCAGCGGATTATTGCCGCCCATCTCGAGCGCCAGAATCCGTTCCGGATGACCCGCAAAAGCCTGGTGAAGCGCCCTGCCTGTAGCGGAACCGCCCGTGAAAAACAACCCGTCGATATCGGGATGCCCCACCAACGCCCGTCCCGATTCACGATCCCCCTGAATGAGATTCAGGACGCCCGGCGGAATGCCTGCGTTTTCCCAGCACTCGACGGTCATCTGAGCGGTACGGGGAGCCAGCCGGCTCGGCTTGAATACCACGGTGTTTCCCGCAAGCAGTGCGGGAACCATGTGACCGTTGGGCAGATGGCCCGGCATGTTGAACGGACCGATGACGGTAATGACCCCATGAGGCTTGAACCGTACGGCGGCTCGTTCCCCTTCCCGTTCCCGTACTTCGGGCCTGCGTCTTTCCGCATGGGCTTCCACGGAGATACCCACTTTGGAAACCATGCTGTCCACTTCGGCGGCGGATTCCCACAGTGGTTTGCCGGTCTCCATGCTGATGGTCAGGGCCAGATCCTTCTTGCGGTCCAGAATCCGATCCCGAAAACGCTCCAGAATCTGCACCCGCCGGGAAAGATCGGTTCGGGACCAACGAGGAAACGCCCGGCGGGCCGCCTGCACCGCTTGGTTCACTTCCGCGGCCGTCGCCGCACGCCCTTCCCAGAGAATGTCTTCCGTGGCCGGGTCCCAGGAGACAAACGGCTTCCCCTCTCCGCCGATCCAGCAATGGTCTATGAAATGCGTTCGATCAGACATGCGACGCCTTTCCCGGAGAACGAGGGGGGCGAAGGAACGTGAACCGCACCGGATCACCGGGAGATACTCCCAGGCCGGCGGCGGTTTTCGGATCCAGCCTTACCGAACCGTCGGACAACAACTCCATGCCGCTGATACAGACTCGTAAGTCCGGGAGCGTGTTTCCGACCAGATACGGTTCGGAATCCGGACTCTCTCCCGTAACCTCCCCCAAAACAGTCTCGCGGCTCTCCCGTACCGTGCGGATATTCCCCAGCGGACTCTCCACAATGGGACCCGCATCGAAGATATCCACCTTGTCCGTGATTCGGAATCCCTCCTCCACCAGCAATTTCAGAGCCGGCTCCGTTTTCGGATGAACGCGCCCGATAACGGCCCGGGCATCCTCAGGCAACAGAGGCACATATATGGGATGCCGGGGCATTAAATCCGCAATGAATCGCTTGTTTTTCATGCTCAGATAGTCCGCCCGAGGATACTCCAGACCGAAAAAACGCCGGCCCACGGCCTCCCAGAACGGCGACTTTCCCAACGGGTCCACCACACCCCGCATCTCCGCCATCACCACGGTCTCGAACAGGCCGGGGCGCTGCGACATGAAGAGAAACCGGCTCAACGACAGGAGTCTCCCGCTTCCCCGGCCCCGTTCGTCGGGATCCATGAACAGGCCTCCGATCTCCGTGGGCCCGCTGTGCTCCATATCCAGGTGCAGTGTGGGAATCTCCGTGCGGATGTTCAACTGCTTGCTGGCGTGCACCGTTGTTTCGATTCGATACGCGTAAAACGGCTCGAATCCTCCCACTTTGGACATGATACTGCTTGTGCCCAACACCCGTCCGCTCTCCGTATCCTCCAGCACGAAGACGTACAGATCTCCTTGGGGGGCTTCCGGCATACACTGAAAACTTCTTTGAGACCGCGCCAGCCTGCCTCGGAGAACCTCCCGATCCGGCGGCAGGGTGGTCAAGCCGAACTCGGCCTTCCGGGCCAGCCGCATCAACGATTCCAGGTCCTTCAGTCCCGCCGGGCGCACTACCCGCATGGTTCGTTTCCCGTACAAACCACCTGAGCACGTGGTGGCTTCATCCTGTGTTTTCGCTCGAGGCGCCTCGAATCCCGCCGATTCTCAAAACACCCTCATGGACGGTCTCATCCACTGCACACATCCCCGAGCCTTCCGGTTCCTCCGCATTCTCGAGAAGCGGTTTCCGCCCCTCTCATACGAACTCCCCGGCTCCCAGCTTCATGAGGAACAAGGCGCTCAGTCGGGCCCGTTCAACCAGGCTGTCCAGATACAGGACTTCCTGATCGCTGTGAATGTGCCCCCCCCGGCCTCCCAGGCTGTCCACGGTGGGAAGCCCCTCCGCCGCCAGGTTGTTTCCGTCGCAGGCCCCGCCGCTGGGCCTCCAGGAAAGTGGAAATCCCAAGTCATTCCCGCACCGGGAAAAGGCCCCGAGCAGTCTCAGCGTTGCCGGATCCAGGGGCTTGGCGGGCCGGTGGAAACCACCGAGCATCTCCACGGAGAAACCCGGTAGGGAACCTATTCGTTCCGCCACGGCATGGATTTCGGACTCCATCATACCCTGCGCCTCCCGGGAAGATACCCGCACGTTAAACCCGCACACGGCCCGATCCGGCGCCACGTTCAGGGGTCCACCCCCCGAAAGGAATCCCACGTTGAGGATGACTCCTTCATGGGTTCGTTGCAGTGCTTCCAGTTCCACAATACCGCGCGCCAAGGCGTGTACGGCGTTTCTGCCCGACTCGGGAGCACGGCCCACATGCGCGGCTTTCCCATGGACGACCAAGGTGTAATTCCCGGAGCCCTTTCGTTCACCCACCAAGGCCCCGTCGGGGAAGCAGGGTTCATACACCAGCCCGAAACGGTTGCGTCGGGCGGCGGCCCTCAACAGCTCCCGGGAGCCCGGGGAACCGATCTCCTCATCGGGAGTGATCAGCACCTCCCAATCCACGCCGGAGGCAAAGGGGCTTCGCTCCAAGGCCTCAAGAGCCACCAGGAGTACGGCCAACCCGCTCTTGGCATCCGCCACGCCGGGACCTCGCAGCCTCTTTCCATCCAGAAGAGTGGTCTTCTGAAAGCGATGCGTCGGGTCGAATACGGTATCCATGTGCCCGCACAGGAATACCGGGATCCCCTTGCCACGAACTCTGCGCACGGACAGGGCTCTCCCCGGTTCTCTTTCCCGGAGCGTCCCGTCCGTTTCCAGCACCGCCTCCGGCGGTAGTCTCGCCTCCTCGATCCGGCCCCCCGTGGCGCCGAACGCTTTCCTGAGAAGGATCCGCAGGGTTTCGAGACCCTGCAGGTGGAAGGTCCCCGTATTCACGTCCGCCCACTCCGTCACCAGGCCCGTCATACGGTCTTCCTGAGAGTCGATCCAGTCCAGGGCGGGCAGGTATTTCCGCATACGCGATCCCGGGCTTATATCTTGGATACCAGAGGGCCGGTTTCGGTACCCACGGGTACCGGTCCATCATCTCCTCCATGGGAGCTTCTATCATAAACGAACGTCGCCGGGGGTTTCAATGCAACTCGTTTCGAAATGCCGTCCCGAGTCTCGGATAGCGCCGCGGCAGATAAGGGCGGCAACCCGCCGCACAGATATGAACCGACACGCCATTCCCCCTCGTTACACCGCTTTTGCGGGGGTACGCCCGACCCCGGGCGCTCCCGGGCTCCACCTTTGGGGGATACGAATTTCGGCTCTTGTGAACAACAAGGACGGCGCGGGAGCGCCGCAATTCCTCCGTGACACCGCGGGAGCGGTGTCACGGGAACGGGGAGACAGACGTTGTACCGCTCCCCCGACGCCACGAGAAAAAACCAATGGGCGAAGAAATCTCTCCCTCCCGCCTGCGGCAGGCCACACCGAAGGTGTGTTCGAGATGACAAGAGAGATGAGGGCGGTTCGCGAACCGTTCCTCAAAACAAGAACGGAACTTCCGAGCAGGGTGCGCGGGAGAGGCGGTGAAAACAGCGCCGGGCGCCGAAAAATACTCCGTTACACCTCAGGAATGATGTCCCGATCCGAAATTTTTTCCTTTCTTTTCGGACCCGTTTCGGTTAAGGGACACGGATCTGTGGGGATGAAGTCCCCCGAATAACCGCCCCGCTGGGCTGATGACTTCTACCGTGCAGGCTGTGCGGGGCAGAGTCACACCGCCCCGCCGGAACCCCGCCGAAAGCGGCTTTCTTCCCGCCTGCACCGCATCCGAGAGTGTTCTTCCAAAGGAGGACTTCGTTGTGGAACACATGTTCACCATCGCCGCCCTGTGGCTCGGCTTGGCCGTGGTTTCCGCCGTCATCGCCTACCACCTCCGAATATCCATCGCCCTGGTCGAAATCTGCGTAGGCGTGGCCGCCGCCGCCGTCGCGGGATATCTAGGCGGGGTCCACATCCTGGGTTCCAATATGGAGTGGCTGCGTTTCCTGGCCGCTTCCGGAGCCGTCCTGCTCACGTTTCTCGCCGGTGCGGAGCTGGAGCCGGAAACGATTCGAAAGCAACTGAAGGAAGTGACCGTCGTGGGTCTGGTCAGTTTCTTCGTTCCGTTCCTGGGCTGCGCCGCCATCGCCTACTACGTCCTGCATTGGGACGCCCAAGCCAGCCTCCTGTGCGGCGTGGCGCTTTCCACAACCTCCATGGCGGTGGTGTATGCAGTCATGCTGGAAACCGGACTGAACAAGACCGGATTCGGCAAGGGCATCCTGGGCGCCTGTTTCATTACGGATCTGGGTACCGTCATCGCCCTGGGGTTGCTCTTCGCCCCGTTTACTTACAAAACCGTTCTGTTTGTCGTCGCCACCGCTTTGGTACTGGCGGCCCTGCCGGTCACCAGCCGCCGGCTCACCCGGATTTACGCCCATCGGACGGCCGCCATCCGGACCAAGTGGGTCATCCTCGTCCTTTTCGGCCTGGGTTCCCTGGCCCTGTGGTCGGGCAGCGAAGCCGTCCTGCCCGCTTACCTCGCGGGCATGGTCCTGGCGGAGTTTTCCAACGGAGATGCGTTCTGGATCCGGCGGCTCCGCACCCTGACCGTGGGCTTTCTGACTCCGTTCTACTTCCTCCGCGCGGGTACGTTCGTTTCCCTGCCCGCCCTCGCATCCGCTCCCCTGGTGTTCCTGGTTTTGCTGGGAGGCAAGGTTCTTACGAAGATTTTCGGGCTCTATCCCGTCATCGGACGGTTCCGGCGAGAACGGAACGAGCGTTGGTACTACACCCTGCTCATGTCCACCGGTCTGACCTTCGGCACCATATCCGCCCTGTACGGATTGTCCAACAACATCGTCACACAAGAGCAGTATTCCTTCCTGGTGGCCACGGTCATCGCCAGCGCCGTAGTCCCGACCCTCATCGCCGGCATCGCTTTTCTGCCGCGCCACCTCCTCATGCCCAAGCCGGTCACACGGTTTGAAACAAGCCCGCGGGAGGACGGCTTGAGCGAAGAAGGATGAGAGAGGACGGCTTCCCCACGGACGCCGTCGTTTAAAGCCGGGGATAGGTGTTTCGTAAGTGACGTGAAGAGCCCGGGGGCGGTTCGCGAACCGCCCCCGAACGGTGAATATTCGAACCTGCAGGACCGGAATTCTTCTTCTCGTTACACCGCTCCTACGGTGTAATCTTCAACCCCGGGCGATCTGCGCCCCACCATTGAGAATACCGACCCAACTCCTCGCAAGTCGGGATGGCGGCGCGGAGCGCCGGGGAATGTCCCGTAACATATCCGGTACGGTTTTTCCGACAAGGGGTTCCGCCTCTCTTCCGGTGTCGCGGACAAGCCCGATCTCTGCGGCATATGGCCCGAATGGACGATTTCATCTTCCACCCCGCTTGCTAATCTGGGTTCCCATTTCAAGCGTACGCTAAGGAGAAAACACGTCATGACCCAAGCGAAGAATTATTTGGACGTACTGAAGCTCCTGCCCCGGACCAATTGCCGGGACTGCACCATGCCCACTTGTCTGGCCTTTTCGGTGAGCGTGATCCAGGGCAAGAAATCCCTTTCGGACTGCCCCCACCTGCCCGAAGAGATCATCGAGGCGTATCAGGTATCACTGGTTCGCGAGAACCGATTGGATCACGACCTGCTGAAAGTCATGGAAATGTTAAAGGAAAAAGTCCGCCGAATAGACTTTACCTCGGCTCCGTCCAGACTGGGAGGCCGGCTCGTGGAATGCGGCGTGGCCGTATCCATGTTGGGAAAGGAATTCATTGTGGACATAGAAGGGAATGTGACTTCCGCATGTCACACAAACCCATGGCTACGTATTCCACTCCTGAACTATGTGATAGGCTGCACGGGAAGGGAACCGATCGGCCAGTGGGTCCCTCTCCGGGAACTGCCGGGCGGCCCGGATTGGGGTCGTTTCTTTGAACACCGTTGCCAGCGACCCCTCAAGAAGGTCATCGATGGACACACGGATCTATTCGAAATCATGATCGAGGTATTTCAAGCCCAGCCGGCACGGGCATTCGATTCCGACATTGCCGTTGTCCTCCATCCTTTGCCCAAGGTGCCGATGCTCATCTGCTATTGGAAGGCCGAAGACGGCATGGACTCGGATCTCAGTCTTTTTTGGGACATCTCCGCCGAAGACAACCTGAACATCGATTCGCTCTATTACCTGGGTGCAGGCATGACCACCATGTTCGAAAAGATCACTCGGACCCACGGCCGTTGAGTCCCTGGAAAAAAGGAACAACGCGCCGTTGGGGAGCCGACGATACCCCTTCGGAATGCCTGCATGCGAAAAGCTTTGTCCTTGTAATTCTGCGGCTCCGAGCCAATTAACACTCCCAAAACCGATGCAGTTGGGGTAAGATATTTGGACCAATCGCAGAAACGAATGGAAGCGAGGATGGAGCCGCCGGCAGACGGGAAACGCGGAACGGAAGGCCCACGCGGAGATCAGACCCTCTCAGGGGTCTCTCCTTGGGATATTTTGGCCGGTCTGGGCGATTCCCTGGCCGTGCTCGATCCGCCCTACCGAATCGTCTGGGCCAGAGAACCCCTGCTTTCCCGCGGGCAATCCAACCATAGAGCCGCCATGTTGCGGGGCTTCTGCTACCAGGTATTCGCAGGCCGAAGCGAGGTCTGCGAATCGGCCTGCCCGGTCAAACCCGCGCTGGCCTCAGGCCGCGCACAGGTGGTGGAGCGCAAGATCTTCCTCAAAGACGGCCGGGTGTTATGGCGGGAGGCCAGGGCCTATCCCATCTGCAGCAACACCGGTCGTGTAGTCCTGGTGGCCCGGGTCAGTTTCGACATTTCGCGCCGCAAAGAGCGGCAAAGGCGGGAAACGCGGCGTCTGGCCGTATTGGAACAGTCTCTGGAGAAACTACATGGTTTATCCGTGGAAGACCTCCCTTTTCAAGCCGGGTTGGGGCAGCCGTTGACGGCCCGAGAGTTAGAGGTCCTGCGATTGGTGTCCCAGGGACTGAGAAAACCACAGATCGCCGTCCTGCTGAATTTGAGCCCCCACACCGTCAAGCGGCACGTGGACAATATCTTTAACAAATTGGGCGTCAATGACCGCGCC
>CAZQXK010000047.1:0-32700 GCA_964597345.1 uncultured Thermodesulfobacteriota bacterium | reverse complement strand
CTTCTTCCAACGATGCACCCCCCTCCATCACACGAAACCCTTCTCCCTCCCGTTCTCATCCATCCTCGCCTCGTCCCCGCGCCGAGTCGTACACGGCCATTTCAGGACCCTCCACACTCCGAATCAGCCCGCCCTTCTCAATGGCCCTCAGTGCGATGTCCTCCACTTTGCGGCAAGCGCTTTCCTGTTGTTCCATCAGCCGCTCGATGCGCTCCTCCTGTTCCTGAACGCGTTTCTCCAACTCCTCGCACCGAACCCGCAACGCCTTCCGCTCCACGTCAAACTCCCTGCTCATGAATTCAACGCGCATCTCTTCCATGTTCCTCAGCTCCGCCTCCCGCTTCCCCACAGCCTCCGCCGTTTGCCGCTCCACCTCCCCTGGAAAGAATCGCACCTTTTCCCGCAACGCCTCCAGTTCCTTCTCCTGTTCCGAAACCATCTGCTCCCTTCGAAGCAGATCGACCTCGGCCTTTCTGCTCATGGACTCTAATTCCTTCCGAACCCGTTCCTTTTCATCCTCCAACTGATCCCGCAAAAGTTGCTGTTCTCTCTGAAACGCATAGTCCGACGCTTCTCTCTCCCGCTCCCGACGGCGTTGCTCCTCTTCGTCCCGCTCCCGGATCGCGGTCTCATGCCGCTTCGCCTCCCGCTCCCATTCCACGCGCTTTTCCTTGATTTCCTTCCATAATTCCTCTTTACGGAAAGCAACGTCTTCCTCGAACGCTTTGATCCGTCTCTCGTGCTCCTCCTTCAATTGCGCCAGCACCACCCCCGTGTTCTTGATATCGAACAGTTCCTTCAGTTCTCTCTGCTTGATTTCAATGCTCTTTTCGATCTGACCCAGAAGACATACTTTTTCCTCCAGTTTCTCCAGGAGCACCGTCAGCATCTTCCCTACATCAATCTTCAACACAGCAATATCATTGATAATCGCTTCATACGTAAATGAAGCCGAAGATTCCTCAGAGCCCTGCCTCTTCACGGCGATCACCTTGCCTCGCTGTACAGCTTCGGAAACACCCGCACCCTGCAAACGTTCCACCATTTCATTGTAGGCATCCAGCATCTCCTTCTTGCTGCTCGACATGCTTATCTTCTTCATATCGTTGGCTTTGTCACTCATATCTTCACCCTCTTCCGGCCGCTCCAATGACATTCTCGGCCCCTGTTCCGCCGAAATACGCCGCAGCCGTTCCGTAAAACCCGTCCTGCTCCTTGCGTTATCTTTCACAGACGTTCCTTTCCAGCACTATATTTTCTAGTATACCTTGACTTTCTTCCCATGAAAACAAAACTCCCCGCATACCCAAGAAAGATCCGTCGCAGCGCACGCCTCGACGTCCGACCATCCATTGGACGCTTGACCGCCCCCACCCCTGACGGCAAGGCTCCGCCTTCGGGCCCGCGCACAACCACCGCGGCCCCACCCGACGCTTCCGATTAGCCGGGATCACAGCCCGTTGATACACCGTACTACGGGCAGGCCGGTGCAAGACGATGAGATGCAAGAAGGGCGAATCCTGAGGAATGAGACGTACCTATAGTACGCCCCAATAACGAAAGATGAAGCCCAAGGACGGAGATCGCGTTTTTCAACGGCCTGATACGCACTCTCGAGAAGAACTCAGCGATCGGAAGCCCGCGGATACGTTCCCAGAATTCGCACTCTGCGGGAAAAGAATCTCAATTCGCCGAGCGCGTTTCGAACGGATTTCTCCGACGGACTTCCCACAAAATCCACGTGGAAAGCATAATGCATGGGCTTCTTCTTGGAAGGACGAGATTCTATACGGACGAGGTTGATTCCATTCGTGGCAAACCCGCCCAACGCCTTATACAGCGCCGCAGGAATGTGCCGCGTTTCGAAGACCAACGAGGTCTTCACCTCCCCGGACGCCTGTACGGGCTCCCGGGACAGGACCAAAAACCGCGTCCGGTTTCTTCTTGACGTCTGGATGGAACGTTTCATTACACGCAAACCGTACACCGCCCCGCAAGACGCATGCGCAATGGCCGCTTCATCCAATCGACCCCGCTCCTTCACCTCCCGAGCGGCCCCGGCCGTGTCCAGTGAAGGCATGCCCTGGAGTCCGTGCTCACGCAGAAACGCTTCGCACTGTTCCAACGCCTGGGGATGGGAGTACACCCGCCGGAGTTCCTCCAACCGGCATCCCGTATTCCCCAACAGGGCATGGCGAACGGCAAGCAGGTATTCCCCGACAATATAGAGATCGAAACGCTCCAGGAGATCCTCCGTCTGCGTAATGGTTCCCGCATAGGAATTCTCAACGGGCACCAACCCATACGAAACCTCTCCCGCCTCCACAGCCAGAAACACCTTTTCCAGGCTTCCGAAGGGCGCCGGTTCGATCGTCGCTCCAAAATACCGCATCGCGGCGTCTTCACTGTACGCACCCCGCTCCCCCTGAAATCCTACTCGAATCAATTCACGACTCACTCCAGGACACCCCCCGTAATTCCTCATCCACTTCAGCCAAGACCCGTATAAGCTCCCGGCGCATCTCCCCAGCGTATGGATTCATTGTCTGCAGATCCCGAAACAGCTCCTCCGAGTCGTGTCGCACGTACTCCAAAATCTCCAGCAACCGTGAAAACCCCGTGGTGGACATCTTCTCCTGCCTCAACCCCATACGCAGAACGCCCCTCCCCAAGAACTGGGAAATGGCCAGCGTCCTCGCCATGATGCGGTCGTGCTCATCGGGAGTACTCACAATTACCGTCAGACCCATCTCCCTTAAGAACGTCTCGATGCGATCAAAGGCCTTCACGCGCACCGGGCACAGCACGATGTTGTTTCCCCGCAGTCCGACCTGAACACTGTCCGGCCCGAAACACGGATGCGTTCCCAGAATTTCCACGTGGTCCGGCAAGAGCTCCTCCATCAGAGCCACGGGGCGCACCTTAACGGAACACGTGTCACACACCAGGGTCCCGGGGCGCACATGGACCGCAATAGCATGCAGCAACGGCTCCATGGAAGAGATGGGGGCGGACAGCAGGAGCAACGGCTTCCGGGCCGCCTCCGCCAAGTTTACCAACGGTATCCCCAGTTCCCGTGCAGCACCCTCTACGGGAGCCGGATCATAGGCGCACAGATCGAAATGCGTCTTGAGAAGCGAGCACATGAGGCGCCCAAACCGACCCAGTCCAAAAACCGCCGCTTCTTTCATGAGGCCTGAACCGCCCGGCTTCGTTCCATAATACAGCGGAACAACTTCTCCACATGTTCCACGCCCAACCCAAGCTCCTGGGCCAGCGCCTTCCTTCGTTCCGCCATGCTCGCCTCACGGCCGTTGTCCAGCACGGCGAGTCCCTGATCTTTCTTGATCTCCCCGATGGTGCGCGACAGCTTCTCCCGGGACGCCAACAGCTCCAAAATCTCCCTGTCGATTCCATCCACTTCCCGCCGGAGTATCTCCAATGCAGGACTGTTTTCCTTCACCCGTTCCTGTGAGAGCCACGCATCGTAAAGCACCAGAGCTGTCATGGCTTCCACCACGGGTACGATTCTCGGACAGATACACGGATCGTGACGACCTTGGACTCGAATCCAAGAACGAACCCCTTGCGTGTCCACGGTGGCTTGTTCTTTCCCGATGGAAGGGGTCGGCTTCACCGCCACCCGGGCTACAATGGGCGAACCGTTGGAGATGCCGCCTAATATGCCTCCGGCGCGATTGGAAACCCATCCATCCGGATCCAAGGGATCGTTCATCTCACTCCCCAGCAGTGCGGCGGCGCGGAAGCCTTCTCCTATTTCAACGCCTTTGACGGCCCCGATGGACATGAGCGCATGGGCAAGCAACGCATCCAACTTGTCGAACACCGGGTCACCCCATCCGGGAGGAACTCCCTCGGCCTCCACCTCCACTATGCCCCCTACGGAATCACCCTCGGCACGGGCACGCAGGATCCTATCCTCCATATACACCGCCGCCTCCGCATCCGGGCACCGTACAGAATTCAACTCGACCTGCTCCCAGTCCCTCAAATCCGTCCGGATGCCCCCAACGGCAACGGTGCCACACCGGATACGAATACCCAGGAGCTCCAGCTCCTTCTTCGCAATGGCTCCTGCCGCCACTCGGCCCACCGTCTCGCGAGCGGAAGCACGCCCTCCCCCTCTGTGATCCCGGATCCCGTACTTTTTGGCATACGTGAAATCCGCATGGCCCGGCCGAAACAGGTCTCGCAGCGATTCGTAGTCGCCCGAACGTTGGTCTCGGTTCCAAACCACCATGCAGATGGGCGTTCCCAGCGTCTTTCCATCCAACACCCCCGAAAGGATTTCCACCCGGTCCTCCTCCCGACGGGCGCTGCTCATGGCGCTGCGGCCCGGTCTGCGGCGATCCAAATCCCTCTGAATATCCTCCTCGTCCAGGGCCATCCCGGGACGAACCCCGTCCACCACCACGCCTACGGCCCTGCCGTGGCTTTCCCCAAACGTCATTACCCTGAAATATCTACCCAAGCAGTTTCCCAACGCCATATCGCCCGCCCCGATCTCCTACTTCAGGACCTCCAGCATGTCCCAGAACCCCGGGAAGGATTTTCCGACACATGCCGGGTCTTCGATCACAATTCCCGGCACCTTCAAGCCCGCCACGGCAAACGCCATGGCAATACGATGATCGTTGTGAGGATCGACCACACCTTCGTGCAGGGTGCCCCCATGCACGGTTAACTCATCCATTCCTTCTTCCACACGGATTCCCAGCTTCTTTAATTCCCCGGCGACCACGCTCAACCGATCCGACTCCTTGATTCTCAGGTGTCCTACATTCCGAATGTGGGAAACCGCCGGAACCGCGGCCGCGACAACCGCCAGGGTGGGCACCAGATCCGGCATTCGGTTCATGTCCACATCCACGCCCCGCGAAGCCGGACCGCAGACTTCACAGCCCCCATCGGTCCTGGACACCCGGCACCCCATGGCCTCCAAAATCGTTACGAAACCCGCGTCTCCCTGGATGGAGCGATCCACGATCCCCTCCACCAAGACCCTTCCACCCGCTACAGCAGCGGCGGCGAAGGCGTAGGAAGCACTGGAGGCATCCGGTTCCACCGCATATCGTTCCCGCCTATACGTTCCCAATGGAACCCGAAAACACAGGTCCTCCTCTTCTTCCACAAACACTCCAAACGCCTCCATCACTCGAAGGGTCATATCCACGTAGGGTCGGGAAATCAAGGGCGGCTCTATCCGCACCGTCACCACGTTTCGCGCATACGGCGCGGCCAACAATACAGCGGACACGAATTGACTGCTCAGGTTGCCTCGGACCACCGCCTTCCCACCTCGAATCCCTCCTCCCTGAATTCGAACGGGAGGGCATCCGTTCTTCGCCAAGGACGTCGCCGTAACGCCCAACTGACTCAGCGCGTCCAACAGATCCTGCACCGGCCGTTCTCGAAGACGTTCTTCTCCATCGAGAATCGTGTCTCCCTGCGCCAACCCCGCGTAGGCGGTGAGAAATCTCATGGCTGTTCCCGATCCCCCCAGATACAAGGGCTGTGCGGACGCCCGAAACCTCCCTCCCGTACCTCGAACGATCCAATGGGTTCCTTGCTCTGAAACGTCGCTACCCAAAGCTCTTAACGCATCCCGCAATCGACGCGTGTCGTCGCTGTCCAACACGCCCTCCAGACAGACCGATTCTTCGGCGAGACTCGCCGCGATCAAACCACGGGCCGTGACGCTCTTGGAACCCGGCACCTTGACCCGGCAGTCCAGCGTCCCCCGCACCGAAATCTCTTCTTTCTTCTGCCGTCCAACCTCTTTCATGGCGTCACTTCCTTCAACACCGCGCGTATCGCCTCCTCCTGCACATCGGGAGCAACATCGGCAACACCAATACCCCGGAGCACCACCCATCGGTTCTTTCCGTCCCGGCGCTTTTTGTCCATCCGCATCGTATCCAGCATTCTTTCCGGATCCACACCGGCAGGCAAGACCGTGGGCAACCCCCAATGCCTCAACAAAGATTCCAGTCGATCCGATTCCGCCACTGAAAACACGCCGAGGTCCCGACTCAACCGTGCGGCCACACACATCCCAACGGCCACCGCGCGCCCATGAGAAAGCTGGAAATCCGTGCAGATTTCCAGTGCGTGCCCTGCCGTGTGCCCGAAATTAAGAATCATCCGTTCCCCGGTGTCGCGCTCATCCCGACCCACGATATCACACTTGACCCCCGCACACCGCGCCACCAAGTCCATCCACCAGTCCGGATCCTGAGCCGGCGGCGCCATCGGTTCGTGATCTTCCAGCCGCTCGAATAACTCGGGGTCCCGAATGGCGCCATATTTGATTACCTCCGCCATCCCATTCAATACTTCCTCCGCGGGAAGCGTTTCGAGAAAAACCGTGTCCGTATAAACCGCGCCGGGCTGATGGAAAGCACCGGCGGCGTTCTTCGCCGCAGGCAAGTCTACGGCCGTCTTCCCTCCGATACTGCTGTCCACTTGAGCGACCAGCGTCGTCGGCACCTGAACGCAGACCACGCCTCTCATGAAGACGGACGCACAAAATCCGGCCAGGTCTCCGACCACACCGCCACCCAGAGCCACCACACCGCCCGTGCGATCCATGCTCGAGGCAAGCATGGACTCCAGAACCTCTCGAGCGCGCTCCCAGGTCTTGCTTTCTTCTCCGGCGGGAACGGACAGGCGCCGTACTCGAAATCCCTCCCGGCGAAGACGCTCCGTGACAGCCTCTCCCCACAGCTGTTCCACACGGCGATCCGTGAGAATGAACACGGAACGCAGGGAGAGGGCGTCCCTCAGGTGGGCCGTCCAGAAGTCCTGGATGTCCCTGCCGATAAACACCGAATAGGCGGAATCGGCTCGCGGCTGCACGTGCACTGGAATTTCCCGCATCCCATCCATGCTACATGTCTTTCCCAAGCACTCGGCACAGACCTTCCAGATCCTGCATGAGCGTCTGAAAGGTCTCCCGTTTCAAGGACTGTTCCCCATCGCAAAGGGCCTTCTCCGGATTGGGATGCACCTCCACCATAATTCCATCCGCTCCCGCCGCCACCGCGGCCTTGGCCATGGCCGGAACCCACTTCCAGTGCCCCGTGGCGTGGCTGGGATCCACAATGACCGGCAGATGGGTCTTGTCCTTCAGCACCGGCACCGCGCTCAGGTCCAACGTGTTACGGGTGGCCCGTTCGAACGTACGGATACCCCGCTCGCACAGAATTACATCGGCGTTTCCCTCGGATAGAATGTATTCGGCGGACATCAAAAGTTCTTCCAACGTGGTGCTCATTCCCCGCTTCAACAATATGGGTTTTCTCAAATGTCCCACTTCCTTCAGCAGAGCAAAGTTCTGTGTGTTCCGCGCACCGATCTGGAGGATGTCCGCATACTCATTGACCAGTTCGGCATCTCTTGGATTCACCACTTCGGTGACCACGGCCAGACCATATGTCTTACCCGCCTCGGCCAAATACTTCAATCCCTCTTCCTCGAGTCCCTGGAAGCTGTAAGGCGAAGTCCTGGGCTTGAACGCACCTCCCCTCAAAATGCGCCCCCCGCATTCCTTGACCATCCGTGCTGACTCCATCATCTGATCCCGGCTTTCGACGGAACACGGACCCGCAATCACCGTGACGCCTCCCCCTCCTACCACGGCGCCGTTGACGCGCACCGCGGAGTATCCTGTCTGACCGTTGCGACTGGCGAGTTTATACGGCTCCAGAACCGGCACAACCCGTTCGACTCCACTCATACTCTCTAATTGTTGAAGCACGAATTTCCCCCTTTCATCTCCCATGGCCGCTATGACCGTCCTGGCGACCCCCCTGAGGACACTGGTCCGGTACCCAAGGGCATGGATCCGCTCAACCGCCTTTTCCACTCGCTCTTCGCTCGCGCCTTCTTTCATCACGATGATCATACCTGTCCCTCCTACGAAATCGGGGCCGTGGAATCTGTCTGTCCCCACGGCCCCGATCTGAAAAGAAAAAGGCCGCGGGCACTGCTTGCCCACGGCCTTGGATTGTTAGGTTCTATCCCTCAAGGCAGCGGGCACCCCCTAAAATAAAAAAAATAAAAGGTCCCGCCGACCCATCGGCAAAGCGTATCAACACCTGAATGCGTGACACTGTTCTGCATAAAATCTGCTCTTCCTTTCAGACTGACCTCTCGTATACCGGGCTTCTGCGGCGGTGTCAAGAGAAAACATTCCGTCTCTGATCACAGCACACACAGCGGGCCACTTCTCCCCCGGCACAGTCGTCCTGTGCGCCCACCATACATCGTGTTGCACGTGGGCTTTGCCCGTGGATCTCATGGAACCAACGCGGCCTGTGTTTTCAGTGCTTCTTCATTTCCGTAAATACCCCCTCCTGCCACAAGAACAACGCATGCCAACACGAAACATAGGCCTTGGTCCGCAAGGGTTCCCGGCACTCTTCGTCCACCGTTTTCTTAAAATCCGAGTACCCCACACGCCGAAGGCAATCCGCCGCATACTTCACGATGTCCTCCCGCCTTACACGGGTCTTGAATCGGTAGTCGCTGCCGCCGATAGGCCCTTCGTCCTCGTGAGTTGCCGCCAGGCTCGGGCAAGCCGTCCGGAGCCGCTCCATGTCTTCCCGGCATCGGGCTCGAACCTCGATCCAGTCGGTATCGGCTTCACGGCAAACGCCGAAGCTGAAAAACCCATCCTGTGTAAACAACCACATGCTCCTTCCTCCTGAAGAACTCTTTCCATGGAAGTCCCGATTCCAGTCCGCCCCCTTGTATACCCTTTTCATTTGACAAGGAACGGCCCCGTTATCTAACATGAGCGGCTCGTTGGGAAACACTCGGTTCACGAACCGAGTGTTTCCCGACGAGCCCGGCCACCGAATCTTTCCGTGGCCCCCGTCGCTTACTCAACCCTTTTCAGGAGAGGATGTCTCATGTACTTGGGTAAGAGAGTTCGATTGGAACGCATTGCCGATCGAAACACCCGGAAGACCGTTCTGGTTCCCCTGACCCACGGCATCGGCATGGGTCCCATCGAGGGAATTCAAGATATTCAGAACATCATCGACGTGGTTTCCATGGCGGGAGCCAATGCCATTGTATTGAACAAGGGTGTGGTCCCGAGGGCTCACCGCGGAAAAGGCAAAGACATCGGTCTCGTTCTGCAGCTGACGGGAGGCCCTGAGCATAACTATGAAGTCCCCGTGTGCTCAGTGGAAGAAGCCATCCGCGTGGGGGCGGATGCGGTACGCTTCCGAATGGTCATGGGGGGCAACGACGAACGCCCGATGCTCGAACTCCTCGGCCAATTGAGTCGTTCCGCCCTGGACTGGGGAATGCCGTTCATCGTCACCGTATCCCTTGTCAGCGAGGAAAACAACCATGCATTCCCCCTTATAAGCCGGGGCGCTCGCATTGCCGCCGAACTGGGCGCCGACATCATCGGCATCCCCTACCCGGGATCCAGGGAACGGCTCCTGGAAGTACTTCAGACGACCCCGGCGCCGATTATTGTGGCGGGTGGGGAGAAGGTCGAAAAACCGGGAGAGATTCTCGACCTCGTGCACACGGCCATCAGCGCCGGGGCCCATGGGGTGAGCATCGGAAGAAATGTGTTTCAATACTCCAAACCGGGCAACATGCTGAAGGCTATCAGCATCCTGGTGCATGAAGGAGCTTCTGTAAAGACCGCGTCCGCCGTACTCGACGAGGCGCCCCTTGTGAGCACGCTGTATTCCCCACCCATATGGTAACCATACGGCTCCCCAACCCTCGAACGGGTCGCCGGCAAAGCGTCCTGACCGCCCGCCATCCATCGAGCATCCCTTTTACAGCGGCCATGGGGAGTCATTCCGTCTCTTCAACCCGAAGCTCCGCATCCGGGGACGGGATCGCTCCCGCGCAATCCCCGCAAGCGGCTTCAGTCCGGCAACAAGTCATAGAAATAGGTCATTACATCCGACCGCGTAACAATCCCGATGACCTGATCCCCTTCCACCACGGGAAGTCTTCCGATATCGTGTTTCAGCATGATCCGGGCCGCCTTCATGGGGCTGTTTCCGGGCTCGATGCACACCAGCTTCCTGGACATGAACGCCTTCACCGGTGCATCCCAATGGGTTTCCCTCTTCACCTTCTTGAAATCCCGCTTCGAAATCACTCCCATGAGCCCCGATTCACCGATCACCGGCATTCCTGAGTGACCCGTGTGTTCGAGGAGGGCCGCAACCTCCCGCATGGTGCACTCTTCTTGAACCGTCACCACCGGAAAAGACATCAGGTCCGACACCTGAACGGACGATTGCTGGTTACCCTCCACAAGCTCCAGAATCCATTGTTCCAGGGCTTCCGGCTTGACCGATTTCAGAACGGCCGACCCCGCCGCAGGGTGCCCCCCTCCGCCCATGCTTCGAAGGATACTTCCCACATTTAGCCCCTCCACAGCACTTCTGCCGATGACCATGCAGCGTTTCCGTCGCGGTTCCACAAAAATCCCGAAGGCCGCATCCACATTCATGATATCCAGGTACATATGAACGACCACGGACAAACCCGGAATATGACCATCCACTTCCGTGTGACCGATGCTGATACGATATCCGTTTACAACCCTTCTCTGCCCCTGCTTGAGCATCTCGAACAGGATCTCCTTCTGTTTGGGTCCGTACGTGGCCCGCAGGAAGTTCTTGAGCACGTTGAGATCCGCCTGTCGATCGAGAAGAAACGCCACCGCCGCCGCATCCTGAGCCGTGGTGGACGGAAAAGTCAGATTTCCCGTATCTTCGTAAATCCCCGCGAGAAAAAGCGTAGCCTGCATGGGAGACATCCAGATCTTCTTTTCCTCGCCCAATCGTTGGACCATCAGGGTGGTGGTGGCGCCCACCCGATCGACGCATCGCCACGAGGCCGGGATATCCGCCTCACCATTATGATGATCCCACAGATGAATGTTCAGATCCTTTCGTTCCTTCAACGATTCCACCCAATCCAGGCGATCCCAGCAATTGGCGTCCACCACGATGAGTTTGGTCACTTCATTCCACTCCACGCCTTCCCCGGTTTCCAGATCGAACAGATCCTTGTGAATGGACAGGAATCCACGAACATTGGGATTCACCAGTTTGGGCAATACAGGCACGGCGTCCGGATACAACATGGTCGCCGCTACCATGGAAGCCACTGCATCAAAATCAGCGCTCTTATGCGTTGTGATGATCTCCACCCATGCCCCCGTTCTCGTTCCGACAGATCGGAAGAATCATCTGATTTCCGCACAGCCGGGCGTAAGAGACAATCTGCGACGTCGTGTTTCTTCCCTCATGGTCGCACGGTATTTCCGATGCGCCCTGTTGCTCAGACTATCGCCACATTGCATCCCACCGGCATTCACGCGCCTGTAGCCGCTCTTTTCGGGCTTGGTACGCATGAAGAATCCTCATGTCCCCCTCGGTACTCGACCCATTCACAAACCGTTTCCTCGACGGCGAACACGGGCGCGACTTGCGGCCCCCATGGCGGACATCCCCGCTGCATGAGACCCTGGGTTAGTTTACCAAATCCACCGGGTTCACTTCCAGAACCTTCCGTCGACAGCGACACAACCCCTTTCGCCCCCGCGACTTTTCATTCCTTGTGGTAATGCTGTTGCATTTGAAGTAGGGTTTCCGTAATATGTTTTCGGTTATCCGGTCCGATCAGGTATCGCCTTCTACGAACAAGAATCCGCTTGGTTGAGACCGGCTGGTTTCCAGCGTCTCCCACCGCACGCCCTGCGCGGGGAGCGCCATAGCCCACCGGCAATGGTGAAACCGCTTGGTCGGTTTCCACCCCCCCACGGAATGAGCCTATGACCACGGTGTTTCCCTGGGGAAGACATCTCTCTCATCCGAAACACAGCGGCAACCGAACGGGTTGCAACGGAGGCACATGATGAAAGTCAAGCACATAGACCACATCGGCATTGCGGTCAAAAGCATTGAGCAGGCAAAGAAGTTTTATACGGACTTACTGGGACTGAAGGTCACGGAAATCGAGACGGTGGCGGAACAAAAGGTGTCCGTAGCCATGCTTCCCATTACCGACAGCGAGGTGGAGCTCCTGGAATCCACCGCTCCGGATGGTCCGGTGGCCAAGTATATTGAACGCAGCGGCGAGGGGATTCAGCATATCGCGTTCCGGGTGGAAAACATAGACCAAGCCCTCGAGGAACTGAAGGCGAAAGGTGTCCGCCTGATCGACGAAAAACCCCGCAAAGGCGCGGGAGGGGCCCGCATCGCCTTCATTCATCCCAAGGAAACGAACGGCGTGCTGGTCGAACTGTGCGAGCGTGACTGATCGTTACCGAAGGGCGGCGGCACAGATCCGCCGCCCTCTTGCGAAACGCGGAATCCGCATTCAATGGTCAGCTCAACGTCTTCGACCTGATGGGGTCCCGCTCCCAGGGAATACACACATCGGCCGCCTACTCCTCCACGGCGCGCTTTACTTTTTCCGCCGTTTTCCGAATTTCCTCCCGAGCTTCCTGTACGGTCTTATCCAGTTTCTTCCCGGCCTTTTCGAAGGTATCTTCCTCGCATGCCGGAAGCATCGTGAACAGGAAACCTGCCAACAGGGAGACCGCCATCGTCCTGCAAATCAAGGATCCCATCGCATATCACCCCCGTTCGTCACCCTCTGCACTCGTTGGAAAACCGCTTTGCCGTCCGCCTGCTGCGAAACGAGGCGAAGGAGGCTTTCAACCCCGAGAAACCGAGCGTACGCGCAGGGAACCCCATGACGCCGCCTCCAACGCACCCCGCGTGTCCGCGTTTGCCCCGGATCGCTAACTTCCCATATGCGCGCCGCTTCCCAGGACCCCGAACAGTACCGCCATCATAGACACAATGAGGAAAGGCAAAATTACGGACAGCACGGCTTTGCCCCGGTCCAGCCTATACACTTCCTCCAGAACGACTACGCTCACCACCAGAAACCATAACGAGGCCGCAAAGCCCAACACGTACCCGATGCCGGGTACGATTCCAATCCAATTGATCACGGATGCCGCCCCTAATACTTGCATCAACTGGATCAATCGCCCCGTCCCTCTGAACACCGCTCCGGCCATTACGTGTAATATCGCCACATTCACGAAAAACACCAATAACGCCAAAAACGGATAAAAGAGCAACAGAGCCGCCTGCATGTGACCCAAGGCAGACGCCAAACCGCCGATCGCCACGACCACTAACGCATAGCGAAGAACTCTCGGTTCACTCGCCAAATCCCGCATGGCCACCCGGTCCAGCCGGATTACCTGTAAGCCCTTCCCCACAACCGCCTTGAACCATTCCAACTGCATATCCACTCCTTCCTTCTTCTCATGGGAAACGCGTTTACCCGGAACCCTTCAAAACAGACCGTCCGGGGGTTGCGGCTTCATCCCCGGTGGGCGAGGCTCGCAGTGCAAATTGACAAATCCCGGCGCCGGACTTAATCTAAGATCATTACGTTCCGGTGCGGCGCTACCGGACCGGAAGAGGAGGTTATTATGTCAGATTTCGTTTTACCCAGGTGTCCACACTGCGCCTGCGAGATGAGCAAGGTGTCCATGCCGGAGGAATCCACTTGGACGTCCGAGTATCAGTACGTTTGCTTTAACGATACGTGTCCCTATTTCGTGAAAGGCTGGGACTGGATGATGGAAACCAATCAGGTTCATGCCTCGTTCAGACATCGCTTGGATCCGATCACCGGTCACAGTGGACCCATAGCCGTATGGTCCCAGAAAGCTCTCAGGAATTACATTATCGAATAACCCTTAGCCGGTTGTCCAGCCCAGGGAGGCGGCTTTGGTCCCGCCTCTCCCGGGCTTCTCCCGCATTATGCGTCTGAAAGTTCCCTTCGAATACCCTCTGTTTCGGTTACCGTCTTGTCCAAATAGCTTTTACCGACCCCGGCGGCGGATCCCCGGACACGCGTGGGGCGCAAGGAATACGCTTTCCGCTGAATCCCATTGACAAACTTCGATCGGTTTGCTTTGAAGAGAACGAATTCCGCTTTCACGGATGTGCGACAGGCGCGTGCATCGATTCGCTCGACGGATTCCGGCCTTGTATGAATACCGCGATACGCTTGAAAGCCTTGACGATCAACCTGCGCCATGAGTCATTAGAGGATGGCCCGGACAACTGGCCGTTGCGGAAACACCGTACCGCGAGACTCATCCGAGATTACGCTCCCGACCTGTGCGGTACCCAGGAAGGCCGCAAACCCCAAATTGAACAGCTGGAAAACCTTCTGCCTTCCCATGCTCTCTCCGCAGGCCATCGCGAATGGGACGCCATGCGCATGTATCCATGCCTGTTCTATCGTCCCCGCCGCTTGCGTCTCCTCGAAAGCGGGGACTTCTGGCTTTCAGAAACTCCCTTCGAGCACGCAAGCAAGAGTTGGGAAAGCGCCTATCCCAGGTTGGCCACCTGGGCGCTGTTCGAATCGATTCAGGAAGGCGTCCGTTTGTACTGCTGTGTGACGCACCTGGACCACATGAGCCCTCAAGCTCGCTTAGGACAGTCCGGGGTGCTTATCGAACAGTTGACTCGAACCCTTTCCCCGGCCATTCCGCTGATTCTCATGGGTGATTTCAACGATCGCCCGGGATCGCCTCCACACCAAAACCTGCTCTCCGCCCGCGGAGGTTTCCGGGACGCCTGGATTGAAGCGCAAGGAAACGAGGCTCATTCCGACACCTGGCACGGATTCACGGGCAACGGGGAACGAGGACGCCTGGACTGGATTCTGCTGCGGGGCCCCGTTCATGTCCTGGACGTCCAAATCCTCCGGAACACCTATGAAGACCGGTATCCGTCGGATCATTTCCCCGTATATGCCGATTTACGGATCCAGCAATAAGGCGCGCAGGCATGCAACGCCGTACTTCCGGCGTTTTTGGCCTGCCCGCAACAGTGTTTATCAACGGACCGTTATAGAGGCCTGAGGACTGCGTGTCTACTTTACCCAAGTTCCCCCGGCTGTGAAGAAACAGGATACTCACTCCGAATCATCGGAATAAAAGCACTTGAACGCGCGGTAGGCCATGAACAGATCCCCCTTATGAAGGATCTCGAAAGGCGAATGCATGGACAGAACCGGAACGCCTATATCCACAACATCCATCCCGTACTCGGCCAGGAACTTGGCGATGGTGCCTCCACCCCCCTCATCCACTTTGCCGAGTTCGCCTGCGTGCCATACAACCCCGCCGCGGTGAAACACCCGTCTCAACCAACCCACATATTCGGCGCACGCGTCGTTGGCCCCGACTTTGCCCCGATGTCCCGTGAACTTGCTCAGGCACACGCCGTATCCTAAACGTCCCGCATTTCGTTTGTCGTACACTTCAGGCCAATCAGGATCCATAGCCGCATTCACATCACCGGAAAGACCTTTGGATCGCAGCAAGGCGGCCTGCCAATCTCCCCGATCTCCGGCACGACCCTGTCGCTGAAACAAGCCTTTCAGGAAATTCTGGAAGAATCTGCTCCGGGCGGCCGTAGGTCCCTCGCTCCCGACCTCTTCCTTATCTGCAAAAAACGCCACGCATGCGGACGGAGGATCCTGGAGTTCGCCCAAGGCAATCAGGGCGGGAAAAGCGCTCGCCCGGTCATCGTGACCATACCCCCCCACCATGGACCGGTCGAACCCCACGTCCAACGCGGCTCCCGCCGGAACCATCTCCAACTCCGCACTCAAAAAATCCGCCTCCACCAAGCCAAAACGCTCGTTCAACCATTTCAGAACCGCCAACTTGACTCGTTGATCCGCTTCCTGGTCTTCGTGGGGAAGCGCTCCCACGAGAATATTCAGTTTTTCACCCACCACGATATCGGGCATTGTCTTTTTCGCCTGGCTGTTCTGCGCCAAATGGGGCAGCAAATCGTTCACCATGAAGACCGGATCGCCGACTTCTTCCCCGATACACACATCCACCTCATCGCCGTCCATCAGCACCACCTTTCCGTGAAGTGCCAAAGGGCGCGTAACCCACTGATATTTCTTAATTCCTCCGTAATAGTGCGTTTTCAGGAACGCCATGTCGAGGTCTTCATACAACGGATTCTGCTTCAGATCCAGACGCGGACAATCTATATGAGACGCCACGATCCGGCATCCCGCCTCGGGAGGACTCGACCCCAGTACGGCCATGGCGACAGATTTGCCTCGGTTCACCGAATAGAACCTGCGCACCCCTTCCCCGGCTCGATCCAGAGGCGCGAAGCCGGCGGCTTCGGCAAACGTCACGATCTCGCGCACGGCTTCGCGCTCCGTTTTGGCGAGCGACAGAAAACTCTTGTATCGGTCCGCAAGACGCAAGGTCTCTGTCCTGGCTTCCTCGCAGAGTTCATCCCAAACCAGTTTCGGCTTGTAGAGCAATCGATTCCTGAGTTCTTCGGTTTCTTGTCTCTCTTTGCCCATGTCGCGCTCCCGAGTCCCACAGATTTACGCTGCGGAATCCCATTGCCCCCAACGATTGCATTCAGTATTTCCGGGAATATTCAGCGGGGCGGCACAGGGATCCGGATGAACGAAGCAAGGTTCCGTGCACGCATTCGCTGTGGGAATGAACCATACTGGGGACTCACAGCAGGCCTCGTTTTCGAGATCCCCGGGTCCTTCGAAAAAGAACGCCCGTAAGCAGGCCGGCGAGGAAGATAGCTCCCCCGTAGAGCATCCAACGGTTTCGTTGCGCCCAGACACTCATTTCTTGACGAAGCCCGACGGATTCGGACTCCAATTCATGGAATCGGGACTCCAACCGATGGTATCTGTTTTTGAGATCCGTGAATTCGCGGCATTCCAACTGCAAACGGGTAAACGCCGCCTCCAGTTGATCCCTGGAAGCGGTTGTTTCGGAAAGCTCCCCCTTTAGTTGGGTATTTTCCTCCCGTAGGGAAACAATCTCCGAAGACGCCCGGCTGCCGGCCGATTTAAGCTCCTTGTTTTCCTGTATCAGCCGTTCAGCCCGAACGCTGAGGGGCACGGATCCTACCAGCCACTGGTTCAAAACCCAGCCTTCCTCACCCCGGGTCGTTCGCACTCGACTCCACAAATCCCCTTTTTCCAGGACATCCACTTGAGCTCCGGAACTCAGCATGGCGAGAATTCGGTATTCCGTACCCGGTCCGCTTCGGAAGGTGACTTCGATTTGGTCCTTGACGTACATGCGTGCAGGTTCTTGGCCCCAAACCGGGACGCATCCCCATGCCGCGAGTGCGAGCAAGAAACACACGGCTTTCACCAGGACTCGATCCGTTCCACAGCGAAATCCGGCGCGTTTCCTTTCGAGCCCAAGACCACCCGAAACGCAACAACTTGGCCGAACACCGTTCTCGTGCGGGAATTCCGACATTCTTCCTACACCTCGTGACATGCCGTCTCCGTTGGCTCAAACCCCATCGGCCGTTGAAAGAGCCCGATCCAGCGCGGCGTCTTTCTTCACCATTTCGCCACGCCCCTCCAACTTTATTCCCGAGATTGCCGATCCGTTACAATGGTTTCTGCGCACAGGGCTTCCATCTCCTCCGGTGGATTTCTTTATTCCAGGGATGCCAGGGGCAGCGAAAGCAGGTTCAAATGGTCCAGAAGTGCAACCCCGATGAGCCCGTACCATAAAGCCAGGAAGACATAATAATATACGGGCCCACGAATCCGCGTCCCCTGCCGGGGACTATTACTTACAGCGGCATGGAACAAAGACGCTTTGCCCCGATCCAAGAGCAGGCGCAGCAAAACGTAGAGATTAGAGGCCATCCACCCATACACGACCACCCAGTCCAACATGCCTCGGGTCTCCCGGGGGGATGCCGTTACATCCGCAAAGGCGAATCCGTGAATACCGGAAGCGAACGTCACCAAGACGGTGGAAGCCGAAAGCACCATTAAAGCGATTTTTCCCCAAACTCTGAAATTGAGCACCCCGTGGCCCGATATGGGCAGCAGTAAGGAGAGCGTCGCATAGAACAAAATGATCCCCACGTGGAAGTCCATGCCCACGAGATACAACGTCACGGCGCCGGCGATGATGCCTCCCGTAACGGCCGATATTCCGGCAAACCATACCCATCCGGGATACGCCCTATCCATGCGCCTGGATGGAAACAGATCGAACCCCGGTTTTTCTCGGTTTCCCGAGTCCTGACTTTCCATATGAACTCCAACGTAATTGGAATGCCTACTTTAATGCGACGGCCGCGTCATTGCAAGATGCCTTTGGGGCCAAAATCACGGGCTCAATATCCGGCCCGGCGGAACTTGAAAATCCCTGGGCAGGCTACTCAAACGCCATGAGACACAAGAATCTTTCCGAGTGCGGCAGCCATGGAACACGCGGCATAGGGCGTTTTCCAATATCCGCACGCGAGCAACACGTTCCGGCCGCAAGCATCGGAAGTCATTCACCCCAACCATGCGGCCAAAAAAAGTAACGCCAAGACCTCATTCACCTCGCAACCGGCGCCCAGGATGTCTCCCGTTACACCTCCCACGCGCCAGCGCGCCAGGAGCGACTGCAACCAAGTCACCACCCAAAGGAACGCAAACAGCAACAGGCCCCATGTTCCGGCTATCCAAAAGCCGCACACCACCGCTGAAGCCGCCGCGGGAAGATAATGACGAAGGGAAAGACCGTCCACGAACGCTTTGCCCAAGCCCCCTGCTGCTCTGGCATAGGGACTCAGAAAAGCCAGTTGGACCATGCTGTGCCTACCCAACACGGGGACCAGCAGAAGTGTTTCCAGCTTGAAACTCGCAGGCACGCCGGTCAAGGCGGCAAACTTCAGCAGCACCATCGCCACAATGCCCGCGACGCCGAAGGAACCCAAGCTGCTGTCCTTCATGATTTCCAGAGAACGTTCCGGTACGCTGGAACCAAGCAATCCATCCAGCGTGTCCGCAAGCCCGTCCAGGTGAAGAGCCCTGGTCAGCATCATCGCCGAAAGCACCGCCATAAGATCCGCAATCAACGGCGCCCATGCGCGGATACAAAGCCAGTGCACGCAAACCAGGATCATCCCCAGAATCAGCCCCACCAGCGGATAGAAGATCATGGACCTGGGGAGATCCTCCCGCCGGATTTCGAGCCGTCCTCGGACCTGGATGATGCTCAAGAATTGGAGCGCCAGCAGAAAAGACCGAAGCCACGCCATCAAGTCATGCTTCCTTATCAGTGACGCCGGCCGCCTCGAACGTGGCCATGCCGTGTAGAATCTCGACACCGAGCTGAATGAGATTCATGCCGATGACCGCTCCGGTTCCTTCTCCCAGCCTGAGGGACAAATCCACGAACGGCTTCAGATTCATGCGATCGAGCATGGCCCCGTGTCCGATTTCCACGGAACGATGGGCCGCGAACAGGTAGTTTCGAATCTCATGGTTCAGTTCATAAGCCACAAGCGCCCCGGCAGTCGAAATGAATCCATCCAAGACCAGAGGAATTCGGACGGAAGCGGCTCCGATAACCAGTCCCGCCATGGCGGCGATTTCCAGACCGCCCACTTTGCTCAGTACATCGAGGGGGTCCCGGGGATTAGGCCGGTTGGTTCGGATTGCCTGCTCAATCACGTCCACTTTATGTTCGAACGTATGGTCATCCACCCCTGTGCCCCGTCCGGTAACTTCCCGGACGGGTTTGCCGGTGAATACGGCCGCCATGGCGCCGGCGGCCGTGGTATTCCCAATGCCCATCTCCCCGGGAGCCATGATGTCGACGCCCTCCTCGCCCAGTATCCGGGCCAATCGGAACCCCTCCTCCATGGCCAGGAGGGCCGTTTCCCGGGCCATCGCGGGACCACGAGCCATGTTATGGGTCCCCGGCGCCACCTTCGCATGTACAAGCCCGTCCAGCGAGCCGAAATCATGATCCACACCGATATCCACCACCCGTACCCGGGTATTCGAGTGCCGGGCGATCACGTTGATGGCGGCCCCTCCATGAAGAAAATTCAGAACCATCTGATAGGTAACATCCTTCGGATAGGCGCTCACGCCCTCTTCAACCACACCATGGTCGGCCGCAAAAACTACCACGGCTTTCCGTGTAACTCTCGCGGAAAGATCATTCCGCATGGTTATATAATCCCGGGCAAACTCCTCCAACCGCCCCAAGCTCCCCCTGGGTTTGGTCAGGTGATCCAAGCGGTGCTGCACCCGTTCCCGCAAAGAATCATCCAAACGAGGCAACAATCGAAAAGCGCTTTCCACCTCGGTAGTCATTTACACGCCTCCTCTGAGAACGATGGCGCCGTCCCCAAACCGAATTTCCAGCCTGTCTTACACACCAGGGCGCTTCAGGAAGATGCGAACAATAGCAACCCGTCGATAAACAACCATGCGGGCGGACTGTGAAAAACAATGAGATGCAAGCCACGCCGTCGGCCATGTCGTCGGCATGGCGAATCCTGAAGAATGAGGCGTACATACGGTACGCCGCAATGACGAAGGATCAAGTGTCACGCCGTTGGCCTGACCGCGGATGGTGTTTTTCAACGGTCTGATAGGGAATTTTCGAGTACGGTCAAGCATTCCTCGAGGTCCGCCGGATCGAACACCTCTAACGTGAGGACACCCGAAAACCCTCTCTCCCGCAACAAGCCGAGCCATTCTCGAACCGGCTCTCCTTCCATGCACGCCAGACTCAGATGCTCTCGATGTCCTTTCACTCCATGGAGATGCACAACCCGAATATGCATAAAATACTCTTCCAGCTGATGCGCCACATCCTCACCGCCCAGCAGGAGGTGCCCTATGTCCAGGCAAAGTCCGCACCCTGTGGCTGAAATTATCGCTTCCAGATACCGGGGACTGTAGTTGATATTCTCCACGGCGATACGATCCATCCCCCCCACGGCATCCTCGATGGCCCAAAGAAAATCCACGGCGCGAAGACCCCACTCCTTCCAGTCGAGCGCATCGTCCCTCGTTAGGTAGCAACCCGGTTCGGCTACCAAGGTGGGCGGAGAAACGGGCACGTGAACAATGTATTGCCGCGGAGACAAATCCATGGTGCGAAGACAGGCTTCACGGCACAGGAGAAGGGCTTTTCTCCGCTCTCCCATGCGCCGGGAAACAGGATTCAGGGAAGCCGGAAGATGGACCGTAAAGGATACCGCATTCTCTTCGGCCAGACGGCGGAGGGCATCGACTTCGGGAGCCGAGGGAGTGTTGCTCAGGGACGCCGTGTGGAACAACACCACCTCGATGTCGTCCACCCTGCGGGCCAGGCGACGAGCATTTTCCACCAGCCCGCTTTGAAACACCATCGAGGGCGCCCCCAGAGCGTACGGAAGTCCGGGAAGTCGGCTATTCATCTTTCAACACTACGGGCAACCCGGCAACGACAAACACCACCTTGCGGGACATCGCAGCCATTTTCTGGTTCATGAGCCCCGCGGCATCCCGATATCCCCTGGACAAGGGGTTGTCGGGTACGATACCCATTCCCACTTCGTTCGACACCAACACCACGGGAGCTTCGATTTGAAGAAGCGTGTCCGCGAGATGGTCAATCTCCTCTACGATGCACTCTTCGCTTTCACCATGATGCATATACAAATTGCTCAACCACAACGTCAGACAATCTACCAGAATCACCCGGTCGGGACCGTCATTGTTCCTCAGCGCTTGGCCCAGCCGTAAGGGTTCTTCCACGGTTTGCCACTCCGGCCCTCGTTCCAGTCGGTGCCGGGTGATGCGGGTCTCCATTTCCTCGTCCCATGCCTGGGCCGTGGCCAAAAAAACCCGGCAGGGCGCCGCGGCGCCGCAAACATTCAAAGCCACTCTGCTTTTGCCGCTTTTCGCCCCCCCGATAATCAAGGCGGTGCCTGTGCGAAATTCGTGTTGAAACATAGCGATCCTGCCGATATATCCCTATGGAGACTCAACGCTTCCGCGCCGACCCTTGTGATACCTCGAATTCATCCGCATCAACCGGTTGCCTGGCATTCGGGATGTTCATATGCACTTATTCCATTTTGGACGTAAGATCAACAAAGGATTTCACGAGACTGAATACGAATCGGCATGCACTGTTAGGACGATTCACAGCCATCATCCATGCCTACCATGAACGCCCTATTCGGAAGAAAACCCCGGTGGCTGAAACAGGTTTGCGGGCCGACTCGCACTTGAAGCTCCGGGCAGGGTTTGATATGAAGTGAACTTCTGTGTTTTGATTTCCGGAGGAGGGGAGCCGGAGGTCGGCGTACTTTTTTCAGCATCGAAAGGACGAAACGAAACCATGAGAACCTTTCCGCTTGAGTCTGACGAACTGGATTCCGTCCGGCGGCGATTGCTTTCGGTGGAAAGGCTGCCCACCATATCCACCATGTTTCAAAAGCTGGTGGCCACCATAGAGGACGACCGCACCACGGCCAAGGACTTGGAAAAACTGGTAACCCTGGACCAAGTGATCACCTCCCGAATTCTCAAGGCGGTAAATTCCCCGTTCTACGGTTTCAACAACGTGGCCACGCTTTCAAGAGCCATTGTTCTCCTTGGTTTTGCTGAAATCAAGAACATCGCTCTCAGCGCCTCCCTTATGGAGGTTTTTAATGTAAAAAGCAATGTCGGTCGGTTCGTTGTTTCCGATTTCTGGCTTCATTCCATGGCAACGGCCTTTATTGCCCGCTATCTTGCCCGGAAAGCAGGTATCCCTTCCTGTGAAGAATTCTTCACCGTCGGCTTGCTCCACGATATCGGAAAAGTCGTATTCCTGAAGCAGGAACCCCTCCTTTTCCGGTCCATACTAGATGTTGCCCATGAGGAAGGTATTTCCTTGCCGGAAGCGGAAAAACGGCACGGAATCAGCCACAGCATGGTGGGTTGGTTCCTGCTGGAAAAATGGAATTTCCCGGAAAGAGTGGCTCTTGCCGTCAAGAACCACCACGACCCCAAGAAGGATGATGCCGGTTTCCTGGAAGCGGCCGTCATCCACATTTCCGACTACCTGGCCATTCACAGCAGGATCGGAGCGTCCGGAAACCCGGCTCCGTCTAAACCCCTTCCCCGGACGTTGTCTGCGTTGAACCTCACCCCCCGGATCCTAGAGGAGCTGATGGAGGAGATGATGACCAAGGCGGAACTTATCCATGACATGGGTGCGCATCTCCTCACCGAAGACTGAGAACGCAGGTCGCGTTGTGCGCCAGCCTGGTACGACAGTCCGGCATCGAACTCAGGGGGACATGCCGGCCAAATGGGCCTTCAATGCCTCCCTGTCCGCGGAATCCACGGATAGAAAACGTACATGAACGGAGAGGTCGTCTTCGCGAATGGACAGTACTTCGCCTCGGATGCGTATGGGTTCGGATGCCGGGTGCAGCCGGAAGGTCATTTCAAATCGGTCCCCTTTTCGGAACACCGCCAAACTACGCAACAGGCACTCATCGAGTCCCAACCGGTCGACAATGCATTCCTCGGCCCGGTTCCCCATACGGATAAGGCCCGTCAGGGTCGTGGTTACAGGTCCGGCAGGCGGAAGAGGCTTGGACACCCGCTTGTGCGGAACTCGCCGCAGGGAAAGGACAACCCGTCCGGCTCCCTCGGCTTGCTCCTCCCACTCTTCTCCCTGTGCATCCCGAAGGCGGGCCGCTTCGAGGAGTAAGAACTCCCATCCCTTTCGGATACTCTGCCCTCCGGTAAAAGATCCTTCATGAAATTCAAACTCGCCTGCAGGAGTGTTTATCAGCTTGAAGAGGGCGTCTTCGCCTCTCAGGGTTGCCGTTACTGCATCCACAATGTTTCCATCCTTCAGGTACACGTGTCCCTTACGAGATGGACCACGGATTTCGGCCGTTCCCGTCAGCCCGCTCAGGCAGCAGAATTGGAGTAGATCCGTAACATGGATTTTGGAAAGCTCCTTCTTATTCCGGGCGTCCATGGGGGAAGACCGCCTTTCCCATTCGTCGATGTTTTCACGGACATTTTATTTCACATAACCTGAACTTAGCAGACGAACGCGCAATTCTCAACGACACCCTCCCATAGCGTGTTTCCGCAACGCATCGGACACCAACCAAGGTCCGTTCAAGACTCGGGAACCGGTGAAGAAACGGCTGGATCTTCCGGTAAATTTGTGCATTCTATGTGGGGTATTGCTGGGTGGTGCAACAACGACGGAACCACCCCCAACGGAATCGGAAAAGGAGTACATCGTGGGATATGAATTGACCGAAGAACAGCGCATGCTGCAAGAAATGGTTCGCAGGTTGGCCAAAGACAAGATTGCCCCGGGCGCAGCGGAACGAGACGAAAAAGCTGAATTCCCTTGGGATGTGGTGGACCTTCTCCGGGAAAACGGTCTTTTTGGAGCGGATTTTCCGGAGGAATTCGGTGGCAGCCAAATGGGATTTTTGAGCTTCATCATCGCCGTGGAGGAACTCGCCAAGGTCTGTGCGTCCTCTTCCGTGGTCCTTCTCGTGCACGAACTGGGGACAATGCCCATCTTTCTGGCCGGCAATCCGGCACAGAAATCCTCCATGCTTCCCCAACTTGCCTCGGGTGAGGCGCTCTCCGCTTTCGCACTTACCGAACCCGGGGCCGGCTCGGATGTGGCGGGACTGCGTACCCGAGCCGTTCGGGACGGCGATTCTTACGTCCTGGACGGCAGAAAGGTATTCATCAGTCATGGGGATGTGGCTCGGTATCTGTGTGTGGCGGCCAAAACGGACACGCAGGTTCCCGGCCACAAGGGCATGAGTATCTTCGTAGTCGAACAGGGAACGCCGGGGCTCAGTGTGGGTAAGAAGGAGAACAAGATGGGTATCCGTGCGTCCAGCACAGTGGAACTCATCTTCGAGCAGGTCCGCGTTCCCGCAGAGAATCTGCTGGCCCAGGAGGGAACGGGATTCAACATTCTCATGAAGACTCTGGATTTCACCCGTCCTGCTGTGGCCGCCCAGGCGCTTGGGATCGCCGAGGGGGCGCTGGACTTCGCGGTGGGTTATGCCAAAGGGCGGGAGCAGTTCGGTAAACCCATCTTCCAGCAGCAGGGACTTGCCTTCCTCCTGGCGGAAATGACCACCCAAGTGATGGCGGCGCGCGAACTGGTGTACAAGACGGCTTCTCTTTTCGAGACGGCCCCCAAAGACCTTTCGCGTCTTTCCCCTGAATTGATCCGCTATTCATCGGCCTGCAAGAATTTCGCGTCCGATGTAGCCATGCGCGTAACCACGGATGCGGTGCAAGTCCTCGGCGGATACGGGTACATACGCGAGTATCCCGTGGAACGCATGATGCGGGATGCCAAGATCACACAGATTTATGAAGGAACTTCCCAGGTTCAGAAGATTGTGATCGCCCACACTCTCTAGCCGTCCTTCGAAAAACCGGGTTGTCGGCACGCCGGCATGTCGGTGAACAACGATGACTTGCAGGGCTCGCAGATCTTTTAGCCGTCCGTTCTATCAACGGACGGCTAAGGGTTCGTAGGACGCAGAAACCATCGCCCGGTAAGAATAAGCCCCGACTCTGCGGATCCCGCGTTCCACCGAAATTCCGGCAATCGCCGCATACTCGCCGGCCGTTCCCCTCCGGTTGTCTTTCAATCTGTAATGCTTAGGATACCGAATTGCGGGACATGGTAAACCGGCGGATCGAAGCGCCAACATTGAATCGGCACAAAATCCATGCGTCGCGTTGGAGGATCACATGAAACCCTATATTATCGGACTCGGTAGACGAGGCTCTGAAATCGCCCGTGCATTTCAGCAATCCGTTTCTTCGGGCTGCATAATCCTTTACGCAGATACGGACAGGGAAGACCTGAACATCCGCCCTGAAAGCGCGCGGCTTCCCTTGGGCGGTCAAACGCCTTCCGAGGATCTTCGATACAAGGACATCGAGTATGCTTTCCATGTCACCATGCGGGGAGAAGAGCACCTCCGGGATCGTCTGAGAGGGGCCCGCGTCCTGTTCCTCGTAACGGGAACCGGCGGCGGCACGGGGCCCGGCGCCACCCGGGCATTGGCATCCATTAGTCGCGGAATGGGCCTTCCCACCGTGGCGCTGTTCACGGTTCCGTTCCGCATTGAGGGAGAAAAGCGATCGCGCAGAGCGCTGATGGGCAGGAATCAGATCGTTCGGGAAGCCGGCTGGACGCTTTCCTTTCACCAGGAGGCTTTGCTGCCGATGGCCGACCCATCCATGTCGGTTCGGGAACTGATGCAGGCGACGGATGAAACCATGGCCATGGCCATACGGGGCTTGTTGCACGCAACGGAAGGAGCCGATGATCTCTCGGCTTTTGTAGAATTCATGAACCTCTCGCCCACAGGTGTCTTCGGGTACGGATTATCGGGCGAATCGGCCGGCCTGAAGTCTGCGGTCGGGGCGGCGCTGACCTCCCCGTTCCTAAGCAGCATGCCGCTGACTAAAACGATGGGCTGGTTCCTCGTCTTGTGCTCTCGTTCTCCACTTCCTCAGGATGACGTCGAACAGGCGCGAAGTCTGCTGCTGGAACGTATGGGCCGCCCTGCCTATTCGCGGATTCGCTTATGTCTTCTCGACTCTCTCAAGTACCCCGTCGAGTCGTTTCTTTATGCAACGGGAGATTTTGGAGAACCCCTTTACCCCAGCGGCGTTTTTTGCCAACCCGCCCCTCTCGGTTGAGACAGGCGATGGGTCGGCGGCCGGTCTACATCCATGGCTCACAGAACAATGAAAAGAAGAGCGCATCCGGTGTCCTTTCTGGTGCCCTGGCCCGGACGCCGGATGCGCATGTCGTAGGAGGCGGGGGAAGTTGGGAGGTAAAGCGAGGATGATGTACCCTAACCCGTTGAACCTGGCACGCTTACCTATGCGTGTCTCTAAAGAACCGGAGTTGTCGCCCTTATACTTCTCTCCGATGAGGGTTCAACCGATTTCATTCGTACTTCGCGCCCGGCATTCCCGAAGCGCGATTCCATCCCTCAGCTTGCTTCTTCTCGGAAGCAGGAAGCGTGCCATATCTGGATCGACGGATAGGTCGCCTCCCGACGGGGTTCCCTCCCGTATCCCCCCCGAAGAGAAGGCCTCCGGACTGCATCCTGCAGTTTCCAATCCCACGGTGAGGTGCAACCTGCACTGACGCCGCACTTGGTCTTCCGCCCGGCGCCATCCCCTGTGGCATGCCTATTACGAACCTCCAACGGGTTCAACGACTTTCCCGGGGTTCGCGAAACGCGGACAACACCCACCCTGGGCGCAGCGGCAGTTCTTGGCTCAGGATCGTGCCTGCGGCAAGGGACAAATCTCTCCGAAGCTTTTCGTACACCCAATCCAGAATAATCCCGAGGTTGCGGGTATCTTCCCGGTTATACTGAACGAGCAGCTCCAGCGCTCTTTGGTTTCCGTCCAAATACGCTTTCCACAATTTCACGGCCTCATAGCCGTCCATTCCGGCCACGGCCTCGGGGCGATGAATACCCAAGGTCTGTTCAATCCGTTTCAATCCTCCGCGCAGCTCCGCCTTTCGGCAGATATGCAACAAGTCAAGATGAGCCGCATCGCATCGAAAGCCCGGAAATCGATATTCGAGCACGGGAAGGTCAAACAGAGTGCCGTTGAAGGTCACCAGTAAATCGGCGTTTTTCAGGCGGTCCTGAAACCGCTCCTGCTTTTCGCCGGAAATGAAGGGCCAATATCGGTTCCAGTCGAACAGACCTATCAGGGTTACCTCATCGAAATCCCCGGTAGACCGGAACGTCTCGATGTCGAGAAAGCAGACCGATTGGAAAGAGCCATAGAGACGCCACCGGTCGCCGCTCTTGAGCCGTTCCGAGAAGTAGCGCGCCTGATTCCGAACGCGCCGGGATGTCTCTATAAGCGGGGCCAGACGGTCGTACTGCCGGACACCGACCGCCCGGACACCTCGGTCCAGGAAATCCTCCCATGTCACCAGTCCTTCCTTCCAGAACCGAAGTTCCGTGGACGCACCGACCCCGGGCAAGTGAAGAAACGTGTTTTCGATCATACGGGAAGCCCATCGGGCGCACAACGCAAAGAGGTGGAATGCTTAAGCATTCCACCTCCTGCAATCCCGGTTTAACCGCTTTTAGAGTTCAAGCCATGAGTCGGAATACAGTGTGTTGCCCATAATCACGCGGGCCGTTTTGTAGAAACGCACCTGCTCTTCGGTGAGTTTCGCGGTATCCAGTGTCTCACCATCCATAACCTGGTGTACTACTTCCACCAGATCCGGGCGCTTGCCCCACGCGATTTCATGCAGCAGCGTATCGAAGGAATCCACAATGGCGGAATACAGCCCTTTGCGCTCGAGCATGATCATGTACGTCTGATTCAGAATGGGACGCAGGTGGTCGGGCGGACCGTTGGACACATTGGAAAGGCCGCACGTGGACCTTGCACCCGGTGCGATATCCTCCAGCATCTCCATGAACGCCAGCAAACTCATGCACTGCTGTTGCTGTATGTTCACCGGGGTTGCAATCCCGTCCACATAGATCCTCTCGTTGGGAATTCCTTCGGAATTCATAGCGTAAATCAGTTCCGCGGCCAAAGC
Source organism: uncultured Thermodesulfobacteriota bacterium (assembly GCA_964597345.1). Classification (GTDB taxonomy): domain Bacteria; phylum Desulfobacterota; class Desulfarculia; order JACQYL01; family JACQYL01; genus CAZQXK01. The sequence continues at coordinate 4,166 of CAZQXK010000047.1, read as the reverse complement.
CGCTCGTTCGTTTTCGTCCCGGGGCAGTCCCTCGGGACCCCACAGCAGGGCCACCGCATCCGCATTGTACTTGACCGCCAGCGGAATCATGACTTCGTAACGCTCCGGGCGGCACATGATGGAGTTGATCAAAGCAGTGCCCTTATGGACCTGAAGCCCTGCCTCCATGGCTTCGATATTCGACGTGTCCAGGGCAAGGGGAACATCCGGAACCACCTCCTGGACCGTCTGAACCACCCAGGCCATGAGTTCCCCGCCCATCTTTCGCGCCGGTCCCAGGTTGATGTCGATCCAGTCGTCCCCCGCTTGTTTCTGTTTGAGCGCCATTTCCTGAATAGGCCTGGGATCCCGCTCTTTGAACGCTTTCCCGATGACCTTACTCATGACGTTCAGGTTTTCGCCGATCAGTTTCATACTCCCTCCTCTCCTACTCAGGCTTCCATTCCTTCAAGTATTTGGGAATATGAGCGGCTTCTCTGGGACCGATATGAACTTTCCAGCCGGGCAGTTCTTCTTCCAGGTCCCCACTGATGGACGCTGCATATCCCGGGATCACAATGTTCTTATGCGCGACCTTGGCGTCGATCCCACATTTCTTCACAAACGAGGCTACCAGGTCACCCGAGAATTTGCCCGCAGCCCAAGCCGTCATGACCGATAGACCCTCGGAATCGAGTATCAACAGATAAGAGGGTACCCGGCTCGCTTCGATCTCTCCCGAAACAATGAAGTACGTCAGAGAGAAGTTCGTCGTAACCAGCACGGGTGAATTGGCGTCCGGATTATTGATTTCGTAAATCCCCTGCGTCACCGTCATGGGCCGTTGCGGATCCGTGTATATGTTCAGCCGTTCCAACAGCAACGGGAATATGGTTTCGCCGTCGAAGTCCGACATTACGATGATACCCCCGTACTTGGCCACCAGCATGGCCGAGATGAGGGTTTCCGTATCCAGGTCGGGCGCCATTTCATACACCATGGTAATATTGGGGAATCCGACGTCCCGGTTCTGCTTCAACAAGGCGGCGCGACGGAGGCCCACCTGAAGCTCGAACAGCTCCTTGATGCTCTTTGCCCCCGGATCCAACACCAATTCCTTCAACCCGGCGGCGACGGCTTTCTGGGTCAATTCCATCAATCCGTCCACGCCGTTATCGGACTTGACGGCCAGAGGACACTTGGATGTCTTGGACAACTCGATCAGAGCGTCCGCGTTGCCCTTCACGGCCACATATATCAAGGGTTTCTTCTCGGGACCTACGTCCACTCCCGCTTTCAGCACCGCCGGATCTTCGCTCATGAGAATGCAGCCGAAATCCGACTCGTCGTACACTTTCTTCACCACATCCGCGAAACGGCCGCCGTTGCCATCTATGTCCTTGACGGCCACCAATTCGGGACGCAGCATAAGACCCACACGTTCGTAATTAAAGGTGTGCCATTTCCGTAACTTCGCATCGATGACATCATCGGTCATGTCCGTGGTAATCACGCCGGCAAAGCCGGGAGGACCGTAAAAGGTCTTCTCGTGACGAAACATCACGGTTTCCCCGCCGATGGTCACCTGCCTGGCTCCATAACCGATCTTTACCGGTCTGATCGGAGGAGCGGAAGCCTCGGCCAATTGTTCCCTCGCCTCGTCGGATACGTACGGGCAGCTGTCCAGATCCGCCTTTCCTGCCGCGAGGTTCATCGCAAAGGCCAGACAGGTCGGAACACCACACTCCTTGCAGTTCGTTTTGGGTAGCAACTTGAAAATCTGAATTCCTGTCAGTCCCATATCCTTTCCTCTCCTGGGATGCTGGGGGGCGCCTCCGCCACAGAAGGAGCGCCCCGGATCATTCATTTCGTTATTGCATCAACCGCCTACGATGGGCTCCATGGACAGAGCGGGATGACCCACTTTCTCCAAGAAGGGGTAGATTTCGTCTTCCGTAAGCCCCACGGTTTCATCGGCGATCATGTCGATGAAGTTGGAGATACCGACTTCCTCTCCGCGCTTGATGAGCCGCTCCCGAATTTCCTCCTTCAGCGACTTGGGAAGCCATACCACCCGCTTGATGCCGCCGTCACCCACCACGAACTTCCTCTGCGTGATATTGAACTTGCTGTGTCCCACGAAACCCGGGCTGGACGCGCCGCCGCCCATCACACCCGCCAAGGTGGTGAACTTCATGCCGCAGGGGGTCATTCCCGTGTAATCGCGGTGAACGGTCATGATTCCATTGCACATGGGCAATACGGCGGCAATGCACTCGCAGCATCCGCAGGTCGTCATGGGATCCTGGACCAGGCTGTAGAAGTTATAATGCGTAACCGCCTGGCGGCTGGCTTTGTATACGAAATCGTTGACGCCCTTCCACTGTCCCAGTTTGGGATCGATACACTCGCCTTTGGCCACGGGCTGGTTCGGTCCCGTGGGATTGATCTCGAAGGAAGCCTTGCAGTCCATCCAGTTATACGCACCGCACAGGCCCGTGCGTTCCGGACTGACCATACACACGTGGTTCGGAGCGAACGACTGGCACAAGGTACACGAGTAGAAGGTCTCCACACCCTCGTCCGTCATATTTTCCACACGTTCGTCGCGGAAGCGGTATTCTTTCCGTGCAATCGCCGTCAACTTGTCCACGTCCGCCTTGTTGGTGTAAAGCGTCACCTGCACCTTGTCCAGGATTTTTCCGAAATCCTGGTGAAGCTTGGCGTGGAGAATGGTGCCGATGTGTTTGAGGGTAAATCCCTTTTCCACGGCCTGTTCCGCCACCCGGATCCAGGTAATGTCCCGCTGCCCGATGTGCATTACATACTGGGCGTAGTTGATCAGGTGATGAATCTGCCGCTCCAGAATGGGTTCGAAATCCTCCTGCATCTCACGCCCGGCCACCTGTACATAAATTCCCAACGGAAGCCGGTCGCCCTTCTTTATATCCGTGACATCGGGACCCACGACTTCGATCTTTCCATCCTCGATGGCGTCCATATCCACCATCTTAACCAATTCCGTGGCTTGCGTCTTCCCTCCGCCCATCTCCAGGAACAGATCATCCTTCCGAACGCGTTCTCCCTCGAAGGCCGGTCCATACGCCAACGGGATATCCACTTTCGACACGGCCACTTTCAGGCCGCGAACTTCAATGGATCTCTGAGTCATTTCATCGTGGCTCACGTTGGCCACCACATGCTCATACGTACAGATACCCGTGGGGAGCACCTCGGGCACATCCGTATCCGCAAGCGTCGGAAAGCCCCAGTTTACACACCCGGCGGCGTTGGCCGCCCATTCAGCGTTGACTTCGCCTAAAGCGTTCACGAACGCGAAGATGCGCTCCTTATTGTAGAGAAGCATCCGGCGGTAATCTCCAGGCTTGATGCCTCCAAACGCCATGGCCGCCCGGTTCGCAAATCCGAGCGCGAATACGGCCGCGGAAATATCCGGACCGAAGGGCACAAGCCGCGTATTCCACCCGATCTGAACGCCCGCCTCGAGCAACTGCTCCGCAAACGTGGTTCCGTTCTGGTTGGCGCACATGAAGACATACAAGCTTTTTCGCTGATACTCCTCGGCGATCTTCTTAGCCGTTTCCGGATCCGGAGCGGCGCCTACGATGGCCGCGAATCCCGGTGCGCTCCCGTCCACGAATTCAACGCCGCGCTTCCGGAAGATGGTATCCTCCGCAGCGCCCAGCCAGATTCTTCCGCCGGCTTCGTCCACTTCCTCGCTCACATAATAGAAATCCGGATCCTCGATGTACCGGATGGCTTCGACAACCTCCTCCGCAAACAAGGCCGCCATGCCCGCATCCAGCATGGGCCCGAGATAGGGAAGATGATGGGCGCCCTTCATATGGGGAGGGAGCAGCTTTCGAGCCGCTTTCAAGGGCTCTTCGGCCTCTTTCAAGGTCTTCACGGGGATACCCAACAACGAATAGATGATGGGCAGGTAGTACGCGGTGTTCGGAAACTCGAGCTTCTGATCGGGTCCGAACGCTTCGATGGCGTCCCTGAGCTTGCCTTCCGCCTTCGATACGATATTATACGCGCCTTGAATTGCAGCAAACGCAACCAACCTTGACATACCGATTCTCCTCTTCGTAAGGTTTATTTCCTATTGGGTTTAGGCGGCGGATTCCAGTTTTTGCCGGTCCGCCATATCCATGAGCACGCGC
>CAZQXK010000046.1:0-32703 GCA_964597345.1 uncultured Thermodesulfobacteriota bacterium | reverse complement strand
CAACCATTTCTGTCTCAGAACTCTTTCTCTTGACTCCAGGGCTGGGCCATATACGTTGTAAACCGTATTGCGGGCAGGCCGGTCAAAAACGATGAGATGCGAGGCGAGCGAATCCTGAGAAATGAGGCGTACGTGCAGTACGCCGCAATGACGAAGGATGAAGCCCAACGACGCAGATCGCGTTCTTCAACGTCCTGTTAGGGGAAGGCCCGTCGTTACCGGTAATCCAGTATCGGTGGCCTGACAATCCAAATCAAGAAAGGAAGTTGGGAAGCCTATGTTTTTCTCCGTCACCCTGTACCTTGCTTTGCTGATCTGCGGCATCGGCCTGTTGTACAAAGTGGTTTCCTGGTTTCGGTACCGGATCGGCAGGGAGGCGTCCTCCATATCCGCGGGAGAACGACTGGTTTCGGCCGCGAAAGGAGTGCCGGCTGCCGTCTTGAGCCCACGAATCGGGATTCTCATCAAGGTGTTCACTCTGGACGTACTCTTACAGCGGCGGGTTTTTAAAGAGAGTCGCCTTCGCTGGGCAATGCACATGTGCATTTATGGCGGCTTCATGCTGCTGCTCTTTATGCATGCCCTCGATACCTTTGTGAGCATGAAGCTTTTCTCCGAATACCATGCCACCCTCAATCCGTTTCTTTTCTTCCGAAATCTCTTCGGCGCCATGGTCCTGATCGGAGTTCTGATTGCCATATACCGGAGGATAGCTGTGAAAAGGATGCGGATTACCAGCGGAGGCATGGACGTCTATGCCATTGTGATCCTGGCGGTCATCCTGGTTTCAGGCTTTTTGCTCGAGGGAGCCAAGATCGTTTCCCACAAGGTGTTCCAAGACATGGTGGACGAATGGGCGTTTCTGGACGACGAGGAACTGGCATCTCTCCAGGCATACTGGGCCAAGGAATTCAGCGTGGTATTTCCGGAACGCCCTGATTGGACGGATGAAGCCGTTCTCGAACAGGGGAGGGAGTTGCATGAGATCAGCTGTGCCGACTGTCACTCTAAGCCTCAATGGGCCTTCGTGTCCTATGGTGCGGCAAAGTTAATTACTCCCGCAGCTGTGAAGTTGACCAATGCCGATGCGGCCACCGGTTTGTGGTATATTCACATCTTGGCCTGCTTCCTGGGCTTAGCCTACTTGCCGTTCAGTAAGTTCCTTCACATTTTCGCGAGTCCGGTAAGCCTGCTGGTGAATGCCATAATGAAGGAGGGCAAACCGGCCGAAGCCAACGTGGTCACACGGAGGGCCATGGAATTGGATGCCTGCACCCATTGCGGCGCCTGCAGCGAGCACTGTTCCGTAGGAGTGATCTATGAGCAGTTTCTGAATCGGACCATCCTTCCCTCGGAAAAACTGATCGCGCTTCGATCGTTGGCTTCAGGGAAGTCCCTTGGCGACAAAGAACTTCAAACGATCCAGGAAGGAAGTTTCATCTGTACGAACTGCTATCGGTGCACCCAGGTATGCCCTGTGGGAATCAATCTTCAGGATTTGTGGATCACCATCAAGGAGGATCTGGCCGTTTTGGGATATCCCGAACCGGTTGTCTGGGCAGCCGACGCCGTAGAGGCTCGATACGGATCCAAGCCTCTTGAAACCGGGCTTCTGAGTCCCCCCGGCGGCATTGAACTGCAGAAAGAACTGGGAGTCTCTCTGCAGGCGGACACGTTCTCCAGGTGCTTCGAGTGCCAGACGTGCACCAATGTATGTCCCGTGGTGAACAATTTCGAGAATCCCAAGGCGACTTTGGGCTTGCTGCCGCATCAAATCATGCATTCTTTAGGATTGGGGCTCAAGGAACATGCCATGGGGAATCGGATGATCTGGGACTGCGTGACCTGTTATCAATGCCAGGAACAATGTCCCCAAGGGGTGCAGGTGGCGGACGTGCTGTATGAACTCCGGAATATGTCGTACCGGCATCTCAAGGGAACGGAGTAGGACTTTCCGAAGATTGACATTGTCGGGTTTCGAAAGAACTATCGAGGGGATTATGAAGGTTGCATTGTTTCAAGGATGTAAGATTCCGTATTTTGTTCCCCAATACGAGGAATCCCTTAGGGCCGTGTGCGGGGAGTTCGGTATCGAATTGCTGGACCTGGAGTTTAATTGCTGTGGATATCCTGTTCGGAACCTGGATGCACACTCCTACGTGACCTCTTCCGCCAGAAACCTGGCCTTGGCCGAAAAGGCGGGATTGGGCATTATGACACCGTGCAAGTGCTGTTACGGAAGCCTTAAGAAAACGGAACAGATGCTTAAAGAGCGCGAATCCCTTCGAGAGCAAGTAAACAGTGTCCTGGCGAAAGAGGGGCTTGTCTATCAGGGAACCCACGGAGTCAAGCATCTGCTCAGCGTTCTGTTTCATGACGTGGGTGTCGATCGGGTCAAGGAGCGTGTGACCAGACCCTACCAAGGCCTGAACATTGCCGTTCACTACGGGTGTCACGCCCTACGGCCCAGCAAGGTCACACAATTTGATGATCCCATTGCACCCGTGAAGTTCGACCGGCTTGTGGAGGCAACAGGAGCCAAGAGTATCGAGTGGACCTCCAAACTGCAATGTTGCGGTAATCCTTTGTGGGGGAAAAACGATGCGTTGTCCCTGGATCTGACCACGAAAAAGCTCGAAAACGCACGAGATTCGGGGGCTGAGATCGTATGCGTTTCATGTACCTATTGCCAGATTCAATTCGATACAGTGCAGCAGCAAGAGCTGGCAGGCAATGACGGCAACGGTATTATACCCTCGGTCCTATACACACAGCTTCTGGGGCTGAGCATGGGATTCGGAGAAGAGGACTTGGGCCTGAATCGCAACCGGCTCAAAGGGCGGGAATTGGAGAAATTCCTGACGTAAGACCGATGTCCGGAAACTTGAGGACGAAAGCACAAGACTGTGCATGTCCACGGGGAAAGGATGAAAATGGCAAAACAACAGATTGGATCCGTGATGGTCGTCGGAGGTGGAATCGCCGGAATGCAAGCCGCTTTGGATCTTGCGGATTCCGGATTCTATGTCTACCTGGTGGAGAGATCCACCTCCATCGGGGGCGTTATGTCCCAGTTGGATAAGACGTTTCCGACCGATGACTGCGCGATGTGAATCATTTCGCCCAAACTGGTCGAGGTCGGCCGGCATATCAATATCGAGTTGTTGACCCTGTCCGAAGTCTCCAAGGTGTCCGGGGAAGAGGGGAACTTCGAGGTGGAACTCCTCCAACACCCGCGATACATTGACATGGACAAATGTATCGCCTGTGGGGCTTGTGCAGAGAAATGTCCCGCTAAAGTGAATGACGAGTACAACCTGGGACTGGCTAAGCGGAAGGCGGCGTATGTCAAATATTCCCAGGCCGTTCCGCTGAAGTACGCCATTGATCCGGATCACTGCATTTACCTCAAAAAAGGGAAATGCCGGGCATGTGAAAAGTTCTGCCCCACCAATGCCATTAACTTCGAAGATAGGGAGCGGACTCTCACGATCCGGGCAGGTGCCGTCGTGCTTGCCCCCGGATTCGAACCGTTCAACCCGGCCGTATGGGACGTATATGGATACGCTAAGCTTCCCAATGTGCTTACCAGCCTTGAATTTGAGCGCATGCTGAGCGCATCCGGCCCGTTTCAGGGCCATGTAATCCGGCCTTCGGACAAGAAAGACGCCAAGAAAATCGCATGGTTGCAGTGCGTAGGCTCCAGGGATGTCCATTCCGGCGCCAAGAGCTACTGCTCCTCCGTGTGCTGTACCTACGCCATCAAGGAAGCGATGGTCGCCAAGGAACACATTCACGGATTGGATGCCGCGATCTTCTACATCGATATCCGCACGCATGGAAAGGATTTCGAGCGATATTACATCCGTGCAAAAGAACGCGCAGGGGTGCGTTTCATCAAGTCAAGAATTTCATCTATCCAGGCATCGGGTACCGAGGGAGATCTGTTGGTTCGGTATATTGATGAACAGGGGAAGCGGGTTGAAGAGATCTTTGATTTAGTGGTGCTTTCGGTGGGATTATGCATGTCCCCTTCCTCCGTGGCTTTGGCCGGTAAATTGGGACTTAAGTTGGATGAATACGGATTCCCGCGTACGGACAGCTTCCATCCCGTAGAGAGTTCCAGACCGGGTATTTTTGTGTGTGGGGCCTATCAGGGTCCAAAAGACATACCGTCTTCCGTAATCGATGCCAGTGCTGCGGCGGGGGCCGTGGGCAGTACGCTGTCGGAGAGCCGCGGGAGCCTGGCCCGCAGCCGGGAAATTCCCGCCGAAACGGATGTACGCGGTGAGCCGCCCCGTATCGGAGTATTCGTGTGTAACTGCGGCATCAACATCGGCGGCGTCGTAAACGTACCCGCAGTGGCCGAATATGCCCGGTCGCTGCCCTACGTGGCCTATGTTGAAGAGAACCTGTTCAGTTGTTCTCAGGATACGCAGGATAAGATCGCCAAAGTCATCAAGGAAGAATGCCTTAACAGGGTGGTGGTGGCCGCCTGCACTCCCAGGACCCACGAACCTTTGTTCCAGGAAACTCTCATCAATGCGGGGCTGAACAAGTACCTTTTCGAAATGGCCAACATACGGAATCAGTGTTCCTGGGTACATGCGGCGGATCATGAGGCCGCTACGGAGAAGTCCAAGGACCTCGTGCGCATGGCCGTGATGAAGGCGGCTCTCCTGCAGCCCCTTGCCCAGCAGGAGTTGGGAGTCAACCAGGCTGCGTTGGTCGTGGGTGGAGGGTTGGCAGGTCTTACGGCCTGCAAGACCTTGGCGGATCAGGGATATCACGCTTACCTGGTCGAACGAAGTACGACTTTGGGCGGTCAAGCCCGGAACCTTCGTGCGACCTGGGACGGGGAGGATATTCAACGTGGCCTGGACCGACTGGTCCGGGAGGTCGAGTCCAATCAGCATATCGACGTGTATCTGGGTACCGAGATCAAACAGGTGGACGGGTTTGTGGGCAATTTCAAGACCACTATCGAGATTGCCGGAGAGGAAAAGATCCTGGAGCACGGGGCCGCTATCTTGGCAACGGGGGCGTCGGAATTCAATCCGGAAGGCGCGTATTCGTATGGGGAAGATCCCAGAGTGATCACCGGACTTGAGTTGGACCGGAAGCTCATGGATAACGACAGCTCTCTCCAGGACGCCCGTTCCGCTGTATTTCTGCAATGCGTCGGTTCCAGGACATCCGAGCGTCCTTACTGTTCAAAGGTCTGTTGCGCCCATTCCATCGAAAATGCATTGGCGCTGAAGGAGATCAATCCGGATCTGGAAGTGACCGTTGTTCATCGCGACATCCGCAGTTATGGTCTTCGTGAAGACCTGTACCGTCGAGCCCGTGAAGCTGGCGTGAGGTTCCTGCGGTATGTATATGAAGAGGGATTTTCGGTGTCCATGGCCAATGGAAGCCTTAAACTCCGATTCACGGACCAGACTCTGGGGCGCCCGCTGGAGCTGGGAACGGACCTGTTGGTGTTGGCTGCGGGACTGGAGCCTCCGAAAAAGAACCCCTTGGCTCAACACTTCAAGGTACCACTCAATGACGACGGTTTCTTTGTTGAGGCGCATGTCAAGTTACGTCCGGTGGATTTTGCGACGGACGGAGTATTCGTATGCGGAACAGCCCACGCGCCTAAGCCTGTAGACGAAACCATCGCTCAGGCACAGGCCGCAGCCGGCCGGGCGGTGACCGTTCTGAGTTCGAGTCTGTTGAAGGTGGGCGGAGTTGTAGCCCATATTCAGCAGTCTCTGTGCACGGGCTGCATGGTTTGCGTCACCGTGTGCCCATATCAGGCCATCCAATTGGACGACAAAGGGAAGGCCGTGGTCAACGAAGCATTATGCAAAGGCTGTGGCAACTGTGCGGCTTCCTGTCGTTCCGGAGCGCCATCTCTCAAGGGATTTACGGATGCGGCCATTTTTGCCCAGATCGAGAGTTGCTGACAGCCTGTTCGAAACAGAGTCTCCGGGAGACGAAATGGGACAAAGACGGGGAAGCCGATGAGTCCTGGAAAATGATGAGCAATGAATACGCTGCGCCTCGGTTTACAGGGACAAAATACAACTGTGCACTGCAGATTGCGTTCGTCAACGGTATATTTGGAAACGGTGATTGCCGTTCAAAGGGTTGAAAGAGATGGGATGATCCACTTTTCGGAAAAAGGGATCATGACTATGGGAATCAAGGAGTGGATACGATGAGCGAGAATGAGTGGCAACCCAAGATCGTCGCGTTCTTATGCAATTGGTGCAGTTACGGCGGCGCGGATCTGGCCGGTATCGGGCGCCTTCAATATCCTCCCTATATTCGGGTGATCCGGGTTCCTTGCTCGGGCAGAATGAGTCCTAAGTTCATCCTGGGAGCGTTTCGCCGGGGAGCCGACGGTGTGTGGGTGTCCGGGTGTCACCCTGGAGATTGCCATTATATCGAGGGTAACTTTTACGCAAGACGCAAATTCGCTCTTTTAAAGAACCTCCTGGAACATATGGGTATTGAACCGGGCAGGCTTCATTTCTCATGGATTTCCTCTGCCGAATCCACCAAGTTCGCCCGCGTTGCAACGGAAGTATGCGAAGCCGTTCGCGCGTTGGGACCCGCGAAGAAATTCATCAAAGATCTACCTGAGGTGGCTTAAATGTTGAAATATGCAGATAAAATCCGGCAGGAAGCCAGAGATTTGCTGCAATCCGGGGAAGTGGATGTATTTGTCGGTTTCAGGAAAGGCACAATTCCCATGATGAACGAGCCCATCCTGATCCGTGATGCTCGGGATGCCGAAAAGCTCCACTGGGACAGCAACTGTGGTATCAACCTGGCCAACTATCTCACCAAGCGCAAGGAGCGGATGGGGGTTGTGGCGGTCGGATGTCATTCCAGAAATATTGTCACCCATATCGTGGAGAATCAAATCAGTCGTGATCAGGTGGTGGTTGTGGGAGTGCCCTGTGAAGGTATGTTGGATCGCCGCCGCATCCATGAACTTGCCGGCCGTCGCGAGATCCTGGAAGTGCTGGAAGAGGAGTCGGGAATCGTGATTCGGAGTCATGATTTCGAGCAACGGCACAATAAGCAAGACGTCTTACAAGAGAATTGCGCCATCTGCATCCATCGAAACCCGGTTATTTGGGACCGTTTGGTCGGTGAAGCAGTGAAAGAACAGGACGGTATAGACCGATATGAAGACATACGGGCGGTGGAAGCCATGGCTCCGGACGCCCGATGGTCTTTTTTCCAGCAGCTCATTGAACCCTGCATCCGATGTTATGCCTGCCGGAACGCGTGTCCACTGTGTTATTGCCCTACGTGTTTCGTGGACGAGTCCCGCCCGCAGTGGGTCGGCAAGAGCATTGATCCCGTGGATACCTTAACGTTTCATTTCTTGAGGGCCTACCATTGCGCCGGAAGGTGCACCGATTGTGGAGCCTGCGAACGCGCCTGCCCCGTGGGCATCAAGGTTCGCCGGTTCACCAAGAAGCTGGAGAAGGATATTCTGGAGCTATATGGATGGGAAGCCGGCCTTTCACTGGATGAAAGGCCCCCGCTGGATCGTTACCGCCCGGATGACCCCGAAGAATTCATAAAGTAATAAGGACATATGCATGGCAGCTAAAGTTGTTTCTAAAGACCGGCTGAACTCCGTTCTTTCGCATTGGAGAAAGAAATACCGGGTGTATGCACCGGTACAAAAGGATCGGTTTGTCCAGTTCGAGGAATGGGAGGATCGCGGTGAACCCGTATGGGAGTTTCAAAATTCCCGTTTGTCTCCCAAGTTCTTGATGGAACCTCAGTCTGAAATTCTTCTGGAGTTCAGCCTCGATCCACGCACTGAGGATTCAGGCATCCTGAAAGGAAGAGAACGGGTATATCCTCTTCAGATCGTCGTCGGGATTCGCCCTTGCGATGCGAAAGCCGTGGAGCTTTCCAAAAGGAACTTCGTGAGCCAGGAGTATACGGACTCCTATTGGGTGCGACGATATGAGACTACGGTTTTCGTCGGCCTCGGATGTAACCGTCCTTGTCCCACGTGTTTTTGTACCAGCGTGGGTTGCGGACCTTTCCATGAGGAAGGCTTGGACGTGCTCATGATCGACTTAGGGGACCGATTTCTGTTTCGATCTCTGACAGGGAAAGGCCGGGATATCCTTGCGGAAATGGACGGAGAAACGCCCTCGGCGGATGACGAAAAGCTTGCCCTGCAGATCCGAGAGGAAGGGGAAAGACACATTGTAAGTAGAGTCTCGTGGGATCGCATACCTTCTCAGGATCTCATGACTCTGTTCGACGCGGGCTTCTGGGAAGATGTAGCGTTTTCCTGCATTAATTGCGGAACATGCACCTTCCTGTGTCCGACATGTTGGTGCTTTGACATCCAGGACGAGTCCAAAGGAGTCCGGGGAATCAGAATGCGCAATTGGGATTCGTGTATGTTCCCTCTATTCACCCTTCACGGCTCCGGTCATAATCCGAGAGCCGAGAAATTCCAGCGGGTCCGACAGCGGTTTATGCATAAGCTCAAATATTACGTGGATAAATACGGAGATGGTGTAGCCTGCGTAGGATGCGGGCGGTGTGTGCGGTTCTGTCCCGTGAATATAGACATTCGAGAAGTGGCTGAGAAAATGAACAATTACGTCCGCTGCGAATGCAAGGTATAGGAAAGAGGGGGGATTACGTTGAAGAATCCATACGTGCCTTACCCCGTTCGAATAACGGAGATCATAACCGAAACGGAAGACCGGAACTTGAAGACCTTCAAACTGGAGTTCTTGAATCCGGAGGATGAAGGGAAATTCGCGTATATGCCCGGTCAGTTCGCGGAGCTTTCCATTGCCGGTAAAGGTGAAATACCCATCGGCATTGCTTCCGCACCCACGGAAAAGGGCTACCTCGTATTCACCGTGAACAAGGTGGGCTTGGTCACGAGTCATCTTCACAATATGAAGCCGGGCGAGATCATGGGAGTACGAGGCCCCTTGGGGAACTCGTACCCATGGGACCGAATGGAAGGTAAGAACGTTGTTATCATTGCCGGGGGGTTTGCGTTCACGACTTTGCGCTCCAGTATCGTGTACATGCTGGAGCCTCGGAACCGAGAGAAGTTTAAAGACATAACCGTGGTCTACGGGGCCCGTACTCCGGGAATGTTGCTGTACAAGGATACGTTGGCCGCCTGGGAGCAGCGGGACGATATCAATATGCATATAACCGTGGATGCAACCAAGGATCCAACCTGGAAATACAACGTGGGTTTCGTTCCGGCCATCACCGAGCAGAAGGCGCCGAGCGCAGAAAACGCTCTGGCGCTGGTTTGCGGTCCGCCCATCATGATTAAGTTCACCCAGCCGGTCTTGAGCAAGCTCGGCTTTACGCCGGAGCAGATCATTATGAGCTTGGAGAACCGGATGAAATGCGGGATAGGGATCTGTGGTCGATGTAACATAGGCACGGAGTTTGTCTGCAAGGACGGGCCCGTATTTACCCTGGAACAGCTGAACCGTTTGCCCAAGGAATACTGAAATTCATTCATACTGTGTGAGAAGCTGGAGGTAAAGCTTTTTCGAATGCGGAATTCCTGCCATTCGGGCTGTGGAGTTGGAGCCCATGGGTGAAATCAAGAGTACCTTGGATTTGGTTCTGGAGAAGACCCGGAACCTGAAGCTGAGCCAAGAGGAGAAACAAAGACTCCGATGGGAGGAAGCGGGTAAGCGTGCCCGAGGATATGTGCAGAAATACCTGGACGGAGTCTGGAGGTTCCACCAGCTCCTGGAGGCTCTGAAACAGGATGAGGCCCCTCGGGAAGCGTCGGGGGAGGTCTTGAATCTTCTTTTGGAAAATATCCGGCCTGGTCTTGATTGGACCTCGGTTCTCGATGAGTTGGAAGCCCGTTACCAGGAGAAAGCGGGTCCCGTCTTGAGTGATCTGCGCCACATCCTTTCTGAATTCGAGAAACAGGTTCGGGATCTGGAATCTCAGGTTTCCCAGCGGATGCTTCGGGAACTGGAGGAATTGGAAATCCGCGGCTCCGCCGTCGTTCCCAACGTCAAGCGAAGCCCGGAACGAAACCGGCTGTACGCCGTCCATGAACAGGATACTCTCCGAGCATTAGAGCTTCGCAAAAAAGCACTTTATGAGGCTCTTTCAGGACAGTTCCCTCCACCGTGACAAAGCGTATCGGTCTCGCGTCATCTGAGCATCTCTAATTTCATTTCCGACATCAGTGGTTTTCGAGATCCCGAAGCGCGGTTCTCAGACAATCTCCGCACCGCGCGTTCAAGCGGACGGTTTCACGGATCTGTTCGGCCGCAACAAGTCTGCCGGCGTCTTCGAGCTGTTCCGCAAATAGCTCGTATTCTTCCAGATGATGATCATTATGGCTGATCCAGTGGGTGATCCGAATCCTGGCTTTTTCCAAGAAATCCATGGACAGACTCCTATTGGGATTGTGTGGTGATAATATATACATCCTACCAGCCCGTTGAAAAACAGCATTTCGGGCAGGCTGTTCAAAAATGATGAGATGCAAGGCGCGCGAATCCTGAGGAATGAGGCGTACAACCAGTACGCCGCAATGACGAAGGATGAAGCGTCACGCCAAAGGCGTGAAAGCAGATCGCGTTTTTCAACAGCCTGCTACGCGGGTTTTGGGGCCCGTTTACAATAGAGTAACCACCATCTCTTGGATGAGGGACAGGTTCTTGAGGAAATCGTCCCGCCCCTGGACTATGTCGCCATGCCCTGGCAACAGATATTCCACATGTAGCCCGGACACCTGTGCCAAGCTTTCCGTGAGTTGATTTCTGTTCGATCCAGGCAAGTCGACACGTCCGATTCCTCCCTTGAACAGCAAATCTCCCGTGATCAGGGCCCTGTAAATCGGAAGGTAGAGGGACATGGAACCGGGGGAGTGCCCGGGTGTGTGAATTACCTGAATTTCATTGTTTCCGAGTTGGAGGACGCCGTTCTGAAGAAGAAACCGAAGTTCGAGGCTCGCTGCAACTTCTCCTGCGGCTTCGTAAAACGCCTTTCCTTCGCCCATCATGAAGGTTTCTTCCTTTTCATGCAGGGCGGCCATGGCCCCGCTCCGAACTAGTTCCTCCGCACCTTCCATGTGATCGGGATGGCAGTGAGTGAGTAAAATCAACTGTACACTTTCCAGTGAAAAGCCGTCCTCACTCATCTTTCGGGAAAGGTGATGCAGATAGTTCTTGTGTCCCGGATCGACAAGTGTTCTTGGGGTGCCATCCAGGACATAGCTATTACAGTTGTTTACTGCAGGATGACTCCACGGATACCAATATAAGCTTCCTATCAAATGCATAATGTAGCATCCCTACACAAGTTCAGGGTCATGGTGTAAGCCTGCGATCGTATTAAGGAGTTCTTCCAGGGACCCTGGTATATTATAAAACGCAACTCCGACATGAAATGCGTCATCTTTTCTTATCACACTACGGATAGTTCCGATAAGAGTTGGATCCCGCATTATTTCAGGCAGGCTGATGGTCAGGACAATTACCCGCCCCTGGAGTAATGAAAATGGAGCCTCCAACAAACAGCCTCTCAAGGAAAGATCCAAGACGGTTCCTTTTCCTTCCAGCCCCTCACACTTGAAATCGGCCTCCAAAAGAGTTCCATACCGGGGATGGGCGCGAAGCGGTCGCTTTTCCACGTTGTTCGGGTATCGAATCAGGGTCATGGCATGAGGCGCATACACGTGCCCCAGGACCGAAGATCGAAAACCGACGGCATATCCCCGGTAAATATACCGGAAAATGTAGTCCCGCTGCAAATGAAGAAAAACGGGTTTTCCATCAAGGGTGGGTACATCCAGGATCACATACTTGTTCTGTTTCCAACCCAAAACACTGGAAATGCACGTAGACTTCCCCTTAGGATTGGGTAATTCGATGGTAATATTCGTGCCGACTTCAAACATGGCCCGTTGAGTCCACTTCGGCAGACACCGGTCAAAGTAAGGCGTTCATAGCACAGAGGACCCCACCGATCCATTCAAAAACAGAGTATGGGCCAGGCCGGGACCACGGACAATTCGGGAACCGCCGTGGAAGCGGGTAGGAGGCAAAAACCCGGAATAGTCTTCCGGGAATCGATGCCGTGCGATCGCCACAAGGTGTCCGCGAAGAATCAGATTTAGGACAACAGCGGTCGGATAAGGTCACCGGGGCGGGAGAGATTCATCAGTTCTTCAAGAAGCTCTCCCAGAACCCTGGATCGTCGAATGGCTTCATTCCATCGTTTCCGGCGTTCCGCAGGCCGGTCATGGAAACGAACCCAATCTTGTCGGTCCGGTATACGGCCATCAGGCAGCGACGCTATGAACCTGGGGCCCGGACTCAAACACACCAGTTGTCCCGTATCGGCGGTTCTCCGAAAAAATCTCCCGCGATGTTTGTCGAGCCAGCAACGAAACAAAGGCCCTCCGTGATATATAAGGAGAGCCGTATCCTCTGGGTTCAACACGGGTTTTTGATTCCAGATATATTCCGCCACCCCTCCGTCGCAATAAGAACCCGGGGACTGTCCGGGAATGGTGTGTACCGGTGCGACCCTGAAGGGAACGGTTCCGGAGGCGATGAGAACGGAGAGGAAGTTTTGGGCCGTAAGCGGCTCATATCGCCACCCGGTTTCAGGAAATCGCACGGGTGAAGCATCGAGAATGCTTTGAAACCGTAAACCTTCCCAGAACAAAGACTCAACGTCCGGCATGATCGTAGTCATGAGCATCGCAGTACCGAAACCCGTTGCGGCGCATGCCGCGTTCGAGGAAGCAAGGAAATGTCGCAGCCGCGTAACTACGATGCTCAGGTCGAACCTCGGATGATGAAGCGTGTAAGAGAGATCTTCCCCATCCAGGAAAGCATGCACGGCACGGGATATGGTTTCGAGTCTCTGGCGAGGCGTTTCATCGGCCTGAAAATGCATGGAGACATAGGCGGCGCGAAATTTCTCCAGGGCCTCCGTGGGATGCCGACAGGCCAGTGCGGCCATTCGCCAAGCGCCCGCAGATCCTCCCGACAGGATCACCCTGCGCTTTTCCCCCGGCCTTAACAGGATGCGCGCCAACACATCATCGAGCGCCGCCAACGCACACCATCGGGGTCCGCTGGATGTTCCCACCACCATAGCTATACGACTTGGTTGCAGTCCTTCCTCGCGAACGCGTTCCAGAATACGCCAGCCGGCATGAATCCTCAAATTCCCCTCGAACTTATGGTTCAAATTTCTTGGCATCGTACGAATTTCCTCCCACGGGACAACATTCTTCCTTGTTCATCAGCGGCGGCGGCTTTGGGGAATATCGCCCAGCCTTCGAAAAAGAAGCATTTGAACGTACCGATTTTGTTTGACATTTGGAACTCGTTTTCTCATGTATGAGTGACGTGACACGCTTACATGATGGGTCTTGTGCGCTCCGACTTCCCCATGAAACCCAAACGGCCGACGCGAAATGGAACTCTATATTCCTCCCCAACCGGAACGCCTAAAGCGACTCAAAGGCCGCCGATCGAGATCCTCCCGTAAAAGGTGTCCGCGGTCCGCTCTCCATATCAGAACCCTCTGGATGGGAGTCTGTCTGATACTTATCGGCCTTCTCGCCCGATGGCTTCTGGTGGATTCGTCGGCTCTGGAAAACTTGACCCCTTCGTCGCTGGGGATGCTGGAGAGTCGGGCGCCCTGTCGCTTGACCCGTCAAGACGTGTCCCGACTGCTGAGCACACATTGGTGGGAGCTTCAAGACAGCAACCGCCTAAAGATCACCGATGATTCACAACGCATGTTTAACATCATAACCACACTGGATACCGAGTTTCAGAGGGATGTTCAAGAGCTTCTCGATCGCAGTCGGACGGTGGCGGCCTCGGTGGTCGTGTTGAATCCCGAAAACGGCCGCCTGCTGGTGGTGTCCGACCACGGCGTAGAAAGCGGGCAGGGGCCCCTGGCTACCCGCGCGTTCCCGGCGGCCAGCTTGTTTAAAATTGTAACCGCCGCCGCGGCGCTGGAGGAAGGAGTTCTCAGTGCGGACTCCAAGCTAGCCTACAACGGGGCCAAGCATACCCTCTACAGGAATAATCTCAGGAATATCGTGAACCGCTATTCCAGGCACGTCCGATTTGACACGGCTTTTGGGGAGTCCATCAATTCGGTGTTCGGTAAGATTGGCATTCACATGACGGGAGTGGAACTCCTGAATCATTATGCCGCGCGATTCGGCTTCGGTCTTCCAGCCCATTTCGATATTCCGGTGGAGTACAGCAGGCTTCTCGAAGTGGAGACGGACTTCCAACTGGCGGAACTCGCTTCCGGCTTTAACAAAGATACCAGTATAACTCCTTTGCATGCCGCTGAACTGTCTCTGATCGCAGTCAACCAAGGCATGGCTGTGCCGTTAGGCATTGTTGAACAGATCCAGGATCACTTGGGAAGAATCTGTTACGCGTTTCCGGAGGACGATCCCAGGCAGGTGCTCCATGCCGATTCCGCCGCTCAATTGCGGCGACTCATGCGCGCCACCATTGAGGAAGGCACCTGTGCCCGATCGTTCGAGAGGATCAGGCCGTTAATGCACCAAGGGCTTGTGGATGTGGGAGGGAAAACCGGCACCATCAACAACAGGGAACAGACGCTCCGTTATGAGTGGTTCACCGGGTATGTAATGGATAATCGGAAGCGGCGAAGCGTAGTTCTGGCCGTACTCATGGTCCACGGCGATCGCTTGGGCGCTAGGGCGAACCAGATCGCCGCAGAGGTGGTCCAACGGTTTCTACGATTGGAACGGCCGTTGGGAACTCCTCCCGCACTCGTCGGAAAGAGCAGCGTTTCAGGTTAGCAAGCCATTGAAAAACGCCATCCGCGGTGTAGCGCTTCATCCTTCGTCGTTGCGGCATACTGTAGGTACGCCTCATTTCTCAGGATTCGCACGCCTATCATCTCACTTTTTTTCACCAGCCTGCCCGGGATCCGGTGTATCAACGGACTGTTAGGTATCCACCAACCCGACGGAAACCCGGTAGAGACATGACCGAGAGTCAGACCTTTACCAGAAGCGGCTCCGAAAACTCCGTTGGGAGCTTGCCAATGGTGTCCGCGATGATCGCGGCCACTTCTTCCTCATTGCGCGTCCTTGTATCAATTTCCATTATCCCCGATCCATACTGAGTCCGGGCGAGCGAAAGAGCCCGATCCAATCGCTGTGCAATGATTTGCAGCGCATGTGGGTTTTCGTGCAGATGAAGCCAGTATTCCCTGTGCATCAAGGATGTCGGATACAGCCGCTCGATTCGACGAAGGATCCGGTCCATAGCAACCGGTATGGGGGTTCTCAAAAAGAAATAACCCGTTCGGGGAGGAACCCGTGTCAGGAGGCGCGTCATCTCCATCCGCCGTTGAAGGGTCATGCGCCTGGATAAGCCGGGATAATATACCTCCTGATAAATGGCTGGATCCAGGATGGGACACCGTGAGGTAAGGACCACTTCCGGTTTGAATCGCCGGACCATCCACCTCTCCATGAACGCCGCATAGGTCACAAACAGAATTCGAGTCCATCCAATGAGGACCCGTTGCCGGGTATGGTCCACTTTCCGGAACAGGATTTCGAAGAAGGTTCCGGCCGGCTCCCAGTAGGGCGAAAGTCTACCCTGATCTCCCACAAGGTTCGGGCGACCGGGCTTGATCACCGTCCGATACCGACACAATACCTGCAAGACTCTCAGGGTCGTGGTGCTCTTACCAGACCCATCGATCCCAACGACAGCCAGACGGAGCACGGAAGGGGTTCCTCAGTCCTTAAGCTGAATTTCCTGCTTTTTCACCAATGCGATTCGCTTGCCCGAATGCTGTTTCGTATTCCCCCTTTTGGGTACGGATGTTCGATGCCCATAGGGTTCAATCCATTCCACCCGCATGGGGACAGACTGCATGGTGAACGCTTCTCCGCGGATTTGTTGGTCATCCAGGATCCAAACGATGGTGTTGAAGTCCAGATTTTCCAGGCCCAACGGAAGGAAACGCACCTGCCACCAGCCCGGCTTTTGATCCGCTTTGATTTCCTCAACGCGCGCAAAGAATGCCGGGTTGTGGTTGATATGAATCAGAACCAAATCGTTTTCAACGACGGAGTGTGTTTCTTTCACGAAATCGTCCTTTCCCGGGATAGCCGATTCAAACTCCCGGACATATGCCGGCCATGGTTCCGCCGCTTGCCGGAGGAGCCTAACTGTTGCCGACGGATGATCTATTATTATTTATTATTATAAGACTCGGGCTTGGGGATCAAGACGCTACCTGAAACCGGACCGATTTTCTTCGTAAGGTTGACAGCCCGTTGATAAACACTATTGTGGGCAGGCTGGTGCAAGACGATGAGATGCAAGGCGGGCGAATCCTGAGGAACCAGGCATACCTACAGTACGCCGCAATGACGAAGGATGAAGCACAACGCCCCAGATGGCGTTTTTCAACGGCCTGATAGATACGTCCGTTCCTTCCCGTTCCAGGTATCTCGTGGGGATAACGATGTTGACATGCGTACTTCCTGTGGTATGGTGGCGCTGTTCGATGGGGCATGCAACTCCGCGACGTACATAGGATAATACAAGATCCTGCATAATGAAACCGGGACCCCGGCGATGACTTCCCGGTCCGGTTTTTTGGTTGCCGTCACCGGCGCCGACCGAATGGCCGGGAGACTCAGGAAAAGCACTTTCTCATGCAAACGTTCAGGGACCATCCGTCTGGTCCACTTTGAATCGATCCAAGGAGGAAACACATGCGAAACAAGGTAACGGTAGTGGGTGCCGGGAATGTAGGAGCAACCACCGCCCAACGGATTGCCGAAAAGGGTTTGGCCGATGTGGTCTTGATTGACATTCTCGAGGGCGTTCCCGAAGGAAAGGCCCTGGATCTTGCGGAAGCGGCCCCGGTAGAAAAACACGACTCGAAATTGACGGGGACCAATGATTATGCCCAGACGGCGAATTCGGACATTGCCGTAATCACCGCGGGAATTCCGCGTAAACCGGGAATGAGTCGTGATGATCTGCTTCAAACCAATGCGAATATCGTCCGTTCAGTAACCCGGGAATTGGTGAAATATTCACCCGATGCCATTCTTATCGTGGTCAGCAACCCGCTGGATGCCATGTGCCACGTGGCATACAATACGAGTGGATTTCCGCGAAGCCGAGTTATCGGTATGGCGGGGGTGCTTGATTCGGCGCGCTTTCGGTGTTTCGTGGCCGATGAACTGGACGTTAGCGTTGAAAACACCCATGCCTTCGTCCTGGGCGGTCATGGAGACACCATGGTACCGCTTCCGCGATATTCCACGGTTGCGGGTGTTCCCATTACCGAGTTACTGCCCAAGGACCGAATTGACGCCATAGTGGAGCGGACGCGTTTCGGCGGAGGCGAGATCGTGCGGCTGTTGAAGACGGGAAGCGCATACTATGCTCCCGCGTCTTCCACGACGGAGATGGTGGAATCCATTCTGAAGGATCGAAAAAAAATCCTTCCCTGTGCGGCGTTGTTGGAAGGCGAATATGGTATCCAGGGTCTTTTTATCGGGGTGCCCGTGAAACTGGGAAGGGAGGGCGTGAAAGACATTATGGAAATCAGACTGTTGCCCGAAGAGGCGGAAGCGCTGAAACGGTCTGCAGATGCGGTACAGGAGTTGGTGACGACGTTGGGTGGAATGGGATTTTAACGAATCGGGCTGTATGCAGGAATGTGGAGCGGGCGCGATTAGGGGTGCCCGCTTTTGCAGGATTCGCATTAGTTGACATAATATATCTTATCGGACGTAGCGGGCATCGCCCAAAGACCCGCTCATCCACATCAAACACATGACGTGCCTCGCCCTCTTTGATATTGTCCAGTCCATCGTCGCCAAAAACAAAGGAAACCACCTCATTGAATCTCGATCAAATCACTATCGTACTCCACCAACTTCATTATCCCGAAAACATCGGCGCCGCAGCCAGGGCCGCCATGAACATGGGTATCCGCCACTTGTGTGTCGTGGACCCCGCAGACTGGGATGAAATACGCGCGCTCAAACTGGCCACCCATGCAGCGGCACCGTTGATTCGTCGAATGAAACACCACACCACTCTCCTCGAAGCTCTGAAACCTTTCAATTATGTCGTCGGAACCACCGCCCGAACGGGCCGAAAGCGCCCGGTCACTTCCGATCCTCGAACCATGGCCCGAAAGCTGTCCGCTATTTCTCACGCAAACAGAGTCGCCTTGCTCTTCGGTCCTGAAGATCGCGGTTTGACCAATGAAGAACTCCGGTATTGTCACGAAGTGGTCCGAATCCCTACCGCAGGGTTCCATTCCTTGAACGTCGCTCAAGCCGTCCTGATCCTTGCTTATGAATGCTGCCTGGCCGGCAGGAACGGTTCCGATCCGAGCCGGAAAGACGTCCTGGCCAGCACGGAAGAGCTGGAACGGGCGTATACGGCTCTCCAACCCGCCTTGACGCGCATCGACTTTATTGATGCGCGTAACCCGGATTACTGGATGCGGAAGCTCCGACGGACGCTTTCGCGTTTTCCACTCACACACCGGGATGTAAATCTCATCTTGGGACTTTGTCGACAAATCGAAACGTTTACCCGACATCGGCGCCGAAATCCGGATCAGCAACCCGCGGATAACGAATAACCTAATATAGTAAACTATGTAATATCCACAATGGTCCGAATAATAGGGGTTTCTTGCAAGTGAGGATCGGGTCGTGTACAGCCTGACTTTCTTGGGAACAGGAGGCGCCTGGGGAGTTCCGGAGCATTCCTGTTCGTGCCTGATTTGTGCGTCCATGACTGCGAAGGCCGAACAACGCAGTCGAACGGTTCTTCTTTGGAAAGGTTCCGAAACGCTTCTCATCGATTGCGGTCCGGACATACGCAGCCAAATGAAAGCAAGCGCCCTGACAAAACCGCCGGATGCGGTACTCATCACCCATGAACACGGGGATAATTACATAGGACTGGACGAACTGCTTTCTTTCCGTCGCTGCGTTCCCAGGGAGGCTTTCATTCCCATTCCTCTGTATGCGACTCGGGAGGCCCATTCGGTGATCGAGAATCGTTTTGGATATCTGTTGGGTTCTGTTTTCGAAAAGCGCCTGGTCCGGGCCGGAGAGCCCTTGCAGGGTCTTGAAACTCAAGTCGTTCCCTTCAAGACGTACCACGGCTCCGTAGCCTCGGGATCCGTTGGATACGTCATCCGGGACGCCGGCGTGAAAATGGTGTATACTTCAGATTTCAGCCGTCTTCCTGAAGAACCGGACATCTTGTGGCGTCCCGACCTTTTGGTGTTGCAGACCTACTGGCTCAACGAGCCTGCGGTGAACCGTCCCGACCACATGAGTCTCCAGAACGCCATGGAATACATCCTCCGGTGGGAACCACGGCAGACCCTGCTCACTCACCTGTCGGATCAGGATTGCGTTCCCGGAGATCCCGCCAATGACGCTCTGAAAAAAATCCCTCCAAAGAATCCCCTGCCCCATCCCCAAACCGGGAAACCCTATCCCATACCTCTCTGTCAAGAGGACTGGGACCAAGTGGTCTCTCGTATTGCACAGGACTTTTGCCTGCCAACCCGGTTGAGGGTCTCGTACGATGGATTGCGTGTTCCCTGTCGGCCGGCCCCCGACGTACAGGAGACTGGAGCATCATGAACGTTGAAATACCAGGGTTCGGAAATTTGAATCTGGATTGCATTGTCTTGGATTTCACTGGAACGCTGTCGGTGAATGGAACATTGATCCCCGGCGTAGAGAACCGTCTGAAACATTTAGCGAAATCCTTTACCATTCATGTCCTCACGGCGGATACGTTCGGGAAAGCGGCGCAGGCTCTCCAAGAATTGCCCGTGGACCTTACCATTATGACGGAGTCACCCGAAGATCGTTTCAAGGAATCTTTCGTGGAACGCATCGGAGCCTCGCGGGTGGCCGCCTTGGGAAACGGGAACAACGATCGACTCATGCTGAAAAAAGCCGGACTCGGCATCGCCGTGATGGAAGGAGAAGGATGTTCCTCGCAGGCTTTGATGCATGCCGATCTTGTGGTTCGCAGTATTGGGGAAGGCCTGGACTTGCTGACTCAGCCCTTGCGTATCAGAGCCGGCCTGCGCTTCTAGTAGGCTATTGAAACACGCGATTTGCTCTCACGCCTTCGGCCACGCCTTGGGCGTGAGAAATCTTGAGGAATGAGGCGTACATACACTAAGTACGCCGCAGTGACCAAGGGTGAAGCGTCACGCCGAAGGCGTGGCTTGCATCTCATTGTTTTTCACCAGCCTGCCTGCAGTAAGGTTTATCAACGACTGCTAAGGCTTTCCCCAGGCCGGGTGTGCGGAAACTCGCGCCTTTAAAGCCGCCATTTCCCTTTCCAGTGTCTGCAGCCGGGATTCCAGTTCTCGCATGCAGTCGGTGCGGAACTCGATGGGTGCTTTCCCGGTTGCCGACGGAGGTTCCCTGTTCCCGTCCGTCGGATCTGAACACAATGCGTCCAATCGGGAAGAGAGTTCTCGCACCTGGTACTCCAAATGAGAAAGGGTCTCCAAGAGTTTTGTGGGTCCATCGGAGGGTGGAGCCACCAGCATGCGCAGCATGAAAGCCGCACCTATGGCAATAACCGCCAGCAGCATCCATTCCAGTGTGGACAGTCCGAATCTTCTGTCGGTCTGATGAGTGGTTTCTCGGTCCATTTCTTTCCCAAGCTGCTATAAGGGGTTGAGACAGTTGTCGAACTCTCCGGCAATCACTCCTCCGACGCGATATCCCGTGGTGAATGAGCGGCAAATCAGGGCTCGATGAAGGATCGTGCGTATTTTCGCACATGGTGACCGTCCAGTACATGAAACATCCGCATCTTTTTGAGTACTTGTGGAGAAAACATGCCCAATGGGAGATAGAGGATTATCTTTCCCATTCGATCGGCAAGCCGGCGCATCCGCGATGTCGGAGGGAGCGCAGCGGCATATACCACATTTCGCTCTCGGCTGTAATCCAAAGCTGCCATCAACAATTTCTCGGATTTGCTCCGGGCCCCATGGAAGAACGGATCTTCCCAGATATCATAGACGCGCATGGGTGGGTAGGTCAGCATAAATCCGCCGTAAACACAGCGGGAAATACCCGGCCCCACCACGTGCTCTCCCGATGAGGTGGCGTAAAACGCCATGTCCGATTCCTGGCTGTGTTCTCCCAGCCAGGTAAGCTTCCACGGGTACGTTTCTCTATGAGGATCGGAATCTTCATCAAAAACGATCACCACCGACCCCACCTTCCCCTTCATGGGCCTTTGTTCCATGATGTAAATTCGTTTTTCCACCGGCCAGTTACGGAGGGTTTCCCGTACATCCACTCCGTCGGCAAGGGTTGTGGAAAACGGTAGGGTACGAGTCCGGGGCTCGGCGGAAACGAGGATCGCCCGCTTCTTGAGGTATTCTCCAAATCCCTCCACGGCAATGTCTTCTGGGGGATAAGAACAAATCGAGAATCCACGCCATTCTCTCTTCCACTCCGCTCGATCCTTGTTCCCGTATTTCAGCCGATGGGGCAACGAAACCAGCCGCCTTCGAAACGTCTTGATTCTTCGATGGAAACGAATTCTTTTCCGGTTCAAATATAGGTCGTCGGCGGTCACGCGCATTACAGGCAGCGAGGGGGATTCCTCCTGAAACCGATAGGTGGATGCCAGATCCCAGAGTATGTACGCAAAATTATCATTAACGGCGCTGCGGGCCGCAATGACCAGTTGATAAAAATCCGGAACCAGATGCCCTTGCACTACCGCGTAGTTTCTGGCGAACTGAAAAAGCACCTTCTTCTGATGACTGGAGACTTCCTCCTTTTCCTGCCTGAAATATTCTTCCGCGGCTTCTTCCAGGAGTTCCGCATGTAAACTCAACCGATCCAGGACCCCTTGCTGAGTCAATCCGCCCCTTTGTCGCTCCGTTTCGAAACGTTCGGCCAGATAAGGCATTTCACTGAATATTTCCCGAGTGGAATCCGGATGTACCGCCGCTACCTGGGCTTGGCGAAGTTTGGCGCGCCCCAACGGACGAGCCTGGGGTCCTTCGAGTCCTCGGAGGATGGCGGGATAATGACTCAGACCGAACACAAAAGCCACACGTTCATGCTTCCGGATTAGATTCTCGATGTGATGGCACATGTTGGCTTCGCGACGTGCATCTTGAGGATCAGATTCGCTCTGCCGGAACTCCTCAAGGAAGGCGCCCACATAAGAATCGTATCCGATACGGCTGATGGCGTAACTGTCCGGCATCGGCTCCCTGCGGGAGGGATAGGACTCCACATCCAGGTCGATGAAATGAATCGGTATGCCTGCCTCAATACCGAAGCGTACCGCTTCGCACAAAGCATCTTGCGGTTCTATCAGAAGATATATAGTCTCGCCGGAGGATGTCGGATAGTGGATGATGGAAATATAAGGGAGCCTCCTAACCCCCTCAAGAACGGGACTTCTCAGAGTATTTGGAAATTCCACCGCGATGATGTTCGGGCGGATTCGATGGATGCGACGGTGGACCTCGACGGCAAATTCCATGCGACCATGGATGACGGGAAGCAGCGTGAGGCTGGCGAACGATTCCTGGCGAGACATTTCAATCCATATCCAGAGCCGTGTTCATGTAATCCAGCGCTTCCGATCCCAGAATCATACGAACGGCTGATTTCAGACTGTCTTGAACGTTCCTTCGGAGGGGCCC
Organism: uncultured Thermodesulfobacteriota bacterium; assembly: GCA_964597345.1. Classification (GTDB taxonomy): domain Bacteria; phylum Desulfobacterota; class Desulfarculia; order JACQYL01; family JACQYL01; genus CAZQXK01. Next base: position 9,924 of record CAZQXK010000046.1, on the reverse strand, counting down.
ATCCTCCTGTTGGAGAAGCTTCAACGCGTATCGTCCCACGTTAATCCCGTCCCGGACGGTAAAACGCTCTCCCGCGCTGTGAGACAATCGCAGGAACTCGGTGACATAGTTCAGGATGATGTCGGCGGCAAAAGGTAAGTTGTGCATGAGAATCAAACGTTCTTCGTCCGGATCGGGGAAATCGATCAGGATCTGAGGCTGAAGACGGGAATGTATGTATTCCGGCAACTCGAAGGTGCTTGCATCGTCATTCATGGTGGCGCAGAACCGGAAATCAGGATGGGCCGTGATCTTGATGCCGGCCGTGATGGATTCCACGTATCGCCGATTATCGAGGAGGGGGGCAAGAGATGCCCAGCTCTTCTCACTCATCCGGTTTCCCTCGTCAAGTATGCATATCCCCCCTTTAATCATAGCGGTGACCAGAGACGACGCCATATACTGGATACGACCGTGATCCCCGATAACCGGGACCACAAGGAGATCCTCGGGACGCGTATCCATGGTGGCTTGAAAGAGATAGACGGGGCGTTTCAGTTTCTTGGCGGAAGCGTACGCCAGGGTCGTCTTTCCTACTCCGGGTTTTCCAATCAACCGCGGGTTGAGCGGAATATCCCGTTCGTCAAGCACAAGCCAAGCAGCCAGGACCTGGTCAATGAGTTCTTGGTGCCCGACCCAGTGGTGCTCAAGGTGGTCCGGATGGGAAAGATGTAGAGTGATGGAGTCGATGGTGACCGTTTCCATGTCTTGCTTATCCTATCAGGCCTTTGAAAAACGCGATCTGCGGCGTTGGGCTTTCTCCTTCGTCATTACGGCGTGCTGTATGTACGCCGTAATGACGAAGGAGAAAGCCCTCCTTGCATTTCATGGTTTTGCACGGGCCTGCCGCCCGCTATACGGTTTATCAGCGGGCTGCTATGAGAGCGGCTTCCACGAAGATTTGGAATCGCCTTTAGATGTGGCCTCAAGCTCTCGAATCCCCTTCGCCGGCTCTCGAGAGGCACTGAAAATATCCCAAACTTCTTTATCATAAGACAGGCTTCCGGGTTTTTCAACAGATGCCCATAACATGGGTCGGCTTGACATTTACCGAAAAGTCGTATTAGGTGCACGAAATCTTGTGGAGAGGTGGATTTTATGCCGTCGAACCTGGTTCTCAGGGATGTATATAAGACCTACACGTATGATCAAGACAAGGCCGTTCCTCCGGAAGAGACCGTGACGCGGGTCAAGGAGATTTTCAGGCAAGCTGGATTGGATATCCTCAAACAGACGGTTCGGATCGATTCAGGCCGACTGGGAATTCCGGTATTTGTCAGCGTGTGCGGAGCCGAAGCGTTGCGTGTCATCGGAACTCAGAAGCAGATGGGGAAGGGAGCCACACCCGCACAGGCGGAGGCGAGCGCTCTCATGGAACTGGTGGAACGCTATAGTTTCTTCCATTTCATCCACCGTCAGACCTCTCTGGTGGCCGATTACGAACAGGTCTCGGATGCAGCCATGCCTTTGGATGCTTTGATGCGGTCGGTTCACCATGACTCCGACGACGAGTCACGGGCACGGCGAGTCCTCGAGGGAATTCCTCTCCAGTGGACGTGGGGCCGAAATCTTTCCGATCAACGGGACGTCCTCATCCCCTTCAACTGGTTTTTCGACATTAACCAGTTCAACGGCTCTTCGGCCGGTAATTGTATTGAGGAGGCCGTTCTTCAGGGCGCCTGCGAGGTTGTCGAGCGGCATGTATCGGCTGTAATCAGTGATGAACGCCACGAAACCGCTATTATCGATCTGTCTTCGCTTCAAGACGCGGCAGCCATCGAACTGATCCGGAAATTTCGTGCACAGGATATCCAGTTGTTTGTGCGGGACTTTTCCCTCGGGTTGGGCATACCCTCTGTCGGAGCTTTGGCCTGGGACCCCTCCACTTTTCCAAACCGGAGTGAAATCGTTTTCACGGCCGGCACCCACACAAATCCCGAAAAGGCCGTAGTGCGGGCGCTGACGGAGATTGCGCAGTTATCCGGCGACTTTGACACCACCGGGAAGTATATAGCCAGTGGACTGCCCAAGCCGTGTAGTTTGGATGATGTCGCTTATATGTCGGGTACCGGCGGATCCAGCATCGCGATCCACCAGTTGCCCACGCAGGCTCACCAGAACATGAATGTCGAACTGGTGCGATGCATGGAGGCCCTCAATCTCCGTGGGTTCCAGTTGTTCGCCATCAACGTCGCCCATCCTCAATTGGGGATTCCCGCTGTATACGCGTTAATTCCCGGTTGTCGTTTCCGCGAAAGGGCGAAGAGAAGCAGCATTCCTTTTTTCGCCGCAAAGATCGCCGTTCAGACTTTGGAGCCATTGCAGGCCTTATACCGGCTGAATCGAATGAGCGAACTGTATCCGGAGCAGTATTACCTGTACTATTATACGGGAGTTTGCCATGCGAACCTGGGGGACATGAAGCAGGCGCTCTATTTTTTCCAGGAGGCGATGGAAAGAGCTCCCGAGACTGAGGACGCTGCTTCGATCCAATGTTATATCGGCATTTGCCACCAGAACCTCGAGGAATACCATCGCGCCGTCGAGGAACTGGAAAAAGCGGTTCTGATGGATCCTGAATGCAAGGAGGCGCATAACGCGCTCGGGTTCTGCCATTTCAAGCTCAAGGAGCACGATCGCTCCATCGAATGTTTTGAGCAGGTCCTCAAACTCGATCCTGGCTCGGCCATCGACTATGCGAACATTGCATCGAACTTGAAAGAACTCGGACGTATCGAGGAAGCCATTCAGCTGTATCGTGTGGCGTTGGACTTGGATGCGGATATCGAATTCGCCCGGCGACATCTCGAATTGCTGCTGAAGGAGCGAACTCCGCCGCCACGCCCCGAACAAGAAGCTTCATAACAGCCCGATGACAGACACTACTGCGGACAGCCCGTTGAAAAACGATCAGGCGCAACACGGCGGATCGCGCTTTTTAACGGCCTGATAACTCGCGTTCAGGTGGATGCGTTGATCCGTGAACACATCAATACGGTTCGATCGTATCTCTTGCCGAGTAAGGTAATATCCACACTCCAACATCTTGACCCAAAGGACGGTTTCTCTTATGGTCTCGGTGATGCAAGAACTCCGCAACATCCCCAGGTCGTGAGAGGTTCGGCGGCGGACCCAACGACGCAAATCATGAAACACCTCCGGCGCGGATCCCGGAGATTTTCCCGGGAGCGTTTTTCGACCCAAAACCGACGTGAGGAGACCCGATGAGACGTGAAATTCTTGGGCGTGGCATCTGTATGCTGCTTATCCTTGGCTGTTCCGCGTGGAGTTGTGACACTCGTTCCGTGGATACCCCACAAATAAGCACGGCTATTGACGGCGTCGTCCCCCAAGCCGCACAGGTGAAATCCGTTATTACAATAAGGGGATCCCGATTCATCGATCCCTACAGTCAAACCTTTGTCCGGTTTGACGGGGAAAATGCGGATTCAAAGGATTTCTTATATATCACCGATAACGAGATCGCGGTGCGTGTTCCCAATGCCGGGCGCACCGGCGATATTACCGTGCGGGTTCAGAATGAGACGAGCAACGGCGTCCCCTTTACCGTGTTCGGTCCGTGGGTATACCTCGTTCACGGAAACACGGACCTCGGACTCACGGTACTTGACAGTCATATACGGGATACTTCCGATGATTTGGAGATTCGGGCGGTCCTTGGGGTTCCAGGAATTCCGGAAGATCTCGCGGCAACACCCGAAGGAGACAAGACCTATTTAGCTTTGCCCGAGGAAGACGCCTTGCTCATTCTCGACGCACCGAACAACACCGTCCTGAACTATATCCAGGGGGGCATTGGACCCCGCCCTTCCGCCTTGGCGATCACCAAGAAAGACAAACATCGGTGCTTCATTGCCAATCGAGGCGATCGATCCGTGACTGTTTTGGACACCTTGACCGATACGGTGGTCGGCGTTCTGGAGCCCTCAGGCCCAATCCAAGACCCGGTTGACGATTGGGGTCCGGCCTCCGCGGTTCTCGATCCGGATTACAGCACCCTGTATGTGGTTTTCCACAATGAGGGAATCCTTCGTGCATACTGGGTGGACACGCTCAGTTTGAGGTCCGAGAATCCGGTGGGACCCAAGCCCATCCAGCTTCTGGTTCTTCCCAATAACGGGAAAGTCTATTCCCTGAATCAGGGGAACCCAGAAGATCCTTCGGATTTGAGAGGTTCGATCTCTGTAGTCCGGGCCCGAGATCAGCTGTTCTTAACGACCATCGTCCTGGGCGAAGACCCTACTCGAATGGAGGCTGCGGGCAACACGTTCGTGATGATCACGAACCGGGGAAGCGACTCGGTGACCGTTCTTCAGGCGGATGGAGAAACCATTTATAAGACAATCACGGACGGCGTCGGTCAAGGTCCCTCGGCCTTGACCGTTTCTGACGATGTCAGCCACATCTATGCGGCCTGCAGCGGAAATGGAGTGGTATCCGTCATCGATCGAAATGATTTGGCCGTGGAAAAAGAGATTCTCCTCGCACCGGGTATCTCGTCCATCCAGTATCGGGAGACGGGGGAAGGATCGCGCGTGTTCGTGTTGAATCCGGTGGAAGCATCCGTAACAGTCTTGAACGTGGAACGCGAGGATAACAAGAGAAAGGCGGATGTCATCGCCACCACAAGCGTAGCCGGAAATCCATTGTTTATGCGGGTGCAAGACCTGACCACCTACCCCCCCGATGAGTAACGTTGACAGCCCGTTGATAAACCGTATTTCGGGCAGGCTGGTGAAAGACGATGAGATGCAAGGAGCGCGATGAAGAATGAGGCGTACCTACGGAACGCCGCAAAGACGAAAGATGAAGCGGAACGCAGCAGATCGGGTTTTTGAACGACCGGTTAAAGCACCGTTTTAAGTTGCTTCAGATGCTGGATATGAAGCGCGGCCTGGAGTTTTGGATTTCGGAAGGCAATGAGGGGCATGGACGCTTGTAGAGCCGCCTCTTCATCCAGAGGAGAATCCCCTATATATACGGCCTGGAGCGGTTGGATGCCAAAATGATCAACGACTTTGTTCAGAGGCTCGGGATGTGGCTTAGGATTACGAACATCGAGAGCCGAAACCACCATATCGAAGAAGGTGTCCAGTCCGTGGGACTGTAACAGGTCCGACAAAGTCGTGGTTCGGTTGGTGACCAAGGCGGTCTTATAATTCTTTCGTAGATATGCCAGAACTTCTTTCAGGTCGGGTTCCATCACCATGTATTGTAAGAACTGGGAATAATTAAGCTGTTTGTAACAGGCGAAGGCCATACCCATCAATTCCGGGTGGTTTCGGAAAAGATACTTTACGGATTGGAGTGAGGTCTGCATATGAACTACTTCTAATTCTTCCTCGTCCATATCGGGTAATCCGACCGACCGTCTGATCTGATTGTAGTAGCGCTCGTTGGCTTCTTTCGAGTCGAACATAACACCATCACAATCGAATACAACCACCTTGGTGTCCTCAAACATGAATTTGCTCGTCCTCCAATCGTAAGTATAATTTAGAATGCCGTGTCCCGCTCGTAGGAATACAAAAAATAAGTATAAGCGAAAAGATGCTAAGACGCAAGCTGTGTCCGGCATTCGTTGAGGCGCGAAGTAGAACTAACCCGGAATCTACTCTTAGAAATCATTTGCATCCTCTTCGTGAATTTGCTATAAACACCGTAAAATACGGTGGGTGTAGCTCAGTTGGCAGAGCACCGGGTTGTGGCCCCGGTTGTCGTGGGTTCAAGTCCCATCACTCACCCCAAGTGTACACCGAGCGCCGGCGAGCTGTCATGGCGGACCGGCGCTTGAACTCGCAGGCCGCTGAGAAACGCACTCCCCTTCCCCGGAAGCCCTCAACAAGAGCGCTTTCGCACAGGATTTTATTTCCATTGTCCTCTTATCGGGTTCTTCTATCTCTTGGCATAACCGATCGTTTTCAACGCGGCTTCGATTTCGTCCAAGACACTCGCATCCTCAATGGTGGAAGGAGCTTGGTGCGGCTCTGCATTGGCGATTTTACGGATAGTCCCCCGTAGAATTTTCCCCGAGCGGGTCTTGGGCAGTCGTTCCACCACCACTGCATGTTTGAAACAGGAAATGGGCCCGATCTCCTCACCGACCTTGCGGACCACCTCCTGCACGACTTCACGAGGATCGCGGGTAACCCCGGCCCTGAGAACCAGCAGACCGATGGGGACCATCCCCTTCAAGCCGTCCGCAACACCCAGCACGGCGCATTCCGCTATATCCGGGTGGCGGGCGACTACTTCTTCCATTCCGCCAGTGGAAAGCCTGTGTCCGGCTACATTGATTACATCGTCCGTCCGCCCGGTGACCCAGACATATCCATCCTCATCTATGTATCCCCCGTCTCCAGTCAGGTAATAACCGGGATAGGGATCCATATAAGAATCTCGAAAGCGTTGATCGTTTTCCCAAAGAGTGACCAAGGTTCCGGGCGGCAAAGGCAACCTCAGAGTGATAAGCCCTTCCTTGTTTTTCCCTAAGGGTTTTCCCGATTCGGGATTAAGGACCTTCAGGTCGTATCCGGGAACGGGCATGCAGACCGACCCGGGTTTGGGTGGAAACATTTCGAGACCGCGAAAGTTGCCGGCAATGGCCCAACCCGTTTCCGTTTGCCACCAGTGATCGATAATCGGTCGTTTCAACAGATTGGATGCCCAACGGAACGTGTCGGCGTCTGTTCTTTCGCCTCCCAGAAATAGTGAATCGAATTGAGGCATCTCGTACTTCTTGAGGTAATCCCCATGGGGGTCTTCCCATTTGATGGCTCGAAGCGCACTGGGTGCCGTGAAAAGCACCTTCACCCGGTGCTGAGAGATGACTCGCCAAAACGCTCCCGGATCCGGAGTACCTACGGGTCTTCCTTCGAATATCACGGTGGTGCTTCCGTTCAGCAAAGGGGCGTAGACCATATAAGAATGGCCGGTCACCCACCCTAAATCCGAAGCGGTCCAGTATACATCCCCCGGATCGACGCCATAAATGTGTTTCATACTCCACATGAGCGCCACCGCATGCCCCCCGTTGTCCCGAACCACCCCCTTCGGCATGCCCGTCGTTCCGGACGTGTGAAGAATGTATAGAGGGTCCGTGGCCTTTACCGGAACACAGTCGGCGGCATTGGCGCGTTCTTCGAGTTCGTTCCAGTCCAGGTATCCGGTCGACCGCAAGTCCAACGTGGCTTGAGGTCTCTGAAAGATCACGCACCAGCGAGGCTTGTGTCTGGAGAGGTTCAGTGCGTGCTCCAACGAGGATCCGTATGAGACGATTCCTTTGCTTTCAATACTCGATGAAGCGGACAGGAGTACAAGCGGTCGGGTGTTGTCGATACGTACGGCCAATTCCCTCGGAGCAAATCCTCCGAACACCACCGAATGGATGGCGCCGATGCGGGAACAGGCCAGCATGGCCATAACCGTTTCGGGAATCATCGGCATATAGATCACGACCGTGTCCCCTGTGCCCACGCCCAGCGACTTTAGGAACCCCGCTATTCCGGCTACCCGGTCTCGCGTCTCACGGTAAGAATACGTGCGAATGGTGTTCGTGACAGGACTGTCATAAATCAGGGCGGCCTGCTCTCCCCTGCCCGCTTCGATATGTCGATCCAAGGCGTTGTAACATGTGTTCAGCTCCCCCCCCGTGAACCACCTGGAAAAAGGGGGGCTTGAGAAATCGCACACCTTGTCCCATTTCCTGTTCCAAACAATGGTTTCGGCGGCTTTGGCCCAGAACACATCAGGAGCTTCCAACGATTCCGTATAAGCTTCCTTGTATGTCATAACCTCCCCCATTCAGCGGTGTTTAGTGCATCGACCACAAGGGTCGATCGATGCTTTTCGCGTCTGATTGGTGGTGAGTCAACGTCTATGAAATACGCTGTAATCACAGCAGGGGAAGTCGCTCTATCGCATTTCTGAGCCCGGAAAAGTACGGCGTGCGAAGACCGGGGTTCAACCCCCCACATCCCCCCCTGGTCGCCTTGTTGAAGAAATACGCCCTCCTTTTCGATGTCGTCCTGCAACTTCTCCGGTATGAACCACGGGTTGGAGGGTGGCGACGCCCCACATCGAAAGCGTTCCCCCCAAAAGAGGAAGCGTGTCATTTCTTCGCCGGAAGCAGACAAGAAACTTCCGCCAGGATTTCGCCGGGAGGTAGGAGCGCCTTCACATTTCCGTGCCATGGGTCGGTGAGTTCCAACTTCAGGCTGTACCCCTGCTTGCCGGCATCCATTGGCATATACACCCCGTCCTCGAAATTTTCGCTGCGGAATCCAACAAATCCCACCGCGTCCAGCGTGGCTATGACGACGCAGGAGGGCCCCGCATACGTTTGAATGTACAAATGCAGAACACTCGTGGGATCAGTCCATATGCCATCGGCAGGAAGGATCAGCCCGGGCTTAATGTTCACGGGAAATTCCGATGTTGTGAGAGTCGAACGACTATTCATTATCCTATGTAACGTATCGCTTGCTCTCAGAATGGTCTGATGTACCCATCCACCTTCTTTTACGGCTACTACGATATCTTGTTGTCCGTAATAAATGGGTTCCTTGATCCTGAGTCCCGCCTTTTTGTAAACGGATCGTATGTATGCCTCTTCAAACGCAATGGCGTATTCGATTTCGTCCTTGGATACGGTTCGGTACTTGTCGGACTCGAACCTGAAGTCAGGCCGGTTCCGGTCTCCCTCTTCCGTGGGTGGACGTCCCTCGGAAAACAAGAAATAAGTGGACAGGCATCGGCCGCCTTTCCGGAGAACGCGCGACGTCTCGGCGACATAATGCAGCATATCCGCTCTGGGCAAGTGAGTCAGCACGGAAGAGAGCAATACGAGATCGAAGGTCTCGCTCTCGTAAGGAAACTTGAAGGTCCTGGCAGACAATGTCCCGAAAGGGTTGTATCTCCTGTTGTGGATATCAACGAACCGAAACTGAAAATTGGGATGGTAGGCGGTAAGGTTATTCGTACACCACTCGATCCCTTCCCGGTATATATCAAAGCCTTCGTAGCGTCCCTCGGACGTGAGAAAGCGGGTGAGCGGAATGGCAATGCGGCCGCAACCACAACCCACGTCCAGTATGCGTTCGTTCGGGATGAGTCCGCCCAGTTCTTTGAGGAGCCCCAGGAACGTTTGCCCCACCAGGCTGAAATCGCCGCCCCCCACGAAGTCCATCATGGGTTTTGGGGGATGCGTTTCCGCTGGCTTCAAACCGGAACGGTTGACCTGCATGGCTGACCTTTCACGAGAAACAAGACCGAACTCCTTACATACTGTGTCGGCTTCACTTATCTACGTACCATTCATCTTTCGGGCATTTCAAGCATTCCCATCGAATGGATCCAATGTGCCGGTACGGTTTGTGCACTCGCGGCCCACTTGGGCGGTTAGCCTGCCCGGCGGTTGGCGATTTTGTTTTCCCGCAGTGCCCGGGAACAGAGAACCGCCGGAGACCGGCGGGTTGGCCAACCCACCCTTCCGACGGTTCTTTTTCTTAACGCACACTTCATGATTCGGGCGCTTGCCTCATCCATATGAAGAAAACACCTTTATCCGGCAGCTACTGAACACGTACGGAAACCGCATCCTCCATGGGGTCTTTGAAGGGCACTTCAATCTTCAGCAATCCGTTCTCGTACTTCGCGCTTGCTTCGGTGGGTTTTACCGGACAGCAAAACGAGATTGTCGCAACATATTCTACTTCTTCTCTGGGGGCCCTCAAGTACATGCTGTCTTCATGAATCTTAATAGACACATCCTCACGTCGAACACCCGGGATGACTGCATCAATCACAAGTTTGATGCCCTCGTAAGAACCCCCTTTTCGAACAGGGCTGGTTTTTGTAGGATCG
>CAZQXK010000045.1:0-32830 GCA_964597345.1 uncultured Thermodesulfobacteriota bacterium | reverse complement strand
TAGGGCCGCCTAATTTAAATCCCATCGGTGTCTAAAAAATTGTGGACCTCTACAGAAGGGTCTTGTGTTATGCGATTTCTGTCTCTGCAATACTCCAATCCGCGAAACCCGCATGCGCGAGGAGGGGTCTGGCGTAACCTGCATGAAGCGTTTCGTATCCTGGCTCCGGACAACGAGATTCAATGTTGGACCGGGCACAACGGCGGGCATCCCTCTCCCTGGATGCAGGACGGCGTACGATACGTGCGGATCTCCGCGGGGGGATCCCGCTACGCGGACCGACTGAGCTTTACGGTGTTCGCCTCCGCACGCCGAATATCGACTCCCGAGGTCGTGATCCTGGTCTGGGACCGGTATGCTCCGGTGGTGCGCCCAGTGAGCCGGCATATCCCGGTCGTATTGGAATTGCATAACGAGTTTCTTCATTCCACCGGCGCAGGGGGCCCCTTGGACATGGTGTCCCGCTTCGTGCTGAAGCGGGTGTTAAGCTCCAGCCGATACCTGATCGCCGTATCCCGGGGTCTTCTCGAGGGGGCGCTTTCCTTCGCACCGCGAGTTCGGCGGCGCGCCGTCATACCCGCCGGAATTCCGGATGATGCCGGGGCGTGCGAGGCTGCAGCGAACGATAACGGGTTTATCCTATTTTTGGGCAGGCTGGATATGCGCCAGAAGGGGCTGGATGTCCTCCTGGAAGCCTACCGTCGGTCCGCCGTCTCCCTTCCCCTGGTCATCGCCGGGAAAGGGAACGACGAGGAACGCGTACGACGCATGATAGGCGACCTGGGCCTCGCTTCCCGGATTCGAATGGCGGGGTGGGTGGAGGGAGACGCCAAGCGGCGGCTTCTGGAAGAATGCCGCCTGGTCTGTATGCCTTCGCGATACGAAGGCTGGCCCACAGTGGTCGTGGAGGCGGGCGCCGCGGGGAAACCCGTGCTGGGAACCCGGGTCGTCGGCCTGGAAGAAGCCGTACAGGAAGGTGTTACGGGGATCCTTGTGGAAAAGGACGATATAGGCGGTCTGTCCGAAGCCATCAGGCGAATGGCGGCGGATACGGAGCTTTGCCGGAGGCTGGGCGCCGGAGGCCGGATCCGGAGCCGCGAGTTCACGTATTCCCGCCTGGCCGAAAAGCGCAGGGCTTTCCTGAAGGAAGTCATCGAAGATTTCAAGGGGACACGGGACGCCAACGGCGCCGCGGCAACGAGCCCGCAGGCCGGCCGGTTCCGGTGAAGCGTCGCCGGAACGCGCCTGATCTTCAATGTGGATAGGGGAAAATGAATCGGCTCACCTGCCATTTCAGACTGGATCCCAAGACGGATTCCGAGGGCAAGGTCACCGTTAGCGCCCGTAATGTCGCCTGCGGACTCGTAGCGGTCTTCATGGGGCTTTTACTGGCGGGAATCTTCATTATTCGGGGATACGATCCGTATGAAGAGCCGCTTCCGTTTACGACGTTGCAGAGCGACGTGAATAGGGAAGAAGTGCGCTTTACTGAAAGTGATACGGCGTCGGAAAGATCGCTGTCCCATGGAAGCAGAGATAATCCAAGCCGTTGGGGTTGGAAACGCTTCACACTCTTATACATGAATCTCGGCTTCATTGCCGGAGGGATCCTGCTAAGTGTCGCCGGCATCCGGATCCTGTGCACAGGAACCCGCATTGTGGTGGATACTCGCCGGTCCCGCGTCCATTGGATCCATGTGGGCTTTTACCGTGGCCGTTCCGCCCGGTACGCGCTTTCGGAGGTGCGCCTGGTTCTCCACGAAACCGTTGTGCGCATGCCCAACGGCTTCGGCTGGCGCGGCTTCGCCGCGGCCCTGGTCAACCGGGACAACGGGAGTGTTCAACTGGCGCGCATGAAGAGGATGGAGGATCTGAAACACTACGCGGCTCACTGGCAACGCCTGACAGGAATCCCTGTCCGGGAAATCGCAGCGGAATATCTTTCGTAACACCGCAGAAGCGATGTCACGAGAAGGAAAAAGGCGCCTTTCTTCTCCTCATTTTCAACAGCCCCGTTATAAACAGAATTGCGGACAGGCCGATGCAAAACGATGAGATGCAAGGCGCGCGAATCCCGAGGAATGAGGCGTACAACCGGTACGCCGCAATGACGAAGGATGAAGCCCAACGCCGCAGATCGCGTTTTGCATCGGCCTGTCACGAGGTCATCCGGCGGGCCAGTTCTCGTTTGAGGATTTCCTTTGCCGGCAAAGCCTGCGTGTATATGGAATCGACTTTGTGAAACTCGAAGGAACGGACGTCGAAGATCCGGGGGGTTATCAAAATATCCGGCGGGCTGTTTTTGCATTTCTCCGCCAGGATGGAATGCTGCATGATTTGGAAGGTATTGAACAAGGCGTCCAGGAACGAAAAATCCTCCTTGACGGAACGTTGACCCGCCACACTGACAGCGACGGTCCACTCGCAGCTGTCTTTCAGAATATCAAAGGGAACCGGATTCACGGCGCCTCCATCCACCAAGACGCGGTTGTCGCGCCGCACCGGAGTGAAAAGGCCGGGCACCGCCATACTGCCCTGGATGGCCGACTGGAGTTCCCCGGATTCGTACACCACCTGCTCGTATTTCCAGAAATCGGTAGCCACGATGGCCAGCGGGATGTCGAGGTCCTCAAAACGGGATACCTCGATACGTTCGCAAAGGTAGGCCGGGAACGCGTGGCCCCGGATTAAGCCGCCGCGTCCGAATTCCGGATCGACCAGTTCGATCCATTGGAAGAGATCTTTCTTAAAAAAAGCTTTTTTCCATCCGTCGGGCGCGCGGAGCACCAGCTCATCCACGATCGATCGGACCTCTCGAGCGGATTTCCCGGAGGCATACAGAGCGCCTATAATGGCTCCGATACTGCTGCCCGCGATTTTGTGGGGGCGCAGACCCAGTTCCTCGAAGGCTTCCATCATGAGGATATGAGCCAATCCTCTGGCGCCTCCGGCCCCCAACGCCAAACCGATTGTGGGCTCATGGGCCATACGTTTCTCCCGGAGTGGGCTTTTGGCTCTTCTGTCAGGCCGTCGAAAAATGCAACCGGCTGTCGCGCCAAAGGTGCGAGGCTTCGTCCTGTCCGCCCGTGCTCCCACCGGTCTGCGTGCGGACGCGCACAGATGTCAAGCAGACTATCGTCAATATCGTCAATGCGGCGTATGTAGATACGTCCCATTCCCCGCAATGCGCTACGCCCAGGGCGCGGCTTGCATTTCATCGTCCTTCAGCGGCCTGAAGATCATACTGTTTATTAACGGGTTGTTGGAGGGTATGATTCCCATACTGTACCCGGGTCGGCGCCCTTTGTAAACAACGTTCCCTTCCGGCTGCGGATTGATTTCCTTTCGTGAAAACGCTATGTTGGAAATATGGAAAGACGGCGCACGGCCTTATTTCGGATGTCCGACCTTCGCAACGACGACTTCGTTCCCGGCGCGCCGGCGGAGCGCATGGGTCTCGTCTGGCCGCTGACCCGGGAAATCGTGTCCCTGAGCCCGAAACACGATGCTGAACGAAGACTACAAAGACATGTTACACGCCTTATCCGACGAGAAGGTTAGATTTCTCCTCGTCGGCGCCTATGCCTTAGCGGCCCACGGGTATCCTCGGGCCACCATGGACATGGACATCTGGGTCATGCCCTCTCCGGATAACGCCGAGGCGGTCCTTAGGGCCTTGCGCCGTTTCGGAGCCCCCCTGCACGATCTCACCCCGGAGGACCTTCAGAGGGATGGGATCGTTTTTCAGATAGGAGTCGCCCCGAGGCGCATCGACATCCTTACGGCGGCATCCGGGCTCCGGTTTGCAGAGACGTACCACCGCTCGCTGTCTGTGGACATCGAAGGAATCGAAGTCCGTGTTCCGTCCATCGACGATCTGATCCGAAACAAGCGCGCTTCGGGAAGGACTCGGGATCTGGCCGACGCCGAGGCCTTGGAATCCCTGAAGAACTCGGATCCAATGGATGCACCGGACGGGGAATAGCATGCACGGGGAGTCCCTTACAGGTGTGCACGCATCGTGTTCGGAAACAGGTTTTCCGTTTAGGGATCCGCGTTCGTGGCTGTTTCGGCTTTGCGTACACCCGTTCGGCTCCTGCGGATGCGTGAAAGGATACTGCGTATGAATACGACGGCGAAACAGACCGGGTCGGGCTATGAATGCCCGTGCGGGTATCTGTATAATCCCGAGGAAGGGGACCCGGAAGCGGGCCGGCCGCCGGGGACCCCCTTCGAGGATCTCCCGGAGGCCCTTACCTGCCCCCGGTGCGAGCGGGCCCGGGTCCATTTCCGGAAGCGACCCCGGATGTGACCCCGGCCCGCCAAGGGAGCATTCGGGAAAGGGTGTTGCCAACATCCATATCCTGCTTTAAGATTTCCGGGAAAGACCGGTCCGGCTCATTGCATACCGCTTTCCGTGCATTGCGGATGCGCCGTCATGAAACACGGCGGCGTCTTGGACCCCGGCAGGCTGTTGAAAAACGCGATCCGCTTTCACGCCTTTGGCGTGACGCTTCCTCCTTCGTCATTGCGGCGTACGGGTTGCACGCCTCATTCCCCAGGATGCGCCCACGCCAAAGGCGTGGCTTGCATCTCATGATTTTTGAACAGCCTGCCCGAAATGCTGTTTTTCAACGGTAGTCACCCATCCGACGGGTTCTCATGACGGTCGAAACCGATTCATTCGCTTCTTCCCCCGAAGAGAGGCTCCCGGAAAAGGCGCCGGATTCTTCCGCCGACCCGGTGGCAGAAGCGAGCAAATTCTACAGGGACCGCTACCGCGTATTCATCGAGGACATCGCCGAGGGCGTGTACGAAACGGATCTGGAGGGGCGTTTTACGTTCTTCAATCATGCGTTGTGCCGGATCTTCGGAGTCCCTTTCGATGAGCTTCACAATCGCAGCTATCGAGACTTCATGGAACCGGACCACGCCCGCGAGGCGTACGAACGGTTCCATGAAGTGTTTCGCACGGGCCGGCGGATGACGGATATCATCTGGCCCTTCACCCGCCCGGACGGGCGTAAGCGCGTCATCGAGCTGTCCGCGTCCCCCATTGAAGACGAGTCGGGGTTGCGGGTCGGATTCCGAGGCATCGCGCGGGACATCACCCAAAGATTTATCGCCCGGCAGGCCCTGAAGGAATCCCAACGCAGATTCCGCATGCAGTATGAAGCGAGCCGAAGCGCCGAACGGCGCTATCGGTCTCTGCTGGATTTTTTGCCGGATCCCGTGGCCGTGTTCAACATGAACAACACCATTTCGTACCTGAATCCCGCCTTTGTGAACGTGTTCGGGTGGACCCTGGAGGAGCTCGAGGGCAGGCGCATTCCCTTTATTCCTTCCCATCTCATGGACGAAACCCGTGAGGGTCTCCGGCGATTGCGCCGGGACAAGACGCTGTGCGGCTTCGTAACCAAGAGATTGACCCGAAGAGGGGAGATGCTGGACGTCGTCCTGAACGCGGCCGTGTTTTTTGAAGAGCAAGACGAACCCGCCGGCCAGGTGGTCATCCTCCGGAACGTCACCCAGGAACGGCGGACCGCCCGAAGCAACCAGGCGTTGCTCCGGATCAGCACGGCGCTTCACCGGTACCGGAGTCTGGATCGGATTCTTGAATTCATCGTGCGGGAAGTGAAGGAACTGATTTCCGTGGAGGGCGCTTCGGTCATCCTTCTGGATGAAGACAGGAAGGAGTTCTATTTCCCGGTGGCTTCCTACGATAACCAAGACGCCGGCCAAAGGATGCGGGAAGTCCGCTTTCCCATGGATCAGGGTGTGGCGGGAGAAGTCATCCGGCGGGGAGAGGCCCTCATTGTGGACGATACCTCCAAGAGCCCTTATTTCTACCAGCAGGTGGACGATCAGACGAGGTACCGCACGCGAAACATGCTGGATGCGCCCATTCGAACCAAGGACCGGCGCATCGGGGTATTGTGCGCCGTAAACAAGAAAGAAGGGCGTTTCGATGAGACGGACGTGGAGATGCTCACCGCCGTCGCCAATACGGTGGCGCTCCCCATCGAAAACGCCCGCATGAACGAGGCTCTCCAGAGTTCCTACGAGGAAGTGCGGTCCTTGAACCGGCTTCAGGACCGGCTGATTCATCATCTTTCCCATGAGTTGAAAACGCCCGTTTCCGTGCTGGCGGCGGCGTTGAACCTTCTGGACCGCAAGCTGCCCCGGAGCGGCGACGAAGGCGTGCGAAGGACCCTCGAGCGGGCCCAGCGGAATCTCCAACGGATACTCGAGATCCAGTACGGCATCGAAGACATTTTGCGGGATCGCGACTACAAGGTGTATCATACGCTTTCCAGGCTTCTGGATGTGTGTGCGGACGAGCTGGAGGGTCTGGCGGCGGAGGAAGCGGGGGAAGGCGATCTGGTGGACCGGCTGCGCGCCAGGATCCTGGAGTTGTTCGGGCCGCGGGACGTTCCCGTGGAACAGGTCCGCCTGGACGCATTCGTGGCGGAACGAATCCGGGAAACGGCCCCTTTGTGGGCGCACCGCCGCGTACGCCTGGTTACCCGTCTGGAACACACGGAGCCCGTTTGGATGGCGCCGGGTCCCCTGGCCAAGACGGTGGACGGCTTGATCCGAAACGCGGTGGAGAACACCCCGGACGGGGGCCTCATCGAAGTGACGGTGCGGCCGCGGGCCAACGGGGCCATATTTCAGGTGAGAGACCGCGGAGTGGGGATCACGGAGGAAAACCGCCGCAGGCTTTTCGAAACCATTTACACCACCAAGGACACCATGGGGTATTCCTCCAAACGTCCTTATGATTTTCACGCGGGCGGAAAGGGGTTCGACCTGCTCCGTATGAAGCTGTTTTCGGAGCGGTTTCATTTCGCCATCCGCATGGATTCCACCCGGTGCGGGCATATACCCGGAGACGAGGATTTGTGCCCGGGAAACACGAATCTGTGTCGAGCATGCCGCGGCCCCGAGGACTGTGCGGAGTCCGGAGGAACCACCGTTACCGTGGAATTCACCCGTTGAAGGCGGCGGTGCGTCTTCCACGGCGCGTTTCGCCGCCCGTGGATAGACCGTAATTCGGGCAGGCTGGTGAAAAACGATGGGATGCAAGCCACGCCTTCGGCGTGACGAGTCCTGAGGAATGAAGCGTACAAACAGTGGGCCCCAAACGCGAACAATGAACCGGAACCGAGCACGTCGCGTTTTTCACCAGCCTGGTAACCTTTTATGCAGCGGCTGAAAGCCGGCAAATGTCAGGCGGTCATGGACGTCATGCAATCCCAGGGAAACAAGTCGGACGATTCAACGTCAACCTCCGATATTCCGGTGCGGTTCTTCCGGGAACTCCAGATTGAATTCCTGCTTCATGAGCTGAAGGATCCCTGTTCGGTCATCGAAGCGGGGGTGCGGAGTCTTCTGGAACGCAGGGAGCGGCTTGGACCGCTTTCCCAGAAACAGGAACGCACGTTGAAGCGCGTGCTGAGGAGCGCCGTGAAAACCCAGGTCATGCTCAACGGGCTGTTGGAAATCGGACGATCCGAGGAAGGATGTTTCGCGTGTGGAGCCTTTCATCCCGCGCAGGCGCTGCGAAAAGTTCTCCTGGAAGCGCTGGAAGCCACGGGAGGGGTGGCTTTCGAGGAATTCAGGGAATGGAAGCAGGCGAAGAAGCTGCATGAATTTCTGGAGCGCTACGGCGTTTGGACGGATATTCCGTCCCGGCTCAACGACGTGCGCATGGTCCAGGATGAGACCAAATTTTGCCAAATCGTGGGTAACCTCGTAAAGAACGCGTTGCATCACCGGAGGACCCGCGTGGATGTCAGGGTGGACGTACAGGACCGTTTTCTCCGCATCGAGGTCGAGGACGACGGGCCGGGCATCAAACCGGAACATTCCCAGTATGTATTCCGCCGGTACTCCCAGGTGAACCCGGAAGCGCCCGCGGGCCGGAAGGGACACGGCCTGGGCCTTGCCGGGGCCCTTATTCTGGCGCGGCGGCTGGGCGGAGACATCCATCTGGAAAGCGGGGAAGGAGCGGGTGCCGTGTTCCGGCTGACCTTGCCCCTGGAGCTGAGTGCGGACCTGCGGCAAACGAGTCTGCCCGTTTCCGTATGAAATCACAGGTCCTCCAGTGTCTATCAGGCCGTTGACAAACCGTATTGCGGGTGGGCCCGGTGCAAAACGACGAGATGCAAGCCACGCCGTCGGCGTAAAAGCAGATCGCGGTTTTCAACGGCCTGCCGGGAGGTTCACGTGAGGAAAACTCCCCATCTGGAAGGCAAACGCATCCTGGCGGTGGATGACGAATGGGATGTTCTGGAGACCATCGAGGACATTCTGGACATGTGTATCGTGGATACGGCAGGCGACTATGCCGGCGCCTCGCGGAAGATCGCGGAGGAAGCCTATGACCTGGCCGTTCTGGACATTATGGGGGTGGACGGCCTCCGGTTGCTCGATGAATGCGTGGCGCGGGGAATCCCCGCCGTGATGCTCACAGCCCACGCCATCAATCCGGAAACGCTCATGGCGTCCATTCGGAAGGGGGCCGTATCGTATCTCCCCAAGGAGAAACTGGCGGAACTGGATACGTATCTGGATGAATTGATGGCCCATCTGGAGAAAGGGGATCCCCCCTGGAAACTGCTGTTCGAAAAGCTGGGCGGTTATTTCGACGACCGTTTCGGTCCGGGTTGGAAGGACCAGGACGAGGCGTTCTGGTCGGAGTTCGATCGGACCTATTCGGTGAGCAAGGGGGCTCAGGCCAGGTTGATGCGGGACAAAAGGCTCCTGGGAAAGGGAATCTGATCGTCCCGCGGCCCGCGTCCGGACGGGCCGCCGGTTCCCGTCGGAACGGAGTACCGTGGTCCGGGTGGTTTTCTCGATGCGGGGAGCTTTGGGGGGAGTCAGAATGCGGCGCGGAGCGGGCCCGTTTCCCCGATTCCCTCCAATGAGAACCGCACCATGAACCGGCTTTCGGATTCCTGCTTTTCAAACTTCACTTCCATACCCCAGCACTGAAGCCGCATCAAGGCGCCCACCGCCGTCTCCACGGTCTGATCGGATTCGAGAGAGCGTTTGGTATTGCCGAAAAGGAAGAACTCATCCGTCACCTTCACCAGCAGTTCCGCGTTCAATTGCTCGATGTGATCCGCGGAGTAGCGGTAGTCCAGGCTGAGGCGGTCCCCCCTGGCGTCGTGGGCGACGACGAAGGCGTTGAAGGTGCGCACCCGGTCGTCGTACACGTTCCAGGCGGTGTCCAGAAGTATCTGGAGGTTGGAGGCGGGGTATACCTCGATTTCAAACAGGAGGTCGGAGAAGGGCCTCCGTTCATCCTCCCCGGAAAGGAGATCCCTGCGAGCCTCCCGGATGTTGTAGTCCTGGCTGATCTTCAGGCGGCCGATGTCGCGGAAGGTCGGAGCGCCGTCCGGGCCGACAAAGCGTCCCGTCCACACGTTCTGGAGGGCGGCGGAGACCCGGTTCAGCGCGTCCGCAGTGTCGTCGGGATCGAACGCGGGGCCGTGGGAGGGTGCATCCACGGTGCGATATTCGTAGGCCACGAGAGGCTTCACCTGATGTCGCAGGGCGCGGAGGCGACCCGTCTCGATGTTGAACACCCGGCTCAGGAGCGTGGAGGCTTCCGCTCCCATCTGAATTTCCCCCCGCCGGGAGACGCCCGTGTCCACGCCCGGCTCCCCGCGGTCCACGTGGTATACGGTTTCCTTGACGCCGGCGAAAGGACGGAAGACGACGCCCATGCCCGTATCCACGGGAAGGGAGACCTGAGGAGCCGCGAACAGACGCTGTCCCTTGTGTCCGTCGTCTCTGAAGAAATAGGTGTATCCCGAATCGAGATGGCCGAACAATGGGGCCTCGCCCATCCGAACACCGGGCGACCGGAACGACAAGGCCGGCATCTGCTGGGCGATGGAATTCTCGGGCTGTTTTACCAGGGCCTGCAGATAGGTCATGTTTCCGTAAAGACCGAACCGGTCCCAGTTTCGGGTGGCGCCGACCACCGATTTCCGGAAGAGCGCCGAATCCTCCTCGAGATCGCGGTGGAAGTCCTTTTCAAACACGCGGTTCGAGTCCTCGAATCCGCTGAAGGAAGATTTGAACTCCCGGATGAAGTCCTGGTCGGAAACCAGGTCCAGGTCCGCCTTCAGGAGGACTCCGGACGGCAGGGACTGGTCGTGTTTGGAACGAAGCCACCAGCGGTTCCGGTTGGTCCGGGAGAAGCCGTCGTCGAAGAAGTTGTCGTCTTCGAGACGATCGTTGAGATAATCCAACTGGATCAAGCCGCGGGAGTAGTCCTTCAGGAGGTAGCGGTATTCCACGCCTTGCTTGAGCCCCCGGCGTCCGAGGATATGCTGGTGAAACGTGGCGTCCGTCTGCTCGGATATGGCCCAGAAGAAGGGGATGTCCAGTCCCGCCCCGCTCCGGTTCGAATACTCGGGCCTGGGAATCAAGAAACCCGTCTGGCGGGTGACCTTGACGGGGATGATCAAATAGGGTACATAAAGGACA
Source organism: uncultured Thermodesulfobacteriota bacterium (assembly GCA_964597345.1). Lineage (GTDB taxonomy): Bacteria > Desulfobacterota > Desulfarculia > JACQYL01 > JACQYL01 > CAZQXK01. The sequence continues at coordinate 22,324 of CAZQXK010000045.1, read as the reverse complement.
GGAAATCCCCTGATTTCAAAATGGGCGGATTGAATTCGGGCGTAGCCGTCGACGGCCATGTGGATTTCGCGGCCCCGGAACCTCCAATCGGGCAGTTCGGCATCGCACGTGGTAAAGGTACTGTTTCGTAAATGAAATCGATTGGCCCCGATTTTTTCCAGGAGGTCCGCCCGGATGTGGAAATTCCCGTCCCGTATGAACAGTTCTCCGGCCTGGATCCTTCCCAACCTGCTGTCCAAGTCGAGCCAGAGATGATCGCCCCGAAGAGTGCCTTCCGGGAGGATGAAGAGCACGTTTCCTTCCGCTTCGGCGGATTGGAGTCCCCTGTGATAGATCACGCGGTCCGCGAACAGCTCGCGGTCTTCGCGCGTTATACGAACGTCGCCGGTAAGAATGATCTGTTGGGTGTCTTCGTCGTATTCGGCCCGGTTTGCTTCCACGACCCAGGGACCGTCTCCCAGGTCGACACGCAGCCCTGAAACCTCCTCGCGGGACGCCGAGGCCGAATGCGTGTGGAAAACGAACATGAGGGTCAAGAGGCAAAGCCCGCAGAGGCGCACAAGAGGCGGCGGAAGATCAGGAACGCGCATGGCACACCGGGTTCGATGAGAGGATTAGGAAAACTCGGGTACAAGGTAGCACAGGAAGACGGTGCTCGGCAATGGCGGAACCAATGATTGGACGTTGCGGGATGAATCCCCGCCGGTAAGAAAAGGATATTGCAGTGGTGTATCGTGGACAAAAGTATCGGAGAACCGATCGTTCAAGCGTATTCCAGGAACAGGAATTTCATCTGAAGATTTCCAGCAAGGTCCAGGCGGCGTTGGATCGAGTGGGGGTCCCCCGCCGGCGGCCGTTCAAACCCGATCCCTTTCAGTTGGAGGCCGTGGAACAGGTATCCGCAAGCGATGTGCTGGTGACGGCGCCTACCGGGTCCGGAAAGACCTGGATTGCGGTTCAGGCCATGCAACAGGTATTTGAACGGGGATGCCGGACCTGGTATGCGTCTCCGCTGAAGGCCTTGTCCAACGCGAAGTACAAGGAGTTCCAGGAGCACTTCGGACCCATGAACGTGGGGATCCTGACGGGGGATCGGAAGGAGAATGCTTCCGCGCCCATCGTGGTGGGGACCACGGAGATTTTCAGAAACCATCTGTACGATGCCATGCATACGGGCGAGAACTTGGCCTTGGACTTGATGGTGTTGGATGAGGCCCATTTTCTAGGGGACCCGGATCGGGGGATGGTATGGGAAGAGATCCTGATCTATCTGCCTCCCAGGATTCGGCTGCTTCTTCTTTCCGCCACCATATCCAACGCCCAGGAGATCGCGGATTGGCTGTACTCGGTTCGGGGAAACCAGCCCGTGCTGGTCCGCGCGGAGGAGCGGCCCGTGCCTCTTTACAGCCTGTTTCTGTTTCCGGACGGAGAGGTGGTCCCACTGCTCGACAAAGGGCATCTGAACGGCAAAGTCCGCAAATTCGAGGACAGCCGGAGGGAGAAACGGTTTCGTCTTCCCTCTCTTCCCATATCCTGGGGCGCCGTGCTGAAGGGGCTCCGAAGCATGAACCTGCTGCCGGCCCTCTTGTTCCTGAAGTCCAGGTCGGACTGCAGCACGGCTGCGTCCCTATGCCCGCCCGCTCCCGAGTGGGATCCCGAAAAGGAGCGGCGATTCCGGGAAAGGCTGGATGAGCTGCTGGAAGAAATGCCTTTTCTGAAAGGACATCCCCATTTGTTGAATCTTCGACGCGCCAAGGCGGCGGCTCACCATGGGGGGCAATTACCCCACTGGAAGCTTCTGGTGGAATCTCTCATGAAGGAGGGATTGCTGGAGGCCATTTTTGCCACGTCCACCGTTGCCGCGGGCGTGAATTTCCCGGCGCGCACCGTGGCCTTCATGAACAGCGACCGGTTCAACGGCCGCACCTTCGAGAATCTTACCAGCACGGAACTGCATCAGATGCTGGGTCGAGCCGGAAGGCGGGGCATGGACCGCATCGGCTTCGCCCTGGTACTGCCCGGTCCATTCCAGCGCCCGGCGCTGGTGGCGGAACTCTTGAAATCGGAACCCGAGCCCATCATGAGTCAGATGCGGGTCAGCTTCTCCATGGTGTTGAATCTGCTGCTGTCCCACGCTCCGGAAGAAATCCGGGAGTTGTTGAAGCGATCCCTGTTCTTGTTTCAGGGCAGCTCCCATCTTCTGGAACGGGAACAGGAGTTGGGAATTCTCATCCGGGAATTGGAGCCGGGGGTTACGAATCCCCGTTGCGGCACGGCCCGGGACATGCTGGTGTACATGGAGCGGCAGCAGGAAGCCGTACACCGGCAGCGATTTCTCCGGCGGCGACTGAAAGGCGATCGGCTGACCTGGTTCAGGCGTTCTCACCTCGTGCGGGGGCGCCTGTTTCTGAGCCGCAAGCGGAAACGCTTCTGTGTGGTCGAGGCCCCGGATCTTCGCTCCGGGGACGTGTTCCGGGCGGTTCCCGTTTCGAGCGATTTGAAGCTGCGCAAGGGCCGCATGCGTACCCGTGAGTTTCATATTCGCAGGATCGGGCCGCTGCTGGATTACCGGGTGGATCTTCCCGAGCAACTCGAAATGCAGGAAGCGGCCGACCGTATCCGGGACGCCGCTGCGGGCGAATACGACCCCCTTTCCACGAATGCCCCTCTGGATCCGTACTATGCGGACCAGGCGTTCCATATGGAGGAGGAGCTGAAGCAGGTCAGGGAGGAACTGAAGCAGCTTCCGTGCAGGGATTGCGCCCACTGGACTCTGTGTCACGGCCGCGAAGACCCGGAATGGAAGATGAGGGCCGAGCAGGCTGCGGAACTGATGAAGCAGGTGGAGGCGGAGAAAGAACGAGTCTGGGCGGATTTCAAGAGACACCTGGGTTTTCTTCAGAACACCGGGTTTGTGGATCTGCAGGGACGATTGACCGAGGATGGCGCCTGGTCGGCCCGCCTTCGCCTGGATCAGCCTCTGCTCATTGCCGAAGCCATTCGCAGGGGCGTCCTGACGGCGCACAGTCCGGCTATTCTGGCCGGGTTGGTGGCCGTGTTCGTGTGGGAACGCTCCCTGGATTCAGATCTTCCCGAGGGATGGATAGAAAACGACGAGGAACTTCACCAAGTCTTTCAGCGGCTGATGACGGAAACGATGGAACTGAAGAAATCCATGGAGCGGAACGGGTTTTCCACGCCCCCGTTCCAGTATCGTCCGGCGGCGACTCTGTTCTCCTGGGCTTCCGGAGCCACATGGGATGAAACCCGTTATGTTTCGGATCTGGACGAGGGGGACTTGGCCATGCTCATCTACCGCACGGCGGACAATCTTCGCCAACTCGTGGATCTGAGGGCGTCTCATCCGGCACTCGCGGATACGGCGGCCAGGGCCGTGGACATCATTCTCCGGGAGCCGGTGTTGCCCTATTGAGTCCGGATGGGCAGGCCGTTCAAAAACGATGAGATGCAAGGCGCGCGAATCCTGAGGAATGAGGCGTACAACCCGTACGCCGCAATGACGAAGGATGAAGCGCAACACGGCGGATCGCGTTTTTCAGCAGCCTGTTAGGATGAAAACGTCCGATCGTTGGATAAGGCTCGTTCGATTTCTTTGATCTTCGAGTTGTTTAATACGGGAAACAGGGGCGTGGTCAAAGCCGTGGTGAGAATACGTCGCTTGACCAGGATGGCTTTGATGGTTTGTACGTCGTCTTTGGGGTTAAGCATCCAGAAACGCTGCAAGCGTTCCAGGATGTTGCAGGCCCTCTCCATTTCAGGATCGCCGTCCTCGTCCTGCCGGTAACTGGACAGAGTCACCCGGACCACCACGTTCCACTCGCTGGGAAAGACGTTGGAGGATAAGGCCAGCACACCGGATCGACTTGGGGTGGCCACGAACACTCTTTCGTCTCCATCGTAGAGCAGAAAGTCCTTTCGATTTCCCAATGCCCCCCGATACTCGAAAAGCCGCTTGGCGGAGCCGGAATGCACCATGCCGACAATGCCGGGGTTGTCTCCGATCTTCCGCAGGACGGAAGCCAGAATGTTTTTTCGCTTGATGGGCTTGTGTCGCTTCAGGATGAATCGAGCATCGTTTCCCAGAAGAAGCGGGAGAGAGTCTTCCTTGAGAAGCTGTTCCAGGAAGCGGGGCAGCCCCCGGTTGCTGTGGTACCACAGGGGGTAATCCATCAGCACCAAGGGATTGGAGATTCTATACCGCTTCGTTTCGGCTTCGATCCACCGGGTCAGAAGAACGGTTTCCTCTGCGGAGCGGCCGGTGACTCCGAGGTACAGGGGAAAAGGCCGGTCCACGACCTCCCAAACCGTACGAATCAGCTCCTGCTTGGTCTCCAGGGGCAGCGCCGCGCCTTCTCCCCAGAAGGCGTGTCCCACGGCCAAGGCCTGCACGTGAGGAGTGACGTAGGACAAGAGCCGGACCAGACCCGTTCTGTCCAGGCGCCGGTCGTCCAGCAGGGGAGTAACAATGGGGCAAATCAAGCCCTTGACGAGAGGAGCATATTCCATGAACGGGCATTCATCGGTTGGGGCGCTACACGTGGGTGAATCGAAATTCGCCGCGCCCCAGCAAATCGTGCAGGTGGACGACTCCCTGCAACTCGCACCGACTGTTCACGATGACGAGCGAGGTGATCCCTTTTTGTTCCATGAGGTTCAATGCCTCGATGGCCAGCTGGTTTTCGTGAATGGAAACCGGATCGGGAGTCATGACGTCTTCCACGCGCGCGGTTTCCAGGTCTTGCAGTTTAAGCACGGCTCTGCGGATATCCCCGTCCGTGATAATTCCTTTGAGGGAGCCGTCGGGAGCGAGCACCAAGGCGAATCCCAAATTCAGGCGGTCGATCTCCCGGGTGGCTTCCATGAGGGAAGCTCCCTGGACCACCGAGGGCATGTGGCTCCGTGTGAGCATGATCTGTTTCACGCGGATGTTCAGCCGCTTTCCCAAAGCTCCGGCGGGGTGCACCCGCCGGAAATCGTGTGTTCCGAAATTGCGTTTCTGTGTAAGCACCACCGAAAGTGCGTCTCCCATCGCCAGGGCCGCCGTGGTGCTCGTCGTGGGGGCGAGTCCCAGGGTGCAGGCCTCCCGCTCCACGCCCACGTCAATGACGATGTCGCTTTGGGCGGCCAGGAAAGAATGGGGATTTCCGGTAAAGGCCACTACGGCCGCACCGATGCCCTTGACGGCGATAAGCATTTCCTTGAGTTCTTCCGTTTCTCCGCTGTTGGAAAGAATCAGAATCACGTCTCGATGCGATACCATGCCCAGGTCGCCGTGGAGCGCTTCCACCGGGTGGAGAAACAGGGACGGCGTGCCCGTACTGTTGAGGGTGGCCACGATCTTGCGTCCCACGATTCCCGACTTTCCGATACCCGAGACAACCACCCGTCCCTCGCACCGGTAGATCAGGTCCACGACGCGCACGAACGATTCGTCCAGCTTGGGAATCAGACCCAGGATGCCGTGTGCTTCCAGTTCGAGGACTTCGGCGGCCTTTTTCAGAATCGGATTCATTTGGATCGCCGCCGACCCGCGTGGATCCAGACCGCCAGGGACGCGGCCAGGATCAGCAGGCTCGTCGTTTGAGTTACGGTGAGCAGGCCGCCCAGCACTTCACCCCGGTAATCGTCCCGGAAATGCTCCAGGATCAGCCGGACCACGGAGTGCAGGGATAGGTAGAGACACATTACTTGGCCGTCCCATCTCTTTCGACTGCGAAACGCCCAGAGGATCCCGAAGATCATGAACAACGCGGCCGAAGCGTACAGTTGGGTGGGATGGATGGGAATTCCGATGGGAGCCAGGGTTTGAGGATGGTTGAAGACCACGGCGCAGAAAGCGTCCGTAGGTCTGCCGTAGCAGCAACCGGCGAAAAAACACCCGATACGGCCGATGGCCTGACCCAGGGCGATACCGGGGGCCATGACGTCCGCCACCGTTCCGACCCCCATGCCGTGGCGGCGGACATACAAAAGTCCTGTGATTAGCGCCCCGATCAGACCTCCCGAAAACACAAGACCGCCTTTCCAGATCTTGACTATTTCCAGTGGGGAACGGAGATACTCATCCAGATACATGAGGATATACAAGAGCCTGGAACCGACGATGGCCGAAAGGACGAGATAAAAGCACAGGTTCAGGACCTGTTCGGGATCCAGACCCACCCGGCGCCCCTCTCTCAGAGAAAAGGCGACTCCGGCGAGGAACCCGGTGGCTACCAATACCCCGTAGGTGTGGAGTGCAAATCCATCCAGGCGGATCAGTTCAGGGAACATGCCGTCTCCCGCGCCCTTCGGTCAGGATCTTGATCAGCAGCAGGAACGTCCCCACAGTAACCGCTGAATCCGCCGCATTGAACGCCGGCCAATGCCACCGGCCTATGTGGAAGTCCAGAAAGTCAACCACGTATCCGAAGCGTATCCGATCCAGCACGTTGCCCCAGGCCCCTCCGAACACAAGGCCCAACCCGAGGGCCCACAGCCGTTCACCGCCGGAGACTTTTCGCAGAAACAACAGGATAATGATCATGGCTGCCCCGGAAACCAAAACCAACGCCGTGGTGCGCCAGACGGAGGGGTATCCCGCGAACAGTCCGAAAGCCACTCCGGTGTTCCGGACATAGGTCAGGTTGAACAGGCCTTCGATGACGGGAATGGACTGATGAAGGTCCATTCCCGCCATGACCCAATACTTGGACAGCTGGTCCAGAACAATGACCAGGAGCGTACAACCCAGGAAAATGCGGGCCTTATACGTCACCGGCTTCTCCTTGCGCCAGCAGGCTGTTGAAAAACGCGATCCGCTTTCACGCCTTTGGCGTGACGCTTCATCCTTCGTCATTGCAGCGTACTATATGTACGCCTCATTCCTCAGGATTCGCGCGCCTTGCATCTCATCATTTTTGAACAGCCTGCCCGAAATGCTGTTTTTCAACGGGCTGCCAGAGAACCTGCATCTGGAATCCCCGGAAAACGGCTCAGCTGTTCCGAACAGGTTCCGCATATTTCGGGATGGTCCCGGTCCGCCCCGATATCCTCCCGGCGCTTCCAGCAGCGGGGGCATTTCATCCAGGGGGATGCTTCCACGTGAACGACCAGACCGGGGATGTCCTCGCTCCGGAAGGCGTCTTCCGGCGGAGTGTCATTCCCTATCTCCAGTTCGGAAACAATGAGAGCGGTCTTGAGATTTTCGAGTTGGTCCGTCACGAAGGATCGAAGGGAGTCCGGAGGGTACAACCGTACTCGGGCGTCCAGAGAATGTCCCAGGACCTTGGTTCTGCGGGCCGGTTCAATGGCCTTGGTAATCTCCCATCGCAGTTTCAGTATTTGCTCCCATCGTTCCTCGAGTTCGGTGTCCATCTTAGCGGGGTCCTGGTCCGGAAAGCAGGTTAGATGGACACTGGAGGCCGTTTCCCCGGCGCGGGGGATGGCGGGCCACAGTTCGTCGGAAGTAAAGGACAGGATGGGCGCCATCAGCCGAACCAGTGCATGGAGCATTTCGTGGAAAACGGTCTGGGCCGACTTGCGTTCCCGGGATGTGGGAGGAGACGTATATAGTCTGTCTTTGAGAACGTCCAGGTAGAAGGCGCTCATGTCCAGCACGCAGAAACCGTACACGGAGTGATACACCGTATGGAATTCGAAGGCGTCGTATGCGGCCCGCACCTTTCCGATGAGCTTGTGCAGCCGATGCAATGCAAACCGGTCGATATCTTCGAGCTTCTCGTAGGGGACCGTTTGGGAAGCGGGAAGGAAGTCATGCAGGTTGCCCGAAATAAAGCGCCACGTATTGCGGATTCGTCGGTAGGATTCCACCAGGCGCTGGAGGATCTCCTCGGAAAGCCGAATGTCGTTGCGATAATCTTCTCCGGCCACCCAGAGTCGGAGGATTTCCGCTCCGTGTTTTTGGATGACTTCCTGGGGGGCTACGACGTTGCCGAAGGATTTGGACATCTTGCGTCCCGCGCCGTCCACCACGAAGCCGTGGGTCAGGACGCTCTTATAGGGGGCGATGCCCCGGTTCCCCACCGACGCCAGGAGGGAACTGTGAAACCATCCCCGGTGCTGGTCGCTGCCTTCCAGATACATGTCCGCCGGATATTCGAGGTAGTCCCGGTCCTCGAGTACGGCGGCCCAACTCACCCCGGAATCGAACCATACGTCGAGGATGTCGTCTTCCTTGGTGAAGGAGTCCGAGCCGCAGTGCGGGCAGCGGGTTCCCGGGGGAAGCAGTTCCTCGGGCCGTCGCTCGAACCACACGTCGGCCCCGAGTTCTTCCACCAGGGACGCGATGCGGTCCAAAATTTCGGCGTTAAGAAGCATTTCCCGGCATTGGGTGCATTGGAACATGATAATCGGTATCCCCCAGGCGCGCTGGCGGGAGATACACCAGTCCGGGCGCTGTTCGATCATTCCGTAGATGCGATCCCGACCCCAGGCGGGCATCCATGTGACCTTGCGGATGGCGTCCAGGGCCTGTTTTCGAAGGTCGTTCTTCTCCATGGAAATGAACCACTGGGGAGTGGAGCGGAAGATGACCGGTTCCTTGCAGCGCCAACAATGCGGGTATGAGTGGGTAAATTCCTCGGACAACAGGAGAGCGCCCCTGTCCCGCAAAGCCTCCACAACGTGAGGATTCGCTTCATGGACGGACATGCCGGAGAAGTGTTCCACGTCATGGGTGAAGCGACCTCGGTCATCCACGGGAGAGTAGATGTCCAAACCGTAGGCCAGTCCGGATTCGTAATCCTCGCGGCCGTGACCCGGCGCTGTGTGGACGCAACCGGTCCCCGCGTCCAAAGTGACGTACTGGGCCAGGATCAGCAAGGAAGGCTTTCCGGTAAGAGGGTGGCGGCACTGGAGCCGCTCCAGTACATCGCCTTTGAAGCGTTCCAGAAGGGTGTACTTCTCAATGCCGAAAGCGGTCATGCAGGCAAACAAAAGTCCCTCGGCCAGGATAAGCACGTCCCCGTCCACTTCCACGGCGGCGTATTCGTAATCGGGGTGCAGAGCAATGGCCAGGTTGGCGGGAATCGTCCACGGGGTGGTCGTCCAGATGACCACATATACGCGCCGGCCTTTCAGTGCGGGAAGACGCTCGCCGATGTCGGAGATGAGGGGGAACTTGACGAAGATGGAGGGGGACGTTCGTTCTTCGTATTCCACCTCGGCTTCCGCCAGGGCGGTCTGGCAGGAACTGCACCAGTAGATGGGTTTCTTGCTGCGCACCACGCTTCCGTTGAGGAAAAAACGACCGAATTCCCGGACGATAATGGACTGGTATCGGCGGGCCATAGTCAGATAGGGATCGAACCATTCGCCCAGGACTCCAAGTCTCCGGAATTCCTCCCTCTGAATATCGATGAACTTCCGGGCGTATTCCGAACATTCGCGTCGGATATCCAGGACGGAGTACTCCGCCTTGCGATCTCCCAGCTGTTTTTCCACCTGGTGTTCGATGGGCAGTCCGTGGCAATCCCAACCGGGGACGTATACGGCATTGAACCCGGACATCTGCCTGGATTTGACCACCAGATCTTTCAGGATCTTGTTGAACGCCGTACCCATGTGGATGCGCCCGTTGGCGTAGGGCGGGCCGTCATGAAGAATGTACTTGGGTTTCGCCGCGGAGGCTTCCCGGATTGCGTGATATAAATCGGTGTCATCCCACGTCTTGAGCAGCTTGGGTTCCAGCGTGACGAGGTTCGCCTTCATGGGGAAAGGCGTGGAAGGCAGGTTCAGGGTCTCTTTGTACTCCATGGAGTCCTCCGATGATGCGCGGGAATTTCAAAGAATCGAATAGACCACACGCCTTCGGGGAAGTCAAGGCGCACAAAGCGTTCCGATGGATCGGGCCTGCTCCACCAGGCGTAGAAGCAGTCGAAATGTATGGAACACGTCTTCTTCAAGCATGGCCGAAACCGGAGAATGCAGGTACCGGCAGGGAACTCCGATAACGGCGGTCAGGACCCCGGCCCTGGACAGGTGGATGGGTCCGGCGTCCGTACCTCCCGTTAACGGACGTTTGTATTGGAACGGGATCCCGAGGAGTTGCGCCTCACGGCTGAGCGCTTCCACCAGGGAGGGCTTCACTAGGATGGTTTTGTCCGCCAAGGTAATGGCGGGCCCTTTTCCCAGGAAGCAGGATTGAGACGCCGGCGGGACTCCGGGAGTATCCCCCGTGGTCCCTTCCACGGCGAAAGCCAGATCGGGGCGTATACGATAAGCGGCCGTGGCGGCTCCCCGAGCCCCGATCTCTTCCTTGACGGAAAAGTTGGCCACCAGGGTGAAATCCACCGGAAATCGGGCGAAGTGGCGCACCAAAGCCACGAGCAGTGCGCATCCCACGCGGTCATCCAACGCTTTGCCGCTTACCACGCCGTTGTGCAGCCGGAGGAAGGGAGCCGTAAGCACACCCGGGGCGCCCATTCGAATCCCCAGCGATTCGACTTCGGCCGAATCGGAGCATCCAAGGTCGATGGCCAGATGCTCCACCGCATAGGCTTTCTTCTGATCCTCCGGGGATTGGAGGTGAGGAGGAGTGACACCGATGACGCCCATCACGGCTTGTTCCCTCGTCGATCTCAATTCCACTTGGTGGGCGGGCAATACCCTGGGATCCCAGCCTCCCAGAAGAGCGAACCGCAGAATTCCTTCCGGTTCTACGCCGCTGATCATGAGTCCCACCTCGTCCATGTGGGCGTCCAGCATTACGGTGAAGTCGGTTCCCGGGTTCAAGGCGACCGAGAGGTTACCCAGAACGTCCACTACCGTATGCACGTCCAGGTCATGGACAGCGTCCAGAATCCGCCGCCGCACTTCATCTTCGAATCCCGAAGGGCCGAAAGCGGTGGAGAGAGTCTCCACCAGGGTCATGACCGGAGCGAATCCGGGGAAGCCGCCGGGAGATGGACGGTTTTCCTGCATGGAATCCTCCCAAGCAAACGTGTTCAGGGTCTGAGGGGGTTCGGCTTGCGGTTGTCGGATGGGATCCTTCCGGACAGCGGGCGCCGGTAAGTGTCGGGTCACCCCGCTTCCGCGGCGTGAAAAACGCGTACACCAAAACAGGCCGCCGAGAAAACGGATCGCCGGCGGATCCTTACCCAGCCGTTGAAAAACGCGATCTGCTGCGTTGCGCTTCACCCTTCGTCATTGCGGCGTACTGGTTGTGCGCCTCATTCCTCAGGATTCGCGCGCCTTGCATCTCATCGTTTTTCATCAGCCTGCCCGCAATACGGTTTATCAACGGGCCGTTACGTTTTGTCCGCCCAGGTCACCTGCCCCATGGCGTACAAGTTGCCCAGGAGTTTGTGATACGGCAGGACACGCACGGTTACGCCGATGTTCCCGGTCTTCTTAGTGGGAACCATGGCTTGGAAACGGTACTCCGAATCCCCCGAAGGCCCTTGGCACTCCATTTTAAGCGTGGATCGCTCCGTGAACAGGTTGTCGGGACTCAGGCAACCGTAATACACTTCCACGAGCAGGTCTTCAGGCGTCAGGTTTCCCAACGTCAGGCGGGCGTCCACCTCGATGGTTTCGCCGGAAACGCGCGTGGCGGGGCTGCCGGTGGTGACTTCGAGAACGCGGACTTCCGGCCAGTGCATCATAACCTTTTGACGCCACTGAGACAGCTCCCGAGCCTTCTCGAAGTGATTGGCGCTGAGGCCCACGCAGTTCAACGTGGACGGGGCGTAACATTTGCGGGTGTATTCCTGAAGCATGCGGTGGGAGTTATACACCGGGCACAGATTCCGCATGGAGGTTTTGACCTTGTTGATCCACTCGCGAGGAAGACCGTCTTCCGCTTTTGAATAGAACAGGGGAACGATTTCTTTTTCCAGAAGGTCGTATATGTTTCGGCTTTCCACTTCGTCCTGATATTCCCGGTCCTCGTATTCCTCACCGGAACCGATGGCCCATCCGTTGTCAATGGTGTAGGCCTCCGCCCACCAGCCGTCCAGGACGCTCAGGTTCAGTCCGCCGTTGGCGCTTGCTTTCATGCCGCTGGTGCCGCAGGCTTCCAGGGGACGCAGGGGGGTATTGAGCCAGATATCCGAACCCTGCACCATGAATCGGGCTACCTTGATGTCGTAGTCTTCTATGAAGGCCATGCGTTGCCGGAATCGATCCTTCATGCTCACCTGGACGATGCGTTTGATGAATTCCTTGCCGGCCACGTCCTGCGGGTGGGCCTTTCCCGCGAAAATCACCTGCACAGGCCTCTCGGGATGGTTCAGAATGCGCTCGAGACGATCGATGTCCTTGAGCAACAGAACGGCTCGTTTGTAGGTGGCGAATCGACGGCAGAACACGATGGTGAGATATTCGGGATTCAACACTTCCTGTGCCGATTCAATCTCTCTTCGCGAGGCTCCCCGTCGTTCCAACTGGCTTCGGAGGCGCCTTCGGCAGAAGGACACGATCCGCTCTCTCAAGCGCACCTGAGCCCGCCACAACTCCGTGTCGGGAATTTGGCTGACCCGCTCCCAGATGCGCTCGAGTTCGGGATCTTCCACCCACCGGGGGCCAAGATAGCGGTGATACAGGTTGGCGGTTTCGTCCGATATCCACGATGGAATGTGTATGCCGTTGGTAATGGGGAGGATCGGAATATCTTCTTCAGGGAAATGACGCCATACGGGTTGCCACATCTTGCGGGAAACCTCGCAATGAAGCTTACTCACCGCGTTGCTGGTGGACGACAAACGCAGGGCGAGGACCGTCATACAGAATTCTTCGTTCTGGTCCCAGGGGTTGGTGCGGCCGTATCCTAGGATTGCCTGGATGTTCAGTCCCAGGCGAGGCGCATAATCCGAGAAATACTCGCGCATGAGTTCGGGACTGAAGTAGTCGTTTCCCGCGGGCACCGGGGTGTGGGTGGTAAAGACGTTGGAGCCGATGACCAGTTCCCGTGCTTCGTCGAAGGATAATCCGTGTTCTTCACGGAGCATGCGGATGCGTTCGAATCCCACAAAAGCGGAGTGTCCTTCATTCATGTGGAATACGGTGGGATTGATCCCCAGGACTTGAAGAGCCCGGACTCCCCCGATTCCCAGTACGATTTCCTGCCGCAGGCGCATTTCACGATTTCCGCCGTATAATTGAGCGGTGGTGTTCCGGAACTCGGCCGGATTGCCCTCCAGATTCGTGTCGAGCAGGTATAGGGGTACTCTGCCCACACTGAGGAGCCAGATCTGGATATGGACCGGTTGTCTCTTGAAAGAAACTTCCACATGGAAGGGATTGCCGGCGCTGTCCCGCATGAGCGTCAAAGGAAGTTGAGAGAATTCGTTCTTCGGATAGGTTTCTTGTTGCCAGCCTTCAAAATTGAGGTACTGTCGGAAATAGCCTTCCTGATACAGGAGTCCCACACCCACCATGGGGATATTCAGATCACTGGCGGACTTCAAATGATCCCCGCTGAGAATGCCCAGACCTCCGGAGTAGATGGGCATGCACTCGCTGATTCCGTATTCCGCCGAGAAATAGGCAACCAGGAAGTTCTCCGGCGTGGAACTGTCCAGAATGCCGCACTTCTTTCTCCCGAGATAATCCTCGAGCAACCTCAAAACCCGTTCCTGATGGGCCAGGAAACCTTCGTCGTTGACGGCGTCGTCCAGAGTTCTCTGATCCACGGTGTTCAGCATAAGCACCGGGTTATGGTTGGACTCTTCCCATAACTTGGGGTCCAGCCGCGCGAAGAGCGAAGACACCTCCGGATTCCAGGTGTACCACATGTTGTAGGCAATGGCGATGAGGGGTTTCAAGGGATCGGGGAGGGAAGGCAAAACTCGGAACTTGAGTATCGGTTTCATGAGGATCCTTCTCCATTGAGGCTTCGGAAGACTCTGCGTGATCCTGGGATGTCCACGGCCACATCGGATCTCGCAGCCGACGCGTTATGTGTAATGAATCAATCATGACTTTTCAAGCGATTTTCCCCGTGGCGTCGTTTGCAAACGCAAACAATCCAGGTATCATGGTCCGGAACGCATGGAATGCGGAGGGAATGAAGATGATGCGAAGGCAGGAAGCAGGTCAGTTGTTTCTGGTGGGGTTCCATGGGATCGAGCCTCCCCTGGAAATCCTGCGTCTGATCGACGAATACTCGCTGGGCGGCGTTATCCTGTTCAAGAGAAATCTTGAGGAACCAAATCAGATTGCGGAGTTGGCTCGGACGCTTCAGAAACGCGCGGCGCATAAAGGAGTTCCGCCCTTGTTCAACGCGGTGGATCAGGAGGGAGGCGTAGTAGCCCGGTTGGGCCCGCCTTTCACCGAGTTCTCGTCGCAAGGGGATTTGCCCGAAGACACGGCGTATCCGGACTGCTTCCAGAGAGGCGCCTCGATGGCCGGTGACCTGAAACGGGCGGGATTCAACTTCAATCTCGCACCGGTCATGGATCTCCGCCGACCCGGGGATACATCGAAAACCGGACGCCGTTGTTTCTCGGAAGATCCTCACCGTGCCGGGCGGCTGGGCGTCGGCGTGATTCGAGGACTTCAGGAGCATGGCGTTCCGGCCTGTGCGAAACACTTTCCAGGATTGGGCAGGGCCGAAAAAGATCCCCATGAGGAACTGCCTCGCATACGGGGTTCGCTGGATCGGGATCTGATTCCATTCCGGGCCGCCGTGGCTCATGACGTGGCCGCCGTCATGATGGGCCATGCGGTTTACGATGAATACGACTCGGAGAAACAGGCGAGCCTGTCCCCGGTTGTGGTCCAGGAGCTGCTTCGGAGAACCCTGGGATACCGTGGGCTCGTGCTTTCGGACGATCTGGAGATGGGCGCCGTGAGCAGACAGTATTCCCTGAAAGACGCTTCATTGCAGGCGTTTGAAGCCGGTTGCGACGTGCTGCTCATCTGCAGCCGCACGGAAGAAGTGGCGCCCTGCATATCCAGGTTGCTGAATGAAGTGAAACGGAGCGATGCACTGAACCGTAGGCTCCAGGAATCGTTGGAACGGGTGCATAGAGTTAAAGTGCGGTACCTTGCTTCCGGTTCTCCCTGATGAAGCGTCACGCCGAAGGCGTGACCGCAGATCGCGTTTTTCAACGGCTTGTAACGGGTCTACGGATGCGGTCGCCGGGACGGGAGGCTGGACTCGATTTGGGAGGGGTTGAGGTATGGAGCGGATCAAGATCGGCATCAGTTCGTGTCTGTTGGGTAATGAAGTGCGATACGACGGCGCCCACCAACTGGATCGGTTCCTGAGAGACACCCTGGGGCAATACGTGTCCTATGTTCCCGTGTGTCCTGAAGTGGAATGCGGATTGCCCGTCCCCAGGGAACCCATGCGTCTGGAAGGGGATCCTCGATTTCCCAGACTGGTGACGTCACGAACCCGGAAAGACTTGACCGAACAAATGACTGGATGGGCGGAGCGGAGGATTCTCGAACTTGAAGCAGAGGGACTGTGCGGATTTGTCTTTAAGAAGGATTCGCCCAGCAGCGGCATGGCGCGCGTAAAGGTATACGGTCCCGACGGTATGCCTCAAAAAAACGGCGTGGGCCTGTTTGCCCTGCTGTTCATGCATGCGTTCCCTCTTGTCCCTGTGGAGGAGGATGGACGACTCCACGACCCGGCGCTTCGGGAAAACTTTGTGGAGCGGATTTTCGTGTTCAAACGTTGGAGAGCGATTCTCGGGAAGCAACCCTCCGTGCGTGATCTCGTGGAATTCCATACCCGGCACAAGTTGTTGGTTCTCAGCCACAGTCCCCGGCTCTCCGGCGAGATGGGCAAATTGGTGGCGAGGGCCAAAGAATTTCCGGCGGAGGAGTTGACCTCCAAGTACCAGGAACTCCTCATGGAAGCACTGAAGCTCAAGACCTCCGCCAAGAAGAATACGAACGTTCTCCAGCATATGATGGGGTACTTCAAGAAGCGTTTGTCGGCGGACGAAAAGCAGGAGCTTCTGGAGGTGATCGGTGCGTATCATGATGGACATGTGCCGCTCATCGTCCCGGTTACCTTGATCAACCACTATGTGCGCAAGTACGAAGAACCCTATCTCCGGGACCAAATGTACCTGCATCCGCATCCCATCGAACTCCAACTGAGAAATCACGTGTGACCCGTTTTCGGGTTGGCGCAGCCTGGGGGCGGAAACGCAAGATAGTCGGCGGACCGGGGAAACAGGCCGGGAATGGAAACGACCGGTTTCCCCTTTTTGCAGAGATGGGGGAAGCGCCGGATACCGGCGTTTTCTCCCGGAATTCCATCTTCAGTCGTTGTCCACGATACTCTCTCTGAGCGCCTTGAAGCCCGGAACCGGCACGGGGAAGAAACTGTCCTTCTCCGGATGATACATCAGGCGGTACGAGAATCCGAGATTCCCCTGAAGATTCATGACATCCCATCCTTTGCGGAAATACGGACAGTCGTCGTTGAAGCACACATACATGAATTCATTGGTCCAGTCGGTGAACGGGTTGTGGGGTACCATCCACTTGTTCATGCGCCGGCCGCAATAGGGGCATTCCCGGGTATAGCGGGTTCGTTTCCTTCGTTCGTCGATGACCCCGGCATCGGGAAATCCGTAATCCATCAGATCCAATTCCAGAACCGGACGGGACCTTCGATGGAAACCCGATCCTTTTCGGTCTGCGTATACAGCGTAGATCGGGTCGCTGGGGATCCCCAGATGAGCATACTTGTCGTCCTCAGGGCGAGGTTTTCCCTTGGATACGTAGACCTTGGGATCCTCATACAGGCCGCTCTCGCCGAAGAAATCCTCCACGAGAATCACCCGTTCGAGTTCTCCGGAACGCCGCCATAAATTTACCGCTTTCTGCGGGAACATCCGGTTGGAAAAAACCACCAGGAAGAGTCCGCCGGGTTTGAGGATTCGGGCGACATCCGCAAATACCTCGAAGGGCCGGGTCATGTAATCCACGGAGACGGTGTTCAGCACCACATCGAAGGAAGCGTCCGGAAACGGCAGTCGGGGATCCCGGTTCAGGTCGTGGATGACGTATTCGGAGAGAGCGGGATTTTCAGCGAGTTCATTCCGGTTCAAACCCAATCCCACCACTTTGAAAGGTCGGATGCGGTCCGGAATGTGCGAATCCCATCCCGCCATCAGGTCCAGGATGATGGGTTCCTCTTCCACGATCAGTGTCTCAATGATCCGTTCCACCGTGGTCAAGGCTAACGAATCCAAGTGCGATACGAATCGGTCGCGGGCATAAAAGAGAGCGTCGTGAGTTTCATCCGCCCTGTCAAATGCGTCGCCCGCGTATAAGGAATTTCGACCAATTTCTTTGGTTGCGACATTCATGACCGTTCCTTTCAGTGTGTGTCTCATAGGGTTTAGCAAATAATTATTGTAATAGAATCATTCCAGCGGCACCTGACAAGGGACCTTCAGGCGGGTAGCCGGAATCGGGCCGGGATAGGGGGAAGCGGGGGAAAGGGACCGGGCTGCGCGTGAGCGAAGGTCCACGAGGGTCGATGCGGGATCAAGCCAACGAAAGGAAGCGGGCGTTCGTGGCGCCGGTGAGCAGCAGAAAGGACTGGATTCGAACGCGCAGGAGTTCACGATCCTTCCCGGAAAGAAGGGGATTCAAGTGATCGTGGCGGGCTTTGAACCACTGGAGAATGTTGCGTTCCTGCTCGGGATCGTTGACCGGCCCGCAGATTCCCTGGACCGTGAGTGCCTGGATGTGTCCCCGATGGGTGGATTCCGTTGCCGCACGCGTGTCGATGAGAAGGCTCACGTTGGGATTTTCCAGGATGTTGCGGTACTTCCGAGTGGATCGGGAGGTAACGAGATACACGGTGGGCTCGTCCGGATCCGCCAGATAGGTCATAAGAGAGCAGCGAGGCGTGTCTCCGGCGCAGGTGGCCAGTACGCACAGGTCGTGTCCCCTTAAGAGAGACATCATCTCGTTCAGCATATCATCGGGCCTCCGCAGGTGGAATAGTGGACCCTGATGCGGAGGGGGAGGTCCGGCAATCGGATGTTTCGGAGGGGTCAAAGGGTTCCGGTGGACTCGTTATGGGTTTCCCCGTGGATCGCGCCAGGTTCAGAAGCGTACCTCGAAACATACGTTGATGTATGGGGTACAGGCCGTACCAGTAGGCCAAACCCGCCAGTCCCCGAGGTAGAAACCGGCCGATTTGCCGGAGTTCGATTACGCCGTCACCTACCGGCAAGGCGTTGAATTCCAGGGTCGCCTCTCCAGGGGCTTTCATCTCGCCCCAGAGCAGGAGCCGTTCCGGTGGGCGGATTTCGAGTACGCGCCAGAAGTCCAGCGCGTCTCCCACGAACAGTTCCTGAGGATGGCGGCGTCCCCGCTTCCTGTTTACCCCTCCCAAAACCAGATCCATCCATCCTCTCATGGTCCACAAGGCATTCGCGAAGTGCCAGCCCGAACGCCCCCCCAGTCGCTGGATGGGCGCCCACACCTCTTCGGGCCCAGCCTGGATCCGAATCCGCCAGGCGCAGGTCAGCACTGTTCCTCCCGCATACGGGGCGTCGCCGCAGTCCACCCATTCCGGCGTGGAAACAGGTCCCGCATCCATCCAGCAAGTTTCGATACGATTCCGGCGGGTATGCTCCAGGGCCAGTCGGATGGCCTGCCGGGGGGACACCCATTCCTGGGGAATGATGGAGCGGATGCGTGTATCCCTGCAAATCATGGGATTACGCAGGCTTTCCGCCAGAGGGCGGGCCAACGCCGAGGGCAGGGGCGTAATCAAGTGGATCCAATAGGAGCTCAATTGCGTGGAGAATACCGGTACGGGAATAATGATTCGTCTGCGGAGTCCGGCCTCCTCGGCGTAGATCTCCATGAGCCGCCTGTAGGAAAGGATTTCCGGCCCTCCGATGTCGTAGGTCTGTCCGGTGGTTTCCTCGTGTTCCAGACATCCGGCCAGAATTTCCAGCACGTTTCGAACGGCCACGGGTTGGCAGGGCGTATGGACCCACCGGGGAGTGATCATCACCGGCAGCCGATCCACCAAATACCGCATGATCTCGAAGGAAGCGCTTCCGGAACCCAGGATGACCGCGGCTCGGAGAAATGTCACGGGTACAGGGCCGGATTTTAGAATACGTGCGACCTCATGACGGGATCGAAGATGGGGGCTGAGCGCGGATCGTTCATCGCCCAGTCCGCCCAGATACACCAGCCGGCTCAGGTTTCCCCGGGCGGCCGCCTCCACCATGTTGGAAGCGGCGGTTCGGTCCGTTTGTGCGAAATCGCTGCTGCCCGGATTCATGGAATGCACCAGATAATAGGCCGTGGAACATCCGCGGGCGGCTTCTTTCAAGGATTCCAGATCCAGTACGTCTCCCCGGACCAGTTCCGCCTTGGGATCCGTGGCCCAGGGACGGCATGCGAGCTTGGAGAGGGAACGGGCCATGCAACGGACTGAGTGTCCTCGTTGCAGCAGAAGGGGAACCAACCGGCCCCCGATATACCCGGTGGATCCGGTGACCAAGACGAGTTTGGAATGCATGGCGCCGCCTCCGATCAGAACATTCCCTCGGCGCAGACGTGTCGAGAATCCTTGATCTCCGATCAACCGTGCTGCGGTGGACGAGGTCTGGACATTTCCCCGGCAGCCGCACCAGTGTATCCCGGCCCGGCCTGCAATGGGTATAACCCGTTTCCCGAGATCCCGCGACGTGCGGCTTGATCCCGGTGTTCCTGAAAAGTTCGGCTTACCTGGGGGCTCTTCGAGCCACAAGGGAGTGCTGTATCCAACTTCCCGGATCGATGTGTCGTTCCTGGTGGGAACGAATCAAGAGATATCCGCCCAGAGAGCCGAAAAGCAGATTGGGAATCCAGGTGCCTAAAGCTACGGGTACGTGGTTGCCTTCCCCCAGGCTTCGAGTGGCGCTCAATAATATGAAATACACGAAGAAGATGATCATACCCAAGACCATCCCCCGAGAAGTCTTGGCGCCCGAGAACTGGACCCCCAGGCTGATGCCGAGGAGAGCGAGGACCAGGCAGGCTACGGGAAGGGCGAATCGCTGGTGGTATTCCATAAGCGCCATCTGGTGTCGTTCCGTTCCCCGTTCTCCCGTGCGGAGAAGCGTCCTGAGCTGAGTCAGGTTCATTTCTTCGGGTCTGAGCGGTCCCCTGGATTCCCGGAATTCCTCCAAACCGATGAGCGTGTCCGTATGTACCGTAAGATCGTAGCGGTCGAAAGTGATGTTTTGGGTCACTTCCATGTTTGGGTCCACGCGACTGATCACGCCGTCATGGATTTGGAAGATCAATTCCTCTTTTTCCGGCAATGACAGGAGATATCCTTCCCGAGCCACGATGGTATACCTGAGATCGGGATTTCGTTCGTCTGAGATGAGGACCTCTTCCATGCGTTTTTCTCTGGGAGAGTAGGATGTCATATAGACGATCACTTTGCCCAGAACATCGTTGAAAACCCCTTCCTTCAGGGCCACGTCCGCATTGGTCTGGATGATCTTTCGGATGGTTTGTTTGGCCGATTGGTGTCCCCAGGGAAGGGCGTACATGGAAATGAAGAGAGCGCAGGCATAGGCGGAAAGGGCCAGAAGGGCAACGGGGGGCAGCATCTGGACGAGACTCACCCCCGCGTTCTTGACGGCCGTGATTTCATTGTCCGACGAAAGCCGGAGAAAGGCCATGAAGACGGCCATCAGTGTGGCCATGGGCAGCACGAAGAGCAGAAAGTACGGCAGGATCGAGAGTACCAGAAAAATTACATCCCATAGAGACACTCCCCGGCTTACGACCATGTGCATGATCTGGGTCATCCTGCCCAGTATGAGAACCGAGAGGAATACCAGGATGCTGACCAGAAAGGTGGGCAGCATTTCGGTGAACAGGTACAGGTAGATGCGTTTGGGCATGAATTTTCCGGAACGCCTCTAACAGGCCGTTACGAAGCGTTTAAAGACCCTCCAGGGAACGGGGTGCAAACCTGCCTGCTCCATGCGTGGAACCCGCCGGGAAGGTGCGCATCCGTGTGGAAAAATATCTCTCTATATACCATATCCGAAGTCCGGATTGAAACACCTGACGGGCGGGACGAAAGGATCGCCGGACGCTCTGTTTTCCGGAAGGTCGGGGGTGAAACCGGAACCAACCCGCTATGAACCGGATTTGCCGATGGATGCGTCTTGGCGCCCCGGATGAAAAGCCTCAGCCTCGTGAGATGATTTGAAAACGGCGGGTAGTTCATATAGAAGAATTCCGGGATGAAGTTGCTCCCATGAAGGTTTCGATACCCTGGCCCCGGAAGCCTTGTGGAGAACGAATATTGGGCCGGTGATTAACGCCACCGGGAGAGGCCCGCGGGGCGTCCTCTTGGGTGAATGGGGAAGCCCCAACTTTCTGCAACGTTTCGACGCCTGCGCATCCTGCGTCGCAATGCATGTTGCCGGTACACCGGGGGCGCACGCGTTTCGAGAGGTTCACGAAAGTGCGCACGGCAACAGGACGTGTCCGTTGAACCCGCCCCTTCGGGGAAGGTCGGTTGAGCCGCCATGAATATCATTCCCTGGCTGATTGAACAGGATCGAGCGCTGTTCCTCTGGGTGAATCAACTGCGGATCGCCCTCTTGGACAGTCTCATGCCGCTTTTCATGGATTGGACCTCCTACTGGGTCCTAGTGGCTTTTTGCGCCCTCGTCCTGGGTATCCGGGGAGGAAAGCGGGTTTGGTTCGCCTTGGCGGCGTTCGGCGTGTTGGTGAGCTGCGTGGATCTGTTGAACTCGGGAGTTCTGAAGCCGCTTTTCGGTCGTTCCAGACCCTATGAAACGCTCCCGGATGTGCGCGTATTCTGGAACGGTTGGATGAGATGGGAACCGCTGCGAGACGCCTCCATCGGAGAGACCATCTCATTTCCATCCAGTCACGCGGCGAACAGCTTCGCCGCCGCCGTTTTTCTGGGTGCGACCTTCAAGTCTCTGCGAATGGGGTTCTTTACCGCCGCAGCGGTAATTTCTTTTTCTCGAGTGTATGTGGGGGTGCGCTATCCTCTGGATGTGATCGCGGGAGCTATGGTGGGGATCTTCTCGGGGGTCTTGTTCCTCCGGATGGCGCGCATCGTTTGGAGCGCACTCTCCGGCTGGAAGGGGAGCGTTCGATTCCACCGTTGGGTCGAGTCCATGAGCAGTGAGGATCGCCGGCACACGGATTATTATTGGCCCGGTGTGTTCCTTCTGGCGGGAGCCGCCTGGGCCTGGCGGCACTGGGAGACGCCCGCGAGTTCCTACGGAACCGTCTTCCCCATAAGGATCCTTTTGGCCAGTGTCGGTCTTTGCCGGGTGGCGCTAAGCCTGAAGCGGATGCATTCCGTCAGGGG
>CAZQXK010000044.1:0-33676 GCA_964597345.1 uncultured Thermodesulfobacteriota bacterium | reverse complement strand
CAACGCTCCTATAGTAGCCACCTTCTTATCTCGGGCCGGAATCGCGGCCGATTTCAAAGTGGACGGATCGAGGCGTCGGACATGCTGAAACGAACGCATTACTCCTCGGAAGTACAGGAGTCTCTTCTGGAAACAGAGGTGATCTTGAACGGGTGGGCGCAAACCGTTCGAGACCACGGGGGCGTCATCTTTATAGACTTGAGGGATCGGAGCGGCGTCGTACAGATCGTGTGCAGCCCCGAAATCTCTCCGGAAAGTCATCGTACCGCCGATTCCCTCCGATCGGAATTCGTACTCGCCGTCCGGGGTACGGTACGGAAACGGTCCGAGGAAACGGTGAACCCGAACCTACCCACCGGAACCGTCGAAGTGCTCGCCGGGGAAATTCAAATCCTGAGCCCATCTCTGAACCCCCCTTTCTCCCTGGAAGATGAGGACGTGGCCGACCCGCTGCGCCTCAGGTACCGGTATCTGGACATCCGGCGGCCTTTCATGACCCGGAACCTATTGTTCCGCAGTCGGGCCAACGCGGTGCTGCGCAACTTTCTGCAAGAAGAAGGATTCGTGGAAGTGGAGACCCCGGTGCTGACCCGAAGCACTCCGGAAGGCGCGCGAGACTTTCTGGTGCCCAGTCGCCTCAGCCCCGGCCGCTTCTACGCCCTGCCCCAATCCCCCCAACTGTTCAAACAACTGCTCATGGTTGCGGGCATGGACCGATACTACCAGATCGTGCGGTGTTTTCGCGACGAGGATCTCCGCGCGGACCGGCAGCCCGAATTCACCCAACTGGACATGGAACTCTCGTTTGTGGAGGAGTCGGACATCCTGTCCATCATGGAACGCATGATGGCCCGCCTCTTCAAACAGCTTCTGGACCGGGAGGTCGCCCTGCCCTTTCCCCGCATCCCGTACGACGAGGCCATGCTGCGGTTCGGCACGGACTGCCCGGACACCCGCTTCGGCATGGAACTCCGGGACCTCACCTCCCTGTTCCGGGAATCCCGGCTGAAGGTCTTTCAAAAAGCCGTCCAGGAAGGCGGGGTGGTCAAAGCCCTGAATATTAAGGGCGGGCATGTGCTTTCCCGGAAAGACCTGGACGAGCTTACGGAGCTGGCCGGGCGATACGGCGCCAAAGGTATGGCCTGGATCAAGGTCGAGGACTCGGAGTGGCTCTCCCCCATCACCAAGTTTCTGAGTGAACAGGAAAGACGCGGACTCGCACAGGCCATGAACGTGGAACCGGGGGATCTGCTGGTGTTCGGTGCGGATCAGGCCAAGATCGTCAATGATTCCCTGAACCAGGTTCGGCTGGCGGTGGGCCGTCGCATGGGCTGCATCGATCCCGCTCGATTCGAATTCCTGTGGATTACGGAGTTCCCCCTGTTCGAATACGACATGAACGAACATCGGTATGCGTCCGTGCACCACCCTTTTACGGCTCCACGGGAATCCGATGAACCCCTGTTGGAAAAAGACCCGGCTCGCGTTCGGGCCCGGGCCTACGACCTGGTTCTGAACGGCGTCGAAGTGGGTGGAGGGAGCATTCGAATTCACCGGCCGGACCTTCAGGAACGGGTCTTCCAGGTCCTTTCCCTGTCCGGACAGGAAACCCGCGACAAGTTCGGTTTTCTGCTGGAGGCTTTCCAATACGGAGCGCCTCCCCACGGCGGGATCGCCCTGGGTCTGGATCGGATTCTCATGCTCCTGCTCCAGTGCCCTTCCATACGGGATGTCATCGCCTTCCCGAAAACCCAGAAAGGCGCCTGTCCGCTCACGCAGGCCCCCGCCGACGTGGAAGCGACCCAGCTCATCGAACTGGGACTCCGCCTGGATTCCTCGCTCCGTAAACGCGAATGAGATCCGGAACGCTCGAGAAAGCGCACCCGTACATCCGGGAAACAGGCCGTCATAAAGGGGTGCGGATCCGAGCCGTAACCGTCCGGAATTCTTCTCCGGCCGGTTCCATCACCGCTTCGATTCCCACCGCGCCCTCATCGAGATTCAAAAAGGGCCCCCGGCGGTACCGCACCTCACCTCCGGGGCTTTCCACAGCTTCGTATACCACCACCCAGGGTTTGAGCAGGTTGTCGGCGTTGTTGCCCACCACCGTGGCGTATCGGCCGTCGGTGAGCCGAACCAGGGTCCCCGGCGCGTATATCCCTACCGCCTTGATGAAATGATCCAGAAGTTCCACGTCGTACGCATGCAGAAACAGGGTCCGCATTTCCGCCAACGCGGCGTAAGAACTTCTGCCCGCCTTGTAAGGGCGGTCGCTCGTGATGGCGTCGTACGTATCCACCAGACCCAGGATTTTTCCCATGGTGCTGATCTCTTCTCCGGCAAGCCCTCCGACATATCCTCGTCCGTCCATACGCTCGTGGTGTTCCCGGACGGCGCGGACCACCTCCGGGCTCACGTTCCCGTGGGAGGATAGCAACCTTCCCCCCTCGGCGGGATGGGCGCGGATCAACGCGAACTCTTCCGCGGTGAGCTTTCCCGGTTTTTGGATGATTTCCGAGGGGACGAGGAGTTTGCCGACATCGTGCAGGAACCCGGCCATACCGAATTCCGGCCGGTCCTCCAACGGAATATCCACCTGCGCCGCCAGCAGCATGGCGTAGGCCCCCACCCGAACGGAATGCTCATAGGTATACTGGTCCTTGTTCTTGAGGGAAAGGGCCAGGAGCATCACGTCCCGGTGCAGCACCAGTTCGTTCAGCAACGGGGTGCAAAGGTTCTCCATCAGTCGGGGATCCGGCGGCCGGGATCGGGCGACGGAGTTCAAGGCGTCCGTGACCTGCCGATGGGCCTGACTCACCAGAGCCCGGGCGCGCTCCGACTCGCGGGAGAATTCATCCGTTCCCAGCTCATGGTCATCCGCCACCAGGGCGTATTTCAGGCCTCGCCGAACCATCCAATCGATCATTTCCCGGTGAATCCGACCCGGCTTGAACGGAAAACCGGGAACGGCGTCCACGGCCTCCACATACATGCCCGGAACCAGTCGGCTGCATGGAATGGTCCTCACCGCCAATACTCCTTTCCGCCGGGCCGTCCCCGGAACCACCCGCATTTCCGGAACTTAGGATTCCCGCCTCCCTGAGAGAGGGAACCTCCTTGACATAACGAGCAAAACGGGTACCCTGACACAGCGGGTCTCGCCGGGGCTCGCCTAACAATCCGTTGATAAACGGTATTGCGGACAGGCCGGTCAAAAACGATGAGATGCAAGGCGGGCGAATCCTGAGGAATGAGGCGTACAACCAGTACGCCGCAATGATGAAGGATGAAGCCCAACGACGCAGATCGCGTTTTTCAACGGCCTGCTAACCTGCCGGCAGTCTCACTGCGGGTGGTTGTCCGGAACGATTCGGTCCCGGCCCGCATTTCATTTCCCACCGGAAGGAGACCCCATAATGCGATGCCGGATATTCCTCGCCTTGTTCCTCCTGTTCGCCGCGGCTCTTGCCGGCTGCGCCCACACGGACCGGAATGCCGAAACGCTTTTCCAGACTTCCACCATCGAAGCGTTGCTCAAGGGTGAATACGATGGGGAAACCTCCATCGGCGAATTGAAACGACATGGCGACTTCGGACTGGGCGCCTTCAACGGTCTCGACGGAGAAATGGTGGTGCTCGATGGGGTGGTGTTTCACATCGGGGTCGATGGAACCGCCGCTCCGGCGCCCGACGATATGAAGACTCCCTTCGCCGTGGTCACGTTCTTCACCCCGGGCCGAACGTTTCACGCGGCGCAACCATCGGACTTGGATACCCTCAAGGAAATCCTCACCGGACTGATGCCATCCGCCAATCGGTTTTACGCCATACGGGTGGACGGGCGTTTCACGTACCTCAAAACACGCAGCGTTCCCCGGCAGTCGCCGCCCTACCCGCCCCTCGCGGAGGCTCTCCGCCATCAACAGGTGACCGAATTTCATGATACGGAGGGAACCCTCGTCGCGTTTTACTGCCCTCCGTTCGCGGAAGGATTCAACGTACCGGGGTATCATTTCCACTTCATCACCGGTGACCGAAAGCGAGGCGGCCACGTGCTGGAGGTGATCACGGGAAACGTCCGGGGAACTCTTCAGGAACTGCATCGGTTCTCCATGATCCTTCCTCGAAGCGGAAACCGGACGGATTTGGATCCCATGCCGAATGGGGATGACCCGTTGAAAACCTTGGTAACCGGAAACGGCGCCCTCCACTGAATCCCGAAAAATGAACGCATCAGCCCGTTGATAAACCGTATGTTGAGCAGGCCGGCGCAAAACGATGAGATGCAAGCCACTCCGAAGGCGGAACGGCGGATCCCCTTGTTCAACGGCCTCTTGACCAAAGAGATCGGTTTGTGGACGTGAAACTGTAGCAAGATATAACCTGCGTTGCAGATAGGTTGAGATCCAACGACGGCCCCGGTTCCGTTTCACAACAAGATACAGAAGGAGGGAATCGATGCGGTTGCTCATTCCGTGTACGGTCGCTGTGTTGTTGGCGGCGCTTCTTGCCTGCCGCACCGGCTGGAGTGAACCCGGCAACGAGATCTATTTTGAAAACAAATCCGGAGCGGACGCCGTAGTCCGCATCTTCGACGCCGGAACGGAGCAACGGGTGGCCGAAATCACCGTTCCGAACGCGGCCGTCCGGGGAGGGCTCATCGCTTCCGGCTCCTACTACATCGTAGTCCGATACGGCCCCTATTCCCATCTCCCGGAAGAACAACCATACACGTACTCCCGAGGTGAATCCTTCGAGATACGCGCGCCGGCCGGTTTCGCGAGCCGGACCAAGATTACGCTCCATGCGGTGGTTCATGGAAACTACGCATCCCGACCTGTGCAGGCTTCGGTCTTCGAACGGTGAGAAGCCTCGGGTGTACAAGGACTCCTCTTTAGCGAAACGGGCTTCGCCCCTGTTGATGAGACATGCCTGCCCGCGGTTTCGCGAAAGTCGTCCGCCGTTCCGGGAAAGAAAGACATTGATCCCCGACACGAGCTTTGTTAGATAGGGACTCCAGAAAACCGGGAAACATCGTCCCGCCGGAGGATGCCGGCGGCCTGTTCCCCTGTACGGTCCGGCAACGGCGCTCAAGGTGGTCGGGCGGTGGAGAAAAACGTGCTTGCCGCGTCCGTGTTGATTCCATGCGCCCGTTTATGAAAAATATTTCAGGGAGAACGGTGAGAAACGATAGGATACACGGCTGCCGAAGCTATGAGGTATTTTCATGAAAGAAATAAATGAAGTTGTGGAACGCATAGTCGGAAGACTGAATATCCATCTTAGAAAGATCAACTTAAATGTAGATGTATATATAAGAGACCTATTATCACATGACCAACTAGCGCAATATTATGCCTTATACTGCATATCGGTCCATGACTCATTCGGAATAGAATGTAATCGATCAAGCATATCAGGCAGCTACATACAGGGACGATGTGTTATAGACGATTCCATCCTATATAAGACGGATGTGCGGGGTGACGAACTCAAGAACCGAGGAGAAGTATTACACTACAAGGATCTGGCGTCTCCTTTGTTCGGTGATGAACGTATTGTAATACGCAACAGCTTTCTTCACAGAACACTGATTCACAACTATTCGCACGTTCCCGAGCATCCCGAGCGTTTCTACATTCTGAACACCGTATCCATGGATCACGCCAACATTCACGGATCACCCATGGAAGGGGTATTCCTCGATGCGTTCAGCACGGTGGACCTTACGTGCTGCAAAGCCAGTACGGTCGGAGCCTATGCCTACGTTCAGACCGGTGAGCTGACGGACACCCGTATCGAGCCCGGCCGGATCTTCCTGACGGACACGGACCGTTTCACCTTTGACTACACGCACGATGCCGAGATTCTCGGGCGTTACGTGCGCGTCAAGCCGGGAGCCAAACCCCAGGGGATCCTGGTGGATCTCATGGAATCCTTCAAAGAACGTTTTGAACCGTCTTTTGACGCGGTGGGTTCGTGTCTCGCGGGGAGCATACCGCCGGGGGCATGTGTGAATCCCTACTCCGTCCTTCACGGGGAAACCCACATCGGGAAGAACGTGCTGGTCGCCCAGCGTGCTTATCTGGAGGATTCGTGGCTGGGCAAGGGAGCCAATGCACAGGAGAATTGTTGCATCATTCATTCCCATCTGGACGGCTTTAACGTAACGGCTC
Source organism: uncultured Thermodesulfobacteriota bacterium (assembly GCA_964597345.1). Lineage (GTDB taxonomy): Bacteria > Desulfobacterota > Desulfarculia > JACQYL01 > JACQYL01 > CAZQXK01. The sequence continues at coordinate 27,500 of CAZQXK010000044.1, read as the reverse complement.
ACGGGGGGAAGATTCTCTATGCCCATCTCGACGAAAAGGTGTTCGTGGGTTTTAACTCCTTCCTTCGCGGGTTGCCGGATCAGCCCCTGCGGATCGGGGAGGGATCCATCGTGATGCCGCATACCATTATAGACCTACAGGAACCGGTGGCGATTCCCGAGGATCATCTGGTATGGGGATATATTTCGAACAGCCGGGACTTGGAAACGCACGGCATTTCCCTGTCCCAATTGAGCGACGTCGAGGGGACCCTGGAGATAGGCCGCATGCGATTCACCGGAAACGGCGCGGCGTTCACCAGCGCTTTCCGGGAACGGATCGAACATATACTGGATGCCAACGGGGCGTACTTCGACGGCGTGCGAAACGCGGGGCACGCGCAAAAGAGCCGTCTCGCCTGTTTCTACATTCTCCAACCGTATCCTTACGGCCCCAAGGAGGGCCTTTTCCCGTCCATCGACATCCGATCCTGACTTCCCTCGGAGAGACGGTTCGAGAGCCGACTCCAAACGCGCGCGGTGACGGAGGGACTACGCCGCACAGGGTAAGCGTATCCCGAATAGGCTAAACTTCCCGAGGCCGTTTGCCGATTTCTTAACAGTGATGGGATGGCCTCCTTCATGCGTTTTTGTCTACGCCATGATACCCCTTCGAGAGGGGCTGGGCCATCCCATCACTGTTAAACCAGCCTGCATGAAAAATGGTCTGTCCTAGTGAAGACGGGATTCTGGAATGCTTGTGCATCTTCCGACCGGCCACCCCCCCAAGATGGGATCGCAAGGTTCGCCAGGGATGGAACAACATCATTCCGGAGAAATCAGGCAACGTCGGCAGGGTGACTTAACGGCATAACAGAAATGTAGCGTGTTTGCGTAATCCGGTAAACCAGAACCGCGAATTCTGAAAAGGCGCCCGCCCGCCCCCAACGGGCGGGTGTTTTGTTCTTGCTCCACGGTTTACGGGCGCCGGGTGCATCTCGATGGGGCGGAGGGAGTATTCGCGGCGGGACGCCTGCCGTGAGATTCCTCTCTTTCCCAGGGCTTCGCTGGGGTCGGGGCCCTGTTCAGGGGGCTCCGGCCAGTTTCTTGAACTCCGTTTCTCCGATGACGGTAACTCCCAGTTCCCGGGCCCGCTCCAGTTTGGATCCCGGATTTTCTCCGGCCACCACGTAGTCCGTCTGCGCACTCACCGATGACGCCGCTCGACCGCCCAGAGCCTCCACCAGTGCTTTGGCTTCCCCTCGTGTCAACGTTTCCAAACTTCCCGTAAAGACGAAACTCTTTCCTTCCAGGCCGGTTCGAACCCGCGGAATTCCGGCGTCCCATCGAATTCCTGCGCGTTGAAGTTTGTCCAAGACACGTCGGTTCTTCTCGTTCGAAAAAAAGTCGACCACGGCTTCGGAGATTTCGGGACCGATCTCGCGCAGCGACTGCAGGTTCGACCGCCCCGCCTCTCGAATGCTCTCCAGGGAGCCGAAAGCCTCCGCCAAAACCCGGGCCACATGAACTCCCACTCCCGGGATCCCCAGCGCATACAGGAACCGTGGCAACGTGGTCTGCCGGGAACGCCGGATCGCTTCCAGGAGTTTCTCCGCGGAACGATCCGCAAACCCCTCCAGAGTCAGGAGCTGATCCTTCGTGAGATCGTACAGATCCGCCACGTCTTTCACGTAACCCCGCTCCACGAGGACCTCAACGGTCTTTTCACCCAGGCCGCGGATATCCATGGCGTCCCTGGATGCGAAATGCTTGACGGCGCCCTTCACTTGCGCCGGGCAGGACAATTCGTTGGTGCACACATGGAAGGCGCCCCGGACGATCACCTCGCCGCCGCACACCGGGCAGCGGACGGGCATTTCAAAAGGTCCCGAACGAGTCTCTCCGGCAACCGGAATACGCTCCACCACTTCCGGAATCACGTCCCCGGCCCGGGCCACCCGCACCGAGTCCCCCACCCGCACATCCTTGCGTCTTAGTTCGCTCAGATTATGAAGCGTGGCTCGACTGATGGTCACTCCCCCCACATCCACGGGTTTCAAAAGCGCCACGGGAGTCAGGATGCCCGTACGACCTACACTCACGGCAATGTCCTGGATGACCGTCTCTTCTTTACGGGGTTCGAACTTGTAGGCCACGGCCCATCGGGGGCTCTTCGTGCGCACCCCTAAGGCCGCCTGGTCCGCCTTGGAATCCACTTTAACTACGATGCCGTCCACCTCGTAGGGAAGGTCGTCCCGGCTCCGAGCCATTTCCCCGTGGAAGTCCAGCAGTTCCCCGAGAGAGCGGCAAACCCTCCGGTGAGGCTCCGTACGCAGTCCCCATGTCTCCAGGCGTACGAAGTCCTCCCGGTGAAAATGGGGCACACCGCCCTCCGCCCAGAGGATATCGTAGCAGAACAGGTCCAGGGGCCTGGACGCAGTGATTCGCGCGTCCAGTTGTCTTAAAGAGCCTGCGGCCGCGTTCCTGGGGTTGGCGAAGGGTTCCTTGCCGTTCTCCAACAACTGTCTGTTCAATCGGTTGAACCCTTCCAGGGGCATGACCACCTCCGCCCGAACGGACAACAGCTTGGGAACGGGTATCGCCGTTCCGAGCACCAAAGGAAGGGCGCGGATCGTCCGCAGGTTTTCCGTCACGTCCTCGCCCACCAGACCGTCTCCCCGGGTGCCGCCCCGGGTGAATTTCCCCTCTTCGTATACCAGCTCCACCGAAAGACCGTCGAACTTGGGCTCCGCGACAAATGCCGTCGTTCTCCCCAGAAACTTCTCCGTCCGTTCCACGAATCGACGGAGTCCTCCCTCCTCCAATACGGAATCCAGGCTGAGCAGCGGAGCCATGTGTTCCATCTTTTTGAATTCATCCCGGGGTCGTTCTCCGATGCGCTGGGTGGGCGATTCCGGGGAAACCAAACCGAAACGCTCCTCCAACTCCTCGAGTTCCTTCAGTAGCAGGTCGTACTCCCGGTCGGAGATCTCCGGGCGATTCAGCACGTAATACATGTGATCATGCCTGCGGATTTCTCCCCGAAGAACTTCCACCCGGTCTTTTGCCTCTGTCAGGCCGGATATGTGCGTCATCCGCGTTGTCACTCCACACGACCCGGACCCATGCAGGCCGGTTGAGGGGGACAATGACCTTCAAACGCGGATCCCTGGTCCGATCCGCAGAAGGGAAACATCCCAGGAGCCCGCGGTTCGTCAGGCAACCTTCCCATCCCGGCTCCAGAGTTGCCTGTATGTCCGAGGGAAATACTTCTCTTCGGTATGCGGGAAAAACATGCTCGCCACGTAATAGTCCATGTACTTTGGATTTTCACTGAGTTCGAAGTTCGTCATCTTAGCCACCACTTCCTTGACCTCCATGCGTACTTCGTTGGACAGCGAAGTCAGTTTCGCTCCTAGAAGGGAGCCGTTGCCGATGAATTCGTACCGATGCATTTCCAGTTCCGGGAACAGACCTATGGTCACGGCGTTCTCGATATTGACGTGATATCCGAAACCTCCGGCGATGACGACCCGCTCCAGATCCTCCATGCGCAGGCCCACGCCTTCCAACAACGTGAGATATCCGGCGAACATGGCTCCCTTGGCTCGAAGCAGGTTGTCGATATCGATCTCCGTCAAAACGATGTCCTGGCCTGAACGCGCGTTTTCCGCCGTCACCAGCACATACTCGAATCCCCCGTCTCCTTCGCGGATACGATTTGTGGGAAGGTCCGGATTGAATTTGCCTCTGCCGTTGATGACGCCCACTCGGAGCATGGCGGCCACGGCGTTGATCAGGCCGGAACCGCAAATGCCTCTGGGCTTGGCCATGGCCACGGTCATGATCATGGGCTCGAAGGTCTTGGGATGAATCATCACCTCCTCGATGGCCCCGCGCGCCGCGCGCATACCGTGTTTGATACCGCCTCCTTCAAAAGCCGGACCCGCCGAACATGCCGCACAGGTCATCCAGTCCCGGTTCCCGATAACGATCTCGCCATTGGTTCCCAAATCCACAAACAGCGAAACCTGTTCCGATCGATACATTCCCGAACCGATGACGCCGGCCACGATATCGCCCCCAACGTACGCCGCAATACAGGGAAACAGAGCGGCCTGCACATCCGGTTCCGCGTGGATTCCCAAATCCACGGCCCGTACGGGAGGATAGAAATTGGCCGTGGGCGCATAAGGACGGAGCCGTATATGCTGCGGATTCACCCCCAACAGCAGTTGAGTCATGGTCGTGTTTCCGGCTAGATTGATACGCGTAATGTCCCGAACGGAGAGACCGACGCTGGATACCAGGTGATCCAGCACCGAATTGATGGTGGCCGTCACGAGTTCCTGCATCTTCCGGAGACCGCCGGGCCGAGACGCGTAGTTGATCCGTGAGATCACGTCCTCTCCATACCCCATCTGGCTGTTGTACTCGCCATGTTCGGCCACGACCTCCCCCGTGGCCACGTTGATGAGGGCGCCCCATACCGTGGTGGTCCCCACATCCACGGCGGCGCAATAGTTGGCCCCCGATCGATCGCCGGGCTCCACTTTGAGCAGGTTCACTCTCGGATACTCCGGACGAGGAGAAATCGCCACGGTGACCGTGACGACAAAATTCGCCTCGCGCACTACCCTGGGCAACACGCGGATCACCTCAAACTCAACTTCCACGTTGTGAACGTCATGTTGTTCCGCCAGGGCATTGAGCAACCGGGTCAGATCACTGGACTGGTCCTCGATGGACGGGGGAACCACTTCCACCCGCAGTTTCTGAATGGGCGGATGAAACCGGTTCTCGGCCATGAGGTCTCGAACACCGATGTCCCGTATGGCCCGGTGCGCATCTTTCGATGTGGAGATCAGGTTCAGTGTTCGACTGTCCAGGAAAGCTTCGGGAGGTACGTGCACTTCGGTGTCTTCGAGCACCCGTGAAATGCAGGCCTGCCGCACCCCCGCGGCGTATTCCGAATCGGACAGGAACGGGTCCTGCTCCGAATCGAGTTCTCCACGGTCCAGGATCACGCGGCATTTGCCGCATACTCCCGCTCCTCCGCAGGAGGCGTTAAGGTGGACTCCCGCCAGCATGGCGGCCTCCAGCAACGTACGACCTTTCTCGATTTCCACTTCCAATCCACTGGGCAGGAAACGAACACGAACGGTCATGAACCTTCCTTTCTTGACGGCAACCCTGTGTATCCACAGGCTGTTACAGGAATTTCAAACCAACCTGCACGGCGCCGGGAGAAACCGGGACACCGATGGATCGGAAACCGAAGGAACGTCCGAAACGTTCCGTCATGCGGTCCCATCGACGACGCAAGGAACGATGGTTTCCGCATGAACCCCGGTGAACGGACTTCCCACATCCCCATCGACTTCACACGGATGTGGTGCGGCGCCTGCTTCAGAACATCCACAACGGCTCTCCAGAGAGACTCAACCCGTCCGCGCCGTTTGGCGCCTCTGCTCCTTCATGAGTTCATGAATGACGCAGGAGGTGCGAAACGTACAATACGTTTGCGGATCCACGCACTTGGGACCCGAACGCACGCACTCCCCGCACAGACCGGTCCGGTGCTTCTGGCAGACCAGGAGCGCTTCCCGGTCCGGATGATTTCGACACGCCGCCACTTACATGCTTCTGCGGTACTGGCCGCCCACTTGAAAGAGAGCCCTGGATATCTGGCCCAGGGAACACACCCGCACCGTATCCATCAACTCGGCAAAGACGTTGCCTCCGTCCAACGCCACCCTCTTCAGGCGTTCCAAGGCCTCCGGAGCCTCGGCGCGGTGTCTCTCCTGAAACTCCTTCAACCGTCGGAGCTGATTCTGCTTTTCCTCCTCCGTGGCCCGGGAAAGCTCCACCAGACAAAGATCCTCGTCTTCGTCCACGTGAGCCCTGGGGTTTCTGAAGGTGTTCACTCCCACAATGGGCAGCTCCCCGGAGTGCTTTTTCAATTCATAGTACAGGGATTCCTCCTGGATCTTGCTCCGCTGATACCCCGTCTCCATAGCACCCAGTACGCCGCCGCGGTCGGTCAGCCGGTCGAACTCCTCCAGCACGGCCTCCTCCACGAGGCGGGTAAGTTCTTCCACAATGAAACTGCCCTGGTAGGGGTTTTCATTCTTCGCCAGACCCCATTCCTGGTTTATGATCATCTGGATGGCCAGCGCCCGCCGCACGGACTCTTCCGTGGGGGTGGTGATGGCCTCGTCGTACGCATTCGTGTGCAGCGAGTTGCAGTTGTCGTAGATAGCGCACAACCCCTGCAGGGTGGTGCGTATATCGTTGAAATTCACCTCCTGGGCGTGCAGGGAACGGCCCGAGGTCTGAATGTGGTACTTGAGCTTCTGGGCCCGGTCGGATCCGCCGTAAAGGTCCCGCATAGCGATGGCCCAAATGCGGCGCGCCACGCGGCCGATTACCGTGTACTCCGGATCCATGCCGTTGGAAAAGAAAAACGACAGGTTGGGTGCGAAATCGTCGATGTGCATGCCCCGGCTCAAATAATACTCCGCGTAAGTAAACCCGTTGGCCATGGTGAACGCCAACTGGCTCACGGGATTCGCCCCCGCTTCCGCGATGTGGTATCCGGATATGGAAACGGAGTAGTAATTCCGCACCTCATGCTCGATAAAATATTCCTGAATGTCGCCCATCATGCGTATGGCGAATTCGATGGAGAAAATGCAGGTGTTTTGTCCCTGGTCTTCTTTCAGAATATCCGCCTGCACGGTCCCGCGGATGTTCTTCAGCACCATGGCCCGAATTCGGTCCGTTTCTTCCCTCGTGGGGAGTCTCCCGTGTTCCTCCTGAAACCGTTCCACCTGTTGATCGACGGCTGCATTGAAGAACATGGCCAGCATGATGGGCGCGGGGCCGTTGATGGTCTTTGAAACGCTCGTATTGGGCGCACACAGATCGAAGCCGCTGTAAAGCACTTTGATATCGTCGAGCGTGCACACACTTACCCCGGAATTACCCACTTTGCCGTAGATGTCCGGACGGATATCCGGGTCCTGGCCATAGAGGGTGACGGAATCGAAGGCGGTACTGAGACGCTTGGATTCGCTGTCCCTCGAAAGATACTTGAACCTGCGGTTCGTTCGAGCCGGATCTCCTTCCCCCGCGAACATGCGGGTGGGTTGTTCGTCCATGCGCCTTAAAGGGAACACGCCCGCCGTGAAGGGAAACCGCCCGGGTACGTTCTCTTCCCGAAGCCATCGCAGAATCTCTCCGGGGTCCTTGAACCGGGGCAAGGCCACCTTGGGGATCCGTTTCCCGGCCAGGCTCGATGTGAACAGAGGAACTCGAACCTCCCGATCCCGTACTTGATAGACGAACTCTCCGGCCCCGTATGTCTCCACAAGACCGGGCCACTCTTCCAGGAGCCGTAAGGATTCCCGCGTCAAAAGGAGTTCGGACTGCCTGAGTTCCGCTTTCAGTAATTCCAGGGCCGACTTGCCCTCCCTCTCCAGTCTCTCCTCCACGAGGCTCAACGCCTCCCCAAGCGCCCATGTCTTTCGGGCCGTCGCGCACTGCTCTTCCGTCTCCCGGTGATATCTGCGGACGGTGGCGGAGATCTCCGATAGATATCTCGTCCGTTCCGGCGGGACAATGATGGTTTTGCTGGACGATTTCTTGTCCTGGGACCGGGGAAGCCGACTCTCCCAACGCGTCTTCTTTTTGCGTTCCACAAGTTCCAGGATGCCGTGATACAGAGCGGTGACGCCGTCGTCGTTGAACTTGGCCGCTATGGCGCCGTACACGGGCATCGTTTCCAAGGGTTGATCCCAAAGCTTGTGGTTCCGCTGGTATTGTTTCCGTACATCCCGCAGCGCATCCTCGGAACCCTTCCGTTCGAACTTGTTGATGGCGACGAGATCCGCGAAATCCAGCATGTCGATCTTTTCCAACTGGGTAGGGGAACCGAATTCGCTGGTCATGACATACAGAGAGAAATCCACCAGTTCGGCCACGGCCGCGTCTCCTTGTCCGATGCCGGCGGTCTCCACGATGATCAGGTCGAATCCGGCGCACTTCAGCACCCAGAGCGCCTCCTGCAACACTTCCGACAACTCGGTGCGCGACTTTCGTGTGGCCAGGGAGCGCATGTACACGCGTTTGTCGTTGATAGCGTTCATGCGGATGCGATCTCCCAGCAGCGCTCCTCCGCTTTTGCGCCGCGTAGGATCGACGGCTAGAATACCCACGGTCTTGTCCGGAAAATCATAGAGAAATCGAAGAATGAGTTCATCCGTCAACGACGATTTGCCTGCGCCGCCGGTACCCGTGATCCCCAAGACGGGGGAATGCGAACCCGCCGCGCCCTCGCGAAATCGCCGGCGCAGATCCTCGATGCGGCCGTTTCCCTGCGTCAAACCGTATTCCATAAGACTGATCATCCGGGCCACGTGGAGTTTTCGCGCAGGCGTCAGGGTTTCGGGCGTCAAATCCGGCAGACCGTCCGTGACGGGCTGATCCGCCTCCTGCAGCAGCTCGTTGATCATCCCCTGCAATCCCATTTTACGGCCATGTTCCGGGGAATAGATCCGGGTGATTCCATAGGCCTCCAGTTCCCGTATTTCTTCAGGCACGATCACCCCGCCGCCCCCACCGAAAACTCGGATATGATCGGCCCCCCGTTCTCTCAACAAGTCCTTCATATACTTAAAGAACTCCAGATGGCCTCCCTGGTAGCAACTTGCGGCGATAGCCTGGGCGTCTTCTTCAATGGCAGCGGCCACGATTTCATCCACCGAGCGGTTGTGCCCCAGGTGAATGACTTCCGCTCCACTCGCCTGCATGATGCGGCGCATGATGTTGATGGAAGCGTCGTGACCGTCGAACAGCGAGGCGGCGGTTACCACCCGGACTGGATATTGGGGTTTGTATACTTCCCTGATGTCGGTCATAAACCGTTCCTCCGATGGTCATGGACAAGGACCTTGCCGGGAATCTCAACAGCGGCGGCGGGGTCTCCGTCCGCCGATTCTCCCCCGTCACGGTCATTCCACGAATTTGAGAATGAGTTCGGTTTGGATCCTGGTATATTCCTCCAATCGGAAGGCATGCTGCAACGACCATCTCCTGAAGGTCCACATATGCCCCAAGACGGTAATGTCGTGGGCCAGAAGACTCAGGGTTCCGCCGTCGCGGATGCGCAGGGCGCCGCTTTCCACGCTTCGTTCCAGCAGGTTTCGAAACATCCGGGTGATGCGTTCCTCGTTTTCCAGTACATACCGGAGGGAATCGGCCGGCAGAGACTTGCTTTCCTGGTAGATGAGCAAGATCATGTCGGCCATTTCATCGCACACCTGGAAGTACCCATGGATAGCCCGAACAATGGCGTCCTTTCCGCTTCCGTCCTCCTGGAGGCTCCCTTCGAGTCGTTCCTGTACGGCGTTATGAATGGTGTCACACACCAGGTACAGAACGTCCTCTTTGCATTTGAAGTATTCGTAGAGGCTCCCGATGCTCATTCCGGAAGCCCGGGCGATTTCACGGGTGGTGGTCTTATGGAAGCCTCTTTCAATAAAGAGGCCGACCGCGGCCCGTACGATTTGAGCGCGGCGTTTCTCCACGAGGTGGGGGTCTTTGACCAATGTGGGGATGGTTTTCTTCTTGATCATCACGTTTCTCGAAGTTCGCATCCGACTGAACGCTCACTCATTTTACCCTACCGCGTCCTCCGCAACGCGTCAATAGTTTTCCGGACCGCTCTTCCGGATGTCCGCGGGAAAGATACGATTCGAAAAGGCGGTTCGGACCATCCTCAGGAATGAGCCGTACAGCCAGTACGCCGCAATGACGAAGGATGAAGCGCAACGAAGCGCATCGCGTTTCTCAACAGCCTGCTATCCGGCACGTTCAGCGTGCCGTCCAGGATACGACCACGGAGGCGCCCCGGACACCGCCCGCATTCTCGTCCGCTCTTCGCCGGTTTCTCGAAATTTCGATCATGCCGGCGCTCCCCACCAGCGCCAGAAAGGCCCCCTCCCGCACATCCGCATACGCCGTGCTCAGACCATGAATACGCACCCCATGCCATTCCACTATCACGTCTTTCGACGGGATACCCGCCAGGCGCCACTCCTGAATATTGGTAATCAGGTTTCCGAAGCGATCCACATGAATCACCTGCCCCCGGATCTGGTCTCGTTCTCCGAGAGGTTCCGGGATCTCCAGCCGAACCGGCGGATCGAGCGGCGAACCCATGTGTTCCAAAGGAACGCCCAGGGCCAGGTGCGCCGCCACGGGGGCGAACACGTCCCGCCCGTGAAAAGTGGGGCTGACACGCGGTAGAAAAAAGGAAGCCCGTTCCAGGTGAACCGCTTCCGACACGCCCCATCGGTCCATCACCAGAGTGAACAACCCGTTGTCGGGTCCCACAAAAACGCCTTGGTCCGTGCGCACAGCCATGGCCCTCCGTCCCGATCCCACACCCGGATCCACAACGCCTATATGGATGGTGTCTTCGGGAAAATACCCGGCGCACGTCAATAGAGTCAGCGCCCCACTCCAAACATCGTGAGGCGGTATGTCATGAGTGATGTCCACCACCGTGACTCGGCGGCACAGGGTCAGAATCACCCCTTTCATCGCGCCCACATAGCCGTCCGCCGTACCGAAATCCGTGGTGAGCGTGATGATCGCGCCCACGGCTCTTTCCTCCCAAGGACCCAAGGGGGCCCAAACCTTCTATTGATCCCCGAGCTTCCTTCGAGTATCATCACGGGCGTTTCATCGTCCCCGTGGTTTAGGCCGGTCCGGCCGTTCCCGGGCCAAGACGGTTCTTGTCCGCCGGAGGGCGGCGTTTTCCCGTCCGCTCGCCGCGGCCTGAATCACCATCGGAGGGATGAACACCGGCAAGGACCCAGGTCGTTCGTCCCGGAAAGAAGCACATGTCCGGAACCATCCGTGTTTATACAGGCAATGGCAAGGGGAAGACCTCCACGGCGCTGGGAGAAGCGTTGAACGCTCTGCTCAACAACCAGCGTGTCTTCATCATGCAGTTCATGAAACCCGCCCTGCGCAAGGGCGAACAACTGCTCATGAACCGATTTCCCCTCAATTTGGTGTTCCTGCCCGTAGGCAGAAAAGGGTACATTCTCAAGAAGAAAGGACGGGATCCGCTGGACTCCGTCATGGCTTGCCGCGCCTTGTTACTGGCCAAGGAGGTCATGGAACGGAGCCTGTATGAACTCATCATCCTGGATGAAATCAACATGGCGGTGTGGTTTAAACTCATTCCACCGGAAGAAGTGATCTCGTTCATACGGCTCAAACCCGCCCGCACCCACCTGATTCTGACGGGAAGAAACCTGCATCCCGATATAGCTCGACACGTGGACCGGATCACTGAACTGAAAGAGCTGAAACATTACTATCGACGCGGTATTCCCGCCAGGGAAGGCATCGAATACTGATGTGCGGAGGAGGTCGTCGGCGCCCGTCGTTCCGGCGGGAAACCCGCCTGTCCCTCAAGGGACAGGGCCCGTCAATGAACATCCGGAACCTGCCGGAATGCCATATCCAGCACGGCCGTCAGTACCCGGGATGGAATCATGCCGTATTGGATAAAAGCGGGCATGGGATGATCGGAGCCCACCATGATTCCGAACAATTCCTCGAAGGAGTGAAATTCGGGCCAGTCCGCATTCAAGATCCAGATATAGTCTCCGGTTTGAAGAGCCTCCCCGGTGATTCGGCGGACGGCGAACCCGCATTCTTCGCAAACGAGCAGGCCGGTAGCGCAATCCTGGACGTAGTAACGGTTCGGTGGAGCGCTGCACTTGAGACACACGGCGACCTCCGGTTTCGGGTTCAGCTGAGGTTGGACATGGCGCGGCCAGTATATATGGAACGTCATTCTAATCCCATCCGCATCCGGCGTCCACTGCGTCCATGGGGGAACAGGCGACGGTTTCCCTGCATCGCCCAAGGGGAACACTTGCATACACATCCAAATTATAGTTTACTCCATGGTGCGCTCCGGGGCAAACCCCGGGGCCGTCACGGCATCGCACCGTTGAAAGAGACGCACGGTCCGAGGTTTCCGTTACGCGGCCTCGGAGCAAACGGTTTTCTGGAAAGGAACCGTTGAGGTTAGCAGGCCGTTGATCGCGTTTTGCACCGGCCTGCCCGCAATACCGTTTTTCAACGGCCTGTTGGGGGAGGTTCCATGCCCATTTACGAATTCTATTGCGCCCCATGCCATCGCATGTTCAATTTTTTCTCCGCTACGGTGAACACCGAAGCCCGACCTTTGTGCCCCCAATGTGGGAAATCGGTGCTCGAGAGAAGAATGAGCCGGTTTTCCACTCCCCGCAAGAGCGACCGGGAGGAAACGGGCATGCCCGACATGGACGAGTCCCGACTCGAAAGGGCCATGGAGCATCTCGCTCAGGAAGCGGAGTCCGTAAACGAAGACGATCCGCGCCAGGCGGCCCGACTGATGCGCAAGTTTTCCGAGGCCACGGGACTCCAACTGGGACCGCGCTTCGAGGAGGCCCTGCACCGCCTGGAAAAGGGGGAGGACCCGGAGGCTCTCGAGGAGGAACTGGGGGACCTTTCGGAGGAAGAGCCCTTCGTAGCGGAAAGCCGTTCCCGGGCCGCAATGCGCAAAGAACAGCCTTCCGTGGATGATCGCCTCTATTTCTTGTAGGACATCGCCCCGTATTCCATCAGGAGAGTCCCGCGGCGATCAGGTTTCGCCGTCATCAGACCAGGGCCACATTTCCGACAGGTTTTTCAAACTGATCCAAACCCAATCCTCCCGGTGCGCCTCCAGGGTAACGAGAGGCCTGAGATTCAATTCCGCCAAGCGAGCCAGGAAAGGCCGGAAGGGAAAGCGTCCCTGCCCCACCGCCTGATGATCGTCATACGCCCCGGAATTATCATGCAGGTGAAGCTGTCCCAGTCTTCCATGAAGTCTTTCCACCCACTCCTGCCAGGACACTTTGCCGAAAGCCAGGCAGTGGCCGGTGTCCAGGCAGAAACCCAGAAAGGGGGAAGGCACCGCCTCGAAAATCCGCTCAAATACCTCGGTGTCCCATTCGAACGTATTCTCGATCATGATGGGTACTCCGCGTTTCTCGAACAGGGGCAGACACACTTCCATAAATCCCACCCAGCGATTCACCCAGGCATCCAGATCCTCGAGATGCAGCCTGGGATCGAAACCCAGATGGCACACCACGGAACGGGGAGTGAATACGTCGATCAATTCGAACGCCCGCATGAGCCGACTCCGCGAGCCGTCCCGTATCATGGGATCTTCGGAAGCCGGATGCAGGTCGACAAACGGCGCATGCAGGGTGGTCCGGAGACCACGCCGTTTCAACTTCTCGGATATTCTTACAAAATCCTCGTCGGCAAAGACATCCAGAACCTCCGCCCGCAGTCCGATTTCGGGCGATACGCCGTTCTCCAGCACAAGATCCAGGTATTTTCCCGCCAGATCGTCAAAAGGCACCGCCACGTGGAGTTGCTTGAGCAGATGGATCATAAACGGTCGCTCCTTCGCATTTTTGAGCGTTATCTTAAAACACCCTTGAACCGGGTCAAGCAGATTCGCGCTCCGTTCCGGGAACACCGGTGCGACAGATACGGCGTGAAAATGACGGGTTGCCGTCCACATCCCTCACGCACTTTAGGCATTTCGAGAACCCGGGCTTTTTCCCCCAGGGCTCTTGACAAATTTTCCATCGCTTGTATTATAAAAGAAAATTCTTGACCATGAGGTACGGACCATGCCCATCTATGAGTATGAATGTCTCGAATGTGGAAAGATTACAGAGGCTTGGCAGCGTTTTTCGGACGCTCCGCTGGGTAGTTGTGACCATTGCAGCGGCCCGGTGAAGAAGCTTGTTTCGCACAGCTCCTTCCATCTCAAGGGCAGCGGGTGGTACGTATCCGATTACGCGCGTAAATCTCCCGGATCGACTCCCGCAGCCAAACCACAAAAGACCGAAACCTCCGCCGAGGGGACTTCGGGAAAGACGGAAAGCGCGCCGCCCAAGAGCGACGCGGTGTAACGTTTTCCCCAGAGTTGCAGAGAACCCGCCCGCCGGCGGGTTTTTTGTCCGCAAACCGCGGAGCTTGGGCGCGAACTTCTTCACCAAGGAGGATTCCCATGCAGATCCTGGTGCTCTATTATTCCAAGACGCGAAACACGGAAAAACTGGCCCAGGCCGTAGCCCGAGGAGTCGAGCAGGTCGATGGCGCACGAGCGTTGCTGAAACACACGGACCAGGTGACCAAGGAAGACTTCCTGGATTCCGCGGGAATTGTCGCGGGATCTCCGGTGTATTTCGGCGGTATGGCCGCTGAGTTGAAATCCGTGTTCGATCGATTCGTGGGCGTCCGGAAAAAAATGGAAGGTAAGGTGGCTGCGGCATTCACCACGTCCGGGGACGTTTCCGGGGGTAAGGAAACAACCTTGATGGGAATCCTGCAGGCCCTGTTGATCTATGGCATGATCATTGTGGGTGATCCCATGGACGCCACGGGCCATTATGGAACGGCGTGCGTAGGGAAACCGGACGCACAGGCCGAGGAAAACGCGGCAAAGCTCGGAAGAAGAGTCGCCCAGTTGGCCTCCAGGCTTTCAGCCTGAGCCGGAGTGCCGGAATCCCTCCGGAGAACGGACGGGAGGGTGGGCGGACCCGCTGGAAAATCGATGCGCATCGCGGAATTCGTCACCCGGTCATAGGGCTCTCGAAATCCCTGTGAAGAGAGTGCGCTTGCAAGGGTGTCGCCGCGTTCCCGAGGCGACGGAGCCCGGAGATCCCGGCAAACCCTTCCGCCGGGGTCTCGCACCGCCCGATGCGGGCAATGGACGTTCCGTCATGGGAAGGAAAAATATCACGCCCTGTTATCAATGCGTGAGTTTCTATGTCACCTGGCAACCTTCTTTTCCTTACGGTTGCCGCGCCTTCAACATAAAATCCCGGCAACTCCCCTGCATTGCCGTGCGATCCAGTTCCGGAGCCCCCTGTCTGTTCTTTCAATCGAGAAAATCCTCGACCTCCTGAACACTTTCCGGTGCAAAAGATCCCCCTTTACCCCCGGCCGGAACTTCCGAAACGATTCGAACCGCTTCCTCAGGATCGATACGGCGCACCTTGCAGGCGACCGGTTCGAGAACCATCCTCGGGCGACCACTGTCCACCCCTCCCACCAGCCCGTTGATACACCGTATTGCGGGCAGGCCGGTACAAAACGATGAGATGCAAGGCGGGCGCGAATCCTGAGGAATGAGGCGTACCTACAGTACGCCGCAATGACGCCTGCCTGTGCGTGCCTGCGCGCAGACAGGTGGAACGTACAGGCGGATAGGATGAAGCCCAACGACGCAGATCGCGTTTCTCAACGGCCTGCTACTGCTGAGAAAGCACTGTGTATGCCACCGTGTCCGATGCTCCGGGGGCCAGATCAACCTGGTACGCGATGGTGAACGCATCCTTTCGGGTGTGCGTGTGGCTTTCCCGAATGATCTGCCAATCCCCTCTCAGGGTTTCCTCCAAAAGGACCGTGACGGATTCGCTCTTCCGGTTGCGCACCTGGATTTCCACGCTTTCCTGAAAACTCTTGTCCCTGGATCTGAAATCCGTCTGGATTCTTTCCACGACAATGTCGAAGGCCTTCCCTAAACGCAGGGTCACTTCTTCGTCTTTGGGCGTATGCTCGACGCGATCTTCTCCGATGAACTGAAGCGCCTGATCCGCGTCCGGCTTGTACGTTCGGAACGTGCCTTGGGGAAGCGGTATTCCCAGATTGCTTGGAACGTCGTTCTTGAAGACGGCTTCCACAACGGGGTTTTCCGTACCGGACCCGGGGGCTTTCCCTCCCCAGAAACGGCCCGGACCCCGATACACAAACCGTTTTTTCAGGGGCACGTTCTCCACGGTGTGCAGAGCCAACTGCTTGATCTGGTTCTCTTTGATGGTGGACGGGCGGTTCAGCGCGTACATATGGTATTCGAAGAAGGCCTGCTCCTCGAACTGGGGAGCCGCCGGTTCAGCCCGCATCGCCATGGCCGCTTCCCGGCGTCCCACATCGCGAGCCCTGTGGATTTCGCCGGCAATGAGTTTTACCTGCGCATCCTCATAGGCGCCGCCTGATTCGTTCCGGATGGTCACCCAGCAGGTGAGACCCATGGAGCGCTCATCCGCACTCAGGACTCCCACATAATCCGCACGCCAGGAAAGACCCCGGGTCAAATAGGACGCCTCCACCGTTTGTTCACGGTCCCCGACGTTCTCCAGCAACCACACCAGCGTCGGCTGCGCGCGAAGTTCCGGCGGCAATTCCGAAAGCACGACGCGTCCCGGGTGACCCAGGTGGATTTCATCCCCGATTTGATAGGTTTCCCCTGAGTTCACGGAAATCAGGACGGCTTCCGTGCGCAGCTCGCCCTCGTCTTCCTCGCGGGTTTCCACCAACACCACCTTCCGACCCACGCTTTTTTCCAGAAGGCGGCCCGGAGTAATCACGTCGAACTCATAATTCTGTTCCCGGATGAACAGCTCTCCAGGATGTGTAAGGGATTTGAGATACACGGAGGTGGGGTCCAGCCGGCTTGCCACGTCCTTGAATTCCATCAGGAACAGGCCCCTCTCCAGTCGAACACGCCTTCGGTCCTTCACCAGGCCGAGATCCTCATTGTAGATGGTCACGGCCAATTCCTGTTGGTCCCGCCGAGTGGACTCCAACATACGGGCCCCCTCTCCCGGCGCGGCTTCCGTAAGAAACCACGCTCCGATAACCGTTACAAAAACCAGGACGCCTAAACTCGTTTTCATGGAAATCCCCCGGTGCTGCAAAAAGATTCCAAGCGCGAAAGCAACCCAATGGATACGCCGGGCGGGATCATCCGTGAGCCGGATTCAATCCGCCTTGTCGCCTGAATACAGAGTAACCCGGTTGCCGCCCCCCCTCTTGGACTCATAAAGCGCTTTGTCCGCATGCTGGACCAGCACCCTGAGATCGCTCTCGGGTCCCAGTCCGGTGTCCATGGACTCGGCCACTCCCAAGCTCAGGGAAGTATCTTCCCGGTCCACCAACTCGAGGTACTTCCGGCGCAGCCGTTCGGCCACGCATTGGGCCTGAATGCAACTCACCTGCGGAACCAGAACGCCGAATTCGTCTCCCCCGTATCGAAAGCTGCTGTCCACGTCGTTCCGGACGGAGATATGAATCACTTCAGCCAGCTGTTTGAGTATCCTGTCTCCGGCCTGATGTCCGAAGTGATCGTTGTATTTCTTGAAATGGTCTATATCGATCAGGATAAGAAACAGAGGATATTCCTGCCTGTGAGCCCGGGCCACTTCCTCCAAGCCTTTCAGATTGAAGTACCTCCGGTTGCAGAGATCCGTGAGTTCATCCCGGAACGTGAGCCGCTCCAGGTCGGCCCTCATACGACGTTCCCGGAGCACTCGGTGGATCTTGGCCTGAAACTCGTTCACGTTCAAGGGCTTGGTGATGAAGTCGCTGGCCCCCACCCGGATCACGTCCGTGTACGAGTACTCCATGTTGAAACCCGTCACGGCGATCAGATCGATTTCCGGACGGGACCGGTGAATGCGTTCAATCAAATCGATCCCGCTGATGCCCGGCATCTGAATGTCCGTAACAACCAGATCGAACCGCTCCCGGTTCACCATAGAGAGGGCCTCCTCGCCTCCGGAGGCCGAAGACGCCTCGTAGCCGAAGCTCTCCACGATGTCGCTGATCACTTCGCGGACATCGGGCTCGTCGTCCACAACCAATATGCGGACGGGGGAACTGGAATCGGAATCCGTCTTTTCCATGGCCGTTTTGGTCTTTATCGCATGCATCTCAATGACTGATTATGATAAACTGTTTTCGTAATAGCGTCCAGCCGAGGAGATCATCCTCAACGCGGCTTGTCACCGTTTCCGGCTTCCAGCCGGCGACCTTCCATTCCGGTTTCGGCGAAAGCGGTCACCATGGCGGACTCTCACATGTCCCGGCGCACCTATTGGATCCCTTCGAGCGATCTCGCCTTCCTGAAGTTCATCCTGGAAGGATACGACGGCCTGGGTATCATCACCACCTTGGATCCCGGTCCCGCGCTCGTCCAAGTCTCCGTGGCCCCCGGGCGTGAGCCCGAATGGGCTGAACTGATCGAGATTCTGAAACAGGACATCCCTATCCGGCCGGCTCCGGCCCAACCGCATGGCCCGGACGTTGGAATCCCATCCAATCCCCTCCGGCCCGGCAAACCCGATTGAAATCTCGGCCGGTATACGCCACTCCGGCCGGCCCAAGCCCCGCCCTCGTCCGGATCCCCATGGAGACATCTCCCCGTCCCGGAACCGGCGTCCTGCACCGCACCGCGGAAACCATCAGCGTCCAAACGGCTTCCTTCGAGGAAGGAAGACCATCACCAGGAACACTCCGGCCAGGAATCCCCCGATATGCGCGAACCAGGCCACGCCCGGTTGATTGGACGCCGCGCTCAGCATTTGGAGAACGAGCCAGATCCCCAGCACCAGGCTCGCCGGAATCTGAATCAAACGGATAAAAAAGAACACGACCACCAGTGTGGTCACCTTGGCATTGGGAAATAAAACGAAATACGCTCCGAGTACCCCCGCAATGGCTCCGCTGGCCCCCACGATGGGCACACGGGAATCCATGTTGATCAGCACATGCGAAGCCGAAGCCGCCAGCCCGCAAAGCACATAGAAGAGGATGAACCGCCCCTTCCCGAACACGTCTTCCACGTTGTTTCCAAAAATCCACAGGTAGAGCATGTTGCCTCCCAGATGAAAGACGTCTCCATGGACGAACATGGAAGTCAGCAACGTCAGATACCGGGGGACCGGGCTCTCCAGCGTGACGGCTCCGATGGAGCGGGAATGAACGAGTTCATACGGAATCGCACCGAATTGGTGAAGAAACACCCATGAGAGCTTGGGATCGAGCGTCATCTGGTACAGATGCGTGACAACATTCACGGCCAGCAGCGTCAAGGTGACGGCCGGCAGTGTCCGTGTCGGGTTTTCGTCCCTGAGAGGTATCATGGGCAGGATACACCGGCGACTCTAACAGGCTGTTGAAAAACGCGATCTGCTTTCACGCCTTTGGCGTGACGCTTCACCCTTCGTCATTGCGGCGTACGGGTTGTACGCCTCATTCCTCAGGATTCGCGCGCCTTGCATCTCATCATTTTTGAACAGCCTGCCCGAAATGCTGTTGTTCAACGGGCCGCTCATTGGCTATGATGGAGGCTCCAGCGGCTCTCATTCTCAGCAGGCCGCCCGCAAGGCTGTTTTTCATCAGCCCGCCAAGTTTCAAGTCGGCAATAAATCCCATACCGAGCCAAATAGCAAGTGTTATTTGGACACGCAGCGTCTCGCAATTCAGTTTGAAATCAACCTTCGAACCTGATAGCATTTTTTTTAAAGGACGCATACACGAGCGGGACGGCCGCGGAAGCGGCCGCTCGCGAAGCTTCAATCCGATTTGATACCCGAGATTCAAGCGATCCGATCATCCGTCAATTATGAGCATTCGGTTTCACATCAGCACCTTCGGCTGCCAGATGAACGACTACGATTCCGCCAAAATCGCCCAGATCCTGGCGCCCATGGGATACGAGCAGGCGGATGATCCGTCGGACGCGGATCTCCTGCTGATCAACACGTGCAGCATCCGCGAAAAGGCCGAGCGGAAGGTATACAGCCTGCTGGGACGTTTTAAGGGACTCAAGAGGAGAAACCCTTCTCTGATCATCGGGGTGGGTGGGTGCGTCGCACAACAGGAAGGCGAGGCCCTCCTTCACAAAGTGGATTGTCTGGATTTCGTGTTCGGAACCCACGCCATTTTCGATCTGCCGGAGATCCTTTCCGAAGTGGGGAAAAACGGGCGAAGAAAGGCGTACACGGACTTCACCTATCGGTTTGAACCCCGCATGGAATCCGCGCCTCTGGAAACCGCCCCCGCAAAAGATCCTTCGGTGAAATCACTGGTCACCATTATGCGGGGATGCAACAATTTCTGCACGTTCTGCGTCGTTCCCTACACCCGTGGTCACGAGGTCAGTAGACCTTCCGGACACATACTCGAGGAAGCGGCCGGATTGGCCCGCGCCGGCGCCAAGGAGATTACGCTCTTGGGGCAGAATGTGAACTCCTACCGTTCGGATGGGGGAAAGACCGGTTTTGTCGATCTGCTTCAACACGTGAATCGGATCCGGGAGCTGGAACGTATCCGTTTCACGACTTCACACCCCAAGGATTTGTCCTCCGAACTGATCCACGCCTTCGGCTCCCTGGAAAAGCTCTGCCCCCATATACATCTGCCGGTGCAAAGCGGATCCGACGCCATCCTTAAACGGATGAACCGTCGATACACTCGAAATGAGTATCTGGAAAAAATCCAACGGCTGCGGAGTGTGTGTCCCGATATCAGCATCACAACGGATTTGATTGTGGGCTTTCCGGGAGAAACGGATCACGACTTCGAAGCCACCCTGGAATTGATGCGCCGGGTTCGCTTCGATGGCGCGTATTCATTCAAGTATTCCGATCGGCCTCCAGCCAAAGCGACCCGATTCGAGGGAAAGGTTCCGGAGGAACTCAAGAGCGAACGTCTTCAAAGACTCCAGGCCTTGCAGAACCGGATCACGTTGGAACGGAATCAGCGGTTCACACATCGGGATGTCCGGGTGCTTGTGGAGTGTCAAGGCAGGAGGCGGCCTTCCCAGGTGAGCGGACGGACGGGAGGGAATCAGGTGGTGAACTTCCCGGGAGACCGGAGTCTCACAGGACGCATCGTTTCAGTACGGATCGAAGAGGCGCTTCTTCACTCGCTCCGGGGAAGATTTCAATCATCTCGTTGAACAACGGCGTTGCCGGCAGTCCGGTGGAATGTGACGGGACAGGAGACGCGCATCCCCCGGGGAACGAAGTGTACACAGGGTACGGTGGAGTTAGGCAGGATCCGACTCAGCACCAGGAATCGCGCTTTTCGAGGGCTTGCCGGCTTCAGTGCAAGGAGGACCGTCACCATGACTAAAAAAGTATATGTAAGCGGCCTGACTATCGATCCTCTCACTAACAGTCCGATAGTCATTCTGAAGGAGGTCGACGGAGACCAGGCTCTTCCCATCTGGATCGGTCTCCTGGAAGCCACCTCCATTGCCAGTGAACTGGAAAAAGTGAAGTTTTCCCGGCCTATGACCCATGATCTCTACAAAAACACCATGGATCTGATGGGCATCCGGATTACGGGCATTGAAATCTGTGATCTCAAGGACAACACGTACTTTGCGGTAATCCATTTCAAGGTCCAGGAAAAGGAAATGGATATAGACGCCCGTCCATCGGACGCCATCGCCATCGCCTTGCGCGCGGAGGCGCCCATTTTCGTCAACGAATCCGTCCTGAAGAAGTCCAAGAGCTTGGAGCCCAACTATAAGGAAACGGTAAAGACCTCCGAAGGAAAGAAGTGGACGGAGATTCTGGAAAGCATGAACCCGGACGACTTCGGCAAATACAAAATGTAGCAGGCCGGCAGGCGCCGGCGACTTCACCGGGCTGCGGACGGCGGCGGTGTCCGGAACCCAGCTCCTGGCTTAACAGCCCGTTGATACCCAGTATTACGGGCAGGCCGGTGAAAAACGATGAGATGCAAGACGCAGGAATCCTGAGGAATGAGGCGTACAACCCGTACGCCGCAATGACGAAGGATGAAGCCCAACGACGCGGATCGCGTTTTTCAACGGCCTGTTAAAGGAACACTCACGGGGGTCATCGATCCATATGGTTGATCTGCATACTCATTCCCTGTTCAGCGACGGGGGGTTGCTCCCCACGGAACTCATGCGACGGGTGGACGTCCTGGGGCATGAATATTTGGCCATCACGGATCATGCGGACGATTCCAACCTGGATTGGATCATTCCCCGGGTCATTAAAGTCACGGAACGGGTGAACCGATACTTCCGCCTGCAAACCATCGCCGGTATCGAATTGACGCACGTCCCTCCCCCGCTCATACCGGAACTGGTGCGCGAGTCGTACGCCATGGGCGCGCAACTGGTGGTGATCCACGGCGAAACGCTGGTGGAGCCCGTTGCCGAGGGCGCCAACCTGGCGGCCATACAGGCGGGAGCGGACATACTGGCGCACCCGGGTCTTATCCGGGAGGAAGAGGCCCGGCTGGCGGAAGAACGCGGGGTTCATCTCGAGATTTCGGCTCGAAAAGGCCATTGTCTGGCCAACGGCCATGTGGCTCGGATGGCTCTAAAAACGGGGGCCCGGCTCGTATTGAACACGGATGCGCATGACCCTTCCGATTTGATCGATCTGGAGTTTGCCCGCAGGGTAGCCCTGGGTTCGGGACTGTCGCCGGACGATTTCGAGCGGATGATGTCCAACTCGCGAAAATTGGCCAAGAAAGCGCTGGCCCGATCCAGAACGGCGTAGCCCTTCGGAGTTTTGCGGGTACGCGACCCGCCGCGTCGCAACCGGCGGACACGGTCCCGCCTCGGTGGTTCCCTGAGCAGGCTGGGCGGAATCCAAAGGGATGGGTTCACACCAATTTCCACAGCCCCGAATAGGCCGTTGAAAAACGCGATCCGCCGTCACGCCTCGGGCGTGACGCTTCATCCTTTGTCCTTGCGGCGTACTTCAGGCGCGCCTCATTCCCCGGGATTCGCCACGCCCTGACCGTGGCTTGCATCTCATGGTTTTTCACCACCCTGCCCGCAATACGGTGTATCGACGGGCTGCTGACAGCGGGGGCCGGCATTCTTGAGAATCACGGGAGGATGCTTCCGGGGACGCGGCATGGCGTCTCCCAGGGGGCTCGCCATAAGACCGACTCCGGACCATATCCGGGAGGCCGTTTTCAGCATTCTGGGACAGAATCTGGATTCATGGATCGTTCTCGAAGGGTTCGCCGGAACGGGGATCCTGTCCATGGAGGCCTTGAGCCGAGGGGCCGCCCAGGCGGTTCTTCTGGACCACAGCCCGAAAGCTCTGAACCTCATACGCCGTAACGCGGCCCTGCTCCAGGTCGAAGATCGTGTCCGCCCCATTCTCTGGGACCTGCGGAGGGGTTTCGGACCCGTGGAAAGGCTGGGGCGGCGTTTCGATCTCGTGTTCTTGGATCCTCCCTATTCCAGCGGGCTGGCGGAAACGATCCTCGCGAAACTCGGGGACCGGCCCTTTCTTTCGGAATCGGCCTGGGTCGTGGTCGAGCACTCCCAACAGGAATCTCCGGGGTCCGCCCACGGCCGGTTGATCCTTGCGGATCACAGAAAATACGGGCAAACCCGTGTTTCTTTCTATCGGCCGTCGTAGTTCGGGGACCGGAAACCCTAAACTGTGGACAAACCGAATTCGGGCAGGCCGGTTAAGAACGATGCGATGCAAGCCACGCTTAAGGCGTGGCGGTACCGTATGTACGCCGCAAGGACGAAGGATAAGGCCCAAGGACGCGGATCGCGTTTTTAACCGGCCTGCTACGGGGGCGTGCAGGAAAGGAAGCCCATGAGCAAGGAACGCGTGGTCGTGTACCCCGGATCGTTCGATCCCATCACGAACGGTCATGTTTCCATCGTGGTCAGGGCATTGACGATCTTCGACCGTGTCATCGTAGCCGTGGCCGTCCATCTGGACAAGGCGCCCACGTTTTCGGTGGCGGAAAGGGTGGAGATGATCCGGCACACCTTCCGCTCCAAGGAATACGTCGATCAGGTGGAGGTGGACAGCTTTACGGGGCTCACGGTGGAATACGCCCGGAGACGGGGATCGAACACCATCATTCGGGGAATTCGGGGGATATCCGACTTCGAATACGAGTTTCAGCTGGCCCTCATGAACCGAAAACTCAATCCGGACATACACTCCATCTTTCTTATGACGGATTATCGATGGTTTTATATCAGCTCTTCCATGATCAAGGATGTGGCAAGACTCGGCGCCAACGTGTCCGCCCTGGTGCCGCTTTATGTAAACCAGAAGATGCGGGAAAAGTTCAAACTGCCGCACTGATCTCCGACGCCGCCTCCCGCCGAGCCCCATGAGCCCCGGCCGAAATGCATGGCCCCCGGGGAATCACCCCACCGCTGTGAATCCCCCTCCCCCGATGCGCTTGTCGGCACACCGCCTTGCCGCAGGCGCTCCCCGATCCCCCCCATTGACAAACAATATTGCAGGCAGGCCGGTCAAAAACGATGAGATAAAGCCCAACGACGGAGATCGTATTTTTCACCGGCCTGATACGGGAGCCGCAAGGCCGGATCGAGGATACGCCGAAACCGGAACTCATACGGGAAACACTGACGCAATAGGCTCAAATTATTAAAAAAAGCTTGACACTGGAAGGATCCATGAGGCATAAGGGCCATTCAAAGGCTCTCGCAATCAAGAAGGAGAGGACTCATGGCCTTGACCAAGGACAAGATCATCAACAACGTGTACGAGCAGATCGGGTTGAGCAAGAGTCAGGCGCGGAGGGTTGTGGAGAAGCTGCTGGAATTGATGAAAGACACGCTTCAGGACGGGGACGACCTTCTTGTAAGCGGCTTCGGCAAATTCATCGTCAAGGACAAAAGAGCCCGTAGAGGGCGAAACCCACAGACCAAGGAAGACCTTCAATTGAGAGCCCGGAAGGTGGTCGTGTTCAAGACGTCGGGTGTTCTGCGAAGAAAGATGAACTCCGCCAAAGAGCATTGAACCCCCTTTGGAAGATTACTCCGCCACTACAAACGAGTCTTTGAATCCCATTTGTTTCAACTCTTCGACCTTGCCCCTGGCCGCTTCCAGGGTGCTCATTCGAGACACTCTCACCTGGTAGAGGGGCGGATTGTAGCGGTCCGAAGTGACCACGTGCGCGTCTCCGAACGATGCGCTCAACCGCGAAACCAATCGCTCGGCGTTTTCCAGCGAGGCAAACGATCCCACCTGCACCGAGAAGCTCCCGATTCCGTAATTGACTTCCGGTTCATACAGGGTCTTGATGACCCC
This sequence comes from uncultured Thermodesulfobacteriota bacterium, assembly GCA_964597345.1. Taxonomy (GTDB): domain Bacteria; phylum Desulfobacterota; class Desulfarculia; order JACQYL01; family JACQYL01; genus CAZQXK01. The sequence goes on along the minus strand of CAZQXK010000044.1, from coordinate 2,506 downwards.
CTTTTCCACCACGGTTTTCTCTTTTCCCAGCGCCGACACCCGCACGCGCGCGGTTCCCTGCTCGACCATTCCCAATTCCCGGGCGGCCCCATAGGAAAGGTCGATGATGCGCCCGGACACAAAGGGACCGCGATCGTTGATTCGGACCTTGATCTTCTTGTCCGTTTCGAGGTTCTGAACCAGCACGAAGGTATCGAAAGGCAGTATCTTGTGGGCGGCGGTCATGGAATGCATGTCGTAGGTCTCGCCGGTGGAGGTCTTGCGTCCGTGGAATTCCTCTCCATACCAGGAGGCGATGCCGACTTGCGTGAAGCCCTCGGCGTCCTGGAGCGGATGGTATACTTCACCGAACACCTCGTACGCGGGTCCCCGGCCCGGAGGCCCGGGCTGGGGAGCCGAGTCCGGAGTTACGATCTCTCGAAAGGGCCCCGAACAGCTGGACAAAGCAAACCAGCAGACACTTGCCAGAAAAACCCCGTATAACGCCATGGTAACCGCACGCTTTCGTATCATGAATGGATCCTTCCCCTAAAATTTCGATCATTATTCCCCATAATACCTCGAAACTTCAAGTCGGATAAGGGCAAGGCGGCGCAGGGGGCGAAAATCAAGGCCGCCAGTGATGAGCCGACTGAATGTCCGCGCATGCGGTTGTTGGGTAATGGGCTGACTAATTTTGCGGCAACCGGATCACGTATCCCGTCGTCGCTTCCTGGCCATGTAGCTCGTGATCAGATTCCGATAGTTGGGGATGTGCTCGGAGAACAGCGCGCCGAGGCCTTCGATGTCGTTGCGCCAGTCTCGGTGCAATTCGCACGCCACGCCGAACCAATTCATGAGCTGGACACCGGCTGCGGCCATGCGTGCCCATGCCGCGTGTCTTGTGATTTCATTGAAGGTGCCGGAAGCGTCGGTGACCACAAAGACGTCGTACCCGGCTTCCACGGCCGAAAGCGCCGGGAAAGCCACGCACACCTCGGTGACCACGCCGGCGATGATCACCTGCTTACACCCGGTCTTTCGCACCGCATCGACGAATTCCTCGTTGTCCCAGGCATTGATATTCCCGGGGCGAGCGATGTACGGCGCATCCGGGAACAGGTCCTTAAGTTCCGGCACCAGCGGTCCATTCGGACCATTCTCGAAGCTGGTCGTCAAAATCGTCGGTAGCTTGAAGTACTTCGCGCTCGCCGCCAAAGCGAGAACATTGTTCTTGAACTCACCGGGAGAGAAATCCTGCACGAGGGAAATCAGGCCTGACTGGTGATCCACCAGCAGGCAAGCCGCATCGTCCTTTGACAGTCTCGTATACTTGAAACCGTTGCTCATGAGAATCGTCTCCTTGGTTTGCCCCATCCGAAATGGGTCGGTGGTGTTGTCCAACGCCAGCCATGTGCAGCGGGCGTTGGTCCGTCCGAACCATGCCCTTGTTCCGCCCGTGCAAGATCACGCGTATCGGAGTCGCCTTCCCTTCGGCCCGGGGATGTCTCGACCGAATTCTCTTGCAGTGTCCAGCCATAGATCCATGGCGTCTTGGCAGTTCTTCAGCGCCTCGTCCGGACCATTCCCATGCGCCATGCAACCAGGTAATTCGGGATTCTCGGCAACGAAAGCCTGGTCATCATCGCTCCAATAGATAATTATCTCATATTTATGCATCATTCCTCCTCGTAACCCGCCAATCCATAGGTGGTGATAACGGATCTGACTTATCGAACCTGATAAGGTTTGGCCATACGGCCTTCCCGCTGAAGGTTGATCATATCATGAATGCCTGGCTTGATAAACACATGATGGCTCCCCATTATCCGTTCATCAAAGCCGATAGGATCCAAGAGGAGCCGTAGATCATCGAAAGGAATGTTTGTATCCGACCTTCCGCTCAAGACATTTTGAGCAGTTCGTCGTGCTTCGTCATTTGTTCTCCTTGGCCAATAGAATAGCAGAACGCCTCCGCTCAGTCGCGCCGCCCTGCGGCGTTGGCCGCAGCGGCTTGTTAGAAGTGGTTTCAAAATCCCGAATATTGCGTTGTCTCGCGAGTTGAGCAGAACATATAGTATTACCTGAATCCGTGACGTGTTTTTCCGTGTAGTCAGTTTCACAGGTTTGGGGACAGTTTTTCGGCTCTTTCATTAAGTTTGACGCAGCTCAAAGCCGATTCACAGTTGTTTCTATGTCTCCAGAACGCTGCTTTCGGAGGTTGAGGGGATTTTGGACAAATTCAGGACATAGGTAACCTTTCAAACGTCACAATTAGGCTATGGATCCGGCTTTTACCAACCGAGTCAGCCGTAAGACAGCCGCATATGGACCTCCGTAAATCCTTCATAGGCCGGACAGTGACGACCCACGCGAAGGATCAGGCGGCGTCCTGTCCGGATGAATCGACCCGCCACCGTCATGAGTTCCTGATGGCGCGCATGAATCGCATCTTTTTCCCATCCACTTCATGCGTCTCGCACACCGTCATCACGGCCACCTTCTTGCCCGGCCTGGGCCGGGTCAC
>CAZQXK010000043.1:0-33828 GCA_964597345.1 uncultured Thermodesulfobacteriota bacterium | reverse complement strand
TAGATTACGGTTGACAAGAAGCGGAAGTGACGGATAATCGCTCCAATTGTTTCCAAGCATCGCAGATGCACTCACTGTGCGCTTTGTATCCATGGGAAACTCCGGAATACACCATGGTAGAACGTCCCGAACAGCTGGAAGGTCGGAAATCGGCGTTGCACAAGCATCATCGCAGGCGCCTCAAGGAACGTTATGTCCGAGTTGGGCTGGAGGCCTTCGCGGATCATGAGGCCCTCGAACTGCTCCTCACCTACGCCATTCCCCGAAAGGACGTAAAACCATTGGCCAAGTCACTGCTGGCAACCTTCGGTAGTTACGACGCGGTCATGGACGCAGGGGTGGACAAGTTGACTGAAGTCGAGGGTGTGAGCCAGCATACGGCGATTTTGTTCCAATTGGTCCGGGATCTCATGGCAAGATATTTTCTGACGGAGGCCAAAAAACAATTCCAATTCAGTGGAACCACGGACTTAATCCGCTACTGCCGGCTCCAGATGGCCCATCTTCAGGACGAACAATTCCGCGTGATCTACCTCAACACGCAAAACCGGATCATCAAAGACGAAATACTCCAGGAAGGCACCGTGGACCGGGCTGAAATATATCCCAGGAAAATCCTTGAAAAGGCTCTGAAGTACAAAGCCTCCGCCATGATTATGGTCCACAATCACCCGGGAGGATCCAATCGCCCCTCGGCCCAAGACATGGTGCTCACGGATACGATTGCCAAGACGGCCCGCGACCTCGGAATTACCGTTCATGATCATATGATTATTGCCGGGGGTCAGGTATACAGTTTTCGCGAGGAAGGTCTCTTGGACAAAGACTGATACGGCTTCCGGATCCCGTTCTCTTCCGCGCCGGCGCATCGTCGTGTATGCCTGTTGACGAACGACACCGAATGTAGGTCAGCCGAAGCTTTTCTGGTGTACATCAGGCGATCCTTTGCCGCGGTCACTTAAAGAGAGGTTCGTGAGGAGCCTCATATAGAGCAGGAAGCTCTGCAATGGTATACGAAAATAACAAAGCGGCCTCCAACGGTCGTACGATGGATCACGTACTGGATTGGTTCACCCACCTCATCGTCCGTCTGGGAAAAGGTCCTAAAGGGGATACGCTGTACGACATCATTTTGGAAGAGACCATCGCCTTTTACGGCGCGGACGCCGGAGCGATTCTCTTCTGCGCGGACGATTCGGGTCCCGGCCGCGTTCGGTCCTCCAGGGGCCTGGACAAAAAAGAAATTCAGGCTCTGTCGTTCGTTATGGACGCCTTTTGCGGCAGAACCACCGAGCCCGTGTCCATTGCCGTATCGAACGACAATCCTCCGTGGAACGCTCTGTCGTCCGCCGTACCTTCCGTGAGTCAATGGATTGTGGTCCCTTTGACGTTCAGCAGCCGATTCCTCGGTACGCTCCTTTTGGGTCTTTGTGGCGATACGGAATTCTCGCCGCCGCCTGATTCGTTCAGCCGTCTGCTGGGTACCGAAATCGCCCGGTTCGTCGATTTCGAGCACCTGTCTACGGCTTTGGTGGAGTCTGAAGAACGGTACCGACGGATTTTCATCCAGTCCAAAGACGTATTCTATGAAACGACCACGGAAGGTCGGTTCGTGGACGTGAACCAGGCCGGCGTAGATTTGTTCGGATTTGAGTCCAAAGAAGAACTCCTGGCCCTGGAATCCATAGCCCTTCTGTATTACAACGTCGAGGACAGGATACGGTTTCGAAAACAGATCGAGAAGGACGGATTCGTCAAGGACTACGAAGTCCGGTTTCGGACCAAGGGGGGAACACCCATCGATGTGCTGATCACCTCGAATGTCCGAAAACGCCCCAATGGACGTGTCCTGGGGTACGAAGGAGTCATCAAAGATATCACAACCCGCAAGAATCTGGAACGCCAATTGGCGGAATCCGAAGCCAATTACCGGATGATGGTGGAGAATTCCTCGGACGGAATCGCTATTTACGACGAAGAAGGATTCGTGTTCACCAATCAGGCCTTCTTGAACTTATTCAACTATTTCCGCACGGAAGACATCCTCCATATGGATATACTCCAGTTCCTTGCCCCCGAATCCTTGCTCCCCTTCCTGGAATTGGTGCGTTCGAAAAAGTTTCCGGGACGAATCCCGGAGACTTTCGAAGGCCGTGGACGAAGAAGCGACGGGTCTGTCTTTTCCATGGAAGTGAGTGCTTTCCCAACTCAATTCGCCGGAAGAGAGGCCATTCAGATCACCTTTCGCGATGTGACCCAGAAACGGGAAATGGAAGAACAGCTCATCCAGGACGAGCGTCTCCGCGCCATGGGTAAGCTCGCCTTCGATATCGCTCATGAGATCAACAATCCCCTGGGCGGCATCATGACCTATTCCCATCTGCTTCTCGAATCTCAGACCGGGAATCGAATAGAACGGGAAAACCTGGAAAAGATCATCAAACTAGCCAACCGATGCAAAATCATCGTCCGTGGTCTCCTCGATTTCGCCCGAGATGAAGCGGACCAACGCGAACTCGTGGATGTGAACAAAGTTCTTCAGGACACACTGTTTCTATTGGAAGGTCATGTTTTGTTTCGCAATATTCAAGTGGTCCAGAAGCTTGACCGGGAGTTGCCGGCCGTGTTCGGTGTTCGAAGCAAGATGGAGCAGGTGTTCCTGAACATCATTCTCAACGCGGCGGAAGCTATGGGGGGTGCGGGGGAACTGGCCATCACCACGCGCTCAAGGCAAGAGGACCACTGGATACAGATCGTATTCAAAGACACGGGACCCGGTGTGGATGAGGAACATCTTCGGGACCTGTTCCAGCCTTTTTTTACCACCAAGAAGCGGGGGCGAGGGACAGGGTTGGGCCTTTCCATAAGCCACGGAATCATCAAACAACACGGCGGCAGGATCCTGGTCAAGTCCGCACCCAACGAGGGCTGCGAATTCACCATCGAACTGCCCTGTTGAACCACCGTTTGCAGGAATTACGTGGTATCCGGCGCTGCGTCCTTGACAAGGACGGTCATTGCCGGTAGGAATCGGGTCTATTTGCCGGCCGTTTGAATCAGGCTTCACGGCAGACGGTTGGAAAGCCATGCGACGCATGGAATGCAGCTTTTGAGGAAAGAGGCGCCATCGAAACGAAGGATATGATGCCGCGCCGCATTTAGCGGTTCACGCCGCCCGCCAAACCGAACCCCAGAAACCGGTACGCTTCCATGACGCAGAAAATACCGCTCCAGCGAACCAGAAACATCGGCATCATGGCGCACATCGACGCGGGCAAAACCACGCTCACGGAACGCATCCTGTATTATACCGGCCGGACGTACAAGATGGGGGAAGTGCATGAAGGCACCGCGGTTATGGACTGGATGCCCGAAGAACAGGAACGCGGCATCACCATCACTTCGGCGGTGACCACGTGCCAATGGAAGACCACCACCATCAACCTGATCGATACACCCGGACACGTGGATTTCACCATCGAGGTGGAACGATCGCTCCGCGTTCTGGACGGCGCCGTGGCCGTCTTCTGCGCCGTGGGGGGTGTCGAACCTCAATCGGAAACGGTATGGCACCAGGCGGATAAATATAAGGTACCCAAGCTCGCTTTTGTCAACAAAATGGATCGGATCGGAGCCGATTTCCAGGCAACCGTCCAACAAATGCGAGACAAACTGGCCACTCATCCCGTCCTTATGCAAATTCCCTGGGGCGTGGAAGCCGATTTCAGAGGAGTCATCGATCTGGTGCATATGAAAGCGTTCCGGTGGGAGGATTCCTCACTGGGCGCCCAGTTCGAAGAACTCGAAATTCCAGCCGAACTCATGGATGAGGCCCTGGAAAACAGGGAAAGACTTCTGGAAAGCATCGCCGAGATGGACGACATACTCATGGAGCGCTATCTCACGGAAGAACCCATTACGGCCAAAGAACTCCTGGAGAGCATTCGCCGCTCCACCCTTCAGTTGACGGCGGTACCCGTCTATTGTGGATCGGCCCTCAAGAACAAGGGAGTCCAGTTACTGCTGGACGGGATTACGGACTTCCTTCCCAGCCCCCTGGAAGCCCAGCCGGTCTCAGGCATTCATCCCGAGACCGGCGCCGTGGAAATCCGCAAGACCGGAGAAAGAGAGCCCCTTTCCGCCTTGTGTTTCAAGGTTATGAACGAAGAAGGAAGGAAACTCTGTTATGTGCGCATCTACTCGGGGCGTTTGGAGGCCGGAGCCGATGTGTACAATGTAACCCGGGGCAAGAAGGAAAAGATCGCCCGTCTGTTGAGAATGCATTCCAACAAGAGAGAACGGATCAAGGAAGCATCGGCCGGAGACATCATCGGGGTCATCGGTCTCAAGAGTACCTTCACCGGGGATACGTTGGCGGATCCGGCCCACCCGATCCTGCTCGAATCCATCGGAACCTACGATCCCGTCATCAGCGTGGCGGTCGAGCCCAAAACCACCGCCGACCAGGATAAGATCGACACCTGCCTGTCCAAGTTGGCCGAAGAAGACCCAACGTTCCGAGTACGAACGGATGAGGATACGGGCCAGATTCTTATTTCCGGCATGGGGGAATTACACCTGGAAATCCTGGTCCATCGCCTTCAGCGGGAGTTTGGCGTGGCCGCCAATGTCGGAAAACCTCAGGTGGTGTATCGTGAGACCATTTCGCGGAGCGTGGAGCACGAGGCGATCTTCGACAGGGAGTTGAACGGCCAGGTCCACTTCGCGGCCGCCCGTGTCCGCGTGGAGCCCCTGCCGCGGGGGTCGGGAGTCGAAGTGGAGGATCGGTTGATCGCGGAAACCATACCCCCAGGATGGATTCAATCCGCTATTGCGGGGGCCCGGGAAGCATTCACCAGCGGAGAACTCATGGGGTACCCCTTGGTGGATATCAAAGCCACCCTGTTGTCCGTCACTTTCAAGGAAGGCCACACATCGGACATGGCCGTCCACGTGGCTTCAGGCATGGCCGTCCGGGAAGCCGTCACCGCGGCGGGCCCCCTGCTTCTGGAACCTATCATGAGCCTCGAGATACTGGTGCCCGAAGAATTCATGGGAGACGTCATCGCCAACTTGAACGCGCGCAAGGGGAGAGTTCTTCAGATCAAGCCCAAACCGGGAGTGCACGTCGTAGACGCGGAAGCCCCATTGTCCCGGATGTTCGGGTATTCTACGGATCTTCGATCCGCCAGCCAGGGGAGAGCCACATTCTCCATGCATTTCAACCGGTTCGACGTACGCGTGGGATGAATCGGGTTTGCGGGACAGGCCGCCGAAAACACAATCGAGGCCGGTTCGGACCAACGGCAAGAAATACGTCCACAGGCTGTCCCATTCCGACTTCATAGGGACCCCAAAAAGAGATTCCGCCTCCGGAACCGCCCGGCAACCCGAAAACGCCACCGCACAGGAAGAAACGACGCCACGCCGCCGGAACGCTTCCTGGATAGGGAGGCCCCATGGGCATCTTTGGCCGAACCGCAGGCATCCGGACGCGCCCGGCTCATAATCGCTGCGCCGGCAACCCTTCCGTCATTTTTCGGCCGATTCCGAAAGGCGGGAACCATGGCTCGGGCCATCATGCTCCGTTCCCCACCTCCGCGCCCGTCCATGGGAACGGCGCCCTACTCAAATGGCCATCTGGGAAATCTTGCGAGGGATCCTGAATTGTTTGGCCGCCTCGTGGTTGTGCACCCGTTCTTCCAGGGGAACATAGTGACTGAGTTGCCGGCCGTCGTAAACTTGCCTGGGGCGATACAGTTTCCAGTTGGGATCGTCCGCCCCCTCTTTCCACTGGGAGATCCAGCCTGGGAGACGTCCGATGGCGAACATCACGGTGAACATGTTCGTAGGGATCCCGATGGCCTTCAACACCATGCCGCTATAGAAATCGATGTTCGGATACAACTGGTGATCGATGAAATAGGGATCCTTAAGAGCGGTTTCCTCCAGTTCACCCGCGATATCGAACAACGGATCATTGATCTGTTTTTTGGCCAAGAGGATATCGCACCACTTTTTCATGATTTTGGCGCGGGGATCGTAGGTCTTGTACACACGGTGACCGAATCCCATCAAACGGAAGGGATCGTTGCGGTCCTTGGCTCTGGCGATATACGGGCGCACGTCCCCCCCTCCCGCCTTGATTTCTTCGAGCATTTGGACCACGGCCTGGTTGGCTCCCCCGTGCAAAGGCCCCCAGAGCGCATTGATTCCGGCGGAAATGGCGGCATACAGATTCACCCGGCCACTCCCCACCAGTCGCACAGCCGATGTGGAGCAGTTCTGGTCGTGATCCGCATGAAGAATCAAGAACACGTTCAGCGCCTGCTCCATGTCCGGGTCGATTTTATACGGCGTCACGGGAGTATCGAACATCATGTTCAGGAAATTGGCGCAATACGCGAGGTCGGGGCGGGGATAGATCACTTTGTGGCCCCTGGAAATCTTATACGACATCGCGGCCATGGTTCGAACTTTGGAGAGCAGACGGGTAAGCGTGATGTTGATTTCTTCTTCCTCGGTGATTCCTTCCAGGGCGGGATAAAAACTGGGCAGCGCATTCACCATGGAAGAAAGGATGCCCATAGGATGGGCCCCTCTGGGGTAATGCTGAAAGAAGATATGCATGTCTTCGTGAACCAGGGAATGATCGTTCAGCAGGCGGCGGAAGTGATTCAGTTGAGTGGTATCCGGAAGTATTCCATTGATAAGGAGGTAGGCGGTCTCGACAAAGGTGGAATGCTCCGCAAGTTCCTCCACAGGGATACCCCGGTACCGCAGAATTCCTTTTTCTCCGTTGACATACGAGATAGCGCTCATGCAACTGGCCGTATTGGCGAAGCCGGGGTCGATGGTAATGTATCCGGTCATATTCCGCAGCCGGCTGATGTCGATGGCTTTTTCACCTTCGGAGCCTTCGATCACGGGCAACTCGATAGTTTGTCCGCCCACGGTCAGTGTTGCTTTTTCTCCCATAGGTACATCCTCCATGTCAGGATCTCAGGTTCGCTACGACCCACATCGTCCCGTCAGAAGCCGGACGATGTTCTTGAAAGACCGTCCGCAAACGCGATGCTCGGCGCATCGGTTTCCGTCATCCATTCCTCAGGGTGGGCGCACGGAGCACCCCATCCCCTTTAACCGGTCGGGCCAAAGGGATGACGCGATTAACTACGTGTTTGCTCCATGACGTGCACGGAACACCCTTGCGGCAAGCCGTTGCCAAACCGTCGGATGCGTTGGGCGTTGCACCGGAATCGGCGGGGTTCCTCGGGACACGAGCCAAGCCTTGGACGACAGCCAGAAACTTGTATTAAATCATACTTACCGGATCGTCGTCAAGGCGTTAATGGGCTCACTCTGATTGCCGCCGGCCGGCGCCGCACGCCGCCAAGGGATGCAATCCTGCATGGCTGCAATGAAATGCGAGAGAGAGGCGCGCGTTCCGTACGGTTTCCCGCGGCGCCTCCAAGACCGGATTTGTCCTTGACTTTGAAGGGATCGCGCTATACTGTGAGCGACTTAAACCGGCAAATGAGGTGATGTAAATGGGTGAAAAGGTTTCTCAAATCCGAAGTCTGGCTTTAATTGCCCATGGAGGTTCCGGCAAGACTTCCCTCGCTGAAGCCATGCTGTTCAATTCCGGGGTGACCAACCGTCTGGGAAGAGTCGATCAGGGTTCCGCGGTAATGGATTTCGAGCCGGAAGAACTCAGGCGTCAGGTATCCATCAGCGCATCCTTTCATCATCTTCCCTGGAAAAAGCACATCCTCCATATCGTGGATACCCCCGGAGACGTAAATTTCCTTACGGATACGAAGCTGGTTCTTCAAGGCGTGGATTCCGCCGTTCTGCTCGTGGACGCCACGGACGGGGTAAAAGTGACCACCGAAAAGGTCTGGGCTTTTGCGGATGAACTTCAATTGCCCAGGGCCGTCTTCGTCAACAAGATTGAGCGGGAACGGGCGGATTTCGAACAGGTGCTGGACCGACTGAACCAAACCTTTTCCGTCAAATGTGTTCCCATGACCCTGCCCATCGGCCAGGAACATGCCTTCAAAGGGGTTGTGGATCTATTTCGGATGAAGGCTTATATCTACCAGGAGGACGAAAGCGGGAAGTTCGATACCACGGACATTCCGCAAGAAATGGCCGACCGGGCCCAAGAGATGAGAGAGTCCCTCATCGAATTCATCGCGGAATCGGACGACGAACTCCTCGAAAAATATTTGGAAGGCCAGGAGCTGTCCAAGGAAGATCTCCAACATGGTCTGAAAACGGGCGTGAAGGAGATGAAATTCGTGCCCGTCTTCGTCGGATCGGCTACCCGGAACATGGGAGTTCAGCCGTTACTGGACGCTCTGGTCGATTGCTTTCCGTCTCCTCAGGACCGTCCTTCCATCAAGGGCAAGAATCCCATCTCGGGCGAAGAAATCATGCGGCCGGCGGACGAAACCGCCCCCTTTTCGGGCTTGGTGATCAAGACCATCTCGGATCCTTATGCGGGCAAGCTCAATGTCATTCGCATCTTTTCCGGTACCCTGGAAGCGGATTCCAGTTTCTATAACGTCTCGAAAGAGCAGAGGGAGAAGTTCGGCCAGTTGTTCTTCATGGAAGGCAAGAATCAGTCTTCCATCGAATCCGCCGGCCCCGGAGAAATCGTCGCCATCGCCAAGTTGAAAGTCACTTCCACGGGAGATACCGTTTCCGACGAGAACCATCCCGTTCTGTACCAGGCTGTGTCTCCCTTACCCGCCTCCATTGCCTATGCTCTGGCTGCAAAAAACAAGGGCGATGAAGAAAAGGTTTTCTCCGGGATCCTCAAACTCACGGAGGAAGATCCCACCCTTCGGCTCGAGCGGGATAAACGCACCTACGAAATCCTCCTCTATGGAACCGGCCAGATCCATTTGGAGGTGGCTACCGAAAAGCTCAAGAGAAAGTACGGCGTGGAAGCGGCGCTCAAGCCTCCCAAAATTCCCTATCTGGAAACGGTTACTCGCGAAAAGAAGGGTGTCGTTTACCGCCATAAAAAGCAGTCCGGCGGGCGGGGACAATTTGCGGAAGTCCACTTCGACATATATCCGAAGCCCCGCGGAGAAGGCTACGAGTTCGACGAAGCCCTGGTAGGCATGAACGTTCCCCGGAACTTCGTACCTGCGGTGGAAAAGGGGATCGACGAAGCCAAGGAAAAGGGAGTGTTGGCGGGTTACCCCGTCGTGGATTTCCGGATCCGCTTCTATGACGGCAAATCCCACGAAGTGGATTCCTCGGAAATGGCCTTCAAGATCGCGGCATCCATGTGCTTCAAGAAAGCCGTGCAGGAAGCCAATCCCATTCTTCTCGAACCCATTATGAAGATGGAGGTTACGGTTCCCGACGAATACATGGGAGATGTAATCGGCGATCTGAACGGACGGAGGGGAAGGGTGCTCGGCATGAAATCCGAAGGCTCCAACCAGGTGATCACCGCGCACGTAGCCATGTCCGAAGTCCTCAGATACCAGCCGGATCTCACCTCCATCACGGGCGGAAGAGGTTCCTTCACCATGGAGATGGACCACTACGAACCCATGCCGCTGCCTCTCCAGGAAAAGGTCATTGCGGAAGTCAAGGAGCCTGCTGAAGAAAGTTGACCGACCGTTTTTCGGGAATTCGTCTCCCGAAAACCCATAAGGCGGTTCCCTCTCCGGGAACCGCTATCCTATCCTCTCCGGCAAGAACGCCCCGCCCCCGGCAACCCGCCTTGGGAAACGATCAGTTCTCCTTGAGAATCCGGTCGATGTCCAGCAGGATCCGCACAGTACCTTGCCCCTTGGCCAACCCTAAAATGTAATCCGTCTTGATTTCACTCCCCATGGGCGGGGTCGCTTCGATTTGACCGGAGTCGATGTTCAGCACCTCGGAAACCGCATCCACCACCAACCCGTTCACTTCCCGTTGGTCGTCGTGCGTATCGGTCTCCACCACGATGATACAAGTGCGCTCGTGGTAGGACTCCGGAGGAAATCCGAAACGAAGCCGCAGGTCGATCACGGGAATGACTTTGCCTCGCAGGTTGATCACGCCCTTGACATACTCCGGCGTTTGGGGCACGAACGTGATATCGTGGAGTCCGATGATTTCCCTGACCCTATGGATTTCCAGCCCGTATTCCTGTCCCGCCAATTTGAACGTGAGGAATTTCTCCGCTCCGATTCTCCCGGATTCGTTTTCGGGCGCGTCCCCTCTCTCCACAAGTACCTCCTTTGCCTCCACGGCAATCCTTCCATTGTTCCAGCGCTTATACGGCAGGAAGCGCGTTTGAAATCACGCCGGGGCGCCTTTGGCCCGCGACGACCCTCTCTCCTCCGTCAGGAAGATTCACGGGCCGGAACACGGGGGTTGGCTGTCCTGGGTCCGGGGTCTCACGTAACCTTCCACATACCCGATCATGCGTTCACCGTGCGTACCCGGCCAATACACCCGCCGGCAGGATGGGCAAATTGAAAACCGCTCTCGCGTCTGATACACATACTCGGGTACCCGGCCCCGAGCCATCCCCTTTTCCAACGGCGCCACCGGTTCGTTGCAGCGGATGCAGCGGGAAAACCGTTCCATCCGATCCAGGTCGATCCAACCCGAACGCACCAACTCTCTCAGCTGTTCGGGCAGGCGGTCCTCTCGGATCCAAACGACGCCGGCGGAGCCTATGGACCGGAAACGCCTCCCACGCGTCAAGACGAGACGGCCTTCATGAAGGCATCTTTGAACCGTCTCCCCGTCCAGGTTACGATAAAAAACCGCATCATATCCCAATACGCGGAGCCACTTCGCCAATCGCCCAAGCATTCGGTCCACGGCGAATTTCATGGCGCGTCCCCGCAGGCATCAAACCCATCCGGTATTTCCACCACAAAATGGCTGGGAGACAAGTCCGGATTGACCCACACCTGTTGCTGGAAAAGGCGAATCCGAGCCAACCGGCCTGGAATGTCCACTTGAATCGACGAAGGAACCAAGACACCGGATCGAGCCGTGTGATCCTCAAACACCATGGCCATTTCGGGGGCCCCGTCTTTTCGAAGCTCCAGCCCGGATGGCTGGTGCGTTTCCGGGATTACGTATATGAGTTGGGTGTGCCCCCCCTGTCGTCCCTGGCTCAATGTCACCAATAGTCTTCGAGAGGCATCCACCTCCCGGCATTGACGCATCCTGTGGGGCAGGATCTCCACATCCCCCGTAATGCCCGCCAGAACCACGTTCAAGGGGAGATCCACTCCGGAGTTCAATCGCAAGACCCCTGAACGACTCTTGTCCCTGACAACATTTTGTTGAACGAAATCCAGCAGCACGGTCTCATCACCGTTCACCGTATAGTACATCACCGGAGCTGAAGCCGGGGAATAGATCTTGACGAAGGCCAGGTCCGGCTTCAAGAAAGCCAACACAAAGCGGCCACGGTGTTCTCCACGAGGCAGTTCCAAAACCAGTTCCCCGGTGCTCAAGAAAGACTGAATCCGACGACTTCGTTCCTCCAGCACGCGTACGACTTCGGTGGGATCACAGGGGATTTTCTCCCGAGGCTTCCCCACCAAGGCACATCCCGTTCCCAGAAAAAGGGCCAGAGACACGCATACCGCCCCAAAAAACCGCCGTTTTCGATGCAAACGAGGGGCGGCGGAATATCTCGGTATGTTGGACAACGATTGAACCATTTCAGTACCGGGTTCCTGTCAGCCTGTTGATAAACAGTATTACGGGCTGGCCGATGCAAAACGATGAGCTGCAAGGCGGGCGAATCCTAAGGAATGACGCGTACAACCAGTAGCCGCAAGGACGAAGGATGAGGCCCAACGCCGCAGATCGCGTTTTTCATCGGCCGGCTATGGAGCACGAAGCGCGCAGCACGGATTCCCGATGGAAAGCCCTTTTCGGCGTACGACCGAATCATCGGTTTAGCCAAGGCAACCGAAGTTACGGAATCGATTTGCGTCAGTTTGAGGAATCATGTTTTGGATCTTACTCGGCATTCGGCTTTGTCCGGATCTCTTCTTCCAGTTCCCGGATCTTCTCTTTCAGGACCGTTCGTTCGTCTTCCTTCTTGAAGTTCATCGCCCGGTGATATGCTTCCAGGGCCTCTTCCAACCTCCCCACTTTGGCATAAGCGTCTCCGAGGTGCTCCGTAATAATGGGATCGTCGGGCACCAGGGAGAGGGCGCGTTCGAGCTGCTCCACCGCGGCTTCATATTCGCCCTTCTTGTAGTACACCCAACCCAGACTGTCCGTAATATACCCATTCTCGGGTTTGATGGTCATGGCCCGCAGGATGAGTTCCTCAGCCTCCGCCAGATGGATGCCCCTCTCCGCATAGCTGTACCCGATGAAATTCAAGGCGTCAGCATTTTCCGGATCCTGCTCCAGAATCTTCCACATGGGTTCCAGGCTCTTCTCCGGCTCGTTCAATTTATCGTACACAAACCCGAGTTGAAAGAGAAGATCCATATCGTCGGGAGCAATTTCCAACGCACGTTCCAGGACCTCTAACGCTTCCTCGTTACGGTCTTCGGTACTCAGGAGATAAACCAGGGCCAGATACAGGCGCACTTCTTCGGGGCGATAGGCCACGGCATCGCGAAGCACCTGAAACGCTTCATCCTTTCGCTCCACTCGATCCAGCAGATTGGCCAATGGAAGGACGAGGCGGATTTCATCCGGTCGAAGCGCCACCGCTTCACGAAACACCTGGATGGCCTCTTCGTTTCGATCCGTACGCTCCAGGATGCCGCCCAAATGAAGACGCGCCGCACTGTACACACCGGACGATTCGGGAATTTTCCGGTACACGGCCTCCGCTTCATCCGGTTTTCCCTGGTCATCCAGCAGAGAGCCCAGAAGAAGCATGGATTCATAGTCCTCGGGATCTTCTTCCACCAGTTCCAGAAGCTCCCCCTCCGCCCGATCAACGAGTTTATATCGGAGCAGACTCATCGCCATGCGTTGTCGCAGCTTGCGGTTCCCTTTGGAGAGTTCCTTGATCTTGTCGTACGTCTCGAACGCCTCGGCGCTCTTCTCCAGCGTCAGATACAGCTCCGCCAACGCCAGAAGAACCTGCACTTCTTCCGGGTGATTCTCCAGAATATCTTGATACAAGTCGATCGCCTCCGTATATCGATCCAACTCCCGATACACGGCGGCAAGATCCAACAAGGCGGCCTTGAATTCAGTCCGCACACTGAGAATTTTTTTCAGATACTCTTCCGCCTTCTGAAGATCTTTCCGTTCCATATGGATCCGGGCCAGGGAATAGAGGGCTCGAATGTCCCGCGGATGAACTTCCAAGAGCTGCTCGAAAGCCTGAATGGCTCCATCGTAATTCCTTCTCGAAAAATAGATATTCCCGCTGTACAACAAAGCCTCCGCATGGGAGGGATTCAATTCCAGGATCCGCTGGTATTGCTCTAGGGCGCCGTCCATTTCATCACGGGCGGCGTACACCCCGCCCAGGAAGAGGCGCGCCTTCAGGTCTCTCGGATTTTTCTGAACCGCCAGGGCCGCGTGTTCCAGGGCTCCGTCCTGATCACCTATTCGCCATAATCTGCCGGCGAGTTCGTATTCCAGGAACGAGGACTCGGGATCCAGTTCGACGGCCCTTTGAAGGAATTCCAGTCCATCGTCGATAGCGCCCTGCCCGAAAGCCAGCATGGAAAGCAGATATACGTAGTAGGCGTCTTCCGGGACTTCCAGAAAGCGAACTTCGGACGGCTCTTCCACGCCCTCGTACTGGATCTGGGAAAGGAAAGGTTGACAGCCTCCAAGCGGGATAAGAAATGTTGCGCCAAAAACAATGGCCCTCATTAATGCTCGCATAGAAATTACACTCATCAGCGGTGTCTTTCAGGTTATGGATTGAAGAACGGCGAACTCCCGGGGTGGAACAACCTACCGGAATATCCACGGCAAGCGGAGGCGGCGCCCGAGGGCCGAGACATCTCGTTGGCGTAACGCGCCGATTAAGGAGGCGAAAGCCTGCTGAGCCCGCATGCTCCTTCCCGGTGTTTGTGTAACAGCGTCACCGGGGACCCAAAAACGGACGCAACTTGGCGCCCATCTCCCTTCCGTCGGAGCAGGCAAGATTCCCCGTTCCTTATCAGGTTGTTGAAAAACGCGATCTGCTTCGTTGCGCTACATCCTTTCCGGCTGTGCGTCCCGCGCAGACAGCCGTCATGGCGGCGTACCGTATGTACGCCTCATTCATCAGGATTCGCGCGCCTTGCATTTCATCGTTTTTGAACAGCCTGCCCGAAATGCTGTTTTTCAACGGACTGCTATGAGAATCTCTCTTTTCCTGAACGGCCCCTGGTCGCACAGGAAATTCCGCACCCGCAAACCGACGAGCACGTGCGCCACAACGTCTGACGGCATACCACCTTCACTGGGTGGGGCTCAGGTAATCGTCACCAATTTCGGGAGCATGCTCCTCCAAATGCTTTCGTATCTTTCCGATCAGCCTGGATTGGATTTGGCGCACACGCTCCCTGGAAATACCGTACTTATCCCCGATGGTTTGAAGGGTCACCGGCTCTTCCGCCAGAAGTCGCTGATCCATGATGTCCAGTTCTTTATCTCTCAAGCTTTTCCGAAACTCCGCCAGATGGTCTCGGAACATCTTCAACGTTTCGAGATCGGCTATTTCATCATCCACAGGCCGGGTGTCCGCAGGCAGAAAGTCTTTGTGCTCGTCGTCCGAATCGGCCTTGACCGGGGATTCCAGAGAAACATCCCAGGAACTGAGTCGCTGGTCCATTTCGATGATCTGCTCGGGCTTTACATCCAGGGACTCCGCCAGTAGTTTCGGACTCGGTTCAAAGCCCAGATAAGCCAGTCGCTCCTTTTCCTTGTTGAGATTGAAAAACAGCTTCCTCTGAGCCTGGGTGGTGCCGATCTTTACCAACTTCCAGTTATCCATGATGAATCGGAGAATATAGGCCTTGATCCAGTAGGACGCATAGTAGGAAAACTTGATTTCCCGATAGGGATCGAATTTCTTGACCGCCTGCATCAAGCCGATGTTCCCTTCCTGGATCAAATCCAACAGATTCTGCATCCAGTAGCGCTGGAAGTCCAGAGCGATCTTGACGACCAAACGGAGATTGGACGTAACCAGCCTGTAGGCGGCATCCGGATCCTCCTTTTCATGGTACAATACCGCCCACTTCTTTTCCTCCTCCGGTTCCAGCAGTTTGTACTGGTTTATCTCCCAGAGATAACGGCGCAGGGGATCGTATTGGGCCGGGGGGATGGAACGGTGCGCCCCGCCTTCATGTCTTTCGGATGCATCTCCGTTTCGGGATTGCAGTGCTTCCCTGGATGGTTCCGGAATGAATCTATTTCCACTCATACGGACTTTATAGACCCTGGAGAAGAATCGGGTCAATCAAAATGAATGCAAGACACACCTTGTAAGATGAGCCTTGCGTCGGCCCGGTTTAGCGGCGTGGCAAAAACGCCGCGCCGCGCCGGCCCGCCTTCCGCTTCCTGACGGGGCAAGCGTCGCTCCCATGCGCACCGCAAACCTATCTTTCCACAAGGTCCCCGTGGTATGCCCGCGACCAATTCCCCCGCCCCCGGGGATCATCCCCGCTCTTAATCCAGTCAGCCGGATTTCTTGGCGGAAACAGCTCACGGCTGCGACAAACGAAACGGGCTGGGTGGATTCCCTCTCCAAAAGAATCCGCACAGCCCGGCCGGCAAATCACGCTTCCGGATTATTCGGGAAAACTTCCTTCAAATGAGGCCACGGCGGTAATGCCGTTTGCCGAAAACATGGTCGCGCCTTCCTTGACGTAGATGGGGAAGGAAAAATCACTGACCCCGGCCCACCATGTTTCCAATTGGTCGAACAGACTGATATTCTTCTCCTTCAGCCGGAAGCCGCCGGTGACACCCAGACTGAGCAGCGTGGTCCGGGCATCGAACGCGGCGGAAACCCGGACCTGATTCGTCTTTCCGCTCGGGATCCACATGGTCTCGTAACTGTTCACCGTATTCACATCGAATTCCTCGAAGGCGATGGTGAACTTGCAGCCGTCCATAAGAACCGGGTATTCATTGGGATTGGTCACCTCAAACACGAAGCCCAATATGAAGGGGGCGCCCCGGTCATCCGGCTTGCCTTTGGTGGGCTCCACGCTCTTGGCGTAATACCACCAGCCCCAATAATTGGCCACATCCACGTGGCTGAGGCTTACGGTGGGAGTTATAAAATTCTCGCTGGAAGGTTTAGGTTGCATCGGAGCACAGCCGAATACCAGAAAAACGGCCATACATGTCACCAGGACGCCGGAGAGTAAAGCCTTGGTCTTGAGCATCACACACTCCTTTTTCTGAATCAGGTCAGCCAGCGTTTTCGTCTCTTGTAGTGCTTGACGTCTCGGAAGCTCTTTCTGCCTCCTACGTCGGTGAGGCCCAAATAAAAATCCTTGATGTCCGGATTCTCTTTGAGCTTATCGGCCGTATCATCCATTACGATACGGCCGTTCTCCATAACGTATGCATAAGGAGCCACGTTCAGGGCCAGTTTGGCGTTTTGTTCCACGAGTAAAATGGTAATGTGTTGTTCGGAATTCAGTCGCGTGACAATATTAAAGATTTCCTGAATAAGCATGGGAGCCAATCCCATAGAAGGCTCATCCAGTAAAATAAGCTTAGGGTCCGTCATCAAGGCCCGGCCCACCACAGTCATCTGCTGTTCTCCACCGCTGATGAAACCGGCGGTTTCGGTACGTTTTTCTTTGAGCCGGGGGAAATACCGATACACCATGTCCAGTCCTTCCCGCATGGCGCGCGGCGAAGCCTTGCGCAGATGGGCCCCCACCTTTAAGTTTTGCTCCACGGTAAGGTGTTCGAACACCCTGCGGCCTTCAATGACCTGGACGATACCCCGCTGGGCGATCTTTTCCGCAGGCATCCGTTCGATCCGTTCTCCCTGAAATTCGATGTTTCCGTCGGTCACCGCTCCGTCTTCATGCTTGAGCAGCCCGGAAATCGCTTTAAGGGTCGTGCTCTTACCCGCTCCGTTGGCGCCGAGCAGGGCCACGATGGCTCCCTCCTGGACCTCAATGGAAACGCCTTTGAGAACCAGGATGACCTCATGGTATCGAACCTCGATGTTATTGATTTTCAAGATCGCATTAGAAGCATCCGTCAAGAGCCCGACCTCCCTTCCAGATTACACAGGAGAAGCATTTTCGTGAAGCACGTGGTTTACCAGCCAAGCCACTCCTTTTCCCACTTTTCAGGCCAGCGGCCCTTGACGTCCACGCGCTCCAGCAAGCTGAACTTGCCGCCTTTCCACTGGTAGATGTTCACCTGCCCCGCAGGCCGATGATCATCTTTGGTGAATGTGACCGGCGAAGCGCCGAGACCTAAATCATAATCCGTCATGGTTCGGAACCCGTGGTTCAGGATGGCTTCACCATCCAGAGAGCCCGCTTTGTCGGCGCGCTTCATGGCCTCCGAAGCCAACAATACATTGGCCCACGCCTGGACGGTGCGGATCAAGCGGTTTTCCAGAGGGGTCTTGGGATTGTATTTCTGAGCATACTCGACGACCTTGTCCATCATGGGCACTTTTTCGCCGAAGAACGCAACCGGAGCCGCACCGATGGCGCCTTCCGCCGCGGGACCCGCCAGCTTCGGCAGATTCTCATCAAAACCCCAATTGTTGATGATATGCTCAGCCTTCAGCCCCAAGGCATAGCCATCTCTGAGGGTCGCCGCCACACTCATGGTGGTGTTTCCGTGCCAAACCACGTCCGGCGCGAACTCCTTCATGGCGATAACCTGGCTCTTGGTGTCCAGGGCCAGCAACGAGACGTCCTGATCCGGTCCGATTTCGAATCCCAGGAGTGCGGCATGGTCCTTGACCGCCTTAATGGGCGCGCTGCAATACGGAGAAGCAAACATGTAAGAACACTGGAAGCGGGGCTTGCGCTTTCCGTAATCGGGCTTGGTGGGCCAGATCATGTCGTACCAGGCCGTAAGCGCCGCGCGGGCGTTGGTGGAATAGTCCGTCGAAAAGAACAGATTGAACGGCGTCTTCGCCGGGTCCGTCAAATGGGCGGAATAGGAGGCGGACACATAGGGCATCTTATCTTTGGTGATGGTCGGGGAAAGCGCTTCCGTATCGCCGGTGCCCCATCCCTGTACCAGTTTGCATTTCAACCGTTTGAACATGTTGTACTTGGTCAAAGCTTCCGGTATGCGGTATCCGTAATCGAACTGATACAGTTTGACTTCCTTTCCGTTGATTCCACCCTCGGCGTTCACATAGCGATAAGCTTCCGCGATCCCCATGGCATAGTCTTTGCCCACGTCGGAGGTAGCACCCGTCATGTCGTTGAGAGCCCCGATAACCACCTTTTCAGAGGCGCCCACGGACAACACCCCGCCCAGAACGAGCAGAAGCGCCAATGCTGGAACCATCATTCTTTTCCAAAACGCTCCGGACTTCATAAAAACCCCCTTGCAGTTGATGGTAAAACACCGTGCGCCTTTCTTTACGGGCTCGCAACCGGATGCCTTCAACACCTCCTTTCAGAGTCAGTAAGAGAAAGGCCACAAATTGAAATAGTTCTTCGCCTGCCACCAGCGGTACGCCAGGCCATTGGGCTCGTAAATGAGAAAAGCGCAGATGGCCAAACCGAAAGCACCGTCCTTGATGTACATGGATTTGAACAGGAGCGTTGGATACGTGTCTCCCATGACCAATACGAACTGGTTCAGCACCTCGATAACCACAACCATAAAGATGGAACCGTAAATGGCCCCGTACAGGGAACCGGCGCCCCCTATGAGAATGACGCCCACCAGCCACAGGGATAGAAACCACTGAAAATGCTCGGGGCTGACGGCCGCCAGGTTGCTGACCCAGAAAGAACCGGCGATGCCGCCCAGGAAGCCGGCCACAAAAAAGGCTTGCAGCTTGTAGAAAACGATGTTGATTCCCATGGTTTCGGCGGCGATATCGTTGTCTCGAATGGCCACCCAGGCCCGACCTGCTCGGGAGCGAAGCAGATTGGCCAGACCCGCGCAACACAGGATCACCAGAACGACCATCAGGTAATAGATCTTGCGGTCGCTGTCCATGACCCAAGGTCCGATCTTTATGGTGCCGGGCGGCAAGGAAAATGCCTGGCCCCGCCCTCCGATCTGACTCACGTACTGGGTCAGGATGAAATCCACGGTGATAAACTGGGCCGCCATGGTCGTGAGGATGAGGTAGAAGCCTTTCACCTTGGCGGAAGGCAGTCCGAACAACACGCTCCAAAAACCAGCAACCACGGCGGCGGCCACGATGCTCACGGGGTAGGCGAGACCCCAGTCCAGCATGAACTGCGGCCACGGAACCTGGAGGATCAGCATGGTGCTGGTATACGCACCCACGGCGATGAATGCGGCGTGGCCCAACGTCACCTGACCGCAGAACCCGATGAGCAATTGTACGCCCAGGGCCCCCAAAATATAATACCCGATGACAATGAGCACCGCGTAGGAAAACACGCCCCCGATGAACGGGATTTCGGAGATCGCCGGTTCCAGCAATGGATAGACGACAAACAACACCAGGAAGAGGAGGATCATCTTTCCCCGGACGAAATTCGTCTGCCACCAGGCATGATCCTGAGAGTAGTACTCATGGTAGACGCCGCAGGGCAAAAACTTGCTGGACATAAGGAGCGCTCCTTCAAACTGGCATGGACGATCGGTATGGATAGGCCGGCGCGTTCATGAGAATCTCAAACCCGCTCGATACGTTCCCATCCCCATAATCCAAAGGGTTTGAAAAGCAGAAATACGGCCATGAACGCAAACGGGGCGATTTCCTTGACCCCGCCGGGAAAATACCGGTCCAAGTACGCCCCGCAAAGGTTTTGCAACACCCCGATGATGATGCCTCCTACAATGGCTCCCGGAACGGAGTTAAGCCCCCCCAAGACCACGGCGGGCAGAACCAGCAACCCCAAATACCCGACGGAAATGTTCAGGCCGTTGATATTCCCCAGGAGACTTCCGCCCACTCCGGCCGCCATGAAAGCGATAGCCCAAGCCGCGGCATATACGAACCGGGCGCTGACGCCCAGGGAAAGGGCCGCCATCTCATCGTCTGCGGTGGCCTGCATGGCGAGGCCCCACTTCGTATACTGGAAGAACGCCACGAACACCACCAGCAGCAGGATGGCGACAAAAAAGCTCCATAGATACACCCGGCCGATGACCAAAAACCCGATGTGAATGGGTTCGATCGAGAATACGGAAGGCTCAAACACCCGGGTGTCCGTGTCCCACACGATCGTTACCATGGCCCTGAAAAAGAATGAAAGTCCCACCGTAACCATGATTACGGTAAGAACGGGCTCCCCAATGAGCTTATCCAGGAAAACCCGCTCCGTCAGTATTCCCAGGATCAGTCCTATAATGAGAGAAAATAATATGGAAAGCACAAACGGAATGCCCATGGAATAGAAACTAAGTGTCACATAGGCGCCAATCAAGGTGAGTTCCCCCATGGCCAGGTTGAGAACCCCCGAACACTTATAAATTAGGACCCACCCCAAAGCGATCAAGGCGTAGATACCGCCTACCATAATGCCTGTGGTAATCGTCATCAAGAACAATTCCATTAAAGGTCCTCCTCGTCCAGGAGTTTAGATATATGGAGATCCGTATTGATATGGGATTGCCGTCCATCTTCATAGGTAATGGTTGTTTCCATATGTATGACGTCTCCTGAACCGTAGAGTCCTTCCAAGATATCCCGATATCGTTCTTCCACAAACGCGCGGCGTAACTTGCGGGTGCGGGTGAGTTCATCGTCGTCCGCATCGAACTCCTTGTACAGATTTACATACTTGTGAATGCGGGCGGGCACGGGCAGATCCTTGTTGGCCTCCTTGATCTGTCCGGCGATCAGTTCCCTGACCTCCGGTTTCTGGGAAAGCTCGGGATAGGATGTATAATTGATCTTGCGTTCGTCCGCCCACTTGCCCACCACGTTGTAGTCGATGCAGGTGACGGCTGTGATGTAGGGTCGTTCATGACCGATGATCCACGCGTCCTTGATATACGGACTGAACTTGAGACGCGTCTCCAGATATTGAGGAGAAAACAGACGCCCGTCCCTCAGAGTCATTACATCCTTGCTTCGGTCGAACACCACCAGGTGTCCGTCCTCATCGATGAATCCCTTGTCCCCCGAATACAGCCAGCCGTCTTTGAGAGCGGCCTCCGTGGCTTCCGGGTTCTTGTAGTACCCCAGAAACACCGACGGACTGCGCGAAATGATTTCTCCTTCCTCGGTGATAGCCACTTCGGTATCCGGAATCGGGGTGCCCACCGTATCGAATTTGATGTCTCCCGTGCGGTGCACCACGCTGATTCCCGCGATTTCGGTCTGGCCGTAGATCTGTTTCAGATTCACCCCCAGGGCGTGAAAAAACCGGAAATGGTCCGGTCCCATGGCGGCGCCGCCGGTATACGCGTTTCGAATCCTTGAAAGACCCAAATGATCCCTCAGTTTCTTGTGCACCGAAAAATACGCCAGCCATCCTGCCAACTTCCAGTACCAGGGGACGGCCTTTTTTTCGAATCCCATGTTGGCCACCCGGTATCCGACCTTCATGGCCCAAGCGTACATTCGGCGCTTTGCCCAAGCGGCATCCAGGTGTTTCACCTGGACCACGCGGGTCATCTCCTCATACATGCGGGGAGGAGCAAACATCACATGGGGACCGATCTCCCGGATGTTTTCCTTGGCCGTTTCGGGTTCCTCGGGAAAATTGATGGTGAATCCCACCTGCAATCCGCAGGAAACGGACATCATCTGTTCTCCGATCCAGGCAAAGGGCAGATAGGAGACGAAATCGTCTTCCGGGGTGCATGGATCCACCGCCATCAGGTTCTTGCCCATAGTCAGCATGTTGTAGTGGCTCAACAGCACCCCTTTGGGCAAAGCCGTGGTGCCGGAGGTATAGAACAACAACGCGATATCGTCGCCGGAAGTACTTTGTATGCGTTCTTCAAACAGATGCGGCTTCTCACGATCCAATTGCTTGCCCAGTTCCATCACTTCTTTCAAACTGATGAGCACTTTCTGAGTGTAACCTCTCATGCCCTTGGGATCATCCCATAGAATCTTCTCCAGTCTGGGACAATCCTCCAGTATGGACAATCCCTTATCCACTTCTTCCTGGCCTTCTCCGACAAAAAACTTCGTATCCGAATGGTCGATGATGTATTTGACCTCTTCCATCAGACAATCCTGGAAGAGCCACACGGCCACTCCCCCGGCGCACAGCGCGGCCATTTCGGTCCACAAACCTTCCGGGCGATTGTCTCCGATCATGGCCACCTTGTCGCCCTTCTCCAGACCGAGATGTATGAAACCGAGACTCAAATACTTGACGTTTTCCAGGTATTCGGCCCACGTGATCGGACGCCAGATGCCGAACTCTTTCTCCCGCATGGCCACTTTTCCGTCACCGTATTTTTTCGCCTGAAGGAGAAAGAGCTTGGGTATGCTCAGATCCTTCGTAACTTGAATCCCAGACCCCTCCATATCATCTCCTCGTCGCGTACAGGTCTTCCTCGCCCAAGTAGGCCCTGATCACCTCGGGATTGGCTTGGACCTCCTTGGGCGTTCCATCCGTGATGGCGTTCCCGAAATTCAGTACGAGCACACGGTCCGAGATATCCATGACCACACCCATGTCGTGTTCCACCAGCACACAGGTGACCTGCCAACGCTCTTCCTGGTTCACGTCCAGGATAAACCGGGCCATGTCCTCCACTTCCTCCAGGTTAAGCCCGGCAAGGGGTTCATCCAGTATGAGCAACTCGGGCTCCAAGGCCAGCGCCCGCCCTAGTTCAACCCGCTTCTGCAATCCATACGGCAACATGCCCACCGTTTTGTTCCGGATACTTTCAATTTCCAGAAGATCGATGATCTCCTCTTCGATAAAACGCCGGTGAAGAATCTCCTCCCGGGCCGTCTTCCCCAGGTACAAACTTCCGCTGAACATACCGGATTTCATGTGGATGTGCCGTCCCAGCCGGATGTTATCCAGTACCGACATGCCGCTGAACAGCTCGATTTTCTGAAACGTTCGGCTGATACCCAACTTGGAGCGCTTGTGCGGGCTCAAGTGGTTTATTCTCTGGCCGCAGTAGCAAATGGACCCTTTCTGCGGCTTGTACAACCCATTGATGCAATTCATCATGACCGTCTTGCCGGCGCCGTTGGGACCGATAATCGAGTGGATGTCTCCTTTCCGAACCTTCAAGGAAACCCCGGAAAGGGCCGCCACTTTGCCGAAGTACATGTGGATGTCTTCGATTTCCAGAATAAAATCACCGTGATTCAGCCCACTTCGATGGACCATTCATCCGACCTCCAATGATCGTTTCGGTATAGGTAAGAATAGGGCGTCGGTTCCGGCAGGCACGCCTTCACGATCATGCATTCGAAAGGTTTAAACGCTGTCTGCACGTCATGAAGAACCCAAGACCGGATCCTGTATATTCTTGAACCATCCGAAATCCAGCGAGAACACTCGGACCAGGATGGGAATGCGCGTCTGAGGAGGCGACGGACGGCGTCTGAGGGGGCCGGTAATCGGCCGAAATAAACGGCAGGACCATACTACCGAAGATCGAGAAACGTTGCGTGTTCTTCCATGATACCACGCCACGCCGGACCGTGGAAAAGAGCATCCGCATGAGCGTTTCCAGAACGGCGTTGAACACGTGTTCCCTTTTTTTCGCGATGAATGAAAGCCTAATTGTCGATTGAAGAACGGGATCACCACAGGCTGCCGAAACGTTGGGGAATAGATAGCGGTGTATCCCGAGAACTGAAGTATACACCTTGAGTATACCGAAGTCACGACGGACGAAGCGCTATGCTGAAGATCCCGTTTTCAGGCAGCCTGCCGGGTTCCGTTACTCTGCAACGCATGGGCAAGCAGAAGCAGGCTGACATTCTCAGTGTCACGATCTCACGGTTTTGTCAAGGAAAAAGGCTTGTTCTTCTTATTATAATTCCGATTTTCACAAGGTATACTGTATGCAGACAAAATCCTCGCGGATGGTATCAAATATCCGCATTTACGGCTCTAAATTTATTCAAATCGGCCGGGCAACTCTTCGGGCAGCAATCGATTTCGGGCCGCTTTCAAAAAATATGCATCCGTCATACCCGCCATGAAATCCCGGACCTTCTCTTCGGAACTCAGGCCGTCGAGGACGCCCATATCCAGTTCGTCCAGGAAGTCCACAAACAGTTCACTTCCCCTGCGGTCTTTTTCCAAATCCTCGAGATACTCGTCGAAAAGGCACTCGTACAACCGTTCGATCTTAAGCTTCTGGGTCTTGATCCTTGGATTCGTGTAGATATGCTCCACATTGAATCGATACAGCACAGCAAGAGCCTCCGCAACGCTTTCACCGAAACGGATGCGATTCTGATCGAGGCTGTGTGTTACCAGATCCTCCACCAGCCGGTACACGATGGTCCCATTGGTGATTCCCAAGACCTCCCGGACCCGGGAAGGCACCCGGTCCCTGTCGATGAGGCGCAAGCGTTCGGCATCCTCCAAGTCCCGACCGATATAGCTGATCATGTCCGCCATACGAACGACCGCTCCCTCCAGAGTAGCCGGCATAACCTCCGCTTCGGGAGCCTCTCTCTTGAGGTTCATCTTGAAGTCCAGGTTTTCCACCGTGGTTTCGCCCATCGGGCATAACTCGGCTTGAACCACCTCGCCGTTATGGCACAGGATCCCATCCAATACCTGCACCGACAGATTCCACCCGTGTCCCCGCCGTTCGATGCTATCCAAAAAGCGCACGCTTTGAACGTTGTGCTGAAAGGGACCGGCCCCATGCTTCCGGCATAATCGATCCAGTATTTCCTCTCCATCATGACCGAACGGGGGATGACCGATGTCATGCCCCAAAGCGATGGCCTCCACAAGATCTTCGTTGAGACGAAGCATCCGCCCTATGGTCCGTGCAATCTTCGAGAGGAACTGAACATGCAACACTCGGTGGGAAATGTGATCGTTGGACACCAGGTAAAACACCTGGGTTTTGTCTATGTACCGCGTATAGGCCAGGGAGTGAAGAACCCGGTCGCCGTCCACGGCGAACTGGAGACGGTGCCCCGAGTCGGCCCTCGTGTCCGGTTTCCGGCGCACGGCGGAGCGGCTGGGACAGGCAAAGGGGCTCAGCCAAGATTCTTCCCGATCTTCCAGCGTCCTCCGAGCCATCGCCAGGCACGAAGACTCCGTATGCCCCTGCGAACCCATGTACAGACCTCCCCTCTATGCGGCAACCCCTAACACGCCGTTCAAAACGCCATGGGCGATCACGCCGTAAGCATGACTTCCATGTCATCGTTGTCACCGGCCCGCCCGCAATACGGTGGTTCAACAGGCTGCCACAATATCTTCATGATAGCGAACTTGGACTACTTTTCAAGGGAAAGGGGTATCCCGATGAGCGATTCCCGGATGGCCTTATCTTTCGAAGGTGCGCGCGCCCGGGGGAGCAATCGTCTCTGAATGAGAGGCGTACCCGCCTCCCATCGGGCAGGGCACCCTTGCGATCCCCCGAAAGGCGCACGCCGCTGAATGGTTAGAAAGTCACCGCCAACTGAGTGGTAACCAGATCCCGCGTGTCCAGTTCCTCGTCGTTCGAGGCGAATTCCCCGCGAAGATATTCCACGGACCACGTGACTCCCGGCAGGAATTCCCATCCGAAGACCCCCCCGAACTGGGTGCGGGGAAGCAAATGGAACAAATCCTTGGTTCCCTCATACTTGGCCGCTATCAGGAAGGAATCCAGAAAGGTGTACGCCAACTCCACGTTCCAAGCTCTGGGGCGTGCGGAAACGAATTCGCCGTCCACCACCGCAAACGCCAATTCCCCCGTATTGAATCGATCCAGGGCGCCCAAATACTCCGCCGTCAGGCTTAGAGGACCGTACGCAACCGTGCCGTACAGGGAAAACCCGGCGACCAGGTCTTCCAGCCTTTGGTCCGGCACTTCTTCCCGTAGAGTGTCCGTGTCCCCGAAGTTGTTGGTGTACCCCGCCCCCAGATTAAATTGAAACGGTCCCAACGCCCCTTCCGGGTTGAACACTTGGACGTCGATCCAGTAGCTGTTGATGTGGTCGTCGTCGCGGTCCGATACATCCCCGTTGAACACGCCGACGGCGGCATGGATCCACGAGCCCAGCCAGCCCGCGGAAACGGCGGTATGACGCATTTCTCCCAATTCCAGAGTCAACGGATCCGAGACGAACCACGTGGTGAAATCCCCGATATGGGGATAAAAGCGCCCCGCGAGCAGATAGAACGGGAACATTTCCGTCGCTCCCAAAGTGATGGTCGCTTCATCCACATCGATGGGATCCGTCTCCCCCTCTTCATAAAGGAACAGCAAATGGGCATTCACGTATTCATGGATCCGCGCGTCCACATCGAGTTGCGCCGTGGCCAGGGTGAATCGGCTGTCTTCCTCCGTATCTCCGTCCCCCCGATGTTTGAGGCGTTCATAGGAAGCCTCCAGCTCTACGAGGCCGCTTAGGGAGACCCGGTCGGCAAGACGGTCCAATATGCTTTTCATCTCTTCCTGTTCCCGGCTGACGTGCTCCAGTTTCCTGACTATACGGGCGTCTTGCATACGTGTGGGTGTGAATGCCTCGGATCCCATCTCCTCTTGCACCGGCTGCAATCTTTCCTCCAGAATCTGCTCCAGGCGTTGGATACGGTCTCTCAGCATGTGGATTTCGTTGAGTAATTCCTCTTCGGACATCTCCGCTGCGCCGACGAACGGTTGCGGGGATCCAATCCATAGCAACACCAGGCATCCCAGTATTCCTACAATCCGCTTCATAACAATCTCCTCATTGAACGGTTCTCTCTTCCCGTTGGTGTTTATACGGGGGTAAAGAAATCCTCCCGGCTTCACCTTCTCATTCTTCAACAACACGCCAACGCTCCGGCCGGTGGAGTTATGAATGCCGATCCGAGTAAGGGAATACCCATGCCCGAAAGGTCCGATCGTAACGCCACGGCGCTCCCCATACGACGCGCAGGCGGGAAGAATCACTCCCCATGCCCGGAGCGTGGCCGCGCATCGCTTCTTTCGACAGCCTCCAAACCTTCCGCACCTCCTTTCACGCTCCACTTCCTTTCCGTTTCCACACGGGGATTCGGGTGACCTTTAGTCGTCCTCATCACCCAAACCCTGCCACCGAACCCCCTTTGCACAGCCCCGGATCGGATCCGGATGAACATTCAAAAAAAACGAAGATCTTCACGGGTGGTTGTTACCCGCAAGGACCTTCGCGGCCTGCTTCATGCAAAGGACTGCTACCGAAACCGAAGAGCTTCATGCTCCGACAGTGCACACTTCTCTAACGGTTTTGTCCAAGGCCTGTCAACGTCTCACGGGATGGTTCACGAATGATTCACACCATACGCTCCTTTGGGAAGCGGGTTCTTCGAGGCCCTCTGCCCGGTGTTCGCGGACGGGGTGTCGAACTGAATCGGGGCGATACAGGAGCATCGGCCACTCCGGTAGTCGCTGCGCCTTCCGTTCCCCAATGGGGAGCGCGGATCGGAAGGTATTCGCCTGAACGCCGCGGACCGCAATGCAAACAGCGACAGATTCCATCGGCATTGCTCCTCAGAGTCCGTGTACGGATCGGGTTCATGCCAACCAATTTCCCGATTAAACCCGAAAAGGAACGGTGAATAAGGGGCACCGCAGTTTCTTCGGGTTTCCAAACATATATGCGCAAAAAAACACCCGCTTCGGGGTATCGGGACCGCCGGTATTGTAAAGGATTACACGTCGGTCACAGCCTTCTTACTTCCAACGTCTCTTGTCGCGCCGATGGACTTGAAGGTCATTTTAAGAAAAACCGTTTCCCGCTTCCTTTCTCCACAACGAGGACCCTTCAAGAAGCCCGAAAGGAATTCGCGTATCGGGGAAAATTCGCTGAACCCTAACGTTACAGCGGATCCACCCGGACTTGAACCGCCTCGTCTTTTCTGAGTGACAACAGATACCCCCGGGCCCGAACCTGAAATGCATCCCCCAAGGGCGTCGTGCGAACAA
The DNA here is from genome assembly GCA_964597345.1 of uncultured Thermodesulfobacteriota bacterium. Classification (GTDB taxonomy): domain Bacteria; phylum Desulfobacterota; class Desulfarculia; order JACQYL01; family JACQYL01; genus CAZQXK01. Next base: position 5,658 of record CAZQXK010000043.1, on the reverse strand, counting down.
GTTCCACCACGGAACCCACCGTAATCCCCAAATCCTCAAACCGTTTGGGAATCGGACCTCCTCCCGTAATACGGGTCACACGCGCTAGGCTTCCCATGGGGAGTTCATCCAGCGATAGGCCCGGTTCGGGATCCTGCGGCGGTTCCTCCCGGTTCCTTCGTATCTCTTCCAGACAGGCGGCGGTACAACTTTCACACTGATCCGGAGTGTATCCGTGCTCGCAGTAGTGTTCAAAACCTTCCATAGGTTTGGGTCCCATTCTGGGACAAAGGTGAACGAACTCGATGTATCGAACGAATCGTTCCAAGATACTCGAGGACACGGCATGCTCCATTTTGCAGGCCGCTTCCTCCGCCTCCGTTTCGTCCACGGCAAGAACGTCCACCAAAAACGTGCGCAGGGTTTCGTGTCGCCGGACGACCTCCTGGGCCGCCAGTTCGCCTTCGGCAGTCAGCGAGATCACGTCGTAAGGGGCGTAATTGACGAGTTGCTTTTCCGAGAGCGCACGGAGGGCTCCCGTGACAGAGGAGTTATTCACACCGAGTCTTCGTGCGATGTCCTTGGCGCGCACCGCCTTCTTGTCCCGTATAATATTCCAAATGGCTTCCAGATAATCCTGGAGACTGGGGCTCAGTTGACTGAGAAGCACCATACTGTCCCCCTATTCCCGTACTTTGTTAGTGTGGCCTAATAATATATGGATCGAATAATCTGTCAACCCCAATTTCAAGCTCCCATCCGAAAAAACGCATGGCCTGCGCGTTCCCCAGCAAAGCGATCCGCGGCGCGAACCCGCTCTCCGTTCCCCCTGGTCACGGGCGATTTGTCCACAAACCACGCCGACCGAACCTCAGGATTCGCCGCGACAAAATCCACGCCCGCACACTCTGACAACCCCTTGATCCACCGTATTGCGAGCAGGCCGGTGCAAAACGATGAGATGCGAACCACGCGCTTGCCGCGCTTCCGGCTTGGCGAATCCTGAGGAATGAGGGGTATACATGCAATACGCCGCAATGACGAAGCATGAAGCCTCACGCCGAAGACGTGAGATCGCGTTTTTCAACGGCCTGCCAAGCCTTAATGGCCAACCCCTCTCTTTCATGGTATCATTCCACCGACCCAGCGAAAGCACATCCTGAGGGGAGGCTCCTGGTATGAACTTGACCCGCAGTTTACTCGATCGGGCATCCATGCACCCGAAAAAAGAAGCCGTGATCTTCGAAGGACGCGGCATAACGTACGGCGATCTGTCCCGGGAAGTAGGCGATTACGCCGCTCTGCTCAAAAGCCTGGGGGTTCGTAAAGGAGATCGGATCGCCCTTCAACTCCCCAAGTCCCTCGAATTTCTCCTGCTCCATTTGGCCAACATGGCTCTGGGTGGTGTGACTCTGCCTGTCAACACGCTGTACCGACCCGAAGAAACCGGTTACTTCCTCTCGGACTCCGAGTCCAGACTGCTGGTGACCCGTGCCGAAAACTTCCTCGCCCTGAAATCCGTTCTCGCCTCCCTTCCGAATCTGGCATGTCTCGTCACGGACCGAAAAGTGGACGGAGCCATGGGACCGCTTTCGATCCTGGAGCAGGCTCCCGCCGGAGCAACCCAAGGGCTCTTCTTTGAAGGAGAGGGCGACGACACGGCCATGATCTGCTACACCTCGGGCACCACCGGGAAACCTAAAGGCGCGATGATCACCCACCGCAATCTCCTGGAGAACATCCGCGGCCTGGCCCAAGTTTGGCATTGGACCGCAGAGGACCGCCTGTTGCACGTGCTTCCTTTATTTCACGTTCACGGACTCTGCGTCGCCGTACACGGGGGGCTGTTTGCAGGATGCACCCTCATTCTGCACGAACGATTCGATCCGGAACAGGTCTGGCGCACCCTCGAAGAACAACGGTGCACTCTCTTCATGGGGGTACCCACCATGTATCATCGGATGCTGAACTCCTGGAAGCGACTGCATAGAAAACCCGACATCCGCTCTGTGCGGGTCTTCATTTCCGGCTCAGCTCCTTTATCCGAGGAACTGTTTCATCAGTTCCGACTCGCGACGGGTCACACGATCCTGGAACGGTATGGTATGACGGAGACGCTCATGAACACCTCCAACCCTTACGAGGTCCTTGGAAGAATACCGGGCAGCGTCGGATACCCTCTGCCGGGGGTTCGTGTTCGCGTGGTGGACGATGAGGGAAACGACACAGGTTCCCGGCGCGTCGGAGAAGTATGGATCCACGGTCCCAATGTGTTCAAAGGATACTGGAAACGGCCGGAGCAGACAGCGGAAGTGTTCCGGGAGACCTGGTTCCGATCGGGGGATTTGGGCTACCTGGATGAAGAGGACCAGGGAAGGCTGTATCTGGTGGGACGCGCCAAGGATCTCATCATCACCGGGGGATACAATGTATATCCCAAGGAAGTGGAGCAGGTACTGGAACGGGCCGGCGGCGTGGGGGAATGCGCGGTAATCGGACTGCCCGATGAAGATCTCGGGGAACGCGTGGTCGCAGTGGTCGTACCCGCGGACAGAGGTCTGACGACTCCCGACCCGGGCCGTTGGGCGGCTTTCTGCAAGCAGCACCTCGCTGCCTACAAATGCCCCAAGGACTTCTTGCTCCGGGACGCCCTCCCCCGAAACGCCATGGGTAAAACAGAAAAACGGGTGCTGGTAAAAGAATACTCTGAATATCTCCGAAACCCGGCACAAATTGACCCTCAGGAGTAAGCGGGACGTGCGTCGAAGGCTTTCCAGGCGTCTCGTGTGTTTCTTACCCAGGCGCCGAGCCGCGCCCTCCGGCAGGCCGTTGAAAAACGCGATCGGCGTCGTTGGGATTCATCCTTCGTCATTGCGGCATACTGGTCGTACGCCTCATTCCTCAGGATTCGCCCGCCTTGCATTTCATCGTTTTTTACCGGCCTGCCAGCAATACTGTATATCAACGGGCTGCTAAGTCTGAAGTCTGTCCAACGCGATGCGCTGAGGCCGACTTGGAATCTCTTACGAACAGCGGCCCAACGAACGGCTCACCCGTCCCTCTCAGACGGAGAACGCTTTTCCTCCCGTTTGCTTCCGTTCTTGAACTCCTGGGCGGCCCGCTTGGCTTCGTCCAGAATGTTCTTCCCTCGTTCCTTGAAAATCCGATTCGCTTCCTCCACGGTCCGGGCCGACGCAAGATTCAATTGCTCTTCCGAGGGCATCGGTTTCCCTTCCTTCTGCAATTTCCATTTGAGCACCGATCGGGCCAACCCTTTCTCCGCGTTGAGCAAAGCATTCTTCCATTTTGACATAGCGTAGATCTCCCTGAAAGATGAGTATACCCCGGCGGGCGGGATCGGTAAAGCGCACGCCTTCCGGTTGACGAGATGCGGGGATTCCATTACTAACAATAGAGTTGAAAAAGAACGGCGGCCTCTCGCGCCGGGATGCTTCCCGCAGATTGTACCGCCTGGAAAGCGCTTTCATGCTGGTAGACACACACGCACATCTAGATATGCCGCCCCTGAAAGACACGCTGGATCAGGTCCTCACCCGCGCCCGACAGGCCGGGATAAGCCGTATCCTCTCCGTGGGCTCCGACATGCCGTCCAGCCGGGAGGCCGTGCGCATTTCGGGTGCGTTCCCGGAGGTGTTCGCGGCGGTGGGATTGCATCCTCATGAGGCTCTTCAGCCTCTGCCCGAGGTTCTCCGGGAATTGACATCCCTCCTTCAGGAACCCAAGGTGGCGGCTCTGGGTGAAATCGGCCTGGATTATCACTATGAACACGCACCCAAAGGAATTCAGGAAGAGGTATTCAGAGCCCAGATCGAGGCGGCTCGAGTGGCCCGGAAGCCCGTGGTGGTCCACGTCCGCGAGACCCATGCCAGGGCCGCGGCTATCTTGAAGGACATCGGGCGCGGCGAACTCCGCGGCGTGATCCACTGCTATACAGGAACCGCCGAAGAGGTGACTCCGTATCTCGATCTGGGATTTCTGGTGTCTTTTGCGGGCATCGTGACCTTCAAAAAGGCCCTCGAAATTCAGCGGGCCGCCGAACGCGTTCCTCTGGATCGCCTGCTGGTGGAAACGGATTCTCCTTATCTGGCGCCCGTCCCTTTAAGAGGACGATCCAATGAACCCTGCAATGTGATCCATACCGCTCGTAAGTTGGCCGAAATAAAGCGCCTTTCCTTCGAGGAATTGGCCTTTCAAACCACTTCCAACGCCTGGGACCTGTTCCAACTGGATTCCCCGTGACCGCGCGCACGCCCCATTTCATTCTGGCCTCCGCTTCTCCCCGAAGAAGACGCCTCCTGAAACGAATGGGGTTCACTTTCCACGTGAAACCCGCCGCCTTTTCCGAAGAGCGGCTGCCCGGCGAGGAACCCGTATCGTATACACAACGGGTGGCGCGGGAGAAATGCCGGATTATCGGAGAAGAAGAATCGGGCAGCTGGATTCTGGGAGCGGACACCGTGGTGGTATTCGAAACTCATATCCTGGGAAAACCGCGAAATTCCGCGGAAGCCTGCGCCATGCTGGAGATCCTGAGCGGCCGCCGACATCGGGTGATCACTTCCTACTGCCTGCACCTCGGCGCCCGCGCCTTGTTTCATGTCCGCTCCGTGGAGACTCAGGTGCTGTTCAAGGAACTTCGTCCGGAAGAGGTGGCCCGATATGTCGAAACAGGCGAAGCCATGGACAAGGCGGGAGCCTACGCCGTCCAGGGACTGGGCGCTTTCATGGTGCGCGCCGTCTACGGGTCGTACAGCAACGTGGTGGGACTTCCGCTGGCTGAAGTCATCGAATCCCTGGTGGAATTAGGTGTCATACGGAGTTTCCCGTTGGATATTCCTTCGAAGCCTTCCCACTGCCGGCCCCCCCAAGCATTCCTCAAGGATTTCTAACCGGAGGAGGTATCGTGTCCCACATCGAGGAAAACCTGAAACGGGTGCTGGAGCGGATTCACAAGGCCGCGGAACGGGCGGGACGCCTGCCGGGCGACATCCGCCTCGTAGCGGTGAGCAAGACCGTTGACGTGGTTCGGGTCATGGAAGCGGTTCGTGCGGGAATCCGCATTCTGGGAGAAAATTACATTCAGGAAGCCCGCCTGAAAATTCCCTCTGTTCCGCGAGAAATCTCCTGGCATTTCATCGGACACCTTCAAACAAACAAGGTCCGAGCCGCTGTGGAATTGTTCGACCTCATTCATTCGGTGGACAGCGCCCGACTGGCCGCTGAATTGAGCCGCAGGGCCGTCTCCGTCGGGAAGACGGTGGATCTGCTCATCCAGGTGAACTTTGCAGGGGAAACCTCCAAATCCGGAGTTCCCGCAGGAGAACTCCGCACATTGCTCGATCAGATACAGGGTTACCCGTCCCTCCGCGTCCGGGGTCTCATGACCATGCCCCCTTACTTCGACGATCCCGAGCGGGTTCGACCCCTTTTTAGACAACTTAAAACGCTCATGGATTCCCTGAACCGTTCCTCGTGGCCTCCCGGTATTCAACTGGAAGAACTTTCCATGGGCATGAGCGGGGATTTTGAGGTGGCCGTTGAGGAAGGCGCCACCTTGGTCCGCGTGGGAACAGCCCTCTTCGGGACCCGCCCTTAAACAGCCCGTATATGGCCCAGCCCCGGAGTCAAGAGAAAGAGTTCTGAGACAGAAATGGTTGG
>CAZQXK010000042.1:0-33887 GCA_964597345.1 uncultured Thermodesulfobacteriota bacterium | reverse complement strand
CATCAATGATGGTATGCGCTCTTATCTGTACGGAGCCTTCTGGATTGGGATCTACTTAGTTCTCATCATGGCGCCTCTTTTCGTCCTCTTGCTCGGCCCCGCCCCGCCGGGACGCGGATACTGGAGAGAGTTCTCTGTGGGGATGGGGTTTGTCGGTCTTTGCATGATGGGTCTTCAGTTCTTCTTGACCGGACGATTTCGGCAAATCACATTTCCCTACGGGATTGACACTATCTACCATTTTCACCGCCAGATCTCCCTGGTAGCCTTTGTTCTCCTGCTGGTTCATCCCGGAATTCTTTTCATCTCCAGCCCTCTGACCCTGGCGTATCTGAACCCCTTGGTTGCTCCGGGGCATATCCAGGCGGCATGGGGTGCTCTCGCTTCATTTGCTCTCCTGATCCTGACCTCTTTGTACAGAAAAGAGCTGCATCTTCGTTACGAGCCCTGGCGCTTCATCCACGGCTTCTTGGCTCTGGCGGCAGTGGCATTGGCATTTTGGCACATTCTGGGTGTTGGATACTATATCGCCGCCCCTTTGAAACGATGGCTTTGGATCGGCATGGCCATCGCCTGGGTGGCCGGTCTTTTTTATGTTCGATTCATCCGGCCCCTCCGGATGCTTCAAAGACCCTACCGCGTAGAAGAGGTGGCGAAAGAGCGGGGGAAAACGTGGACCTTGGTTCTTCGGCCGGACGGCCATTCCGGCATGTCTTTTGAACCCGGGCAATTTGCCTGGGTGAGGATCGGGAAATCTCCTTTCGCCATGCGGGAGCACCCTTTCTCTTTTTCCTCGAGCGCCATGAGGACGGACCGCGTGGAAATATCGGTCAAGGAATTGGGGGACTTCACCTCCAAGATTGGGGATGTCGAGCCGGAGACGAAAGTCTATCTTGACGGTCCTTACGGAATCTTCACGCCAGATCGGCACCGCGCCCCGGGGTATGTTTTTATCGCCGGCGGCGTGGGCATTACACCGATCATGAGCATTATCCGAACCCTTGCCGATCGCCGGGACCTTAAGCCTCTCGTGCTGTTTTATGCCGGCAAAACCTGGGAAGAAATGACCTTCCGGGAGGGTTTGGAGGAACTCTCCAAGAACATGGAATTGCAGGTAGTTTATGTCCTGGAGGATGCACCGGAGGGGTGGAAAGGAGAACAGGGGCGAATAATCAATGCGGAGATCATGGCCCGTCACTTGCCGAAAGACCGCTTGGACTATCAATATTTTCTTTGCGGACCTGAACCCATGCAAAACGCCGTCAAAGAATGCATGAAAAAGTTGGGCGTGCCTCTGAAAAACGTCCAATCGGAAAGCTTTAACTTCGTATAGCCTCCAATCCTGGAAGGAATCGCATGAGAGAGGTCTATTCCCGTCATCTCGCCCTGACGACAGGCGTTCTGGTCGTCGCACTGGTTGCTCTGTTTGCGCTCATTCAGTCTCCTGAAATCCTGGAATCTCCAAAACTGGCAGCAGTCAAAGTCGCGGGATCGCTTCCTCATCCTGTAGAGGGATTTGAAGAGTGCGCAAGCTGCCATGGACCGGAAAAAGATTATCCCTATCCCATCAACCATTTGGGATGGGCAAACGAAAGCTGTAGCCGGTGTCATTCCAACACGCCCGGTGAATGAGATCGGTCTCACCAATGGATTATTGTTAGGGAGAGCAAAATATTGTTTGTATTTCTTCGGTTCATAGGGCTTTTGTTGCGTTCCAAGGCTCCCGGTTCAATGAAAAGAGTTTCCACTCCCAGGTCTTTCAGCCACCTTCTTACCTTCCTCGCCAGGAATTCAGGACCGTTATCCGGTCGAATCCCCGTTGGGACTCCCCGCTCACCCATCAGTCGGCTCAGGTCGTCCAACACGTCTTCACCCGTGATGGAACGAGGCCAGGTTTTCCCGAGTGAACTCGTCGACAATGGCCAAGCACTTGAACTGACGACCGTTGGCCAGACGATCATGAATGAAATCCAACGTCCAGACATCATTTGCATAAGCCGTCTTACGCTTGTTGCATGCCTTGGCATCCACTCCCAGGAAGCGTTTCTTCTTTGTTCTTCGAGGCACTTTGAACCCTTCCTGTCTTTACCACCGTTACTTGCTCTCCGACCCAAGTTGATCGGTAGAAGCGAAGCAGGTTGGGATCACGAAGGTGATGGCGGATTCGATCATAGGCTCCTTCCGGCGTGGGTCTTCGCCCTCTCCCCTCCGGACGGGTCAAGTACCGGAGCGTCTTTTTGATGCAATCCTCCGAAGCCGCCAAGCGAGGTTCTCGATTCTTCTTCGCCTCCAGAGCCATCTCGGGCGAGTAGGCGAGCACAAAGCGAACACCTTCCCGCTTTTCCTCAAGGAACTGCTCTTGATCCTTTCTTCATGCTCTAATCTCCAAAGAACGGGTTGGTCGATCCCGGATTTATCACCCTACGACAAGGGCAGCTTTTGCAGGTTCCGCTGCATCGGCATCGATGGTGTTTAGACGCCATAAGCACACGACTTCCTTGCGGCGCCATCTCAACTCCCTTTTCTCCTTTAAAAATAAGCCTGTCTGCCGGGAGTCGCCGTTGATTGAGGTAGGATTTGAACACAGAGCATCCAAAAGGCAGGATGCGGCGGAGGTCATGGGTGTCTACGAAGATTTTTCCTGTACCCGAATAGATTTCATGAAGGAAGTGGATCAATTTCCAAGCCGAACTTCCGTCAAAATCCCCTGTCAGAGTCAAATGCAGATTTCCATTGCTCCTCTTCAGGGCTATTTCAAAATAGGTATCCATGGTTCAACCTCCGTAATGAATAGGTGGACGTCTTGTGTGCTCCCGTCGGTTTGTCATGAATTTGATTCGACTTCGGTTTGCCTGCCTCCCAGCATCCGGGAAACCGCGTTCAAGCTGAAATTGGCCATCATGTGAACAGGTTTGTTATGCTTTTTGCCCAAAGTTTTTACGCGGCAGCAAGCGGCATGGCTGTTGCAATTGACCGGGCAAAGGACCACGTCGGCCCGTTTCAGGCTGTTTTCCAATTGCTTGCCGCCACCGCTCATGCGGCCGTCGTGATAATCGAACTTGCCCCCCCTGACCTCGATGAGTTGGCGGTAGCGTACCGCCATTCGGGCGATGCCGCCGACGATCAATACGCGTTTTTGGCACGGATCAAATGCGGGACAAGTTTGATTGCACAGGGTTGTGTCGCCAATGGGACAAATAGTGTTGTCGGCTTCAGGACGGTGTTTCAGCCGTCTCCGTTTTCGGTGATTCGGACCCTCGAGGGGGAGGGCGGCCTGCTTTTCAAGAAGCTTATACATGTGCGCAAGAGATTGAAATTGCTGTTTGCCGGCGGAAAGCTCCGCTCTCAACGCGTTGTTCTCTGTTTCCAGTTCAAGGATGCGATGGCCCTCTTGAAGGTCTTCAAGCGTCTCATGTAAGGCTTTCTTCTCCTCCAAGATAGACAACAGCCGTAATTCATGCCTTCTCAACTCCCGCGACAGAAGCTCATTGCTGTGCTTCAGATCGCTGCGCTGTCGTTTCAGGGCCGAGATGGCATCCTGCTTCTCCTGGAGTTTTTTCTGAATGGATTCCATGTGCCGGCGGGCCTGCACATGCAATAGCGCATTCTCGAATAAGTATATATGGATGGTTCCGTAAATCTCCTCCTTAACTTCAGGGGACAGATCCGGTCGGGTTGCCGCTGTCCAGAGAAGAGCCATGTATTGCCCGGATGCGAAAGAGGTTCTCCAGTGTTGAAGAAAGTCCTCTTCGGGCAACTGAAAGACGGATGCGCATTGATGCGCAAATTGTCTGGTAAGATAATTATCTACTTTTCTGGATAGAGTATTCTCCGACTCGGCACTAGCCACCAGTATCTCATGGATCTGGAAAGAGGTCTTACTTTTGAAGTGTATACCGCTTCGTTTCAGCAATTGTTTCTGTTCGGAGAGAGTAAGGCACAATCCTACGATAGGACACTTAAAACAGGATGGAATCTCCCAGAAAGGTAGAGTGACCATACAATGGGTTGGAGTGTCTGGCTTGTCGATATCATGAGCACCCGTATGGTGTTGGCGATCGAGAGTCATGTAACGCATAGAATGGAGTACCCTCCTTTAGCAGGCTGTTGAAAAACGCGATCTGCTTTCACGCCTTTGGCGTGACGCTTCATCCTTCGTCATTGCGGCGTACTGGTTGTACGTCTCATTCTTTAGGATTCGCGCGCCTTGCATCTCATCGTTTTTCATCAGCTTGCCCACAATGCTGTTTATCAACGGCTGTTAGGGTTCCGGCATACACCGCGTCCGGGTGAGCGATGTCGAAACTCTAAATCCCTGTGATTTCGGCTGGGCAATGCACGCCTGTCCGCCTTCGGACAATCACGTGGTGGATTGGTTCCCGCGCCTTCATGCCCGCCCTTACTGTCGGCGGGCATGGGATCCACAGCGAACCAGTGAGCAAAGAACCGTCGGAGGCATTCGTGTAAGTGGATTAGCGCCTGGGTCGCGTCCTTTTCGGCAGGGATCAAGGAAACGACTTGGGAGACGGCCTCCTGCATCGTCTCCCGGTTCCCGTGCGCGACGGCAGGGCCGAAAGCATGGTGGGAGCCGGATGCATGGGGTTTGCCGGCGATACGGAAAAGAACCTCCAGGGCGCGTTCGAAGCGGATTGTATACATATCCGGCCAAGACACGGTAGCCTCCAGAATCGAAAAGTTTATTACGCCAAACTTAATACGGCACGACGAACTTCGTGTCAAGAGAAATTTCTCCCTTTCTGGATTCAATCTTCACATCCACCGGAATATGCCTGGCAGTCCGTGGATAAACACGCATAGAGCAGGCTGGTGAAATACGATGAGATGAAAGGCGCGCAAATCTTGAGGAATGAAACGCACCTGCTGTATGCCGCAAGGACGAACGATGAGGCGCAACGCGGCGGATCGGGTTTCTCGACGGACTTCCATTGGATTTGGGGAAGCCGCCCCACGCGCCGAATGGGATGCCTGATTTCGCGACCCGGCCCCGAGGCTATGCACTCCCGTCACATGCCGGCGCCGTATCGACAGGCCCTATCGGGGCTTGGCAAGTACACCCGGAGCACCGAAGGGATCACCAGGAATCCCCGGCCCCCCGGGAAGAATAGAGGGGAGGCCTGAAAGACCGCGTGCATACCATCACCCTGCCTGTTCCGGAACACAGCCCGGGGGTCCCTCTTCCGTTCTTGACGACACACTCGGTGGTGTGATAATCGAGTACAAAGTGACGGCCATGAAGGCCCTCCAAATGTTTCCGCTCTTCCAAACTCCATTCCATCCGCCGGGATACCAGCCACGAAGGCTCCATCAACCTCTTGAAGGGGTAGGGAAAGTCAGGGGCTTCTTTTTTTGAGTCTCCGCGCGGTCTTTGTCCGGAATCCGCGGGGTTTCAGTTCACCATGGACCCATCAGGAGCGTGGTTATGAAAAGGCTGTTGGTTTTCGGTTTGGTTTTGGTATGGACCATGGGACTGCCGGGAGGCTCCCAGGGCCATTTCGGTATGCTCATTCCTTCGGAATCCATGCTCATGCAGGAGGGCCCGCAGTCCGGAGTATTAGTGCTTTCGTTTTCCCATCCCTTCGAGGGCGTGGGTATGGAACTGCTCAGCCCCAAGTCCTTTCGGGTGTATTCCCCTGCCGGAGAAGAAGACCTCTCTGCGTTGTTGAAACCCGCAAAGGTAATGGGTTCGGGAGGCTGGCAGATCCGGTACCAGTACAAACGCCCGGGAGCATACGTATTCTGCATGGAACCCCAACCCTACTGGGAACCCGCCGAGGACCTATTTATCATTCATTACACCAAGACCGTCGTGGGAGCCCTGGGACTGGACGAGGGATGGGACCGGGAAGTGGGCCTGAAGACCGAGATCGTCCCCTTGACACGACCGTTTGGCCTGTATGCCGGGAACGTATTTCAGGGAGTGGTCAAAGTGGATGGAAAGCCGGCGCCCTATGCCGAAGTGGAGGTGGAGTTCTACAACCGCCAAGGCAAATACCGGGCTCCCTCGGACTATATGGTGACACAGGTGATCAAGGCGGACGGTAACGGCGTTTTCACCTATGCGGCGCCCAAACCCGGGTGGTGGGGATTTTCTGCGCTCACGGAGGCGGACTTCACCATCCCGAAGGATGGTGAGCCCAAGCAAGTGGAAATCGGAGCGGTGATCTGGGTGGAGTTCATCGACTGGCAAACCCGATAACCCCACCGTATTCTCTTTTGAGGGGAGGCTGCTCCGGCTTGCTCGGACGACGGGCGTGGATTGAAAAGGAGTTGTTTCGTGCATATATCCGAAGGAATTCTGTCGGCCCCCGTGCTGGTCTCGGGTGTTGCTTTGGCCGTTGCGGGCGCCGTGGTGGGATTGAGAAAACTAAATCCGGAGCGCATCGGGTCGGCCGGTGTCCTGGCGGCTTGCTTCTTTGTAGCGTCCCTGGTTCATGTTCCCATCGGGCCTGGGAGCGTCCATCTTATTCTGTCCGGGCTTCTGGGTCTCATGCTCGGATGGTCCGCTTTTCCGGTGATCCTGGTGGGACTGGCGCTGCAGGCCGTTTTTTTTCAGTTCGGAGGCATTACCACTTTGGGTGTCAATACGATTATTATGGCGCTTCCGGCGGTCTTGTGCCATAGCGTATTTCGTCCATGGATGAACCGGGGACGATATGCCGCCATGGCGGCAGGGTTCGGGTGCGGATCCCTGGCCATCTTGCTGAGCACGCTGCTTGCCTCCGCGGCCCTAATGGCCACCGATGCGGATTTTCTGAAGACCGTCTTGTTGATCGGTATGGCGCATCTTCCCGTCATGGTGATCGAGGGCTTGATCACGGCCTTCTGCGTGGGTTTCCTTCTGAAGGTCCGACCCGAGCTTCTGCCGGGATATGCGGTTTGACCCGTTGTGGGTTTGCACGGGTGATCGAAGGTACGGTTGGAGTCGGTTGCGCCATGCGTCGGGCCGGATGGAGTTCTCCGCAGGATACACGAAGGAGGTGACCGCTGTTGACGAATCGGAAAACAGCGCCCTCCGCCGGGCGCCGAACAGTTTTTCCCATCGCGAAGTCGTGTGTCGTGGGGATGCTGCTTTGGGTGTCGGCCGGTATGATCTTGGGGATTTCAGGGTCCCATTCGGCTTATGCTCATAAAGTGGTTGTGTTCGCCTGGGTGGAGGGGGACAACGTGCATACGGAAAGTTCCTTTGGCTCGAACAAGCCGGTAAAGGGAGGGCGGATCACCGTTCTAGATACCCACGGAGTTACGGTGCTGTCCGGAATCACGGACGAGGAAGGGCGCTTTTCTTTCCCGCTGCCCGCCGAGACGGGTTTGAAAATCCTGCTGGATGCCGGGCCGGGGCACCGCGGTGAGTGGGTGCTTCATCCGCCCGAAGTTGCTTTTCGGGAAAAACAGGAACCCTCCACCGTCTCGGAGGAGCCCGAGGAACGGATCTCCTCCGGGGCCGCCCCTGTGTCAGGGACGGCAAACGCCGATATACCCGAAGAACTGGAGGATTTGTTGGAAACCCTCTTGGACCGTAAGCTGCAACCAATTATGGGACAACTGGCAAAGCTTCAGAATCCCGGCCCCTCCTTGAAAGACATCCTCGGGGGACTCGGATACCTGTTCGGGTTGGTGGGTGTGGCCCTGTACGTCTACCATAGGCGCGCTTCCGGCTCCTCGTGAAAATATAGGCCCCCATGATCACAGAACCCTTCGCCGGAGGCGATTCCCAACTCCATCGCCTGGATCCCAGGGTCAAAATTCTCCTGGTCGCCGTGTATTCCACCGTGGTGTCCGTATGCACCAGCATGGTTACCCCGGCGGCGGCTCTGGTCGTTTCCGTATTTCTAGTGCTTCAGGCTCGCCTCGATCTGCTGAAAGTGGGGAGGAGGCTTCTGGTAGTGAACGGCTTGATTTTCTTCTTCTGGCTGGTATTGCCGCTCACTTTTTCCGGCGAACCCCTTTTCCGTTTGGGGCCTTGGGACGTGAGCCGCCAGGGGGTTCTGTTGTCCGCGCGCATCACGTTGAAGTCCAATGCCATCGTGTTGGCGTTCATCGCCCTGGTGGCCACATCTTCCATGGTTTCCATAGGGCATGCGCTGCACAAGCTGGGCCTTCCGGACAAAATGGCGCACCTGTTTCTGCTTACCTATCGGTATGTATTCGTCCTGGAACAGGAATACGCGCGCCTGTGGAGGGCGGCCCGTGTGCGGGCCTTCCATCCCGGATCCAATCTACTGACCTACAGAACCCTTGCGTACCTGCTGGGAATGCTTTTGGTACGGGCCTGCGCCCGCGGGGAACGGGTCCATCAGGCCATGGTGTGCCGGGGATTCGAAGGCAGGTTTGTTTCCCTGAAGGAGTTCAATTTCGTTTCGGCTGACTGGTGCTGGTCCGCCGGCCTGGTTTTTGTAACCATCGTATTGGCGGTGTTGGAATGGGGCGGGATAACGTGGTGATTCAACTGGAGGATCTGTGCTTTGCCTATCCACGGCGGGGGCCGGTGCTTCAGGATCTTAGCTTGCGTCTTTTCGAGGGCGAGAAACTGGGCCTGGAGGGGCCCAATGGAAGCGGCAAAACCACCTTGTTCCACCTCATTATGGGGCTACTGCGTCCCTCTTCGGGATCTGTCCGGGTGTTCGGCAAGCGCGCGGAGACGGAACAGGACTTCAGGAGCGTACGCCGGAAGGTGGGATTGCTCTTCCAGGATCCCGACGATCAGCTCTTCAGTCCCACCGTTCTGGAGGATGTCGCATTCGGGCCCTTGAACTTGGGCCGTTCCGTCGCCGATGCCAAGGAAACGGCGCGGAGATGTCTGGCCTTGGTGGGCCTCGAGGGGTTCGAGGATCGACTCACCCACGAACTGTCGGGCGGGGAAAAACGCCTGGTTTCCCTGGTGACGGTACTGGCCATGGAACCCAGAGTCCTTCTCTTGGATGAACCCACGAACGGTCTGGACGAAATTACCCGCGCCAAGATCATGGAGGTATTGAACCGTCTGGATGTTTCCAGCATCACGGTTTCCCATGACAGGGCATTCCTGGAAAACACCACCCACCGGTTGACGGCCCTGGAACAGGGGCGCATCGTTCCCGCAAGGGAACACACCTGTTGCCGGGCTATTGGTTGACAGGCCGTCGAAAATCCGACCCGGGGTGTCGGCGCGCACAAACCCCGTTAACAGGCCGCATTGAAAAACGCGATCTACAGCGTTGGGCTTCATCCTTCGTCATTGCGGCGTACTGGATGTACGCCTCATTCCTCAGGATTCGCCCGCCTTGCATCTCATCGTTTTTCAGAAACCTGCCCGCAATGCTGTTTATCAACGGGTCGCTAAGGCGGTGTCGTCGACGGGATGGGGCCGTCCCGGATGAACAGGACGGCTCGGCTCCGAACGTCTACCTCCCCGGATTACCCACGAGGTCCCGACCGTCCTCAGCTGGTGCATTTCGTATATCGATCTTGGCCCGGAACTTGCTTTCTGATACGGACAACTCAGATGCCCGAGTCCCGGAGGAGTCATGGTGAAGATTAATCCCTCAGTATCTCTATCGGAAAGCGCCAAACCGGCGTCCAGTGGCTCACGCCCAGTCGGCGAAAGCACATTTCGTCAGGTACTGGACCAAGTTCGGAGTCCGAGTGTGAAAAAGGTAAATAATTCCCAACCAACGGCCGGCACGGAGAGCATTTTGCCCACAGGCGCTTTGCACCACCCGTTACTGGCCCAGGCGGAACTCGTGGTGTCCACCATGGAAACGTATCGCCTGGATTTGTTGAATCCCGAAAAGACGTTGAAGGACCTCGAGGAGACCCTGAAGCAGTTGAACCGCCAAGTGGAAGACCTGAGACACGACAGTGAAACCTGTTCTACCCTTCAGAACCTGGTGCAGGGCATTGCTGTGGCAGCCGAAGTGGAGCGCATCAAGTTTGAACGGGGGGACTATTTGGATTGAGTCCGGTCCGGATGCCGAATCGCAGGAATTCCAACCAACGGTTCGCCGCATACTGAATTGCGGCTATCCCGCCTTGACCGAGAACGGCCGATAGGTTTTCCAACCCGCCTCCAGGCGCTCGTCCACCCCATGTAAGCTCCTTATCAGCCTGTTGCCGTATTGCGGGCAGGCGGCAGGCTGGTGAAAAACGGTGAGATGCAAGGCGGGCGAATCCTAAGGAATGAGGCGTACCTTACAGTGCGTCGCAATGACGAAGGATGAAGCCCGACAACGCAGATCGCGTTCTTCAACGGCCTGTTATGGCCGGATGTTGACAGCACCCCGTGAACCGATTAATACGGGAATCGGTTTTTCCCGTCCTCGGTAACGCCTATCGCGGCCGGGGTTCATCAGAGGCGCCCTCTTGTGGATATCTATCTGAAAATTCTTCCTGTATATGTGGTCATGGCCCTGGGTGTCCTGGGCCGGCGGCTGGGATTCTTGCCCGCTGCGTACATCGGTCCCGCGAATCGACTCATTTATTATTTCGCCATCCCCGTCCTGGTGTTTCTCAAGGTGTCCAAGGCCCCCTTTCGCCAAGCTTTTCAAGTTCAGAGCGGATTGTTGATGATGGGGTCTTTCATTCTGATAGGGTTGCTGGCCGTCACCCTGTCGCGATTCTTGTTTGCCGACCTCAACGGAAACGGTCTGCGGGCCAGTTTTATTCAGGCCGGCACCCATGGAAATTTAGGGTACGTCGGGATTGCGATCATCTACTATGTATTCGGCGACGAAGGGCTGGCGGCCGGCGGGTTTGTCATGGCACAGCTTATCCTTCTCCAGAATGTGTTTTCGGTGATCGTTTTGACCCGGTATGGGAACGCCGCTGCCACTTCGACCCCTTCCGCATGGCTGTTGCTGAAACCCGTCCTGACCAATCCCATCATAATTTCCCTGGTACTCGCCGTCATGGTTTCCATTCTTAATTGGAGGCTGCCGCAGTTCTTAACGGTTTCCATGGAAATGATTTCCGACATGGCTTTGCCCACGGCGCTGCTCATTATCGGTGCTTCCCTATCCTTCGCGGTGTTTTCCGAAACCGTCAGGCTCATGTGCGTGTCCACGTTTTTGAAGCTCGTCATCCTGCCGGCCGTTGGGTCCCTGATTTTGTGGGTCGGAGGTGCTCCGCCCATGATCCGGGCGGTGGTCACCGTGCTCCTCGCGGCGCCGACCGCCACGGTGGTCGTAGTCATGGGGGGAGAATTGGGGGGCGATCCCAAGTGGTCCGCCAATGTGGTTTCCCTTACCACCCTGTGTTCCGCGGGTACCTATTACGCCTGGTTGGCGTTTATCTTGAATTAGATTGAAGTCGGACTTGATTTGAGGTCCGGTGATTGGGAGAATAGGATCATGCAAGAAGATTTGGTAGTGGCCCTGACGCGCGCGGTGAAGGAAGAGGTGGTTGAAAACTACCTGTTCAACCGGCGTGTCATTGAAGAGGAACTGGCGGAATTCAATGAACGTCTGGCGCGGGTCAAGAGATATCGTGCGCTGGTCGGAAAGCGATTCCTCCGCATCTTCGGCCTCCTCGTGGCGCCGCCTTACATCAAGGAGTTCATCCGCCTCATCCAGTTGGAGCGTATCCGACCTTTTGAGTTTTTTGGCGGGGACTTGAATATGAAACAGGTGCGTCTCATCGGCACGAGCGGTTTTACGTTCCATTCCCGCTATCGCCGGCTTCTGCTGGAAGCGTATGAGCGCTTGCTGCATTGGGTTCAAACCTACAACGATGCCTACGAGGATTTGCAGCAGGAATGTGGGGCGGTGAATCAGAATGTGCATTGGTTTCGCAGGGAGTTCGACCTGTTGTCCATCATTCATTTCCTCAAGAGCCTGGACATAGTGGAACTGGAACGGAAGCAGTTTCTCGGGGGCAATTTCTCGGCGCAAGAGCTTGCTTCCGTGGAGAGCAAGATGGTCTTCCATCCCGTCCAGTGGGATTCACTTCAGTTGCCCAAACCTCTCGATCTGCCGCCCATCAAGACCATCAAGAAACCGCTTCAGAATTTGGCGGATCAGGTGTTCCATGCGCATCAAGGCAAACTGCGCACGCGGATCCTCAAATCCTGAACGATCCTGACCTCTTCGGTGAAGGAGTCATGCAAACGAATGAGCAGTTCGAAATGTTCCGTCCGACCTGGTCGAGCTATTTCGTGTTTCATACGGCTGCGGCGATGTTTGTGCTGGCGCCTCTGGTCAACCCCCAGTACGCGCACTACAAGGTACAAGCGTTTATCGTCGCCGCATTGATCCTCGTGTTTGTGGTGTTGCGAAGGTATACCACCTTGTACGTTTGGAAAAGAAACGGGCTGGTCATCAATAACGGTATTCCTGCTCCTAAAGAAAGGGAGGTTCCGTTCGAGAATATCCGGTTTGTGGAAGATCGACGGGGCCTCACTCAGAGGGCCCTGGGAATCGGCAACCTGGCTCTGCATTTGAAGGCGCCCCCGGACGAGATTCAAGTTTTGTACGGCATCCACCGCCCCATGGAACTCAAGCGGCGGCTACTCGCGAAGATGGAGGAGGCCGGAGCGGCTTCCCGGGAAGGCTCGTAAGGTCTCCGACGGCGGTGTTACAGACGAACCCTTGAGGATCTTCCGGATGGGAGGCAAAAAAGCCTTGCTGAATGCGGACCAATCCTGCTATATAAAACTTTCGTTTCGAGTACGGACCGGCGTCGGATAAAATTGCTCATAAATAAGGCACCCGTAGGTTAAGGAGGTAGTGTCCATGACTGCATTGACTGGCGGCATTATTGCTCTCGTTGTAGGTATCATCGGGATTATAGTGTTTTGGAAGTACTTTCTCATGCTGCTCGGCGGCGGTATCCCATTGATACTGATACTGGGAGGAGCCCTCGCAACGTATCTGGGTATCGAGGAGTTGAAGGACCGAATGGAGCGCAAGAAAGAAGACGAAGAGTCTTTTACTTCCTATCCCCAGGATCAGTCGGAGAAGCTCCGTTCGGAATCCGAGAAGTACCAGCAGGAAGTGGAAGCCCTGAAAAAGGAAATCGAGGAATTAAAGGGTAAGGTTTCCACGCAGGAGTGACCCGCGGTTGTTTCACCGGGGCCTCGTATTGCGCAGGCTCTTCCGGGGCGGAGACCCGCGTCCCCGCGAGAAGGCGCACCGTCGTGCGGTATAAAGAGATGTCCGCTGGGGAAGGCCGCTGATTTCAGGCGCCAAGAAGAGGTTCTTGCGCGGGGCGTCTTCAGAGTACTCCCCGGCCGGCGTGGATAGACATGACACCCGCTCGCCTGAACGGGTGTTATTCTTTTTTCCCCCACCGTTCCTGCGACGGAGGGGTTTTGGGGGCGCCGACGCCTGCCTTAAAGCCGTCTTGCGGATGTTGGATCGGGAGCGAGTTTCACTCCTTTCCAAAGCTCTCCAGTTGGCTCATCAACGTAATCCGAGGTGACCCATAGAGCGGGTTTTGATCCAGGATCACCCGCTTTCTATAAACCGCTTCGATATTCTTCTCCGTAACGACCCTTTCCGCCGGCCCCTTTTCAAAAACCCGTCCCTCGGAAAGAAGCAGTAATTCCCGGCAATATTGGGCGGCCAAATTGATGTCATGAGAAACCGCGACAATGGTCAGTCCCATATCCCGGTTCAATTCCCAGACGAAATCGAAGAATTCTATTTGATGGCGAATATCGAGGAACGCCGTGGGTTCGTCGAACAAAACGACCTCCGGTTCCTGGGCCAGCGCCCGGGCGATCACCACGCGCTGGCGCTCGCCGCCGCTCAACTCATGGAAATAGCGATGAGCCAGCGCAACGGTGTCCGTCTTCACCATGGCCCGCCGAACCACCCCGAGGTCCCGGGCGCTCTCAAAGGCGAGGCGCGCCATGTGCGGAAACCGGCCCATCAATACCACTTGCTCTGCCGTCATGGGGAACGTTTGACCGAATTCCTGGGCGACCACAGCCATGCGGCGGGCCAACGCCCTGCGGCCGTATTCGTGCAGGGGCCGGCCGTCAAAGAACACATGGCCCTGAACGGGTTTCAGTACACCGCTCAATATCCGCAGGAGGGTGGTTTTCCCGGAGCCGTTGGGTCCGATCACTCCCAGAAATCCGCCCTTGTCCACCTGGAATCGGATTTCCGAAAGAACGGCTTTGTCCTGATAGGAGAAGGAAACCCCATCCACATTCAGGCGCCCCATCCGCTTCCCCTCCGGTTTAGAATCAGGATAAAGAACGGTGCTCCGATGAAGGCCGTAATCACACCCACCGGGAGTTCGCTGGGAGCTATGATGGTCCGGGCCCCCGTATCCGCGGCAACCAGAAAACACGCACCGAACAAGCCTGCGGACGGCAGAAGGACTCGATGGTCCGACCCCAGGACCATCCGAACCAAGTGCGGTACGATGAGTCCCACGAATCCGATGACGCCGCTCATGGAAACCACGCATCCCGTGATGAGGGAGACCGCTACGAACAGAGTCACTTTGGTTCGTTCCACTTCCAACCCCATGTGATGGGCCGCCTCCTCTCCTGCGGACAAAAGATTCAAACTCTTGGCATATCCGAAAAGGAAAGCGCCTCCCAAGAGGACGACAGGGGCCAGCGTCCACACGTGCGAAAAGCGGCTTCGGCCCAGATCACCGTAAAGCCAGAATAGCAGTGCGTGAAGTTTTTCTTCGGACGTGGTGGTTACGAAGAACAGGATAATGGAATAGAAAAAAGCGTTGAGGATGACGCCGGTGAGCAGAAGGGTGGTGGTGTTCACGGGCCCTTTGAACTGGGAGATGCTCAGGATCAGAGCAATGGTGATCAGTCCTCCCATGAAGGCGCATAAAGGAACCGCGGAAGGAAACGAAAGGCCGGTCACGATGGCCAGAATAGCCCCGAGGGCCGATCCGCTCGAGATTCCCAGGATGAACGGCTCGGCGAGAGGGTTCCGGAGGAGCGTCTGAAACACCACACCGCACTGGGCCAATCCAAAACCCACGCATGCGGCCAGCAGCACCCTGGGAAGACGCAGGTCCAGGATGATGGTGCGCGCCACCGGATTCGCCGTGTCATTTCTGAAAAGAGTGACCAGGTCTTCCAGACGTATGGATACCGCCCCGAAAACCAGAGCCCCTAGCATGACCAGGACCAGGAGCAGGAGCAGTGTACCCGAAACCAGAAGGATGTTACGGGGTCTGGCGGCAATCAATGGGTATCTCCGGGTGGATCATGGTGAAGAGTGTCTCGAGACCATCCAGAATCCGAGGAGCGGCCCGCGCGATGAGGTCCGATTGGATCACGTAGAGGCGGTTATTGCGGACCGCGGGCAACGCGGTATACTTTCGCCAGCGATCCAGTTCCGTCTGGAGGGATGCTTCTGTTTCCATGGAACTCAGAATGATTACTTCAGGCTGTTTGGCTAGGATGGATTCCACGCTGTATCTTGGATACCGTACGGGTTCATCCTCGGCCAGATTTTTCCCTCCGGCCAGCTCGATGAGCCTGCTCTGCAGGGTTTCTCCGTTGATCGTCACCACGGGGGCCCGCTCGATCTGGAGCAGTACCACGGGCTTCGGAAGATTCCGGCTCAGGGTCTGGATACACTCGAGGCGGGATGCCAGGCGCGCGGCCAGACGTGCGCCTTCTACTTCGTTTCCCGTGATGCGGCCCAAGTGCACCAGTGTCTCGATCATATGCGGGATCGTTATGGGGTTGACCACGTAGAGAGGGATTCGGAGGCGACGCAGTTGATCCAAGGCTTCCCTGGGGTTTCCATCCGAGATCCCGATCACAAGGTCGGGATTCAGGCTCAGAATCGTCTCGATACTGAAGTTCTTATAAGATCCCACCACGGGAATTCGGAGGGCCTCGGGCGGATATGTACTGAATTCCGTAACGCCCACCAACCGATCACCTGAATCCAGCGCGAACAGCATTTCCGTGACACTGGGCGCCAGGGACACAATGCGACGGGGCGCCTCCGCAAGATCAAGCGCGTTACCCTGTGGTTCCACCGCCGAGGCGGCGCTCCAGGTATTCCCGTGAAGGCACCCCGACAGTAAGAGCGCGCAAAGAAGCCTCAGGAGCAGGAATTTCACGGGAAGCGTCCTCGATTCTTTTCAAAGGATAGGGTTAGGATATTCGAAATATAAGGATATTCCGCTTCCAGGAGGGCGGAGAAACAGCCCATATTTTGGATCCTGACGATTCGTGACATATAGGAAAATTCCCACTCGGTTGCAACCGAATGTGAATCCTCGACGAAGCCTTTGGAGTTCCTGGGATTGAATGGATCTCGCGGAAAGATGTTCCCCATCGCTGTTAGTGTGCAGATCCGACGCATGGGGGCGATCAACGGGTGTTCTGGAACGTGGGTGTGGGAACGGAAAAACGGAGGATTCTCAAGAACCTGCCCGAAAGGGGTTCCTGCATCACCTGCGGCGGTCGATGGACTCGAGGACAGGGGGTGAATCAGGCTCGCCGGAGGAGAACTGTTCCTTCATGTGCAGATCGCAGCAGAGTAAATGCCGGTTGACACATCTCTCTGAGTCCTCGTCCACTTCAAGCCAAATACATTCCTCGCAGATCCCGGCATGCAACCGGACGCCCGCAGGTCGTACGGGCCTGGATTCCTCGATGGAGCGGTTTCTGTTCACGTCTTCCCTTCGGTACATTCAACGTGCCACCGGAACCGTTGGTCACTGAAACACGTGCTTGCGCTGGAAGCCTCGCTGCGCTGGAACTCGTCAATGGGGAGCATGTAGCAGGGATTTAACCAATTTGTCAAGAAAAAACAATAATTCACCTACCACCCCTATCCGTTGTCCGAAGGCCGGGTTTTCTTTCGGGGCTTCCGAGTGCCGTTTTTCCGTGATGCTTTATCCATCCCGCGGGCGCCGTCGGCGGAACAAACCGGCGGACGAATAGGCATTGGAACAAGAACCCCCTTCGATAACCCGTCGAGAGCGGCATCCGCCTGCGGATCCGTTACGGATTCAAAGGTCCATGCTGCCGCTGCGAAACCCCTCCAGATCCAGGGTAACATGCGTGAATCCCAGTTCCCTGAGTGTTTCCACGATAATCGGACGGATCGCATGTTCCGTCACCGCTGACAGATCCGAAAGCGCCACTTCCACCCGCGCCAACGTCCCATGAACCCGCAGTCGAACTCCCCGAAAGCCTAGCAACTTCAGGAAAGACTCTCCTTCTTCAACACGCCGGAGCGATTCAATGGACAAAGTGCTCCCGTACGGGAACCGTGTGGCCAGACAGGATTCCGAAGGCTTGTCCCAGGTGCTCAATCCCGCGTTTCGGCTCAATTCCCGCAATTCCGCGCGCCCGAGCCCCGCGGCCTTCAAAGGCGTCACGATGCCCAGTTCGTCAACCGCACGACTTCCGGGACGATAGGATTTCCCATCCTCCGCGGTCGTGCCGTCCATTACGGCCCCCAATCCCAATTTACGGGCCGCCTCCGCCGCGTGCTCGTACACCATCCGCTTGCAGAAGTAGCACCGATCCGGAGGGTTAAGGCGTAAGTGCGGATCGGACAGCGGGTACACCTGCCTGCGTATGTGGGCCACTCCCAGCTCACGAGCCACGCGGGCCGCCGCCTCCGTTTCCGTCTTCGGCACGAAGTCTGTTTCCGCCGTGAAGGCGGATACCCGGTCCCCCAAGCATATTTTCGCCGCGTACAAGAGATAGGTACTGTCCAATCCCCCGGAAAACGCCACCAATGCAGAGCCGACGTTCCTGAGCAATCGGAAGAGTTCATTCTGTTTGTTCAGGCAGGAATCGGAAACGTTTTTCCTCGCATCCACCCGTTGCTCCTTCGAGTTACAGCGTGATGCGTTTCGTGTGAAGTTTCCCGAACCCCGGAAATTCTGAGGGCGGCTGTGCGGGTCGCGGCGTGTTCGAAAGCCCGGCATGCACTCAGTTCATTCCTCCCATCCGATGACCTGGTGGCCTTCCTGGTTGAGTCGTTCCGCCAGAGGGGCCACGTCGAGCTTCTTCATGCGGAATGAGTGTACTTCACCGTATCGCTTTTCAACCGTCACGCCGACACTGATCACCTGGCCCCCAAATTCGGAAATCAATCCGCTCACCTTTTCAAAAGAGTCCGGCTCCGGCTTCAAGACCACGTCCAGACGGGCACTGGTTTGCAGCATCCCCATGAATTCGATGAATGCTTCGAGAACGTCCGCCACGGTGATAATGCCCACCAGCCGGCCGTCCTCTTGCACTACGGGAAGGCCTCCAATCTTGTGCGTGTACAATAGCAACGCGGCTTTTTCGACGGAATCATCCGGTCGCACCGTAAGGGGGTTGGTAATCATTACGTGGTCGATGGTGATCTCGTCCAGCATGGAAGCAATCACCAGTCCGCGTAGATCGCTCTCCGTGACGAACCCGACGAAACGGCCATCATCCACAACGGGCAGATGCCGTACGGAATGCTGCTTCATGAGCTTGATGGCGTTCTGAATGGATGTTCCCGAAGCGATCGTGATCAAGTTCCGACTCATCCGGCGTTCGATTCGCATACATTCCCTCCGAGTAAACACAGTGTAGTATGCTTTTCGGCGGTTGACAAGGCCACGAGGCTGAAAGGCGGCGACCGGCAACGAAGGGAACGCCGCGAAAGGGTTCGCCGATTTGCAGGTTGACATTGGAGGAAACGAAGGAACGTTGCACAATGCATTGTTCAGTTCGAAGGGAAGCCCCGGTGCCCGTTATTCACGAACCCGCAAGGCGCACGATGCGGCCCCGGCGGCGATGGGGGCTGGGGGAACCTGAATCGGTATGATTATTGCTATTCGACATCCTGTCCGGATGGCGGAAACCGCGCACGAGCCGAAAACCGGAGTAAACGTGTACGTGCGGTACCGGCCGAATTCGGAAAGCAATTGACAGGGAGAGGTGAATTTATGTCGATTCGAATCGCCATACCGTCCTTACATCCCGGTGGACTGGATGCCATGCGTTCGGGCCATTTCGGGCACTGCGACGTATTTACCCTGGTGGATATCCACGATGGGGACATCGTGGAGGTATCCATGGTGTCCAACCAGCCGCATGTTCAGGGGGGATGCATGGTCCCGGTGAACCTTCTTGGTTCGCACGGCGTGAACGCCATCATTGTGGGCGGCATCGGTATGCGCCCGCTTATGGGTTTTCGTCAAGCGGGTATCGAGGTATATTACGATCCAGAGGAGCCGAACATCGGGGCCGTGGTTCAAAGGATGATTCTGGGTGAGTTGCCGGTGATCGGGGAGGACCAGGTATGTGGAGGAGCCGGTGGGCGTTGATTCCCGGATGATTGAAGAGTATACCCCTTAAGTCCCTATCAGGGGAACGCATTAGAGATGCCGGAAAGTGGGGCGGAATCGAGCAGTGTGAGGATAGTCCCTTTCCTGGAGCAGGATGGTGGAATTATGGAGAACGTATCACGGTCGGATCCGGGAGTGGATCGGATGCTGTCCGAATCCGGATACTCGGACAAGGCCATTCATTTATACCAGACTCAGCCCGGCATAGGCGTCCTGGAGAACGCCGACCAAGTGACGAATATCAAAGGTCCCTGCGGGGATTCCATGAAGTTGTTCCTGTCCGTCCGGGACGGTATAATCCAGGATGCCCGGATTCAGGTCCTGGGATGCCCCGGGGCCGTGGCTTCCGCATGCGCCATGGTCGGCTTGGCTAAAGGCAGAAGTCTTGATGATGCCGGGAACCTGAGCGTGGAAGACCTGTACAAAGAAGTGGAAAAGCTTCCGGACCAGAAAATTCATTGTGCACGGTTGGCGTTACGGACCTTGCACAAAGCAGTGGCGGAGTACAGGGAGCGGAACCGCTCCGCCTGAGGAGACATCCCATGATCGTCGCCGTGACAGCGAAAGGCCCTGAATTGTCCTCGGAGGTGGATCCGAGGTTCGGCAGGGCGGCGTACATTGTTTTTATAGATACGGACACCGGGGATGTGGAGGTCCTGGACAACCGAAAGAACGCCGAAGCGCTCCGAGGAGCGGGTATACAGACGGCTTCCACGGTGGCGGAACGCGGCGCCAAAGCCCTGGTCACGGGCCATTGCGGCCCCAACGCCTTTGAGGTCTTGAAATCAGCCGGTATCAAAGTGGCCAACCAATCGGGCGGAACCGTCAAGAGTGCTCTGGATGCTTTTCTGGACGACAAACTGCAGATCATGGAAAAGGCCGATGTGGAAGGGAACAGTTGAGGCCGGACGTGATCATTGCCATTGCGAGCGGTAAAGGAGGCACGGGCAAGACCACCCTGGCTACGGCTATGGCCGGCGTCTTGGGAGCCGGCGGCCAGTTGTTGGATTGTGATGTCGAGGAACCCAACGCTCATTTATTTCTGAACCCCCGGATATCCGAGTCCCGCCGTGTGACCGTCCCGGTACCCAGGATCGATGAGTCCAAGTGCACGTACTGCCGAAAGTGTCAGGAAGTATGCCGGTTCAACGCGCTCGTGGTGTTGCCCGGCCATGTATTGGTTTTTGACCAGCTCTGCCACGGATGCGGGGGCTGCGTGCGACGATGCCCGGAACGGTGCATTACGGAAGGGGAACGGGAAATAGGTTTTGTGGAGAAGGGGCTTGCGGGGGATCTCGAATGGGTCCAGGGGCGGCTCCGTATCGGGGAAGCCATGGCCCCTCCCTTGATCCGGGAAGTCAAGAAAGAGATGTCTCCCGGCAAGACCGTCCTCATCGATGCTCCACCGGGTACATCCTGTCCCGTGATTGCATCCGTCCAGGGATCGGATTTCGTGATTCTGGTGACGGAGCCGACTCCCTTCGGGCGCCACGACCTGAAGCTGGCTATCGATGCGGTGCGGGTCCTCGGCATTCCCTGCGGAGTGGTTCTCAACCGCGCGGATATGGGGGACCGGGGGACCCACGAACTGTGTTCCGTCGAGGGGATCCCCGTGCTGCTGGAAATACCCCATGACAGGAAAACCGCCGAAAACTACGCCTCCGGCGGCCTCATTACGGACGTGCACCCTGAATACAAGGATTCCTTCGTGTCGCTGGCGGATGATATTCGCTGGCGGATATTCCAGGAGCGGAGGCGCCGGACGGCATGAAAGAGCTGATCGTATTGAGTGGAAAAGGGGGGGCGGGAAAGACTTCTCTGTGCGCCGCGTTTGCATGTCTGGCCAAGGATGCGGTTCTCGCGGACTGCGATGTGGATGCGGCGGATCTCCATATTCTATTGGAGCCGTTCGTTGAATGGGAAGAACCGTTTTCCGGGGGGCTGGAAGCCAGGATACGCGAAGATCAGTGTATTCAATGTGGAGATTGTCGGGAAGCGTGCCGTTTCGGCGCCATAACAGAGGATTTCCATGTGGATCCTGTATCCTGCGAGGGCTGCGGTGTCTGTTCCTGGGTGTGCCCTGTCGGGGCCGTGGAACTCACGGTTCGACAATCGGGAATCCTGTATGTTTCAAGAACCCGAGTGGGCCCCATGGTTCATGCGCGCCTGGGAATCGCCGAGGAAAACTCGGGAAAGTTGGTGGCGGAGGTTCGGAGGCGGGCGCGTGCGGTCGCCGAAGAAGCGGGACGGACGTTGATACTGGCCGACGGTCCGCCCGGTTTAGGCTGCCCTGTCATTTCTTCGGTGACGGGGGCCGACGGGGTCATTCTGGTAGCGGAACCCACGGTTTCCGGGTTTCACGATCTTGCCCGTTTGGCTGAATTGGTGCAGGATCATTTCCATATTCCCACACTGGCCGTGATCAACAAGTGGGATCTGCACGAGGAACTTACCCGTCGCATGGAGACTTTCTGCGCGGAAAGAAACATCCTGATGGCCGGCCATATCCCCTACGATTTGGTGATGGTGAAATCCATGATCCAAAAGAAGACCGTGGTGGAATATGGGGAAGGACCTGTCGTGCAGGAAATACGAAACATCTGGCATAGGGTGGAATCCTGGATGTCCCTCGGAAACGGCGGTCAAGACGATTCGTCACCCATGAGGAAGGGAATTCCGTGACGGCGCCCGCAAAGAAGAGAAGCGTTCTCGTGGTGGAACCCGGTCTGGAAATTCTGGATCGGGTTGTCCCTGCGCTGGAAAGAAGGGAATACGGGGTTCAATTTTTCCATTCGGGGGAGGAAGGATTGCTCGGCGTCCGCGACAGCCGGCCGGAGTTGGTTTTCCTGGAAGATGCGCCTCACAAACGGTCATCCAGGGAATGGGTCCGGGATTTGGTGCGGGTGGCTCCGTTTTCTCTGTGTGTCCTCATTACCGATATGGAAGGGGACGAAGTGCACGAGCGCATGGAGAGTCTGGGAATCGTCGGATGGCTTTCCAGAGAAGCCGGATCCTCCGAAATAGAGGCTCTGTTGGATCATGTGGAAAAAGTGATTCAAGCCACCGAGGCTTTTTCTCCGGCTCGGAATGTCTCTCCGTAATACCCCTCCAATACCTTTGGATCTGTTTCGAACTCCTCTTCCGGGGAACCTCGAACGAACAGGTCTGCGTCCCCCGTGTTTTCCCGAGCGGGTTGTGCGCCGCGGTTCTCGACCGAATCAAGGGTTCGGGTCCCCAAGCACGCCCGTTGCTCGCCTTTTCAAGTCAGGGCAAGGTGCCGGGGTTGCGAGGTCCTCGACCTGATCTTTCACCCGTGTCATAATGCAAGTCGGTACCGATTCTTTCTGCAGGACTTTTCCGCACAGAAACCTCAGAAACTTGCCCCCGGATGAGATGTTCCGGGATGGAGCCGTTGCACGGGGAGAAAACCATGACTCAGGATTCGCGGCCTAAATGGTTCGAGGAACTCCGCCATCGACATGTTCGGTTTATGGAAGCGGTGGAAGCGTTGGGGACTGCCGTCCGAGAGGCCGGTCCTCTGGATGAAAAGACGGGGCAGCTCGTCCAATTGGCTTCCGCCGCAACGTCGCGTTCGGAAGGAGCGGTGCACAGTCACGCGCGAAGAGCCTTGGCTGCGGGAGCGTCTCCGGAAGAGGTCCGGCATACGATCATGCTGTTGACCAGCACCATGGGATTTCCCGCGGTATCCGCAGCCCTCAGTTGGGTCGAAGACATCCTGACCGAGCGGCCGTGATCTGATGAAATGATATCCGGGCGCCTGTCCCGGGACATCACTGGGAAATGCGCCCTTTTTCGACGATTTTGAGTCGGAATCCCGCGGGAAGGGAATCCTTCAGCTGAAGGCCGTTCAGGAGAGCCAGATCCTGGAGTTCGTCTTCCGAGACGCCCAGAGTTCGAAGGAGATCCGCGGCGACGCCGCCCTTTTCCACGGTCCGGATTCGTATACGATCCGGTTGGACATGCAGTTTGTCCCTGTCCGTAAGAGACCTGAAACCGCTAACGGAGGCTTGGAATGTGCTCCGCACAGCGGGGAAACGGTCGGGGGACGTGACGCCGTGGAAGCCGAACACGCTTCCGTTCTTTTCAATGAACACCGAATGCGCCTGCACCGGTCCCTTTTGTGTCTGGATGTCCGAGACGAGTTCGTGGGCTTTGAATCCCCCGATAGTTACGGGCCGGTCTTGCCGGACAGCGGCCTTGGATTGGGATATGAAGGTCTGTGCGGATTTCTGAGCCGAGGCTCCCGTTTCCCGTCCGAAGAGGAGTAAGGCCGTCTTATCGGGATGCTGCATTTGAACCTGATTTGCCGTGTTCTGAAGCTTCCAGCCGGCAGGTACGGGAAATTGGATTCCCAGGGTCGGATGGTAAAAGACCTGTCCGGTGGTGTATCCTTTTCTGGGATCCTCCCCGAATACGAGTCCGTCGATTCGGTTCAGGTATTCGTTCCTCAGGACTTTGGGTGCAGTGAGTCCCAGCTTCTGTTGCCATTCATTGGCTCTCTGTTGCACGACTTTGCTCCGGTTCTCCGGATTCGGATGCGTGGAAAACCATTCTGGGAGCCCTCCAGGACCGGAGGAAGGGGACATTCGTTCCAGGGTTTCGAAAAAGAAGGCCATTTGCCCGGCATCGTATCCCGCCCGGGAGGCGTACTCCACACCCAAATCATCGGATTGGCGCTCGTTATCCCTGCTGAATTTGAGGAACAGCATGCCCACCCCGAATTGGGCCAGGTCGGCAAAGTCCTTGAAAGTCTCCGACAGAATCATGCCCACGCCCAGTCCGACCTGGGCCAGTTGAGCTTTGCTCAGCTGCTCCGCCGAGTGCCGTGCGGTGATGTGCCCGATTTCGTGCCCCATAACGCCTGCCAATTCGGCTTCGCTGTTAAAATGCGCCAGAATTCCCCGTGTGAAATAGATGTAGCCTCCTGGCGCGGCGAATGCGTTGATTACAGGAGAATCCAGGATCTTGAATTCATAAGGGAGGTTCGGCCTGTGGGACAAGCGGGCCATATGAAGTCCGACGCCCGCGACGTAGGCGGTAAGATCGGGATCGTCATAGAATCCATAGGTCTCGGCGATTTCCTGGTCCGTATCCTTGCCCAGTTCGATTTCCTGGGGCTCGCTTACCAGCATCAATTGACGTTGCCCGGTGACGGGATTCACGGCGCACGCCGATACCCAGATCAGGAGCAGGATTTGGAGCAGGATAATGGCGCCCGTAGGGCGATTGCGTTGCATGGCGTTCCTCCCACAGATTTGGACCCCGGGTGTTTTCTTCAGCGGTGGCGGATGCGTACCTTATAACGAACCCCGGTGAGAGCGGGCGTTTAGCGGAAAAGGCTGTGCATGGCGAGAAGGCGTTCGGACGATCCGGTGTCCGGGGCCATGGCGGCTCGGATTGTGCGCATGCACGGTGATGGGCGGCCAGGCGCCCCGCTTCACCGGCGGCGTTTCAGGCCTGAATCCCGTATTCCTTTCTCAGGGTTTCAGCGGCATTCCGGATATCTTCCTTGACCAGTGCGGCTGAATTCAGGAGTTCTTCCCGTACGTCGTCCACCGGGAGTTCATAAACGGCTTCCACACCATGGGAACCGATGCGGGCAGGGACTCCGAAACCCATGCAATCCAGACCGTCCTCCTTGTTCAGCAGCGCGTATTCCCTCTCCACAATGCACACCACGGGTTGGACCTCCGCCTGGCCCGTTATGAGACAGCGAAGCATGGAGCCCGCCGCCTTCGCAGGACCGGCGGACGCACTCTGTCCAACCTCATTGACAAAATGAGTCCCGCCCTTCTTGGCATCCTCGATGACATCCCGGATCATCTCGAGGTCCTTGCCGGCGCCGTGTAGGAAGACATCCAACGGGACGCCTCCGACCGAAAAGTAACGGGGGCTCACCACCATGGAATCTCCATGATCCCCGAAAACAATCCCCCTCATGTCGTTTCCCGAAAGGCCCAATTCCAGGGCCACGGCATGGCAGATGCGCCTGGAATCCAAATTCCCCGCCTGGCCCATCACGTGACTTTTCGGAAAGCCCGTAATCTTGTAGGCCACCCATGTCATCGTGGTCACGGGGTTGCCCATGAGAATGAGCACGGGGAGATCCGACTCTGCGCAATTACGATACAGTTCCCGGATCTCCATACACGTGTCGGCGACGACTCTGGTGTTGTCCTCCAGAAGATCCCGCCGGGTCTGTCCCGGTCTACGGGGTACGCCCACGCCCACGAACAGAACATCCAGTCCGGCCATGTCTTCCAAGCGGTTTGTTCCCATCATGCGCGGTCCGTGGAAAGTATTGGCCCGCAAGTCGTCGATCCACAAGCCGGCTCTGTTCGTATGGGAACCCTTGGGTCTGCCGTAGAAGACAATCTCCTTTCCAAGTCCCGCCTCCACCAGGTAGAGAACGACGTCTCTGGAGACGTTTCCAAATCCCCAGATCCCGATTCGGTTCCGCTCTCTGACCTGCCTGAGGGCGGCCCATTCTTTTTCCAGGTGCGCATCCAAGGGTGTTTTTTCCTCGCTTTTTCGGATTGTTCCGGTGCGGGGGCCGGGGTCCGCCGCTCAAGACTCGCGGAGAGCAAAATGCTCCAACGGGTGCGGCAGGCGGAAAGACGCATGAGGCGGCCTTGATGGCTCTTCAGAGATCATGCGGCCCCATAGAGAAACATACCCCGTGGAATGAAATGAATTCCCGGACTCTTGCGGCGTGCTCCCCATACGTTTCTTTCCCCGAAATACTTGGCCTTCCCGGAATGGGGTGTTTGATTGAACGGTCAGTCCACCTGTTTAAAAAAGTGCTGCTCTTTGCCGCATACGGGACAAATATCCGGTGCAGTTCCTTCCACGGTGTACCCGCAGATGGAACAGATGAACAGATCTTTGAACTCCGCGTCATGGCCTTCCCGGATTGCTTTCAACGCCTTGTCATAGTATTCCCCGTGCTTTTTCTCCGCTTCGTTCGCCCAGAAAAACGAGCGCATGGCCGCGTTGCTTGAATCCCGTTTGGCCTGATCGATAAACATGGGATACATCTCGGAGAATTCCTCGTTTTCCCCCTTCCATGCCTCCTCCAGATTCTCCAGGGTGGACTTGATTCCCCCCAGGGCCTGGAGATGATTAACGGCATGTATGGTTTCCGACTCCGCTGCGGCGCGGAACAGGCGGGCCACATGGTGGTAACCGTCTTCTTCGGCCTTTCGGGCGAAAGCCAAATAACGGCGGTTGGCCTGAGATTCCCCGGCAAAAGCTTCTCTGAGATTCTTTGCAGTCTGATTCGGCATAGGTCGCTCCCTCGTTCAGGCAGAATTGACAAGTGTATGTTTCAGGTAGGGATAAACTGGGGAAAAAATATCAGAGCCGGCGGGGGAAGTCAACGGAGGCGCCCTCGGGCGGAACATCGCTTGAAGACGAAATCCAGGGTGACTTCTTCGGTCGGCGCTTCGTCCGGCAGGGAGGGCGCCTTTGATCGTCTCAGTCCCGGTGAGTCATGAGTCCCCCTTCCCCAGCCTTTTGCATAGCAGCCGGAGGGTTGGTCGCGAGAAAAAGATGCGCCGGCCGGGAACCGCATCGGTTGCCCCGCGCGAGGAACGCGAACTTTCGGACGACAGTTTCACGCGCCTGCGGATTCACTGGAACCCAGTTCCTTCAAGCGAAAGCCCAACCGGGACATATATGCCAATCCCACCACGGTTACGGGGATGTAGTTTATCAGATGAAAGTACAGGGAGCCGGCCAGGGCCGTTTCCTGCGGCACGTTAAAAGGCTTGAGGGCCAGGATGAAGCACGCTTGGTATATCCCCCAGTAACCGGGCGCCGAGGGGATCATCACCCCGGCGGCCGTGACGACGAGAATAAAGAAAGAGGCCGTTAACGGGACATCGAGACCAAACGCTACCAGCGTCAACTGAATGGCGATGACCATGATGAACCAGTGGAGAAGACTGACGGCCATCACGAACAGGGAGCGGCGGGACCGGCGGAGAAGTCCCAGCCCCAGGGAACCCGCCAGAAAGATCTCCTGGATGCGAAATCCGGTCTTGGCGGGAAGCCATCGGATGAGTCCGCTCAGGCCGCGCGCCAGGAATTCGGGCTTGTGCCCGTACAGCAACAGCAGACCCAGCAACAGCAGGCCGCCTGAACCCGCCAAGAGGCCGCCGATCCAAACCTCCCGGGGAGTTGACCGGGCCAGAACGCACAGGCCCAGAAAGCTCAGGAGTGCGAACAGGTCGAACATTCGCTCCAGCACCACGGTGGAGAAGACCATGGTCTTGCTCAAACGGTGGGTCCGGGCCAGAACATAGACGCGAACCAACTCACCAAGGTGAGCCGGGAGAATGTTGTTGGCCATGAATCCGATCATCGTGGCCGGAACCACGTCGTACGTGCCGATGTTCCCGGAATCGACCAGGATCAGCTTCCAGCGATAGGCTTTCAACCAGAAGAAAAGCCCCAGCAGGGTGACCAGAGGCAGGATCCAAATTGGATCCACACGGCTTATGATTTGAACTACTTCCCTAAGTGCGGACGCCTTTTCGTCCGGCGACGATCCCGGGACGGCGAACCATAGGAACAGCAGGGTAAGGGTGCTACCGACGGTTATGTGTGCGGTTCGTTTCTTCACGGGACGACGCAAGTGTATGTGCCGGATGGAAAAAAAGCCGCAGCCGGACCGCTGCGGACTTCGTGCTGCTCCAAAACACGAGAGGAGTCAACCCTGCTTCGAGTCGTTGGTCTTTTCTTCCTTCTGCTCAGGCGTCACGTCGATCTCATCCGGCTCCTTGCTGGCCTTGCGAAAGTTCTTGATGCCTTTTCCGATGCCGCTTCCGATCTCAGGCAGTTTACCGGCCCCGAAAATGATGAGAATGATCACCAGGACGATAATCAGTTCAGGCATTCCGATTCCGAACATACTTTTCCCGCCCCCGTTTCCCTAAAGCTCCAGCTCCAGCAGAAGTCTTTGAAATTCCTTGGAATTCCGATAATTCGTGAGGGCTCGCTGGTAATCGATCCAGGCTTCCCACAACCGAATCCATTCGGTGTTATGATAGTAGAGAGCGTGCGTCGTTTCCCCGCGTTGAAGCTTCTGATACGTTTCCCACTCGTTTCGGCATGCATCGCAAAGATGGTGTTCACTGCTTGATGGAGAGGAACAACGTTCGACCCCTTCCAAGTGGGTGCCGCATTTGGCGCACTTGGACGGACATCCGCTGCACAGGAAGATCCGGCGAGTGGCCTCAAGTTTTTGGCGAAACTCCTCGCGGGATTTTTGGCCTTTCTTCCCGGATATGTCGATTATATCAGCCATATCTACTCTTTGTCGCCGAAATGTTTAGGCTTTTCCCACCTTCAATCTAATTTTATCATTCTTGGCCTCGAGCCGTCAAGGAACCCTGGTTCACAAGGAACCCGGGTCGAGGTTCAGTCGACTTCATTCAAATCAAACAAGCGCCGCACCAAGGCCAGTTCGCCGCCTGTGCTTTCTTCATGCCGTCGATCCCGTTTGAGAAAAGTCACCGGATTGTGCAGCAGCTTCTTGACCAGGGAAGCCGTCATGGCGTCCAGCACCTCGGTTTGCTCTGAACTCAGGGCGCCCAGGCGAGGAATCGTTTTCTGTAATTCCCTGGCGCGTATTCCTTCCGCCCAGTCCACCAGATTCTTGACGGTCGGAACTACGTCCAAAGTGTGGAACCACTTCTCGAACTTGATGCATTCTTCCCGTACGATGCGTTCTCCCCGCACCGCTTCGGCCTCTCTCTCGCGCAGATTGTATTCCACCACATGCTGCAATTCGTCTATGTCGTACACGTACATATTCGGCAATTCGTTGATTCGGGGATCGATATTACGAGGAACGGCAATGTCGATGAAGAACAAGGAGCGGTTCTTTCGTTTCTTCATGAGCCCCTGGACTTGGGAATAGGTGATCACATAGTCCCGCGCGCCCGCGGAAGAGATCACGATATCCACTTCCCGAAGCCGTTGTTCGACTTCCTCCATAAGCACGGCCTTCCCCTTGAATTGAGACGCCAGCTCGAGGGCGCGCTCGAAAGTCCGGTTGGCCACGACCATATCGCGCACCCCGTTTCGAAAGAGGTGTCGCACCGCCAGTTCCGCCATCTCGCCTGCTCCGATCAGCAGCACTTTTTTCTCGGACAGGTCTTCGAAGATTTTCCTGGCGAGTTCCACGGCCGCATAACTGATGCTGACGGCGGCTGATCCGATACCTGTCTCGGAGCGGACCCGCTTGGCGACGAACAAGGCCCGGTGCATCAGGCGGTTCAAAATCGCTCCGGAGGCGTGGTGACGAACCGCCACGCGATACGCGTCTTTCACTTGCCCCAGAATTTGGGGTTCTCCCAGGACCATGGAATCCAGGCTGGAGGATACGCGGAACAGGTGACAAACCGCGTTTCTTCCATGAAGCACGTAAAAGTGGGGCGCCAATGCGGCCGCATCGGAACCGTGATTCCGGGCGAGGAGGTTGATCAAGTACCCTGCGGCCCGTTCCGGATCTCTCGTGACGGCCAGGGCTTCCACCCGGTTGCAGGTGGACAGGAGGAGACATTCGGATACGAGCGGATGATTCACCACTTCCGAAAGCAGTCGGCTTGCGTCCGACGTTGCGACCGCCATGCATTCGCGCACTTCCACCGGGGCGGTCTTGTGATTCATTCCTACCAGAATGAGGTTCACGAGGTCTCCCCAGGCTGCGCAAAGGTGTGGTAACCCTGCATCAGAGTTCCCGCACCCAGGAAGGTGAACAGCAGAATCAGAAATCCGATGATGGACATCACGGCGGCGCGTCTTCCATGCCAGCCCATGGTGATGCGCTGGTGGAGAAGCGCAGCGTACAGGAACCACGTTATGAGAGACCATACCTCCATAGGATCCCAACGCCAGTAGGACCCCAAACTCACCTGAGCGTAAATGGATCCGCTCACCATACCCAGGCTGAGGAGGGGAAACCCCACCATAAGGCAGCGATAATTGATGGAATCCATTCGGTGCAAGGGAGGGAGTCTCTTGAAGAAGAACCCCAGCTTTTTCCCCTTGATGGAACGTTCCTGCAGGAGATACAGGAGGCTTACCAGGAAGGCCAGGGCAAAGATCCCGTTGCCCAGGAACACCGAGATCACGTGAATCGGGAGCCAGACGCTCTGGTGGGAGAGTTTCGGCAGGGAAGGTTCCCCCGGGGTAAGTGAGGAACCCAACACAAGACATAGGGCCAACGGAGCCACAAGAGCGCCCAGAACCCTCAGATTGAATCGGAGCTGCAGCAGTAAGAAACCGCCTGCAACGGCCCAGGCAAAGAAGGACAACGTCTGCTGAAAGGTAACCACTGGAAAGTGGCCTACCGTCTGATAACGAATCAGGAAATCCAGCGTCTGAAATAGAAAGCCCGCACCCAGAGTTGCCAGTCCGGTATGGCTGAGAACGGTTTTCTGAGCGAAGACATAGAGCACATAGAACAGCGCGCCCGCCAGGTAGGCCGCCAGGATTCCTTTGAGCAACAGCGCCGTCATGAGCTCGACTCCTTGCGGGTCAGAACGATTCGAAGTTGGGACAAGTTGATGGATTCACCCAGAACGCCGGACAAATAATGTTCCAGGGCCGTTTGATCTCCCGAGGCGATCCAGTCCAGGACGGGGGAATCTACAATGGCCTCCAGCACTTCCTTATTCTTCCTGGACTCATTACCCCTGCGTTGAAGTTCTTTCCGCACGGCGCCCAGAATCCGCAACAGCACTCCGTAATCTTTGGAAAAATCCCGTTCAAACCGTTGTCGTAGTCGTTTGGCCAGAGCGGGGCTTAAGCCGCTGGTGGAGACTGCGATAACGAGGTCGCCCAAGTCCGCCACCGCGGGGACGACGAAAGAGGACAGCTCCGGTTGGTCCACCACGTTGCACAGGATGCGCCGTTCCCCGGCCCATTGCGCGATCTTACGGTTGATTTCGGGACTGTTGGTGGCTGCGGCGACCAGGAATGCATCATCCAGATCCTCCGGACGAATCGTGCGGGGGACATGGGCTATCTGGTTACGATCCGCAAGAGTCCGAAGTTCGGGGCTGAGTTCCGGGCTGATGACCCGGACACTGCCTCCGCACCGGAGGAAACCTTTGGCCTTCCGGGCACCGACTTCTCCTCCGCCTGCAACGATGCAGTTCCGGTGGATTAAGTTCAAATTGGCGCAGTAGTACTTCATACGCACGGGATCGGGTAGTTCAAGCAGTCATGCCGGCGTCGGGGAGGCTTCGAGGCAAGATAAAGCAGCTCCGGCCGGACTCTTTCTGAAAACAACGAGGACCATGCTTTCAAGCGCGGGCAAAACTGCTGACTTCCCAAATCGCAGATTCCGATGTTTGAATTCAGATACACCGCTACAGGTATGAAGCCCCGGGATTTCAGGGCCCTTCCCCAGTCGAAGAGTCGAAAGTCCATATTTCCGCCTTGTCCGACACCCATACATTTTCTATTGAACCTTTAACAATTATTTTGCATCATGACAAGCTGCGGCGCGCTGGATGAGAAGTCCCGGTGTTGGGTAATGCAATTCCGGAGACGGAGGTTCTCGTAAGGGTTCCCGGAAAAAAGAAGTTGCCGCAGGGCCGCTTTCAGGTCAGGAGGGCGATCGGGACTCCCGTTAAAAGGCCGCTGTTAAGAAACGCCCGTGAACCCATGTAAACCGCCGGAATGCCGAGCTCGGGAGACGGGTTCGCTGGAACAACCGCCGGCGTGGGAGACCCGGCCACGGCTCGCCGCTGAGCCTATCCCTCAATGCCTCAAGGAGAGTTCGGTTATGCAGATTTTCGTGTCGGGTTCACTGGCATACGACCGTATCATGGATTTTCCGGGACGTTTTGCGGATCACATTCTTCCCCATAAGATACATATCTTGAATGTATGCTTTACAGTGAACGGCCTGAAAGAACAGCTAGGGGGCACTGCGGGAAACATTGCGTACAATCTGGCCCTCCTGGGCGAATCGCCGATGATCCTGGCTGCTGCGGGAAAAGACTTCGGTCCGTATTCCCAATGGCTGGCGCGGCATGGTTTGTCCTTGGACGGTGTGGCGTGCGTCGAGGACGAATTCACGGCGGGAGCGTTCATCACCACGGATATCGGAGACAATCAAATCACGGGGTTTAATCCCGGGGCGATGAAGCATCCTTCCCAGTATCGCTTCAACGGGATGAATCCGGGGGATTCCCTGGCCATCGTGGCGCCCGGCAACGTGGAAGACATGATTGCGTACAGTCGAATCTATCGGGACCGTGGGGTGGCGTATATTTGTGATCCCGGCCAACAGATTCCGGTTGTGCCCTCCGATGCTCTGTTGGAAATGATCCTGGGTTCCAAAATGCTCATATCCAATGACTATGAGTTGGACCTGATCCTCCGGTCCACTGGTATGGGTCTGGATCAACTCCTGGCCGGAATCGGGACATTGGTCACCACCCTGGGAGAACACGGTTCCGTGGTCCGAACCCGACGGGGAGAGTGGAGAATCCCTTCGGTCCGGGTGGAAGCGGTGCTGGACCCTACGGGGGCGGGAGACGCTTACAGGGCGGGATTGATA
Organism: uncultured Thermodesulfobacteriota bacterium; assembly: GCA_964597345.1. Lineage (GTDB taxonomy): Bacteria > Desulfobacterota > Desulfarculia > JACQYL01 > JACQYL01 > CAZQXK01. Next base: position 1,006 of record CAZQXK010000042.1, on the reverse strand, counting down.
AAAGGTATCGTGCTGGGGAAAAGTTTGACCGAGGCATGCCGCATGGGAGCCACCTGCGCCGGTTTTGCCGTGGAGCATTATGGTACCCAGGAGCACACATTCACCCAGGCGGAGTTCTGGTCCAGATATCACACCTGCTTTGGTTGAACAGGGGACTCCGATAACCAGGCCGAGCCCATACCACTGTTGATGAACAGTATTACGGGCAGGTCGGTGCAAAACAATGAGATGCAAGCCACGCCTTCGGCGTGACAGCAGATCGCGCTTTTCAGCGGCCTGATAGGGGAAGCTCCGGCAGGGAGGGACGCACGTGATCGGCGATACGGAGGGAGGAAACCCGTTGTTGTCCCGCATCCAGCGGACTTTTCGGGAATGGGGTGTATTCCGTGAGCGCATCTCGGTGGAGCATGAGGGAAGTCTGTACCGCGTTTGGTGCGACGAAGGGGGTTTCATGGTGTACCGGGTGAATGAACACCAAGGCATTCCCCCCGGCATTCCGGGCTGGTCCGTATGCTGGGTTGATGCTTATGGGGCCTTCGAGGACTGCTGCAGCGATACTCAGAAAGAGGAGCCGACGATGTGTCCTCTCACGGTATCGGAGTGGTTGGATCTGGTCGACGCACACCGCCTCCGGAAGTATTTGCCGGATCCGGGCGTGTGAGCAAAACTGCGACCAATCGCCGGTGCCGTGTTCCGTTGAGAATTTACCCCGCCGGCGCCGGGCCCTTCTCCATGGGTGGTTCAAAGGGCGGGATCCCGGCGTGAATCACCGGGCGTACTTTTCCAGTATTTCGCCCAGAATAGCTGCCGCCTTTCCCGTCAGACGGGCGCAGGGTGTGCGTCCCTCTCTTCCGTGGAACGCCTGCACTTGGTCACGGTCCCTCCAGTCCACCCCGGCGATGTCCCGGCAGGCCACAGTGCGTTCCGGACCGGCCACTTCCGCCTCGAAGCGGCGATAGAACGCGGTGCATGCCCTCCACATGAGCGGATCGTCCCTTTCTTCCGG
>CAZQXK010000041.1:0-34640 GCA_964597345.1 uncultured Thermodesulfobacteriota bacterium | reverse complement strand
CCCACGAGTTGTGCCTGGCGGGAAAACGATCCAAGGCTTCGTGAGGGACCGGCTCACCGGAGTCCCATGCGGCTTCCGGAGAGGGCCGGAACCCTAATAGACCATCACAATCTGGAAGATGCCCGTTCTTTCGGAAGTCCCACGCGGCAGGACTGAGACAAGACGTGCATCCGTGTTCGAAAGGAGTCGATCATGGCGGTGGCGCTCGTAAAATGGGCCGGACCGGAAACGGTTTCCCAGGCCATACATGCGGCCAACGGGTGGGAAGGATTTCAACCGGGGATGCGCGTTCTGATCAAGCCCAACGCGGTCATGGGCGGATCGCCCAAGGTGCCTTGCAGGGGAATCACGTCTTCGCCCGTTATTATTTCCGAATTGGTTCGACTGGTCCGGGAGAAGGGGGCGCGTGAAGTGGTGATCGCGGAAGGCTCCGTGGAACTGCCCACGCTCAAGCTGGATACGCAGGCGGCTTTTCTCTGGAGCGGAATTCAGGCTCTGGCGGAAACCATGAACGTTCCGCTGGTGGACATGAACAAGGGCCCGTTTCGTTCCTTCACCCTGGAAGACGGCACGGAAATCGACATCGCGGAATGCATGTTCGAGGCGGATTTCGTGATCAACGTACCGCTGCTCAAGACCCACAACCAAACCGTGGTCACCGTCTGCTTGAAGAACCTGAAAGGCTGTCTGGCCATGGAATCCAAGAAACGGTGCCACACGGAAACCGGGCTCAGCCGGGCCATTGCCCAGTTCAATCGGTTCATCCCCTGTCACCTGAACGTGGTGGATGCTTTGACGGCTACGGAGATCGGACCCACGCCCACGGGCAAGGAAGACCAGGTGCGGGAAATGGGCCTGCTGCTGGTGGGAACGAATCGATTGGAATGCGACGTGGTGGGAAGCCACCTGTTGGGATATTCGGCGGAGAAAGTCCCCCATGTGGCGCATTATGCGGATCTCACGGGCGGAAGTCTGAATCTGGCGGATGTTTCCATCATCGGCGAGGACCCGAACCGATACCGGATGGAACTGGAATACGTCACGGCGTGGTTGGACGATCTCATGGAGAAATACGCGGTTCATGGACTGAGCATGCCCTATTACGGCGACGGGGTGTGTTCCGCCTGCGGGTTCAACGCGTGGGCGGGCTTCATGGCGTTTTGCCGGGGCAACAAGGGTGTCACGGTGGAAGACACCGAGATCTGCATGGGTACGGATGTAAGTCCCAGCGGAAAGGCGAAGCACACGGCCCTGGTGGGCAAATGCGCCCTGGAGCGGTTCCGGGATCGCGAAGACGTGATCAAGATTCCGGGGTGTCCCCCCGATCCCGCCAAGATGGCCGAAATCATGACGAAAGCCTTGGTGAATCCGTCCCGGGAATGATGCTCCGGCCCCGGAGGCTCGGGACGGAAGGAAGCGCGCGGCGGACGGGGATCCTTGGTTTCCGGGTCGCGCCGTGCGGACGATGGGCTTTGCCGGAGCCGGCGGCGGGAACCGGGACATTTAGATGTAGGAGAAAGGGTGTTCATGGAAACACGAATCCGAACGCTGGCCACCATCTCGGCCGCGCACTTCTCCGCTCACCTGGATGAGGTCCGCCTGAACTCGGGTCTGCACAAGACCCGGATCCGCATGGATCACCCCCTGGCCGCCGCAGTGATCCCGCTCCTGGACGACAACCATGTAGTGATGGTGAAGCAGTTCCGCTATGCCATAGGCCGGGAGACCCTGGAAATCCCGGCGGGCAAGGTGGATCCGGGAGAGGCGTCCCTGGCCTGCGCCCATCGTGAACTGCTCGAGGAGACCGGTTACGAGGCGGGCTCCATGGAACGGATGTACAGTTTCTTTCCCGCCATCGGGTATTCCAACGAGGTCATCGATATCTACGTGGCCCGGCGCCTGAAGAAAATCCGGGAACAGGTGGACGAAACGGAGATCTCCCGGGTGGAAGTGCTTCCCTGGGAGACCGTTCGGCGCATGGCCTCCGAGGAAGTGATTCAGGACAGTAAGACCGTCCTGGCCATTGGATTGATGGCCGGTTGCTTGAAGCCTGACCGGAACCGGTGAGAGGCGGGGAGCGGCGGCGAAGGCGGCCGGGCCTTATCAGGCCGGTGAAAAACGCGATCTGCTTCGTTGGGCTTCATCCTTCGTCCTTGCGGCGTACGGGTTGTACGCCTCATTCCTCAGGATTCGCCCCACGCCAAAGGCGTGGCTTGCATCTCATCGTTTTTGACCGGCCTGCCCGCAATACTGTTTATCAACGGGCTGTTATGACGAATCTTTTCCGATGAGGCATGCGGCCGGATCCCCAGGGCATGGAGTTCCCCGGTCATGAAGCTGGTAATTCAGATCCCCTGTTACAACGAAGAACATGCCCTTCCCATCGTTCTGTCCTCCCTGCCTCGTGAAGTTCCCGGTGTCGATACCGTGGAATGGCTCGTGGTGGACGACGGGTCCACGGATCGCACCGTGGAAACGGCGCGGGCTCACGGAGTGGATCATGTGGTATCTCATGCCGGAAACCAGGGGCTGGCCCGGGCCTTCATGACCGGGTTGAAAACGGCGCTTTCCCTGGGGGCCGACGTCATCGTGAACACGGACGCGGACAACCAGTATTGCTCGGACTGCATTCCGGATTTGGTGCGCCCCATTGTGGAAGGAAAGGCGGAGCTGGTGGTGGGGGCCCGCCCCATCGATTCCATCGAAGAGTTTTCCAGCTGGAAGAAGCGGCTGCAGAAACTGGGCAGTTGGTGCGTGCGAAAGGCCAGTGGCACGGACATCCCGGACGCGCCCAGCGGATTCCGGGCCCTGTCCCGGGAAGGGGCCCTGAAACTGAATGTGTTCAGTGAGTATACCTATACCCTGGAAACCCTGATTCAGGCGGGGCAGAAGAATATGCCGGTGGCGTGGGTGCCCGTGCGCACCAACCCGTCGGTCCGACCGTCGCGCCTGCTCAAAAGCGTTTCTTCCTACATCCGCAAGTCCGTCTTGACCATCGTGCGCATTTTCGTGGTGTACAAGCCCTTTCGTTTCTTCATGACCATCGGCGGTGTTCTGTTCAGCCTGGGGTTGATCCTGGGGATCCGGTTCGTGGTGTATTATTTCCAGGGCCGGGGCTCGGGCCACGTTCAGTCCCTGATCCTGGCGAGCGTGTTATTGGGTATAGGCTTTCAGACCATTCTGGTGGCCTTCGTGGCGGACCTGCTGAGCGTCAACCGCAAGCTTCTGGAAGAACTCCAGTACGAAATCCGCAGGCGCAGGAACGACCGGAGCGGCGGAGCGGTGTAAGAAGAGAAGGTGCGATCCGCATTCTCACCGGTTTCGGCAACCCGTCTCAGGTCTCAGTTCCCGATGCATTCCTAATACTTCCGTTTGCCCAGGGGAAAGGCGGTGCTCGTGATTCCGGTGAGGCGCCGGACCCACGCGGCCTGGAGTACGTTCCAGACGATGACTCCGGTGGCGGAAGCCGCCGCGGCGCCCTCGATGCCGAACCGGGGAATCAGGAGCAGGTTCAGGACCACATTGATCAGGGCCGCCGCGGCCACTCCGGAAAAGGAGTACCAGGCGTGGCCCGTCATGCCCAGGATGAATCCGGCGGAACCCGTGGCGGCGTTCACCACCTGGCCCAAGCTGAGGATGGACAGCGCCGTATGTCCCCGTATGTACGCCCCCCCGAAAAAGAGGCCCAGCAGGAAGTCCCCTGCGAACAAAAAGATCAATGAAAGCGGCACGGCCCACGCCAAAGCCATGCGGGCCCCCGCCGCGGCCATGCGTTGCAGTGACCGCATTTCCCCGCCGTCGTACAGCCGGGCGATATGAGGGGCCATGGCCACATTGACCACGTTCAGGAAAAACACCAGGAGCAGAGCGCCCTGGGCCGCGGCCCGGTATACGCCCACATCCTCGGGCGTAGCCAGGAGTCCGAGCATCACGATGTCCGTTTCCTTGACCACGATGTGGGTCCCTCCCACGAGCAGGAAGGGAAGGGCGGAGGAAACCCATTCCCGGTGGAGATACCGGGGAGTGGAGGTACGGACCCGGGGGGGCAGGATGCGCCATACGAAGTACGTGCCCAGTAGAAAGGCGATGAGGCCGGCGACAATGGAAATCCGTACGGCCCCGGGGGAGTTCACCCCCCCCTGTCCGGTGAAGATCCAGGCGAAGCCCAGGAGCGCCAGGAAGGCCATGGGGCGGACCAGGCTCTCGGGCATTTGGGCCAGGACCACCCGGCCCAGTCCCCGAAGGACGGCCATTCGGAGTGCGGAGAGACCCACCAGAGGCAGCAGGCCGAAGGCCCATAACAATGGTTCCCTGAAGACCCATTCCGCGGCCCCCGGATACAGGGATACGAACAGCACGCCCGTCATGGACACCGTGAATGAGAACAGGAGCACGGTCTGGTTCGCCCGAATCAGCAACCCTTTCAGAAGCCCGTATTCTTCCCGCCGGTGATAGAGGGCGCTTAAACGCATGAGCAGGGCGGGGAGACCCAATTCCACGGGGACGGCCAGAAGGCCGACCACGGCGATGGCGAAGGAATAGGCCCCATATTGGGCCGGGCCCAGGAGCCGCGCCAAAACCATGGCCGTGAGCAACACGAGGATTTTGGCCGCCACCAGGAGGACCAGGACGCCCAGACCTCCCCGCACGAGCCGGCCCTTCAGGCTTTCCCGAGACCCAAGGAGTTCCTTTACTTTTGTTTCCCATTCAGACATTGAATACCGAATTCAACCCTCGATGCGCCGCATGGGCGAGTGCGCCCCCGGGGAACGGGGTCTTATCGCATACCGGTAGGCTGCCGCGGCCGTTGGCCCCTGTGCCGAGCGGGGGAGGCTTTCGGGAAACGATTCGGATACGGGCCGGATCGAACCCGCCGCGCCATCAGTGGGAATGTTGCGACCGGAGAAGAGCATCCAGGAAGACCTCGTTGAAATCGTCCGTATGTTCCATGAACCGCGAGCGGCGGGCGGCCCATTCGTCTTTGGCGTCCAGTCTCCGGGCCAGAGTGAGTATGGTATCCAGGCCCTGCTCCAGGGTCTTGAAGTTCAGAGCCAGACCGTAGGCGCGCTCCAGCTCGGCGGTAACCCCCCGGAAGGAATAGGAAACATACACGGCCGGGGTTCCCAGCAATGCGGCTTCTGTGGCCATGGTTACGCTTTCCCCCACGTAGAGCGACGCCAGGGCCAAAACATCCAGGCCCTTGTCGGGAGGCACGGGCAGGGCATAGGGTGCGAGTTCGGGCGGCAGGGGCTTCTCGGAACTGACGAACACCCTGCCGTGGGGTTCCAGTGCACGCACCAAGCGTAAGGGATCGTGGATCCCGTGGGCTCCCACGTCGTGAATGGATCGCCAGGCCACCAGACGCACCACGAAATACCGGGACCCGGGAAACAGATCCAGCAGGCTCCAGGTTTCCGGATCGGGTGTGAACACCCTGGGAGAAGTGTAGGCCCACTCCTGAAAGGTGCGCACGCGCCTCACACGACCGCCTACCGGACCGCGATACCCCCAGGGCGCCAGATACTCCGAGGCCAGGAATTGGGTCAACCGGTTCAGCGGAGCCGTGGACTCGTTGCTGTAATATACCACGGAGGGAATACCCAGCAGCGTTCCTGCGACAGCCGCCGTGGGACCCATGATACCCGCGAGTACGTCGGGGCGCTCCCGCCGGCACACTTGCAGCAGAGCGGAGACCCGGAACACGAATTCAGCGGGGATGAGCCACCTGCGGGTTGGGAGGCGACTCAGAGACCGGTAGGGGATTCCGTAAGCGTGCAACAGGTCCAAGGTTACGTCTTTGTCCCTGGCCGTGACCACCCACTCGTGACCCCGGTGGTGCAGCAGGTCCATGAGGTTCCGAAAGGCATGAACGTGCGCCGGATGGAGTATTTCGAAGAGAACTTTCATAATCCACTGTATATGAGGGATACTGCGCGCTCGACCACGGCGGAGCATCTTACGGATTCCGAACCCGATATGAAGGCCGGGCCGATGGGCCGTTTGCCGGCTGCGACCCACATCCTATACACGGAACCCGGAGGATAGGAAACCCCAAAGTCCGGACGGCTTTTTACAGAACCTCCGGCGCCGCGAAATCAGGACAAAGCGTCCGTACCGCCTCGAGACCGGAGTCGGGCGGCATCCAGGGGGGCGAAGAGAGGACTGGTCCGAATCGCCAGCTTGTGGAGGCGGTATTCCAGCGATACCCGTAACACACCGAGCCCGTATCCCACGGAATCCAGGAAGCTGATGGAGGAGGAATCCCCATCGTACCGGGTCGGGCAGGTGATTTCCCCCAGCCGGTACCCTCGATAGATGATTTGGGCCAGCATCTGGTTGTCGAAGACGAAGCCGTCCGCATTGGTACCGAGGGGGAGTTCCTGGAGCAGTTCTCTGGAAAAAGCCCGGTAACCCGTGTGGTATTCCGATAGCTTGTAGCCCAGCAGGAGATTCTGTATCAGGGTCAGCGCCCGGTTGCCGACGTACTTGTAGAGCGGCATTCCTCCTCTGAGTGCGCCGGTTCCCAGGATCCGGGATCCCAGTACGCAGTCGAACACGCCCTGGCTCACCAGCGAGGCCATGGCCGGAATCAGGGCCGGTGTGTATTGGTAGTCCGGGTGAAGCATGATGACCACGTCGGCGCCCAAGGCCAGTGCTTCCCCATAACAGGTCTTCTGGTTGGCTCCGTACCCCCTGTTGCGGGAATGGACAATGGTGGCGAGCCCCAGGGAACGGGCGACTTCCACGGTGCGATCCGTGCTGTGATCGTCCACCAAAAGCACCTGGTCCACGATGTCCCGAGGGATCTCCGCATAGGTCTTCCGCAGTGTGGTCTCGGCGTTGTAGGCGGGCAGAACCACCGTGATGTTCTTGCCGTGCATCATGGAAGTTCATGCTCCGTCCACGGGGAACCGCACGATGCGAAATCGGGGATCGAAGCGGGTGCCGGCATGGCGGTGGAAATAGTTGATGGTTACCGGCCGCGAGCCGAAGGATGCCGAGTCGGGTATTGGGGCGAACAGCCGGTTGAGCCGTTCCGCTTCTTCTCCGCCCTTGCGGCGGTAATCCGGTCGGAAGTAAGGTAGGATTAGGATACCGTCCGGTTCCACGTCGTTCAGGTGCTTGATCTCCTTGAGAGTTATTGGGGTGATGCGGTACTTATCCCGCAGCGGGCGTGTGTCCAGCACCATCTCCGTGGGGACCTGAATTCTCGTCCCGTGGGGCAGATTTTCCAGGACCCAGGTCACAGCCAGATTCCGGGAATCCATGGATACGGAATAATTCTCCCCGACCCGACTCCAGGGAATGGTGGCGGCTGCTGCGGATGCAAGCAGTACGACCACCGAAACTTGTAAGATTCTTCTCCGGTTAGGAAACCGCCGGCTCAAAAGATCGGTTGCGGTCTGCCGGGACCAGGTCCACCCATAGGCTGCGGCTACGGCGAAGAAAACGTGGAGAGGTAGAATGTTGCGAACGAAGTTCACCTTTTGAAGAGACATCAAGGCCAGCAAACCCAACGGGAAACTGAAGACCACCAGAGCCTGCCGGCGATGGTGCATTAAACTGCACACCAGACCGAGGAGTGCAAAAAGGCAAAGCATCGCCCCGTATTCGGTTACGAGATGGTTTACATAGTGGAGGAGTTGGGGCAGGCCGGGCGGGCCTTCGAAACCCTTGTGGCCCGTGGAATACACGCGTATCTGTTTGAACACTCCGTTGGCGAAGGTTCTGGGATCCAGCAGGCTGTACGGGACCGCGATAAAGAAAGCCAGCGCGGACGAGCCCGCCGCCACGAGGGAGGCCTTGATTCTCCGATCCTGTCCGGACAGCCATACGGCCAGCAAGGGGCTGAGGAGAACCACGCCGTAATTGTATTTGCAGGCATAGGTCAATCCCGCCAGGATGCCGGGCAGCACGGCACGGGGAAGATAACCGGGGCGGTTCATGCCGCACAGGGCGGCCCAGACGGTGAGGGCCCCGAAAAATGCGCCGAACATGTCCACGTTGATGTATACCCATGAGTGTCTCAAGAACAACCCGGACACGAGCAGGACCAGAGGGGCCAGGATGAGGAGTTCCGTTCGCCCGTACATTCGCAGGGCCGTCAAACCGGCCAGGCCGAGGGTCAGAACGGACAGGACGGCCAACAGGATTTTGGCCGGGAAGACGATTCTCTTGTGGGTGTAATATGGATACGATACGGAACCGACCTTGCGCAGGGAAGGGACATCCCCTCTGGCGGCGGCCCAGGAATACCCCGCCGCAAAGGACGCGGAGGTCAGATAGATGGGCAGGGAAGGGTATTGGAAATTGCGGGGATTGTAATCACCTTTCTTGAGGATTTTGATGGCGCGCAGGGTGATGACGCGTTCGTCCACATGGCCCACATAGGGCAGGCTTTTCCAGATGAAATCGATCCGCACCCAGCAGGCGGCGGCGAGTATCACCCCCAGAAGCAGGCTGACCAGAAGTTTCGGGCGGATTTTCATGGCGCCTCCTCATGATGGCTGAGAGCATGCGTTTCCGGCGCGGTTTATCGGGAAATTTTGCATCCTGCGTTCAAAAGGCCGGTCGCACTATATCCCTCATGGCTCCTCAAGACAAGGATTTGTTGACACCAGGATTGGTGGCGCCTGTATCGAAGATTTCCCTTATAAGCCCGTTGACAAACACTATTTCGCGCAGGCCGGTGCAAGACGATGAGATGCAAGCCACGTCTTTGGCGTTGGGCGAATCCTGAGGAATGAAGCGTACATGCAGTACGCCGAAATGACGAAGGATGAAGCCCAACGAAGCAGATCGCGTTTTTTAAAGCCCGTTACGTCGGAGGTGGGACACACCCTGCCATGGCTCTGAATGTGAAGCCGGAAAGGGGCTTCCGGACCGGGTCGTGGGACGAACCGCCGCCAAAGGCGAATTCAGTTCTGGATTGAAGACGTGAGTGGGCGTACAATGATCGAAAGGTCCGGTGGGTTGCGGCACGGGACTTACCGCGGTCGAGCCGCTCTTCCGATCCTGTTTATCAACGGCCTGCCGGATAGGGATCCGGCGACGTCGGTTCCGTCCGCCGGTTCAAAACGAGGTATGCGTAATGATGACCACGGAGCAACTGTTGATTTTTGGGGTTCTGTTCGCATCGCTCGCCTTGTTCGTGTGGGGCCGCTGGCGCTATGACGTGGTGGCCCTGGCGGCTTTGTTTGTGGTCGCCGTGACGGGTCTGGTGCCGCCGGCTCAGGCTTTCATGGGCTTCGGACACCCCGCCGTAATCACGGTGGCGGCGGTGCTGGTGCTCAGTCGCGGATTGCTCAATGCGGGCGTGGTGGACGGAATCTCCCGTCTCCTGACGCGGGTGGGCGACCGCCCGACGATACAGGTGGCCGCGTTGACGGGAATCGTGACGCTCTGCTCCGGGTTGATGAACAATGTGGGGGCGTTGGCGCTGCTCATGCCCGTGGCGGTCTGGATGGCGCGGCGAAGCGGCCGTTCGCCGTCCCTGCTGCTCATGCCCCTCGCTTTCGGATCGCTGCTGGGAGGGATGATGACTTTGATCGGCACGCCGCCGAACATCATTATCGCAGCCTTTCGAACGGAGACGGCCACACCTCCTTTCGCCATGTTTGATTTCGCTCCAGTGGGTGCGGGCCTGGCTCTCGCCGGCGTGCTGTTTATTTCTCTGGTCGGCTGGAGGTTCACTCCCCGGCGGGAAGGAAAAGCATCGCCCGAGGAGCTGTTTCAGATTCAGGATTATATCAGCGAGGTACGGGTCCCCGAGGATTCCAAGATGGTGGGCCAAACCCTGCACCATTTGGTGTCCGAAGTGGGAGGAGAATCCGAAGTCACCATCGTGGGAAGAGCCCGCGGTAATCGGCGGCTGCTGATTCCCTCTCCCTTTGAAATCATTCGGGGAGGCGATATCCTGATGGTGGAGGCGGACTCGGAAGGCCTGAAGGCGTTGATCGATTCCGCCGGGCTGGAGTTGGCCGAGAGCAAAGACGACATTGAAGGCATGCTCGGATCGGACGATGTCCGTATTTCGGAAGCCGTCATCACTCCGGATTCCCTGCTGCCCGGAAGGACGGCGACCGACCTCGTGCTCCGGGAACGCTACGGAGTCAACCTGCTGGCCGTGGCGCGACAGGGGCAGCGCATCCGGGAACGTGTGGGCCGGATTCGTTTTGTCATTGGGGACATCCTGCTCTTGCAGGGACGTGAGGAGTCCCTGCAGAATACCATGAAGTCGCTGGGATGTTTGCCGTTGGCGGAACGGGGCCTTCGTATCGGCAAGCCGCAGAAAATCCTGCTGGCCGGCGCCACGTTTGCGGCGGCCTTGCTGGCGGCCGCCCTGGACGTGATGCCCGTTCAGATCGCCTTTGCGGGCGCCGCCCTGGCCATGGTGCTCGCCAAGGTTCTGTCGCTCAACGAGGCCTATGAAAGCGTCGATTGGCCCATCATCGTGTTGCTCGGGGCCATGATCCCTCTCGGGGAGGCGCTGGAACGGACGGGAGGAGCCCGGCTCATCGCGGATCAGCTCCTTATGCTGGCCCGCCATGTATCCCCGGGGGTCACTCTGGCCGTGCTCATAAGCGGTACCATGCTGTTGTCCAACGTGGTCAACAACGCCGCCGCCGCGGTGCTCATGGCGCCCATAGCCATCAGTCTGGCGCATGGAATGGGATGCTCCGCGGACCCGCTGCTGATGGGCGTGGCCGTGGGGGCCTCCTGTGCGTTCCTGACACCGGTGGGACATCAATCCAACACTTTGGTCATGGCCCCCGGCGGGTACCGTTTCGGAGACTACTGGCCCCTGGGACTTCCCCTGTCCGTGGTGATTGTCCTGACGGCCGTTCCTCTCATCATGTGGTTCTGGCCGTTCCGGCTCCCCATGCCTTGACGGCCCGTTGATAAACCGTATTTCGGACAGGCTGTTCAAAAATGATGAGATGCAAGGCGTGCAAATCCTGAGGAATGAGGCGTACGACCGGTACGCCGCAATGACGCCTGTCTGCGCCTGCCTGTGCGTGAGCGCACGCAGACCGGTGGGACGCACAGGCGGAAAGGATGAAGCAGAACACGGCGGGTCGCGTTTTTCAACAGCCTGTGGAAGAATCACTGCGGCGGGCCTGCACACCCCTCGACGATGGTTCTCATCGGGCCGCTACAGACGCCAGACGAAGATATCCTCGGCGATTTCCTTGTCCATGGCCAGTTCCGTGTTTTCGAAGCGGATGAGCAGCGCCGGATAGGTCTGGTGTACTTCGATGATGGTCCCCGGGACGACGCCGAAAGAGGAAAGCCGGTGAAGCCGGCTGTGATTCTTGGGTTTGATGTAAGCGATCTTGGCCTTGTCCCCGCTCTTGAGCTTCAACAGGCTGATCACGGTCTTGCTCACCACGTCCTTGGACTTGCGGCAGCAGTCTCCCGGAGGAATGGGCCGCCCGTGGGGGCAGTGTGTGGGATGCCCCAACAGGATGCAAATAGATTCCTCCATTTCGGGGATCAGGCTGTGTTCCACTTCGCAGCCTACCCGTTCCACGGCGTCCTGGTTCAGGTTTAGGGCGTATTTCATCAGAACTTCCGCGAGGCGGTGGCGACGGACCACTCTCCGGGCTTCTTCACGGCCGTACTTGGTCAGATGTATGCGTGTTTCGTCCCGGTCCAACAACCCGGCCTTTTCGAGTTCCTCAACCAGAGGATCCGTCAATTCCACGTGACAAATGCTGCGGATTCGTTCCGGAGAATCGTCGCCGGATTCCCGGGCCGTGTATGCGGCTTCCAAGACTTCTTCCCATTCTCTCTTCATGCTGCTCCAGCCTTACCTGAATGTGATTTCCGTGAGGGTAAAGATATAGTGCAACGCCATTCCCGCCAAAAGGGCATAGGGCAGAATGACGGAAATTATGGCCACCGTGGTTCGGAGCCCGTGTTCCTTGACCGTGACCAGCACCGCGTTCACACACGGAACCAGAAAGGTGCACAGGAGCAGAAGCAACACGGTCTGGACGTCATTGAAGACCCCATGGTCGAACAGGTCCTTGAGAAGAGCGGCGCCCGCTTCCCTCCGGATCATGGTGGACAAAACCACACGGATGCTTTCCGGAGGAAGCCCCAGAAGGGTTTCCAGAACGGGCTGTCCCAAGCGTTCGATCAGACGGAGAAAACCCAGTTCATCGAGTACGAACAAGACAAAGGTGGCGAACAGGAATACGGGAATGGCCTCGGAGGTAAAGTGTATGATGCGCTGAATGGTTTTCTCCAGGATGTTCTTGAATCTGGGGATCCTTAAAGGAGGTATTTCGAGGAAGAAGATAGGCTGTTCTCCCGGGAGGAAGCGGCCCGCCAGGAGACCTATGATGAACATCTGGATAGTGATCACGCCGAAGACCACGACGTACGCCTGCCAGTTCAGTTGGGTAAGGACGACCAGCATGACGCTGAGCAGGGGCGCGCACGGAAGACCCAACAGAAGCAGCACCGTAGCGATTACGCGCTCCTTACGCGTCTCCAGTATGCGGGTGGTCATGATGGCCATGGTCACGCACGAGAACCCCATCACGATGGGAAGGACTCCCTTCCCCGTGAGACCCATTCTGCGGAACAGCCGTTCCATGAGAATGGACAACCTGGGCAGGTATCCCGAATCCTCGATGACGCCGAAGGCCAGAAAGAAGGTGAACAGGACGGGAACCACGACTCCCAGGGCGAGAGACAATCCGACGCTCAACAGCCCGAATTCGCCGGTGACGGCGCGCTCCAATATGTCGAAGCGCAGCGGTTCCATGAGTTGCCGTACGAAGGGCACGATGATCTCGCCGAAGAGCCTTCCTTCGATCAGCTCCACGAGAAACTGGGCCCCGAATTCCCCTACCACGAGGTACATGGCCAACAACACAAGGAGAGCGATGGGAATTCCGGTCCAGACATTCCTGGACCATGCCCCGAGCCTTTCCGCGAAGGGCATGTGCGCCGGAGGGGAAACCGTCTGAACCTCTTCCGCGACTCGCTGGGCATACCGGGTGTAGGCCTGGTTCAGGAGTACTTCGGGCGGCTGGAAAAACAGTCTCCGGGTGTTGGCTGCCAGGCCCTGTATCTCACTGAGTCGTTCCGAGTCCAGATTGCGGGCCAAAAAGGAGCCGGTACCGGGATCGTCGGTGAGGAATTGTAACCCCAATGCCCGGGCCGGCAAAGTCGGGTCGTCCAGAATAGTTCGGAAGTCCCGCAGATAGGTTTCCGCGGGCTCCGGGAGCGGAACCCCGTTCCGGCATACTTTGGCCTCATCCATCAGGCGCCGGAGACTCCTTAGGCCGATTCCCTCGACAGCCACGGAAGGGTTCACCGGAATCCCCAGGTTGCGGGCCAGGCGTTCCGTATCAATGTAAATTCCTCTCTGCCGGGCTTCATCCATCATGTTCAGGTTGAGAATCATGGGAATATGGTATTCGGCGAATTGAAACAGCAGGGCGAGAGATCGGGTGAGGTGTTTGGCGTCTCCCACGATCACGAGAATCCGTGGGGCGGAAGCTAGAACCGTATCCCGTGCGACGCTTTCATCTTCACTCAAACTGAAGATGCTGTGAATTCCCGGGGTATCGAGGAGGGAGTATTCCGTACCGGTCATCCGGGCGGAACTGACGGACACGGAAGTGCCGGGATAATTGAAACTGTATTGTTTTCCTCGGCAGAGACGGTGGAAAATGGTGGTTTTTCCAACGTTCAAGTTGCCTAAGAGGATAACCGCATTTTCAAGGCGGCTCAGGCGGGACCTATCTTCTTTGGGTTTCACGGGCGGTCTCGAGTGTCAGGGCGCGGCGGGAAATTCCGGGCGGCTCGGGTGAATACACGGATCCGCGGATCTCCGTGCTAGTGGATTCCCACGATCTTGTATTCCACGGCATGCACTTTTTGACAATCCGTGAGGACGGGGATGTTCAGCCCCCCTGTGCTTCCGGGCTTCAAGGGCAATGGGGGGTCGATTACGGACACCACTCTCCGGATTTCCTCTTCGCGATGGTTTCTGAGCACGAGATATACCACCACGTTTTTTACCGGCCATTCCGTGGTGTTGCGAACGGTGGCTTGAATACGCGCCACGTCTTGCCGGCAGGGCTGAACCGTAAGGTTCGTCATCTTGAATCCCGTGGCTTCGGATTCACGAAGAACGGCTTCCTGGGCAAGGAGTGCGCCCGGAAACACTACCCATGCGAGCAAGGCCACCCATGGTAAGACGACCATCCCTGTTTGGCGGGTCATGGCGTTCCCCCTGTCATCCGGCCGCAGCCTTTGAAAGGCCCTCGAAGCCGGTATCTCCGGTATTGCGTTTCGTCTCTTGAAGTGTTCGGCCGATTCATTCGTGTCGATCTAATCCCCGGAATTCGTGCGCCGAACTCTCCGTCATTTTCCGGAGGCCGGAGATGCCGTCCGTTCGGTGCAAGCTTCAGCATTCGGGGTCATCGGGTCCCACGAAACGAATGAATGCTCAATAACCGCCGCTTTAAAACGGTTCCAGACTTATTAAACTGTTCAGAACGGTTTTTCAAAAGGTTTGTGCGTATCCGACCCACGACTCCCGGCATCGGAGTGAAACCCCGAACATCTTGGGGCCGTCACCGAGGTTCAACCGCTCAAAATAAAATCCGTGATGAACGGATTGGTCCTGCATTCTCGGGCCAAAGTGGACGACGGCCTGTCTCCGTAATCGTGACCGGGCCACACCACGGTTTCGGGCGGGAGCGGGAGCAGTTTCTCCTTGATGGAGCGGAGCAGGGTTCCGAAGTCACCGCCCTGGAGATCCGTCCTCCCTACCGCCCCGACGAAAAGCGTGTCTCCCGTGAACAGATGGCCTTCCGCAAACAGACAGATACCTCCGGGAGAGTGGCCGGGGGTATGGAGTACATGCACCTGCACCGTACCCAACGGAATTATATCGCCGTCCCGCACGGTCAAGTCCACCTCGGGCACTTCCGCGGCATCCAGTTCATGGGCCACGACCTGGGCCCCGGAGGCCCTTTTGAGCTGCACGCACGCGGCGGTGTGGTCGTAGTGTCCGTGGGTGTTCACGATATAGTTAAGCGATCCTTCGAGTTCCTTCAGGCGGCCGAGCAGGCGCCTGGGTTCTCCCGCGGGATCGATTACCATGGCTTTCCGGGTCTCTTCGCATAGAACCAGATAGGAGAAATTCTCCATGGGTCCCACGAGGATCTGTTCTACGAACATGCATACCTCTCTTCCATTCGGGTTGCGCGCCGATCGAGACCGGCATGGAAAGGCCGCGGATCATCGCAGGCACGCGGTGATTCGGTTCCACTGGCTGTTTTTCACCCAGGCGTATTTTTCCCAGAAAAGCCGGTCGCTTTGATAATGGCTGCCCGCTGCATGACGTTCCAGGAATTTCCGACTCTGGCTCGGGCCCCCGTTGTACACGGCGTAAGTCACACGAGCCAGCAGGTCCTGGTCTGAAGCCTGGGATGCCGGCAGGGCCTTAAGCGCGTATCGATGGATGTACTGCGCCAGGATCCGACACCCGGCCCGAGCGTTGTACCAGATGTTCCATCGCAGTTTTTCCCGATCGTACACACCCCGCCACACCCGTTCGTTGATCTGCATGATTCCCACCGAGGTGTTGTTGTACGACCGCAGATACCATATCTGTCCGTCACGGACCGTGAACTGCCGGAAGCAACTCTCCTGCCATGCGGTGGCGGGTACCAGTCTTTGGAAAAAAGGGCCCAATTCGGGATTGAGATCTCCACTGTTTAGAACGGCATTCGCGGCCTGATTCAAAAGGGCGCGAACCCGTTTCAGGTATTCATCCAGACCTCCGGAAGGAACCAGCCAACGGCGCATATCCTCGACGGTCATCGGTCCCTCCGATTCGGAGGCCCATGCACGGGAGCCTGCGAACAAGCTCTGGAGCAGGGATCTCAGAGTCGCCGACGGACCCGCGTCGTCGTCGTTCGTGTCCTCCGGGAAGAGCGGTGGAGGCTCATCGTCCAGGGGCGGGATCCCCAAACTTTTCAGGAGCGCCGGATCCACCTCCTGCCGGTAGCCCAGTGAGGGAATCAGGCCTTCCCGGTTCAGCATTCGAGCCAGGCGCCGGAGACCACTGCGACTGATTTCGATGTTCAGTGTCGGACCCAAACGATCGAGAGCGGCCAAGGCGTCCGACGCCGTGAAGAAGGCCAAATATATCAATGGATTATCCGTTCCGCCGGGTTCCAGGTGCTTTTGGAACATGGGCGCCAGGACGTTCCAGACCTCCACGAACTGCCGGCGTACCATGTCTCGTCCCGGGTGTCCCCCTTCCAGTTCCTCCACAAACCGATAGCGTGTTTCCAGCAACGTATCGAGCAGGATCCGGCGTTCTTCATCCGAAAGCGTGTATGCGCCCAATGTTCGGATCTGGTAAACCAGGAAGGCATCCCACGTTTCCCACAGCCGGACGAAACGCTCGAGTTCCTCGCCGGCCAAGGGCGCCTCCTCTTCCTTGCCATCTTCCGGCGGAGGCAACGGCGCCTCCATCAACAGCGTGGTTCGGAGGGCTTCAGGATCCACCGATACGGGGCCGGGCCGTAAGGTGTCCAGCCAGCTCTTAACCTGCAGAGCCGAGGCCCGACCCATCATGGTCGGGATGAAGGCCTTTAATTCGCCCACGGGTGGGGCCAGATCGATGGATAAACGATTCAGATACGCATGCACGTGGGTCTTGATCAAGTCCCAGAGAACACTGGCCACTTCGGTTCGTTCCCGGGCCGGATTGTACAAACGGGACTCGAGTGTTTCGAACCGGAGGTTCCAGTTGCCGGGTTCGAATTTCAGTTCACCCAGTAGTTCGATGTACCCTTCCCAGGCTTTGGGTCCTCGGCAGGTTCCGAAAAGATACATGCCCGCGTTTACACGGATCCTGGATCCCACACGCAGCAGGGAGCCTTCCGGGTCCACCTCCGGTTCCCACAGTTCTATGGTGTTGCAGCCGGAGAACTGATTCAGGACCAGGGCCCGTTCACCGGGTTCCGTGTAGAGCTGCCGCGCCAACAGGAGACGCACGACAGGGTAATTCAATGTGACGGGAACGGCCACTGTCTCCGCAGATTCGGAGACACGTCCGGTCATCAGGACGCAAAAGGCGGTACAGAGCAAAACGATTCGGTGAAGGCGTCTGGGCATGGCATTTCCGTAACCGCTCGACAACGTGGGGAAACTGGGAATCGCGGGGACTTCCGGCACCCGAGTCTCTTTTTCTACCATAAACGAGAGCGGGGGGAAACTCAATCACCTCTTGTCGTTGTCTGATTGCAGGCCATGGGTGCTGTGGGTTCCTGAATCGCCGCAGGAGGAAAGGTCGGGAGCGAAACAAGAAAAGACTTGGAACGAAGGCGGAAGATTGGGGTATAGTTCACGGGTGAAGAATGTGGAGGATACATTTCCGTCGTGCGGGTTTCTTGGGACGGAGGGATGGATGAAAGACAGCTTCATAGAAGAGCTCCGGACTCGATTCCCTGTCCCGGGCGGAGGGGCGGCCTCGGCCCATGTGGGTTGTGTGGCCTCGGCCCTGGTTGAGAAGGTGCTTGTGCTGGAAGAACGGCGAATCGAAGCCGGAAAACGGGAGCCCGTACCGTGGGATTCTCTGAGGGAACGCGTGTGTGGATTTCTCGCGAAACTGCAGGACCTGAGAGAGGAAGACGGACGAGTGTACGTAATCTGGTCCGAAATCCGAAACAAGAGTGCTGGGCCGGAGGCTCTCTTACAAGCCGCCCGCCGGGCGGTGGAATGCCCGATAGCCATTACCCGGACCGGGTGCGAGATTCTCGAAATCGTCTCCCAGGCGGTTTCTTCCTGCCGGAAACACCTGATCCCCGATTTGCTTGCCGCTCTGGAGCTGCTGAAAGGGGCGATACAGGGAGCGTCGCACATTGCGGAAGCGAACGCATCCGCGATTCGAGAATCGGATGTTCGGAGAGAGTACGAAGAAATCTTGTTTCATTTGAGAGCGGCTTGCCTGGAGCGCGTTTCGGAGGTGCTGGCGAGGACTGCGAAACGTGCGTGCAGGGAGATCCATTCATGAAAAGGGACGCTTGATGAAACCGGCTGCGGATAATTTGAACGCCATGAATCCGCAGATTGCAGAGGCCCTCGCGGAGTTGGACCCCGAGCCCATCCGGAGGGCGGCGCTTTGTTGCCGGGAGGCGGGTGCGAAATATGTGGATGTGAATCCGGGATATTTATCCCCGAAGAAACGGGACCGGATGGTTTTCATGGTGGAAGTGATTCAAGAAAACGTGCCGACGCCGCTGATTCTGGACAGTTCCGATCCGGAAGCCCTCAGAAGGGGAATGGAAGTGTGCCGGACCCCTCCCGTGTTGAACGGATTGACCCGGGAGCCTCACAGACTGGAAAGCGTTGCCGCACTTGCGGCCGAAGGGGGAACGGATCTTGTGGTGCTCTTGATGGACGAGCGTTCCCAAACCCCCGCGGGCGTGGAGGAGAAAATCGCACTGGCCGTGGAACTGGCGGAGCACGCCGCAAAGGCGGGTGTTCCCCTGGGAAAACTGATTTTCGATCCCATCTTGCCGCACGTTTCCTGGCCCGATGCGTATTTCAGGATTTCTCAGGCGCTCGATACGGTCCGGCTGCTTTCCTCGGGAGCCGTGTTTCAGGAACCGGTCCGGACCATGGTCGGACTGTCCAATCTTCGCAGTGGCCTGAGGACGCGGGCGCCCCTTCAGATTGAACAAATAAGTATGGCGCTGCTTGCCGGAGCCGGGCTGGACATGATGTTGATGGACGTTTTGAACACGGATCTGATGGAAACGCTCCGGATGATCGCTCGAGTGACGGATTTTCACGGGCCTTGAAGGCGAGCGAGCGCTGATCGTCTTCTTGACGATCCATGGGTCGTCGGGACACGACAGGCCGGTCTTCCACACATTCCTTGTCACGTGAATACGTTACGACGTGGACGCATGCTATAAAAGGCCGAGGGGCCGTGCATGGTGCACGGCCCCTCGACGCATTCCGCCGTGGAGAGGGGACTCAGGATCCGTTATAGGTGACTTCCATGGCTCTGTAAGGGCAGACGGATACACAGCTTCCGCACAGGATGCATTTTTCCTTGTCCAAGGAAACCTGCCAGGTAGTCCGGTTCACGTCCAACGCATGGGTGGGGCACGCGGGGATGCACGCGGTGCAACTGGTGCATCGGTCTTCGTGCCGGCAGATATCTTCCGCCATGGGTTCCGGATCCAGTCCCAGTCGGGTCACGTATTCCATGGCTTTTTCCATGTCGGCCGGTTCTCCGGAGACGGCCATGGCCAGTCGTCCTTTTTTCCCCGGGTGAATGGAGGCGCGGAGAATATTCACCATAAGTCCGTAATCTTTTACCAGACGGTAGGTTACGGGTTCTTCCACGAGTTCGGGAGGAAATCGGAGGATGATTTTTCGGGTGATCATTCGTCACCTCCTTCGGCGCCGGGCAAATCCGCCGACTTTTGAGTCAGCAGGAAGGTTCCTTGCCCGATCCATGATTTCAGGAGTTGGGCGATTTCATGGGCCTTGGAATAGGAAGAGAATCCCCCCGTAGGGACGGTTTTGCCGTTCAGTTGGATGGCTCCGCTCTTCAGTTGGGCGTACGTTACCTGGGCCAGGGGTTCGCCGCCGGTGCTGTACGGGTACTGATGACTGTAATCGATGACCGGCGCCAGGATGTCTTCGTCGGTCACCGACACGTGTTCCATAACGCCTTCGTCCAGGATGGGAATGGGGATGCCGACGCCGACGGATATGGACACACCGTAACCGGTCATGCTCACCGCACGGAGCCACTGGGAATTCATTCCTTTAAGGTCTCCGATAAGGGCCAGGGTTCCGGAAGGACGTATAGGAACCCCTTTGGATCCTCGGGGTATCGTGGGATTGTGTTGGGTTCCGGGCCAGACCACGTATCCGATTCCACCCCCCAGGAAAATGCGGGTGCCGATGCCGATGGTTCGATAAAGGGGATCGTTGATGAGGGGAGAGAGCTGGCCCGCGGAACAATAGTTGGCGTTTCCCAGAAGAGGGCGGAGGATACCCATATAGGTGTAGAGGGTCCGGTCGGACACATTGACGGCGACATTGTAATTCTGATAGCAGTTTCGTGGATTGAACAACACGGCGTCGTTCATGTCTTCCAGACCGATTTCCTGCTTGCGGTTCCGGGTGGGATAACAGTCCGTGCCATATGCGGTGGCGTTGAGCGTCACTTTGCGGCCGGATACGAGAGCCTCGATGACGTGAGCGCCGCCGAAGCTGAAATCGCCCGGGTGACGTGTGTTTCTCGGGGCGTGGTCGGGCAGGGCGTTGGCGCCCAGGTAGATATCCGCCGCCGCGAATCCGGTGTATGCCGGGACGTCGTCCAGATAGGCTGTACCGCCGCCCAGCTTCATCTTGGTTTTGGGCTGTTTCAAATTGAAGTAGGCGCCGCTGGAACACATGGGGCTGAAGGTGCCTGTGGTGACCACATCCACTTCCTGGGCGGCGCGGGCAACGC
This sequence comes from uncultured Thermodesulfobacteriota bacterium, assembly GCA_964597345.1. Taxonomy (GTDB): domain Bacteria; phylum Desulfobacterota; class Desulfarculia; order JACQYL01; family JACQYL01; genus CAZQXK01. Next base: position 14,119 of record CAZQXK010000041.1, on the reverse strand, counting down.
CCTTGTGGCGCACGACTTCGATGATTTCTTCCGCCGTATAGACGACGGCGCGTCCTTCTTTAATTTTCCGATTAATTTCTTCAATGGTGCGAATCATGAGAAATCTCCTGCCGATCGAGACTAAGTCGAATGGAATCAGACCGTTACCGCACGTGGAATAGGCCCCCGAAGGGGCTGTGCATGGTCCATAGGCAGGACGTGACCTCCCGATGTTCGCCGGAGCCGGTGAACGGCGGGAACGCCCCCGTACGGGGCCTTCCCGGATGGATGCGATAAGGTGATTGGAGAGCTGCAAGCATGGAACGACTCAATACACAAAATTTGGTCTAAACACGAGACCCTGCTTATACCGAAGTGTATCATCTATAATTACACCAACAGATCCACCAATGCAACCCTCCACATGAAAAAGCGTCCTCTTCATTTAAAATGCCGAAGGGGCGCATCCCGGCATGAGATACGACTCCCGCCGACTCCGGAAAAGCAATGCTACGCACTCTCCACGGCAACGCTCCGCCTGCGCGCCCTGTCGGTCGCGGACAGAGGGGATGCACGGGCGCAGAGGCAGAAAGGCCGCGCCGGAGGCGCGGCCTTTCTATCCCGTCTATGTATTATTGCCGGCTGGTCAGGGAAACGCGATGGTCAAGCTTTCCCGATCCCCCTCGCGGTCAAAAACCACCTGTATGTCCAACCGATCGTTCTTTAATCCCAGCGACACAGGTTCGCTTGCTTTGGGGGCCTCCAGGTGCGTGATGGAACGCATGATCCGAAACATGTCATCGGCGATCCGGGGCGGCGGAGCCGGCAACTTGTAAGAACCCGTCGCATCGATATGCAAACCGATTTCCCCGTTGCCGGATCGAGAGAGCGTCAGTTTCCTTGCGCCCTCCGTGGTCCCATACATGATAGCCAGCGCCAGGAATTTCAAGGCCGCTTCTTCCCATTCCTCCGCGCTCCGCGCCCGCTCCTGTTCCCTGGAAACCGTGTCCATTTCCTGCTTGAAATCCGTTTCCATGTAACAATCGCAGAATTCCTGGAGCCTCAAATGCAGATTTCGATGCTCAATGGCCATGATTCGACCTCCTTGTTGGGCCGTTTGCGGAGACTGACTCCTTACTCGGGCGGTCTCCGAGGAATGTCGAACGGTGAATCCGATCCCCACGTACCGTTCGGTATGGACCTAGCGCCTGGAATAAATTTTTCCACCATGCGCGCCCGTGTCAAGCGTGAGGCCCTGTTCCCTCTCCCATCCGGGAGGAGCCGCGAGGCGGGATGGTCGGATCGTGGAGGTTCCCCGACAGGCTGGAGAAAAGCGGGATCCGCGGCGACGCCGGGGTCATGGCGCGCTTTGCACCCGATCCCCTTTGTCGGTATGCCGGTGACGCCGATGATCCACGGACTCTGGATGCGGTTCGACAGGGAAGCGTCATGCTCCTTGCCATCGTTGGAACAGACTGTGAGGAATGTCGAGCAGGTCGAGAATTCGCCCCACCGTGTGGTCCACCAAATCCATGATGGTCTGAGGGCGATGATAAAATGCGGGTATGGGAGGCAGAATGACGGCTCCCGTTTCCGCCGCCCTCATCATGAGATCCAGGTGTCCCCGGTGAAGAGGAGTCTCCCGAACCACCAAGATCAGCCGCCTGCGTTCTTTCAAGGTGACGTCCGCGGCCCGTTGCAAAAGATTCTCGTTGTACGAATGGGCGATACCGGACAAGGTCTTGATGGAACAGGGGACCACCACCATACCCCCAGTAGGGAAAGACCCGCTGGCCACGGCGGCGCTCAGGCGGTCTTCCGGGTGCGCGTGGACCGCCAGGCGGGCCACCTCCTCGGGGTCCCAATCCGTTTCGAGACGGATGATGCGCTTGGCCGCCGAAGAGAGAATCAAGTGCGTTTCCACACCCAGTTCGGCCAGCACCTCGAGCGTCCGGATCCCGTAAATCGCGCCCGAGGCTCCGGAAATTCCCACAACCACCGGTTTCATGACTCCTTCCTCCCTGTCGGTGTCCGCAAGGCCATGGTGAAACCCTTTCCATCGGCCGGAGCAGCCGGGCTTCTCCAGCAGGCCCGTCTTGTTTTCATTTCGTTTCTTCCTCGTTCAGGATAAATCCGGGTGGAAGCTCCTCCCGCAAATCGGTTTCCGGATCCGGTTCCCGGTAAGCATCTTCCAGAAAGAGGAATTCCTCCTCTAACCCTCCTTCGGCCTTGAAGATCAAACCCAGTCGCCGGGCTTCCCGCCGGTAGGAACCCGTCGCCAATCGCAATTCCCCATGCGGGGATACTCGGATGGCGGCCTGGCCGAGCACGGGGCATTTCAACTCGCAGTAGCCGCAACCGTTGCACCGGGGTTCGTTGACGAAAGGCGCCAGGCTTCGGTTTCCGGGAACCGGTCGCATGACAATGGCATTATAGGGGCAGATTTCGTCGCAGATGAGGCACTTGCGGTCTTCTTCCCAGGCTACGCAACGAAATCGCTCGATGAATGCGGTACCGATTTTTGCATACCGTTTTTCTTCCACGATCAGAGAACGGATGGCCCCGGTGGGACAGACTCTTCCACATAGATTGCAGTCTTGTTCACATGCGGCCATCCGCGGCCGCACCCTGGGACTCCAGACGCCGTCCAGGCCCGCTTCGAACCAGATGGGCTGCAACGTATTCGTGGGGCACACTTTCAAACACGCACCGCACCGGATGCATCGGTCCAGGAAGTCCTTTTCGGGCAAAGCGCCCGGAGGACGAATGAGGTCGGGGTGGCGGAGGTTTCCATGAACGTTTCGTCCGTGAACGCTCCGGGGATGGGTAAGGGCCAGGCCCGCCGTGAGAAGCCCGACCCCACCGGCGGCCAGGATGTGCCGGCGGGATACGTTGACTGCATGTTCCCTCCGGTCCGGAGGACTCCAGCGAAAGGAAACGGCGTTCTCGGGACAGACTTCGGTGCATTTCAGGCATACGATGCACTCGGAGTGGGCCGTGGAGTGAGGGTCTTCCGGGATGGCGCCCATAGGACACCGGCGAATGCATATTCCGCATCGCGTACAGGTATGATCTACGCTCCTTCGGATCAGGGGTCTCCATGACGTCATGGCAAGCAACGCGCCGGCCGGACAGAGCGTCCGGCACCAGAAACGAGGCCGTATCACTCCGAGCAGCAGAATGGAGAGGAACAGAGCGGCGGTGAAGAGAGCGGCGGTGAATTGGGGAACACTCACCTGGGCATACACCAGGCGGTTCCATCCCAACTGGGCCGCCACTGGTGCGGAAACTCCTATCAGAAAATCGGACGCCAAGGAGACCAGCGGTACGGCCACGAGCACGAAAAACCGAGTCACCAGGGACAGGGGGGAGCCGAGAAACAACAGTGACACGCCTGCCAGGGCGGAAGTGATCAGGGCTGCAAGGAACAGGTACTTGGCGGATCGAAAGCGATCCAGAGAGTCCTTTTTCCGACGGGTTCCTCTCCGCTCGCGACTTTCCGAAAGGAACCGGTCGCCGACATCCAGGGTGATTCCCATGGGGCAGATATGACCACAGAAAAACCGGCCCAGGAATACGGCCAGGGACAAAATGACGAAGCCCCAGACCACCGAGGGAATCCATGCCCGGGCCACGATCATGGTTCCCGCGGAGATCAGGGGATCCAACCGCAGGAAGAGGTCCACCGGAATCCATGTCGGAAGGGGATAAGCGGCTTTCCAAAGCAGGCCCACAAAGAGAAGGAAGAGGCAGAGTTGTACGATGCGCTGAAATCTCACATCGAAACCCGCTTGATGGAAAATTGTTCCACATCCATACGGCCCAAGCCCCGTTCATGGGCCTCCCGAATGTGCCGCACCTGTTCGGGCTGGAATTTCCTTCCGTACCATTCTCCCATGCTCACGGCGTACGCATCCGCGGCGACCATATCTGTGGAGGCGATGATGGTGTCGAACCGGAGCACTTTGCCGGGCCCGCCCGGTCCGGCCGTAGACAAAAGACGGATCGCGTCCACCACGGTGAGATGGGGGCGGGCCACGGTGCACAGATCCACGATGGCCGTATGGAGATCCAGTTTCCAGTGAAATACGGCCCGGTCGTAAATCACGCCCATCATGTTCTTCATGGACAGGCTGACTCCGGCGGCCCCGTGGGATTTGGCCACGGGGACGCTGATAAGCACGTCCGCGTCCAGAACATCCTTCATCATGAATGTGGTCTTGAGTTCCCGACCCTCGGGGACTTCCACTTGGGTGAACAACCTCTTGTCCTTGAGGCCCATCACCAGGGTCTCCTCGAATATCTGGCAGGCTTTCGCGATGCCGCTTCGTTCGAGACACATCTCCGTGTCCCGGAGGGGATGGTCCAGCACGAGAACTTGCCGAGCTTCGGCCTCCGTGCACATGGACACGAGTTCCCGGACAACCTCCGGATCCGTCGTGGTGGCCCACGAAGGGGGATTGGCGAAGCTCATATTGGGCTTGATGACCACTTTCTGCCCCTTGGAAACGAATCGCCGGATACCCCCGAGGGCCTCAACGGCCGCACGAGTTGCGGATTGGGCGCTTCCCTGAGCAACGACCAGTTCCGGCGTTTCGGCGGGTGCAGCGGCCTGCAGCCATGCCGGACGCAAGGCCAGACCCGCCAGTGCATAAGCGGAGCTTTTCAAGAATTCACGTCGTTTCATAAAGCCTCCTTTGGGTCTTCCGGCTTGGACTCGCCGGAGGTCGGGTGCGTTTAAGAGGATGTTGCACATTGGGAATACCATAGCACTTCCCTTAGCCGAAGCCACCCTCTTTGCCGGAAAACACGGATCGCCGGGTCATGTTTTGACGGCCCGTAGTACAACGATGCCGGCGAGAGATCTGCGGAAGGCGACCGGATTCAAGACGGAACATGCTGAGGAATCTTATGTGGAGCCAGGATTACGAGAAGAGGAAGAAGGAACGGTACTCCGGCGGCGAAGAGGCGGATTGTTTTTTTCACCGGCTCCGCCTCCGGACAAATTGAAGTATCAAGGGAGCCGCGCTATGATTGAACCCACGAGCGTTCCTTGGGAGGAATGCGTTTTGGGAAGCAGAAGCCGTTTGCCTGGCGCCCACGCATTGTCCGCTTTGAGCGGACTCGAGCAACGCTACGAATCACAGGCGTGGGCGCCGTCTTTCCGTATCCGCCGGATCGCACTTGCCCGTGCCCGGCTGGATCTTGGGGGAGGAAAGTATGATAGAGGGTGTTCCGGGAAGGGCTGCCCGGTGGATCCATGAAGCAGTCAGGCATGGATTTTGGAGACCGATACTGCGGCTCCACCGATTAAAACCCCGCGGATGGGTCTCGCTGTGGGCCATCGGGATCCTGCTTTTCGCGGCTTTTTGGTTCGGGTGCCGTTCCCATTTGCAGGACAACCGCCTTGTGGTGGGGATGGAGCTGTCTTACCCTCCTTTTGAAATGACCGATGCCCGTGGAACACCCTCCGGAGTAAGTGTCGATCTGGCGTACAGTCTGGGCGAATATCTGGGTCGGGACATCGTGATCGAGAACATACCGTTCGATGGGTTGATTCCGGCGCTCAAGACCGGCAAGATCGATGTGGTCATCTCATCCATGACCGCCACGGAAGAGCGCAGGAGTTCCATCGATTTCTCAGAACCCTATGTGCGTACGGGTCTGAGCTTGCTGGTGGGGGTTCAATCGGATATCCGAAGTATCGGAGATGTGGATCGACCGGGAAAGACGGTGGCCGTCAAGAAAGGCACGACGGGTCATGCTTACGCCGCGCGACATCTGCTCAGTGCACGGCTCCTTGTCCTGGATAAGGAAACCGCCTGCGTCTTGGAGGTCATTCAGGGCAAGGCGGATGCCTTTATCTACGATCAGATGTCCATATACCGGAATTGGAGACGAAATCGGGAAACCACCCGGCCCGTTCTGGAGGCTTTCCAGGAAGAGTTCTGGGCCATGGGCGTTCGAAGAGGCAATGAACCGCTGCTCGGACGGATCAACGAGTTTCTGAAAGTATTCCGGCAATCCGGAGGATTCGATCGGCTCGCGGAGCGTTACCTGGCGGAGGAGAGGGAAACCTTTCATCGGTTGGGTACGAGGTTTATCTTTTGACTCCTCCGTGATCGGAGAGACCGCCCCCGGGGTCCGGTTTCCCCCGGTGGAAAGTCCGGACTTCGATAGTTCTGTTTCGGATCGGAAGACATGAATCGGCTCAAACGCTTCATACTCCTTGAGTCTTTTCCAGGTGATTCCGCTTCCCCGCGATGGCCGGCCGTCGCGGGGAACCTGACGTTGTCCTTCCTGATTCTCGTCTCGCTGTTCTACGTCGCCTTCAGTCAGGTGACCTACCAATGGGCCTGGGGATCGGTGGCCCGTTACTGGTATAAGTTTGTTTACGGATGGGGCGTCACGGTAGGTATCTCTTTCCTGGCCCTTGCCGCCAGTCTCGTCGTCGGCCTGGCATTCGCTCTGGCCCAACGCAGCCGGATCCTGATTCTGCGGTATTTCAGCAAAATGTACGTCGAGGTGGTTCGGGGAACCCCCCTGCTGGTCCAGATCCTGATTTTCTTCTACGTGGTGGCCGAGTCTCTGCAGGTGCGAAATCGATACGTGGTGGGCGTCTTGATCCTGGCGTTCTTCAGTGCGGCCTACATCTGCGAAATCATCCGAGGAGGAATCGAGAGCGTGGGGCGCTCCCAGATCGATTCCGCCCGGGCCGTCGGATTGACCCGAACGCAGACTTACCGCTATGTGATTTTTCCCCAGGCGATACGCCAGATTCTGCCTTCTCTCACCGGTCAATGGGTTTCTCTGATCAAGGACTCCTCGCTGCTTTCCATCATCTCCATCCGCGAATTCACTTTGAACGCCCAGGAAGTCAATGCATTCACATACAGCGCCTTTGAGAGCTACCTTCCTCTGGCGGTAGGATATCTTCTTTTGACCTTGCCCATTTCCATGTGGACGCGGAGACTGGAAAGGAAGTACCGGTTTGAGACTTGAATTACGGTCCGTGACCAAGAGATTCGGAGAACATGTGGTCCTCGACGCCGTGACCCTGGACACCGGGGATGTGCACAGCCTGGTGTTCATCGGGCCTTCGGGTGGAGGGAAGTCCACCCTCCTGAGGATCATCGGAGGGTTGGAAGTCCCGGATGGGGGGACGGTGTGGGTGGACGGAGTTCAGGTGAGTTACAGCGAGGCGGACTTGATTCAATACCGCCGCAGGCTGGGTATGGTATTCCAGGCTTTTAATCTGTTCCCGCATATGACGGCTCTTCAGAATATCACGCTTCCTCTGGAGAAAGTACACGGGTATTCAAGGAGCCGTGCCGAAGGCACAGGATTGCAGCTCCTGAGACGGTTCCATTTGGAAGCGCACGCCCATAAGAGACCTGCGGAACTTTCAGGAGGCCAGCGCCAGCGGGTGGCCATAGCCCGGGCCGTTTCCGTAAAGCCCCGGATCCTGCTGTTCGACGAACCCACCTCGGCCTTGGATCCGGAAATGACCGCGGAGGTCCTGGAGGTGATCGAAGAACTCAAACACGAAGGCCGGGATATGATCCTGGTGACCCATGAGATGGGATTCGCCCGTGCGGCGGCGGAGCAGGTGGTGTTCCTGGCGGAGGGGCGTGTGGTCGAACACGGCGAGGGATCACGGATCATGGTGACTCCCCGGGAGCCCGTGACCCGGGAGTTCCTGTCCAGGGTCATGCGCTACTGAGGAACCCTCGTCCCGGGGAACGGGCGCCGCCGCCAGTTGGAGAAGCCCCATGAGATGCCGTTTCGTGACCAGGGGCGCGAGGGAGTGATCCGACAATAGGCCGGTGATGCCGCCGTTTTCCATAAACTGGAGCCAGTTCCGGTAGTGGCGGATTCCGGCCATATACTCGGCTATGCGCGGGAACAATCCGGCGAGTCGTGAAATGGGTGTTTCGAGCCGGGCATAATCGAGAACCAGGAGAATTCCACCCGGGCGAAGGACCCGGAAAGCTTCGTGAAGCATGCGGGACCTCTCGTCCGGAGTTCGTTCATGGAGGGCCAGAGAAAGCAGGGCGCCGTCGAACACAGCGGATTTGAACGGCAGAAGCCGCGCGTTTGCCAGGAGGTAGGGAATTTCGGGAGGACTCTTGGAACGGGCGGATGCCAGCATGGAACGGCTCATGTCCACTCCGGATACGAATACCCCTTCGGTGTCCAGCATGAGCGCCTGAGTTCCGGTACCGCAACCAATATCGACGATTCGACGCAGGCGGAGCGTTTTGACCAGTCGGCATACGGCCCGACGGGCGGGACGCAGAAACGGTTCCAGGAACGGATCGTACAGGGGTGCGATGTGCGCGTATTCATCTCGGATAGAGTGCAAGCTACTCGTCCCGTCTCGTCAGGTTTGTTTCCAGTGGGGACACCACCGGTGGGAACGACCCGCTTCCATGGCGATTCCCGGGCTCTCAAGCGGGATCCAACGGATGAAGGCAACGGATGAAGGCGGATCTTTTCCACAGGATGCCGGACGACTCCAGGGAGACGGGAGGAAGCCCGCTCCCCGCTGGGGAAACGTTATCGGTCCGGAAAATGCGCCGTCCGGCGGAAGAGCGGTTGCTGGTTCATGAATGGAACCTTTTCTGCTGCATGGCACGCCATGCATCCTGTTTTGGCCTCGAAAAACGCAATCTTGATGGACGAAGCATCCGTCGAAACCAATCCGTTGCTCAAGGATTTCCACGGACCCTCCAGGAACAGGGTATGTGCATTGGCCCGCCTCTTGGGACGCCGCAGAACCCCGAGCTGAATGGCATCCTTGAGCTTGTCCCAATGGTAACGCGCCAAATCGTAGTTGCGATCGTCGATGGCGTCGAAAGTGGACTGGTATCTTTCGCCGACGGCCCACATGGCGTTGGAAAAACCGCCGAACATCTTCTCGATGAGAGCCAGTCGTTCCGTTTCGGTTTTTGCGTCGATCAGCCATCGGTCGCTTCCGGGTTCCTTCGAGACAGCCCAGGGTGGCGACATGAGACACCCGATAATGCAGGCCATCGTACACAGGAATTTCCACCAGGACATGTTCGTGACCTCCTTCGATAGTGGATCCAATGGGGGTGACATCGTGAATCGTCCATCGGCAAGGTTTCCCCTGCTGTGTGCCGCCGTCGGCGGAACCGTCGGCCGGGTGTTTCTCCTCGCCCGTGGAACCAAGTTCTCCAGCTTCTATAATAGCAGCGGCCGGCTCGGATACAAGTGGGGAGCCGTAGAAGAAAGCGTTATGGGTTCGAAGAGGCCGCATCCGCAACCCGGCGGGGACCGAGCAACCCATTCATTCACCCCCTTCTATCAGCGGGATGGGGACATGGACCGCGTTTCCTTTTGATAACCTATCAGGAAGTTACAGGGTTCCAGAGCGGAAAAATACAGATTGCAGTGTATATGGCTCTGTCGGCTTTGAAGATAATAATATAGAATGTACTAACAAACCGGAACACGGTCCTGGTTTCATTTTCGGGAAAGCCGGCGTTAGTGCCCGCGTGTGGGGGCTCCAGGGCGGCCCCATATCCATGAATTCTTGAATAAGGAGAACTGGGATGACGAGAAGATCCATCGCATTGTTTACGGTAAGTGTGTTCCTGTTCGGTCTTGTGAGCTGCGCCAGTATACCCGAGGAACACAAGGGCGCCGCCACGGGAGCGGGGGTGGGCGCCGCCGCGGGAGGCTTGGCCGGTGTTCTGTTGGGCGGAAGCGCCCGCGCCACGGTGATCGGTGCATTGGCCGGAGCACTTGTGGGGGGCGCCGTAGGGCACTATTACGTGGATCAGAAGCGGGACCGCGAGGAGACCGCCGAACAGTATGGATATGAACCCTCCGCAGGGATCGTGGTTCGCGTAGAAGAGGCTTTGGCGGTCCCGGCTTCGGTCAAGCCCGGAAGCAACGTGGAACTCCGTTTGACGTACGCCGTTCTGACGCCCAAAGCGGATGACAGCGTGGCCGTAAATGAGACGCGGGAGATCCGGCATAACGGCGTGCTTGTTGGAAAACCCGAAGTAAACGTCAGTCGAAGCGGGGGGACGTATTCCTCCAGTGTGCCGCTGCTGTTGCCCGAAGGAGCGGAAAAGGGAACGTATGTGGTGCTGAGTACGGTGCGTGCTGAGAATGTCAGCGATTCCCGCGAGTTTACCTTTGAAGTGCAATAAAGCGTCTTGAACGTCCTTCACCGGGGTCATGAACCAGCCGACGGAGCGAATTCCGTGCCGGGAATCTCTCCGGGACAGACCAGGGAGGATCCTCCGTTGCTGGGGCATGAGGCATCGGGAAGACAGTCCCAAGCGCATGGGCCCGAGGTGGAAACGAATGCAGAGTGTCAGGACGTTGGAAAGCGGAGCCGGATTGTCGGCGGACGACTGAAGCGAGAACATGCGGAGGTGTGAGGATCCCGGTCGAATCACCGAAAGGTGAACGCATCCGGAGCCGGGAAGGAGATCCCATGAGAGCGATTCCGTCCATCCTGTTTGTGGGAGGGTTTTTGGGAGCCGGGAAAACCACGGCCATCGTCGCCCTTGCCCGGCTCCTGTCGGAACGGGGCATAGTGGCGGGCGCCATCACCAATGACCAGGCCCAGGGATTGGTGGATACCCTGTTCATGCGGCAGGACGGGCTCCAAGCCCTGGAGGTGGCCGGCTCCTGCTTCTGCTGTGACTTCGGAGGTCTCAGCAAGGCGTTGGAAGAAAGCATCTTCCGGAACAAAGCCGAGGTCGTTCTGGCGGAACCGGTGGGCAGTTGTACGGATATCGTGGCCACGGTGATTCGCCCCATGAGGCGCATTTTGGGCGATGGAGTCAGCGTGCATGCTTACTCCGTGCTGGTGGAGCCCGATCGCTGGAACGAACTTGCGGAGGAAGAAGGACTTGCCCCCCGCTCCATGAGATTCCTCTTCCATAAACAGCTTCAAGAAGCGGATTTCATTGTGATTACCAAGTCGGATACGCTGGAAGGGCCTGCGTTGCAGGCCCTGGTGAACCGGGTGGCGGATCGGTACCCGGAATCCACCGTACTGTCCATTTCCGCCGTAAAGGGGGAGGGACTGGACACATGGTTGGATTTGGTGCAGACTACACCCCCTGGTGAACGCTGGCTCAAGGAGTTGGACTACCGGGAATACGCCGAGGCCGAAGCCGAGATGGGCTGGCTGAACGCCCAGCTTTCCCTGCGTTTCAACGAGGCCACCGACGGCGGGAATGCGGCCGTGCAAATCGTGGATGACCTCCGCGAGGGAATCCGGGGCAAAGGAGGGCGCATAGGCCACCTGAAGATACTCGCCATGGGTTCGGGCGGCTCGGTGAAATGCGGAGTCTCCGGTATGAAGGCCCGCCCGGAAGTGGACGGTTCGTTTACGGGGTTGCAGGACCGATTGGACATCACCATCAACATGAGGGCCACTTTGGCGCCCGAGGAGCTTTCCCGCCTGGTGGAACGGCTGGCCCGAACCCTGGAGGAGCGTGACGGCGTGGAGTATTCCTGGACATACCTGAACACCTTCCGTCCTTCTCCTCCCTCTCCCACGTATCGGTACGGCCTGGAATCGTAACCCTCCGTTGAAAACGGGATGGCCGTCGAATTCTTTCCGAGAGATGAGCCATGTCGGTTTGCGGATTCCCTTCCCATGCGGAAGGGAATCCTGTCAGGCCGCCGAAAAACGCGATCTGCTGTGTTGCGCTTGATCCTGCGTCATTGCGGCGTACTGTATGTACGCCGCAATGACGCAGGATCAAGCGCCTTGCATCTCATCGTTTTTTGCCGGCCTGTCCATAATACCGTTTATCAACGGGCTGCTATATGCCTGCGATAGAATTTGGGCGTCAAGGAGATATGAATATGCATGCACAGACCTTGAAGACCATGTTCTCACCCGAATCCATCGTCGTTGTCGGAGCCACCAACCGCCCCGGGAGTGTGGGTTTGGCCGTTATGCAGAACCTGATCCGCGGCGGCTTCACGGGAGGTATCTACCCCGTGAATCAGCGGACGCGGTATGTCCAATCCATCCGAGCCTATCCTTCGGTACTGGAGGTGCCCGACCCTGTGGATCTCGCCGTGATCATTGTTCCCGCTCCCATGGTGGAGAGCGTGCTGGAGCAGGCGGCTGAAAGAGGAATCCGGGGAGTGGTGGTGATTTCGGCGGGTTTCAAGGAGATTGGCGGGGAAGGAGTGGAGCGGGAGCGACGTCTCAAACAACGGGCGGAGGAACTGGGCGTCACCCTGATCGGCCCCAATTGTCTGGGTTTGATCAACACCAATCCGTCCGTATCCATGAACGCCAGCTTCAGCCGCATCATGCCGCGCAGGGGAAAGATCGCGTTCATTTCGCAAAGCGGGGCCTTGTGCACGGCCATCATGGACTATGCGGCGGGGCATAATATCGGCTTCTCCAAGTTTGTCTCCTTCGGGAACAAAGCCGTGGTGGACGAAGTGGATCTCCTGGAGTACCTAAAGGAGGATCCCGAAACGGAAGTGATCGTGATGTATCTGGAAGAGATCTCCGATGGAAGGCGGTTTTTGGAGACCGCCCGGGAGATCAACTGGCAACACCAGAAGCCGATGCTGGCCATGAAGTCGGGGCGCAGCCAAAGAGGAGCCCTGGCGGCGTCTTCCCACACCGGAGCCCTGGCAGGGTCGGATTCCGCGTACGATGCCATATTTGCGCAGAGCGGCATTCAGCGCATGGAGAACTTGAACGATCTGTTCGATGCGGCCATTGCCTTCGCCCGGCAACCGCTGCCCAAGGGGAACCGCATCGCCATCATCACCAATGCGGGCGGGCCGGGCATTATGGCCACGGATGCTGCGGAGAGATACCATCTCGAATTGGCCGAACTTTCTCGGGACACCCGTGAGCGATTGATGGAAGTGCTGCCTCCCACCGCTAGTGTGGCCAATCCCGTGGACATCATTGGAGACGCCACGCACGAACGATACGAAGCGGCGATCCGGACGGTGCTTCGGGACAAGAGTGTTTCCGGGGCCATTGTCATACTTTCCCCCCAAGCCATGACCGACATCGTCCGTACCGCGGAGATCGTTCCCAGGGCCACCCGGGGGATCCGTAAGCCGGTGCTGTGCGTATTCATGGGTATCGTAGACGTATCCGAGGGTGTGAGATATCTGGAGAATAACGGGTTCCCCAATTATTTCCTGGCGGAGCAGGCCGTCCACGCCATGGCGGCCATGGTGTATTTTGCGTCGCGGTTGAACATTAAAGGGAAGCGGGTCAAACACTTTGCGGTGAAACACGAAGAAGCCCGGCGATATGTGGATACCCTCCTCGAGGCCGGGTCCCCCGCGTATCTTCCCCAGACGGCGGCGAACAAGCTCCTGGAGTTCTATGGGTTTCCCGTCCTCAAAGGGGCTTTGGTGCGAAGTGAGGAGGAACTGGATCAGGCGTTGAACGACTTTGTATTTCCCGTGGCGATGAAGATCGATTCCGCGGATATTCTACACAAGTTCGATGCCGGGGGCGTCTTTCTCAAGATCAAGAGTAAGGAGCAGGCGAAAGACACGTATCACAAAATCCTTGAAAACGCCCGTCGGTACAATCCGACCGCCGTCATTAACGGCGTGCGTGTAGAGGATATGGCCAAGAAAGGTTTGGAGGTGATCCTTGGAGGAAACCGGGATCCCAAGTTCGGCCCCATGGTGATGGTCGGTTTGGGCGGCACCTTCGTGGAGGTGGTGAAGGATGTGACCTTCCGCCTGGCTCCCATGTGGGAACGCAGTGCCCGGCGCATGCTGGAGTCTCTGAAGATGTATCGACTGCTCCAAGGAGTTCGCGGCATGCCTCCCTCGGACGTGGGGGCCATTGCCGAATGCATCCTGCGTTTGTCTCAGCTTATGAGTGATCTGCCCGAGTTATGCGAGTTGGATATCAACCCGTTGATCGTGTACCCCGAGGGCCTGGGTTGCGTTGTGGCCGACAGCCGGGCGCACCTGCATCACAGCGGGGGAAGTGCTTGTACGGGGAAGACGGATGACGAGGAATACGCGGACGAAACGCCGCGATGAGCGGGTTCCGGTGGGTTGCATCCGGAAGGACAAAGAGCCCCGTCTTTTGTGGCGTGACTTTTGCTCGTCATGGGAGAGGCGAATCAAGCCGGGA
>CAZQXK010000040.1:0-34909 GCA_964597345.1 uncultured Thermodesulfobacteriota bacterium | reverse complement strand
CCCTTTTGAGGCCGTCTCTGCCGAAGAGAGCCTTTCGGGGTTGTGTGCCTACCGCATCCTCCTTTTATGCGTTTGAGCCTCGCCCGCGTCCCGGAAACCGCCGTTCCGAAAATGTCGGGGCGGCCGGCGGGTTTTTCCCGGGAGGCTCCCACGCTACGTGCGGCGGGATAGACCTTGACACCCAAAGGCATTGTGTGTACGGTTTTTTTTCCGCGGAGAGATGTCCGAGTTGGCTGAAGGAGCACGACTGGAAATCGTGTGTACGCCCAAAAGGTGTACCGAGGGTTCGAATCCCTCTCTCTCCGCCATGCGCGTCTCCGCATGGCTCCGGCGTGTTTTTCGGCTTTCACGCGACCCCGTGGGTCGTTGCCCCTGTTTCCGGTGAACTCGAGCGCCCGTTTTCCTGTCCGATCGAAGCTTTCAATGTCCTATCTCGTTCTCGCCCGCGCCTGGCGGCCGCAAACCTTTGACGAGGTGGTCGGCCAGCAACACGTGACCCGCACCCTGAAGAACGCGATTCGGCAGGGACGGGTGGCCCACGCCTACCTGTTCAGCGGCCCCCGGGGAGTGGGAAAAACCTCGCTGGCCCGCATCCTGGCCAAAGCCGTGAATTGCGAACAGGGTCCCACACCGGATCCCTGCGGTACGTGCAGCCACTGCGTGGAAATCCGGGAAGGCTCCGCCATCGACGTTCAGGAAATCGACGGGGCCTCCAATCGGGGCATCGAGGAGATCCGGGAACTCCGGGAAAACGCCCGCTATCTGCCCTCCGGAAGCCGCTACAAGATCTACATCATCGACGAAGTGCACATGCTCACCAAGGAGGCCTTCAACGCGCTGTTGAAGACCCTCGAAGAACCGCCCCGCCACGTCCTGTTCGTATTCGCCACCACGGAAGCGCACCGGGTGCCCGCCACCATCGTGTCCCGGTGCCAGAAGTTTCTGTTTCGGCGCGTCCCGGTGCGGGAACTGGAGAGTCATCTCCGGCGTATCGTGGAACACGAAGACGTGGAGGTGGACCCGGGCGGTTTGGCCATTCTGGCCCGGCAGGCCGACGGCAGTGTCCGGGACGCCCTGAGCCTTCTGGACCAGGTGATTTCCTACGGAGATCGGAAGGTCGGCGTAGCCATGGTGCGGGACATCCTGGGTCTGGTGGACCGGGAGTTCGTGATGTCCCTCATCGAGCACCTGGTTTTCAAGAAGATCGTGCCCGTTCTGGAGGCGTTGGAAAACGTCTATTCGGGAGGATACGATCTCAAGCAGTTCCATCACTCGCTCTTGTGGGAGATTCGATCCCTGATGCTTCGCAAGGTAGGGGCCGGCGGAGACCCGGAGGAGGACCCGGGATCCGAGGAGCCTTTGCGCAGGATCCTGGCGGAGGTATCCGTCCCCTGGCTCCAGGCGGCCCAGTACGAACTGCTCAAATTGGACGGAGAACTCCGGTATGCGTCCATCCCCCGTTTGACCCTGGAACTGGGTCTGTTGCGCCTGGCGCACCTGAACGATTTCTACGGCCTGAGCTTTCTGCTCCCCCCGGAACCTTCCCGCGACGCCGACCCCTCCGGACGGACCGCCGATACCCACCCGTCTCCCGAGCGTCCGCGCGCCGGTTCCCATGAAATCCGGGAACAGAACCCGCCTCTGGAACCCCAGAGCCGTGAGTTCTCCCAAGCGGAAGCGACGACTCCGCCGGCGCCGGAACCCCAGGCTCCGGAATGCGCTTCCACCCGTGGGGACGATCCGGAAGATCCCTTCGATGCGGCCGCCTTCGTCGAAGCGGTGGCCGCCCATAAGCCTTCTCTGGCTCCCATACTGCGGAACGCCCGGATCTTCCTCGAAGGAAAAGACCGGCTGGTGGTGGAGCTGCCGAGCCGGCCCGCCTTCAATGTTTCCGTCATCCGGGATGCCCGCGGGGAGCTTTCCGACCTCGCGGCCCGCCGGCTGGGCCCCGCATGCCGCCTCCGCATCGTGGAGACCGAGGCGCCGGCAACCCCGGCTCCGGGTTCACAAGAAAGCCTTGACGAACGGCGGAAGCACATGCAAAAACAGGCTTTGATGCATCCCATGGTGCGGGAGATTCAGAAGGTGTTTCAGGGAGAGCTGGTGGGCTATCAGCCTCCGGAGGCGCCTCAACACAAGGAGCGTTTGGATGGGTAAGGGATTCGGCAACCTGATGAAGCAAGCCCAGAAGATGCAGAAACAGATGGAGAAGATCCAGGAAGAGATGGCCTCCAAGACGGTGGAAGCCGCGGCGGGCGGCGGCATGGTCCGGATCACCGCCAATGGGCGTCAGGAGATCGTGAACGTGATCATCGAACGGGAGGTGGTGGACCCGGAAGATGTGGAAATGCTCCAGGACCTCATTCGGGCCGCCGTGAACGAAGCCTTGAGAAAGTCTCAGGAAATGCTCAACGAAGAAATGGGCAAACTTACGGGGGGCCTTGGTATTCCCGGGATGTTTTAGCCATGCCTTCCTATCCTCCCGCCATTCAGGATCTCGTGAAGGGGTTGAGCCGGTTGCCCGGCATCGGGGAGAAATCCGCGCTTCGGATGGTGCTTCATCTGCTGGATATGCCCGAAGATCACGTGATGGAACTCGGGCAAAACCTTCTGGATCTCCGGCGGCGTATCGGGCTGTGTTCCGTGTGCTGCACGTTGACGGAAAAGCAGCCGTGCGCCGTCTGTTCCGATCCCGGTCGGGACGAGTCCGTGGTGTGCGTGGTGGAGACGCCCGCGGATTTGATGGCCCTCGAACGTTCGGGCTGCTACCGGGGCCGGTACCACGTGCTTCACGGGGCCCTGTCGCCTCTGGACAATGTGGGTCCCGACAAACTCAAGATCGCGGAATTGATCCATCGCCTCAAACACGACGGGATACGAGAGATCATCCTGGCCACGAATCCGACGCCGCAAGGGGAAGCCACCGCGTCCCACCTTCTGGACCTTCTGCAGGAATTCCCCGTCTCCGTTTCCCGTATCGGATTCGGCCTTCCCGTGGGAGGGGACCTGAAGTACGCCGACGCCTTGACTCTGAAGCGATCGCTGGACGGTAGAAAGCATCTCCAAAGTGGACACGCGCAAGTGTGAAGCATAGTGGTGGAAGGAGATTAGGGTATGGAGATCAGGATTCAGGAAGCGGAACCAGGGCACATGCCCCGCCCGGAAAGCGACGACACGCTGGGCTTCGGCAAGTATTTCACGGACCACATGTTCCTGATGGACTACGAGAAAGGCACAGGATGGCACAACGCGCGGATCGTACCGTACGGCCCCATTTCCCTGGATCCGGCGGCCGTGGTCCTGCATTACGGCCAGGAGGTGTTTGAAGGCGCCAAGGCCTATAGGGGCCAGGGGGATGCCATCTTTCTGTTTCGTCCCGAAAAAAACATCGAACGCCTGAACCGATCCGCGGCCCGGTTGTGCATGCCCCAACTGGAGGCGGAAACCATAAAGCAGGCGTACCGGGAGTTGATCCGCATGGATCGCGACTGGATTCCGCGCAAGATGGGCACTTCCCTGTATATCCGCCCCACCATGATCGCCACGGAGGCGTTCCTGGGAGTGAAACCGGCGGTCCGGTACTTATTCTACATCATCATCGGTCCGGTGGGCGCTTATTACCCCGAGGGATTCAAACCGACGAACATCTATGTGACCACGGAATACGTCCGGGCCGTGCGGGGCGGCGTGGGGGAAGCCAAGACTTCGGGAAACTACGCGGCCAGCCTGTTGGCCGCTGAAAAGGCCATCGCCAAGGGCTTCACTCAGGTGCTCTGGCTGGACGCCATCGAACGCCGGTACGTGGAAGAAGTGGGTACCAGCAACATCTTCTTTCTCCTGGACGGCGAACTCATTACGCCGCCGCTCACGGGAAGCATACTCCCCGGGGTCACCCGGGATTCGGTGATACACTTGGCCCGCAGTTGGGGAATACGCGTGTCCGAGCGACAGATCAGCATGGACGAGGTGATCCGGGGCATCGAGTCCGGCATTCTGAAAGAAGTGTTCGGAACGGGTACCGCCGCGGTGATTTCGCCGGTGGGTTCCTTTTGTTATCAGGAGAAGAACTATACCGTAGCGGGCGGTCGAACCGGGGAACTGGCCCAGAAACTGTACGATACGTTGATCGGAATCCAATACGGAAATCTGGAAGATCCGTTCGGCTGGAGGGTTCAGATCGGCTGACGCTCCTTCGCCGGCCGTTTGACCCATCCGGCGGGCGCGGGTGCGGTTCCAAGGCAGGTGTTTGCATGCATATCGTGTGTCCCCATTGTAATTTCTCCAGGGATGTGCCGGATCACCGAATTCCCGAGTCCGCCCGCACGGTCCGGTGTCCCCGCTGCGGCAACCGCTTCCCGTTCTCCGGGAGTCAGGACCGAATCTCCGAAAAGGAACCGCATCCCGAACCCAAGGAAGCGGCAAACACCGGCGCCGCTTGGGAATACCCGCGGGAGGAGCCGGCCTTTCCGGAATCCGGCGGCGACCTTCCCGAGTGGGTGAGACGGGAGAGGACCGGCGAATCCGGGGATTCTCATATCGAGTCCCCACTGTCTCCCGAAGCGGGGTTCGAGGAACGGGTTTCCGTCTCACAAGCCCGGATGGAACGCCCGGAACCCTCCTTTGAGGAAGAATCGGGACCCGGAACGTTCGAAGGGGGTCCCGGCGACACGGAAGAAGCCGCTTTCGAACCATCCGACACCTCGATTCCCTGGGAAAATCCGGAGGAGGGAGGAGTATTCCGTTCCCTGCTCCGCAGTATCCGCGGCGTATTGTTCTCGCCCAGAGCATTTTTCGAGCGGGTGCATTTCACAGGTACTTACGGATATCCCATTTCGTTCGCGTTGCTGGTGGGCGTGGTCGGCTTCGCCGCCCAGGTGCTGTGGGCCTTTCTGTACCAGCCCGGGATTTTCAACCGGGCGATCCAGGTACTGGATCCGTCGTTGGCCATGACTACCGCCGCGGTACTGCTGCTCAGCGCCGTGCTGGTACCCTTGCTCGTGCTGGCGATTCTGGTATGGCTTTATGTGAAGTCGCTCATATTCCACGCGTGTCTGTGGGTGCTCCAGGGGACCGGAGCCCCGTTTCAGGCGACCTTCAAAGTGACGGCCTACTCGGGAGCCGCTTCCCTGTTCCTGCTGATTCCCGTCCTGGGCAATCTGTTGGCGCTCTTGTGGGGAACGGTGGTGCTGATCGTGGGGTTGTCCCAGGTTCACGCCGTCGGAGTCGGCAGATCGTTGCTGGCCGTCCTGCTCCCCTTCATCATAACCATCCTGCTGATTCCGCTGTTCGCCGTCGCCCTGCACTTCATCGGGTAACGCTCGGCTCAAGAGGGGCGCCGGCCGCAGAATACATGGGAACGCCGGAGGATGGACGGCGCCTCAATTTTGGCGTAGAAAGAAGAATTGGCTTGACAGGTTATGGCCTTACCCATGTATTTTACACAAGAATAGATTCCGGTTGTATACAATCGCGTTTCATGTTTCTCAAAGTCCGAAGCTCGGCATGACCCAAGGCAGGGGGGGCTGATATGCTTATCAAAGGCTGGATGACGTCGGAGGTAATCACCATTACGGAAGACACTTCCATGATGAAGGCCGGTCAAATCATGAAAGAAAACAACGTACACCACCTGCCCGTGGTTCGGGACGGGGAGCTGGTGGGCATGGTCACGGACCGGGACATAAAGGAAGCCTCACCGTCGAAGGCCACAACTCTGGATCTTCACGAGCTGTATTATCTCCTTTCCGATTTGAAGGTAAAAGACATTATGAGCCGCAACGTGATCACGGTGGACGCCGACGACACCGTGGAAAAAGCCGCGGTCATCATGCTCGAACACCACATCGGGGGCCTCCCCGTGGTGAACAAGAAAGGGGAAATGATCGGAATCATCACCCAGGGGGATGTGTTCCGCGTACTCATCAGCATCACCGGAATCTATCGAGGCGGAGTGCAGTTCGCGTTCAACCTTCCGGACCGTCCGGGAACCATCAAGGAAGTGGCGGACGTGATTCGAAAACACGGCGGCAGTATGGTCAGTATCCTGACGTCGTACGACTCCTGCGAAGAGGATTGCCGGCACGTGTTCATCCGCATCACCGATATGCCCAAAGAGCGGCTGGACGCGCTGACCAAGGAACTGGACGAGAATTTTATTCTGCTCTACACCGTGAAGGATGTCTTGAAACAGATCTGACGGGACCTTGGAATCTCCATTCTTAGGCGAATCGGGCCTTCATCCGCCCGTTGGTAAACCCGTATTGCGGGCGGGCCGGTCAAAAACGATGGGATGCAAGCCACGCCTTGGGCGTGGGGCGAATCCTGAGGAATAAGGCGTACAACCAGTACGCCGCAAGGACGAAGGATGAAGCCCAACGACGTAGATCGCGTTTTTCAACGGCCTGTTATCCGCCGTCCGACTCCAAACCGAGAGCACGGAGGGTCTTATCCAAATAGGGAATCCATTCGGAAAGCAACCTCCCTGGATGGGGACACCAAGGGACATGACCCAGAAACCGAACCCCGGAAAAGCGTTCGATGACTTCCGGGCTGCTGGAAACAGACCGATCCTCGGCCTCGAAGGCCCCGTTGGTAACAAATCCCGCAACGGGAATGGATCTCCGCTGTAGCGCCTCCAGAGTCAACAAGGTGTGATTGATCGTCCCCAATCCCGGGCGGGCGGCCACCAACACCGGGTACCCCATTTCCTTCATAAGATCCAAGACGGTAAGGATCTCCGTGAGAGGGACCAGCACGCCTCCGGCGCCTTCGACGACCAGGAACGGGTATCGCCGGTGCATGCGCTCCCGGGCCGCCAGGATACGCGCCACGGAGATCCGGGTCCCCGCCTCCCGGGCGGCCACCCAAGGCGCCGCAGGCGCCTCCAATCGCTCGGGACACAGGTCGTCCGGCGGCCCTTCCACCCCTGCCAGCCGCAGCACGAATTCCACGTCTTCCGGCGTCTCTCCGTCGAAGCCTCCGCGTACCCCGGTGGCCACAGGCTTCATGTACCCCGCCTGGATGGAGCGTTTCCGTAATGCGGCCACCAGCAGGGCCGACAAGAAGGTCTTACCGACACCCGTGTCCGTAGCCGTTACAAACACGCCGTTTCCGCCCCTCCGGCGCGACGGTTCCGCCGTCATGGCGGCCCTCCGCAGCCCTCGGAGACCCTGCACGTTGCCGCCTGCCCCGCGTATCGGCGCAGTGCTTCCAAAAGACGCTCCACATGGTTTAAGCCGTGGGTCGCGGACACGCTGATGCGCAGCCTGGAAGTCCCCTCCGGCACCGTGGGAGGTCGGATCGCCGGAACAAAAATGTCTTCTTCCCACAGAAATTGGGCCAAGGAAAGGGCTTTCTCCGCCGTACCCACCTGGAGCGGTATAATGGGAGTGGGGTCTTCCGGGACAGGAAACCCCAGTGCCCGCAAGCCGCTCCGCAGAACCCGCACGTGGTTCTGAAGCCGCAGGCGACGCTGAGGTTCGGACTCGATGACACGCAACGCAGCCCGATTCGACGCCAGAGTGGCCGGAGGCAGACCCGTGGAGTAAATAAGCGTCCGGGTATGGTTGACCAGATAGTCCACCAGGAGCGCCGAACCCGCCACGAAACCGCCCAACCCTCCCAGCGCTTTGCTGAACGTGCCCATATGGACCACAGTGGGGGATCGAATCCCCAGATGCTCCAGGGCTCCACCACCGTTCGATCCCAGCACGCCGGTGCCGTGGGCGTCATCCACCAGCAGCAGGGCGTCGAACCGCTCGCACAGGCCGCACAGCTCCTGCAACGGCGCCAGGTCTCCGTCCATGCTGAACACCGTATCCGTCACCACCAGCTGGTTGCCCCGGCCCGCGTCTTCTTTCATGAGGCGTTCGAGGGTATCCACCTGCCCGTGAGGGTAGACCCGAAGGACGGCCCGGCTCAAGCGGCAGGCATCGACGATGCTCGCGTGGTTCAGGGAGTCGCTGTAGACGAAGTCCTCACGACCCGCGAGAACGGGAATCACCCCTAAGTGGGTGGCATACCCCGATGAAAACACCAGGGCCGCCTCCGTGTGCTTGAAGCGGGCCAGATCGGATTCGAGGTCCCGGTACAGGCTCAGGTTTCCCGACACCAGCCGGGATGCTCCCGCCCCGGTACCCCACTCATCGACGGCGTCCCGCGCCGCCGCCTTGAGCGCCGGATGACCGGCCAACCCCAAATAATCGTTGGAACAGAACAAGAGCACGTTCCGGCCGGAAATACGGGTTTCCGATCCGACACCTGTGTCCAGTACCCGGGGAGCACGATGCAGATGTCGTTGCCGCAACCCCTCCAGGGTGGTTTCAAACCGGCGATTGTAGATTTCACTCACAGCGCTTCCCCGTGTGCTTTTCAATGGAGGCGGTCACCGCGAACAGCATCAGTTGGATCTCTTCCGGCCGAATGCTCAAAGGGGGCATCAATACAAGCACGTCACCGAGCGGACGGATGATCACTCCGTGCCTGCGGCATTCCAGAGAAATCCGGTGACCCATGCGTTGTTCCAGCGGAAACGGAGTCTTGGAACGCTTGTCCGCCACCAGCTCGATCCCCATCATCAACCCGGCCTGCCGGACATCGCCCACGTGGGGATGATGCGACAGATGATGGAGCCCTTGCCGGAAGTCCTCGATTTTCGCAGGAAGGCCTTCCAGGACCCGGTCCCGTTCGAAAAGGTCCATGGAAGCCAGGGCGGCGGCGCAAGCCGGCGGATTACCGGTATAGGTATGCCCGTGGTAGAAGGTTTTCAACTCGGCGTAGTCCCCGTAGAAGCCCTGAAAGATTCGCTCCGTGGCCAAGGTGGCGGCCAGGGGGAGCGTTCCGCCGGTAATGCCCTTTCCCAACGCCATCAGGTCCGGAGCCGTGTCCTCGTGCAGGCACGCAAACAGGGTCCCGGTGCGCCCGAAACCCGTGGCCACTTCGTCGGCGATGAACAATACATCGAACTCCCGGCAGAGATTCCGAACCCGCGTCAAGTATCCTTCCGGCGCCGTGAGAATGCCTCCGGCGCCCTGTACCCGGGGCTCCAGGATCATGGCCGCAATGTCCCCATGGTGAGACTTCAGAATGCGCTCCACCTCTCCCGCACAGGCCATATCACAGGACTCCGGCTTCAGATCCAGTGCGCAGCGATAACAATGCGGCGATGGAGCCAGGTACGTACGGAACAGCAAAGGGCGATACACATCGTGGAAGAGTTGAATCCCGCCCACGCTGACCGCGCCCAGCGTGTCTCCATGGTATCCTTCCCGGAGACACAGAAACGTGTGCTTGCTTCTTTCGGATACCCCCAGATTTCTCCAATACTGGAAAGCGGTCTTCAGCGCGATTTCCACCGCTGTGGAGCCGCTCTCCGAATAGAAGGTCCGGGTGAGGCCGGAGGGCGCGACAGCCGCCAGCCGCCGAGCCAGCTCGATCCCGGGAGCGTGGGTGAGGCCCAGCATGGTGGAGTGATCCAGCCGATCCAACTGGGCGCGGACGGCGTCTTTGATTTCATCCCGTCCATGGCCGTGGACGTTGGCCCAGAGGGAGGACACGCCGTCCAGATAGCGAACGCCTTCCGTGTCCCAGAGGAAGTTCCCTTCCCCGCGCTCTATGACCAATCGTTCTTCCTGCTCCCACTCCTTCATTTGGGTGAACGGGTGCCAGACATACGTGAGATCCAGGCGGTTCAGTTCCTGGGTTGAACGGGACGCCCGGGGGCTCGTTGGGGGGCTGCCCATGGATTTCGGCTCCTTTCCGTGTGTTGCGATCCGTCCGGCGCCAGGGTTGTTCGCGGGGGAAGACACCTCACGCCGTCGGCGCCACCGCCTGCGGCGCTTTTCAACAGGCCGCCGGGACGGACGATGTGGGCGCGGTGGATATCCGCGCCCTCGTTAACCTATGGAGGCATCTTGGTTAACACAAACGCGGCGGATATGCAAGGACACGCCTAGCGGGCGCGTACCTCCGGACTCGGGGCTGTTCATCTTCTTGATTTCCAACGGACACTTGAGTACACTAATGAAGCCGGGAAGAGCATGCTCCGGGGAGCATGAACCGGGCTTTCCGGACTTGTGGCGCCGTTACCCTCGCTCTCTTTTCGGGAGGGATTCCGCCCTTGAAGCACCCGGTTCTTTCCGGATATTTCGACGGACATCCGGCGGATCGGGGAAACCGGGTATCCCGGCGGCTTCTGGGGAAATCCGCATGAGAGGCGTCATGCCGGGATCATGTCCAGTGGGGCCTGCCATGGGGCTGAGATGGTTATTCGATCGGCTTAAGAAGATAGGACGCCGGAAGCGTTGCGATGTGTCGTTCCGGAGTGAAGCGGACTCCGAGCAGCGCGCAGCCACAAACCGCATGCGCATTCAGTCTTGCATCGATGCCATCTTGGAGGCCAACGACGTGGTGGAAGTGACCGCCTTGGAACCTCAAACCGTCCTGCACTTCAAGCACCTTCGGCAGTTGATGCAAAGCGTGGACGCCCGGACCATCCGCGAGAAAGAGCTGGCGATGATCGAAGCGGCGACGAACCGCCTTCTCCAGGATATGGGCCGATTTTACACGGTGAGCGGAATGGAGGAGGAGAAAAAACACGCCGGAACCAACTGACTCTCCTCGTCTGAATCCCCGTCCCTGAAAGACTGCCGTTTTGCCTTCCGCTTCAGCGACCCTGCGGTGGACTTACCGGAAGTGGCACGCCATGAAATGGTTCTCCCCTTTGTCTTCGAGGGGGGGGCGTTCCCGGCGGCAGACAGACTCGGCGTAGGGACACCTCGTGTGAAAGCGGCATCCGGGGGGAGGGGACAGGGGGCTGGGTACGTCGCCCCGCAGCGGTGACCGTATTCGGCGCCTTCGCGCCGGATCAATGCGGGGCGCCGCGGCCAGAAGCGCCTCGGTGTAAGGATGGTAAGGAGGCTTCAGGAAAGACCCCCCGGGCGCCAGATCCACCAGTTCCCCCAGATACATGACTCCGATGCGGTCACTGACATGATGAATCACCGACAGATCGTGGGAAATGATCAGATACGTCAAATGGTATTTGACCTGTAACGTCTTGAGCAATTCCAGGATTTGCGCCTGGATGGAAACGTCCAGGGAAGAAATGGGCTCGTCGGCCACGATGAAGTCCGGATTCAGGGCCAGGGATCGGGCAATGCCGATTCTCTGGCGCTGGCCGCCGCTAAACTCGTGAGGAAACCGGGACATGTGTTCCGGCTGAAGGCCCACTTCCTTCATGAGAAATTCCACCCGTTCCCGAATTTCGGCCCGGGATCCCACACCGTGAATCAGCAGCGGCTCCCCGATGAGCCATCCGGCGGTTTTTCGGGGATTCAGTGAAGAATAGGGGTCCTGGAAGATCATCTGCATGTTGCGGCGGAGTTTCCTCAGTTCTCCGCGGGAAAGACGTCTCAGGTTCCTGCCTCGGAACCGGACTCGGCCTTCCGATGGAGGATCCAGGAAAAGCAGTGCTCTTCCCAAGGTGCTCTTGCCGCACCCGCTCTCACCCACCAGACCGAAGGTTTCCCCCGCACGGAGATGCAGGGTCACGCCGTCCACGGCGTGCAGCGCTTGGGAGCCGCGGGCGAAATATTTCCGCCGCAGCTGAAAGGTCTTCCGGAGATTCTCCGCTTCCAGAATAAGGGTACCGGCCTCGTTTTCTATCTTGCGGGCGATCACGGCGGCTCAACTACTCCATCGAGGATCGTACTTGAAGCACCGGACCAGGTGGGAACCGTGCTCCAGTGAATACAGTTCCGGCTCACGGGACGAACAGGGTTCGAACACATCCGTGCAACGATCCGAAAATTTGCAGCCCGCCGGAAGATCAAAATAATCGGGCACCGATCCTGGGATAGGCTCCAACCCCCCCTGGCGGCCCAGGGTAGGCACGGACTTGAGCAGTGCTACGGTGTACGGATGAAGCGGTCTATCGAACAAAGCATCCACGCCGGCGGATTCGAACACCCGTCCCCCGTACATGACCACCACGTGGTCCGCCGTTTCGTTCACCACACCCAGATCATGGGTGATCAGAATCATGGACATGCCGCTTCGCGTCTTGAGTTCGCTCAAAAGGGCCAGGATTTGCGCCTGAATAGTGGTATCCAGCGCGGTGGTGGGTTCGTCCGCCATGATGATCTTGGGCTCGCAGGCCATGGCCATGGCGATCATGATTCGCTGGCGCATGCCGCCGCTTAGTTGATGGGGATACTCCCGGAACCGGCGCGGCGCATCTGGAATACCCGCCAGACGCATGACTTCAATGGTTCTGCCGGCGGCTTCCGAACGGGACAGCCTTCGATGAATCCGGAACATCTCCGCGATCTGATCTCCCACCGTGTACACGGGGTTGAGCGAAGTCATGGGTTCTTGAAATACCATGGAGATGGACTCGCCTCGAAGAGATCGGATCCGTGATTCGGGAAGTTCCAACAGATCGGCGCCTTCAAAGAGTATGCGCCCTCCCGCGACCCGTCCTCCGGGCTGCGGAACGAGGCGCATGATGGACAGAGCCGTCATGCTCTTTCCACATCCGCTCTCTCCGACCAGACACAACGTCTCCCCTCTCCGGAGACTGAAAGACACCCCGTCCACGGCCCGAAGATCCCCTCGCGCCGTGGAAAAGACCGTGACCAGATTCTCGACTTCCAGAATGACTCCATCGCCCGCCGATTCGGGGATTCCCCGTGCGGCGGAGAAAGGAGTACCCGATGGAAACACGTGCGGCCTCCCCTGTCGATATAAAACGTCCGAAACCCCGCTGTCGGCGCGTCCCTGGGCGGGAATCTTCTGGGCGCAGAGAAGCGACGGCTGTCCGCGAACCGCAACGTCCGTTTCGACGGGATTCAGGCGGGTGACGGCGTTTCACCACCAACAGATGTTGGAGTCGTGATCGAAGATCAGGCGGACCACTTCCCCGTAATCCGGGAGTCCCTCATAGAGTCGTTCCACCGTGATTTCACGGCCTTGGGATACCAAATCGATCAATTTAAGGGTGGTATCGTCGGGCTTCGACTTGAGCAGATGCAGCAGCTTCATAGAGCCGTCTCCGGATAGCCTGTTGAAGAACAGCGTTGTGGGCGGGCCTCTGGAGCATCATGAGATGCCCGCCCCCCGAGAATCAGGGTGAACCATGGAGTACCCGAAAGAAGCGAAAGCCGGAGCGCCGCGCCTCGGGTACGATCGGAGATCCCGCTTTTCGCCCGCCTGCTAAAAAGGAATGATGAGATCCATTTCCCTGAGTTTGACTCCCAGTTCATCGATGGTGATGGGCTGGAAGCCGTTCCGGATGTTTTCGGGATGATTCGAGTAGTACGTGCATTCCATATCCGACAACCATTCCAGATTTTCCCGGACATCATCCGTCATATCCACCTCGTGGTCCAATACGAACGTATGCACCCAGAAATTTTCCACGGCCAATCCCAGGCTGGATCGGATCCCTTCCCAGTCGTTATCCCGATCTCGGATGATGAATGCGACGTGCTTGACATCTTTCATTGGAAGCGTCCTCCCTCTATAACACGATGTACCGGTCACATTCCTCGATCATGCCCCCGTTGCGGGCCTGGGTAGCATACCCGGTATCCGGGATACCCGGCGCAGGCTTACCTTTCAGCCCATGGCTTTCGTAGCCGACGTTGCAGAGGGAGAGCTGAGCCCTGGTTTGCGAGAGTTCGCGAAAACGGGGGTCCTGCGTCAGCAGTACCCCTGTATGTGTAAAAAACACCTGGACCTCGATTCCTTGTTCTTCGGCGGCCCGGACAATACCGATAACATGATCCAGGTATTCCTGGGAACAGACGAAAATACCTAACGACCTCGACATATGGGAGTCCCCTATCTATCCCTTCTTCAGATAAAAACGCAGGAATCCTTCGTCTTCCTTCATGCCCATGTATTCATGGCCTCCGCGCTTGACGAAACTGGGAAGATCGTTCTTGGTGCCCGGATCGGAACTCAGGAGTTCCAGAATCTGCCCGGATTTCATTTTCTCCATGGTCTTCTTGGTCTTCAGGATCGGCATGGGGCAGCTCAATCCTCTACAATCCAGCACTTCGTCCGCTTTAATCTCCTGCGACATAGCTATTTTCTCCTCGGTTTCCAGGTTTCGGATCCCATAAAAGGCGTTGATGAACCCTATTCCGGGCAGGCCGGCGCAAAACGATGAGAAGTCAGGCGCGCGAATCCTCGGGAATGAGGCATACACACCGTACGCCGCAATCACGAAGGATGAAGCGTTACGCCGAAGGCGTAACCCAGATCGCGTTTTTCAACAGCCTGACACTAATGTTCCACGGGTCGTACCCATATTCGGGTCAGGCATCGTCAAAACACCGGCGGCTCCTGTCCATGCCCTGAGGAGGACCCTCAAGCCGACCCCGGACCATACGCCGTCCTCGCCGGAATCGTCCACTCAGAATACCGTGAACTTGTCCGTTTCTTCATTCCACGTGGCCAACCAGAAATATGCGGCCAGCACGACCCCTACTAGAATCAACGCCCACATGTAACCGGTGACCGCCGGGAGAAACACCACAATCCCGATGCGTTCGATGAGTCCGGTGGTTTCCAAAAACCGCGTGAATAGGGAACCCACCAGGGAAAAAGAGATCAAGGCACAGAGCAGCTTCACTTGGCCTTCCCCTACCCGCCAAAGGGTCCCGCTGCCGCATCCCCCGGCCACCACCATTCCGATGCCGAAAATGACACCCCCCAGAAGCCCCCCCAGCCAGAACCGGGCGGTCACGTAGGCGGATTCCGGTTGGAATCCATTGTATTTGATGAGGGCAAAGCCCGCGGCGCTGATTAAAAGACTCACCGCAACGGCTCTGGGCATGGAGCCGTCCCCCGTCATGAACGGGTCCCGGAATCCTCGCACGAAACAGAAACGCGCACGTTGAATCACGAGGCCGAAAGCCATGCCGAAAAGAAGCAACCCGCCTATCTTGGTGAAGGCATGCCGCGTATACCACCAAGTGACGGCGATACCAGCCAGGAACACCAGGACGCCCAGGAAAGGTTGAATCTTGCGGAGATCGAATCCGCCCGGCTGGGACGCGGCGGGGGAAGCCTCGCCGGGTTTGGAGGGAAACCGCTCCAGCTCCCATAAAAGGTAGCGAAGACCGATATACGCTCCGGCCACCAGCCCCACCATCATCGCCAATCCGTTCATGGAAAATGCGCTCAGGGCGGTGTAAAACCCCCCCACGTTGCATCCCGCCGCCAAGGCGGCGCCAACACCCATCAGAGTCCCGCCTGCAAACCCCTTGATGATCTCCAAACCCGGAGCCATGCGGATGGCGAACTGTCTGGAAAGCAGTGCGGAGCCGAAAGCGCCGAACAGGAAGCCGATGCTCAAGAGCGACGAGGAGGAAAACCACAGAGAAGGCTTCGGTCCGGAGTACAGTCCGAGGGTATGAAACACCCAATCACCCCACAGACGGATTCCTCCGAATACACCCCATGGGCGGGACCAGGCAAAGCACAGGATGCTCAACAAGGCGATCAGCAGGCCGCCCATCATGGGTGTCCATTCTTCCTCGAAGGTCGCCCGATACCCTTCCTTAAACTTCTCGATGAATACGCTTGCCATGCGCGCCACTCCCCCGTCAGCAGCCTTCGTCGTCTTTAATCACGAACCCGCTCGGGCGCCTGGGTGGAGCGGGCGGAGTCGCAGGCCGGGGCTCCGGCCTGGAGACGGCTTCTTCAGCAGGCCGACCGGATGGCGCATCGGGTTGCTCCCTCGGCTCCGACGGGCGAACCATGTATCGGCCCTCTTTTTTCATCTGATCCGCCGCGGCATAGAAAACGGCCAGGTCGTACCAATTCCACGCCATTGCATTAAAAGGATCCGCTTGCACGGCTCGCTGGAAATAATACTTGGCGTCCTCGTGGCGGCCACGTTCCAGTGCGTCTCTGCCGTGCCTCATCATCAGAGCGCAGGCTTCCTTGTCAATCTTGATCTCGGCGGGTGACTGAGCCGCAGCGGGAACGAGACCCACAAAAAACGCCAGAGTCAGAGCGCCGCAAAGCAGCAGGGCGAGATGTCTTCGAAGCATGGCTGCAATTCCTCCCGGGCAACAAGTTTGCATTGGAATGGTGTTCACTATAGGTACTCTGATCCTCGAAATCAAGAGCGGGGAAAGAGTTCGGCGGGAACGAGGTCACTGGGGAATCCGAGTCTCCGCCACACGACCGTACTCGAAACGAATTTCGTTCGATTAGCGTTCCAGAGGACGCAGGCTTACATCGCCGCAGACGATGCGGTGGTTCCGTCCTTCCGCATCGATCAGAATGAGTGCCCCGTCCCGGTCGATGGTCAGCGCCTTCCCCCGAATAGCCTGATCGAAGGAGATCACTTCCACCTGGCGCCCTATGATCATGGAGTAGCGGTTCCACAAGTCCACCAGCTCGGTTTCACGTCCCTCCAACAGGGCGGTATACCAGGCATCCATACGCCGAAGGATTTCCACCAACAGAAGACGTCGAGGAACCGGACGACCCAGTTCCGCCGACAGACTGGTCGCGATTCCCGCCAACCCATTGATTTCATCGGGATGCATGTTCACATTGAGACCGATGCCCACGACGGCGAAGTCAACGGTTTCACCCGTGAACGAGCATTCCGTGAGGATTCCCGCAAGCTTTCGATTTCTCGAAAACACATCGTTGGGCCATTTGATCCTGGACTGAAGCGCGGTCAGGTCCTGAACGGCTTCCACCAGGGATACGGCGGCGGCCATGTTCAGGCGGAACACCTGATAGGGAGCCAACGGCGGGCGGAAAACCAGTGAAAACAGAAGGTTAACGCCCCGTGGAGAAAGCCATTCCCTTTCCAGGCGTCCCCGCCCCCGGGTCTGGTGTTCGGCGAGAATGACGGTTCCATCCGGGGCGCCCCGGCCCGCCAGTTCTTTTCCAATGCGGTTGGTGGAATCCACCGTGTCGAACCAATGAACCTGTGTTCCCACGATCCGGGTTTGCAGGACTTCACGGATCAACGCGGGAGACAGCAGATCTGCGTCGCGAACCAGACGATATCCCCGGCGGGGTTGGCTATGCACGGCGTGACCCTGCCGAATGAGCTTCTGCACCGCTTTCCACACGGCGGTTCGTGAGACTCCCAGAACACGGGCCATGGAGGAACCCGAAACGCCGTCCGGGGCGCTGTGAAGGAGTTCCAGAACACGATCGGACGTTTCCATATCCGGATGGGTACACCGATCCCTGCCGGCGATCAAGTGGAATCTCAATGCCGAGGGAGTTGAAACGTCCTGGACGATGCGCGGAAATGCGCCGGCTTCCCCCCATTCCGGCTCCAGTGACGTGCCGAACCTTGACTTTTACCCCCAAAAACGATAGCTTCTCCAAAGCCTGTTTCCAAAAAATAATGAGATGTAGGGAAGTTATGACGAACAGGACGCATACGAAATTCATCTTCATAACGGGAGGCGTGCTTTCGAGCCTGGGCAAAGGTCTTGCCGCCGCGTCCATCGGGGCTCTTCTGGAAAGCCGTGGGCTTCGAATCACGCTTCAGAAGCTGGATCCCTACATCAATGTGGATCCGGGCACCATGAATCCGTTCCAGCACGGCGAGGTATTCGTCACGGACGACGGCGCCGAAACGGACCTGGATTTAGGACACTACGAGCGCTACACCAACGCCAGACTCACTCAGCTCAATAATTTCACCAGCGGGAGAATCTATCATTCGGTAATCACCAAGGAACGCCGGGGCGATTATCTGGGTAAGACAGTCCAGGTGATCCCGCATGTTACGGACGAAATCAAGCACTGGATCCGGGAAGTCGGTACCGATGTGGATGTGGCCATTATCGAAATCGGAGGCACCGTGGGCGACATTGAAAGTCTCCCTTTCCTGGAAGCCATCCGGCAGTTCCGGGCCGATGTGGGGAAAAACAACGTCTGCTACATCCATCTCACGCTGGTTCCCTACATCAAGACCTCCGGAGAACTCAAGACCAAGCCCACTCAGCACAGTGTCAAGGAACTGAGAAGCATCGGCATCCAACCGGATATTCTGCTGTGCCGAACCGAGCGCGATCTTTCCGAGGAGATCAAAGGCAAGATCGCCTTGTTTTGCAACGTACCCAAGGATGCGGTGATCACCGCCGTGGATGTGGAAAGCATCTACGAGGTGCCCCTGCGGTTCCACGACGAGGGATTGGACGATCGCATCGTGGAGGTGCTGAACATCTGGACCCGGTCTCCCCACCTGGACCAGTGGAGAGATCTGGTCCACCGGATCAGGCATCCGGAATGCACCGTCACCATCTGCATCGTGGGCAAGTACATCGACCTGAAGGAATCCTACAAGAGCCTGAACGAGGCCTTGGCCCACGGAGGCATCGCCAACAATGCCCGGGTCATTCTGGAATTTGTGGATTCCGAGGATTTGGAGCAGGATACCCCCGCCGCGCAGCAGCTTTTTGAACGGCTCACCGTTTGCGACGGCATCCTGGTTCCGGGGGGGTTCGGCGCCAGGGGGGTGGAGGGAAAGATTCGGGCCGTTCGATTCGCCCGGGAACATAAGGCGCCTTTCTTTGGCATCTGCCTGGGTATGCAAATGGCCGTAATCGAATTCGCCCGACATGTGGGGGAAATGCCCCATGCGAACAGCACCGAATTCAACCCGTCTACTCCATACCCCGTCATTTATCTCATGACCGAGTGGTTCAATCCCCAGCGGAACATGACCATCGTGCGAACCCAGCAATCGGACAAAGGGGGCACCATGCGCCTTGGGGCCTATCCGTGCGTGCTCCAGGAAGGTTCCCGCGCCGCGGAAGCGTATCAAACCAGAGAGATCTCGGAACGGCACCGGCATCGGTACGAATTCAACAACGATTTCCGTGATCGTCTGGAAGCATGCGGCATGCGATTCACGGGCCTGTCCCGGGACGGGCAGCTGGTGGAGATTATCGAACTCGAGGACCATCCGTGGTTCCTGGGGTGCCAGTTTCATCCCGAATTCAAGTCGCGTCCCATGAGCGCTCACCCTCTCTTTCGAGCCTTCATTCATGCGGCCCTTCAATTTCAGCAGAACTCCAAGCGGGTAGTGGCGTGACGCGATCGATTTCCATAGGCTCCGTAAGGATCGGGAAAGGAGCCCCCCTTCTCGTAATCATGGGACCCTGCGTCATCGAGGATGAAGCATCCGCGTTCGAGGCGGCCGGTCACATCAAACGCCTTTCCCTGGATCTCGGCATACCCATGGTGTTCAAGGCGTCTTACGACAAGGCCAACCGAACCTCCATCCAATCGTTCCGGGGTCCCGGTCTCCGGGAGGGTCTTCGGATTCTGGGCCGCATTCGCGCCGAATGGGACTTGCCCGTCCTCTCGGATGTGCACCGGATTTCGGAGGTGGCTCACGCCGCCGAAGTCCTGGATGTCCTTCAGATACCGGCTTTCCTGTGCCGTCAGACGGACTTGATCGTGGAAGCGGCCCGAACGGGAAAACCCTTGAACATCAAGAAAGGGCAGTTCATGGCCCCGGAAGACATGGCCCACGTCGTCCGGAAGGCGGAAAGCACCGGAAACGAGCGCATTCTGATCACGGAGCGGGGAACGAGCTTCGGTTATCAACGTCTCGTCGTGGATCTTACGGGACTGAAAGTCATGCGGGACATGGGATACCCTGTCGTGTTCGACGCCACCCACAGCGTACAGAGGCCGGGGGCGGGTGACGGATGCAGCGGCGGGCGAAACGAGTTCATCCCCCTCCTGGCCCGGGGGGCCGTGGCCGCAGGTGTGGACGGCCTGTTCTTCGAGGTTCACCCTCACCCCGAATCCGCCTTGTGCGACGGGGCCAATTCGCTTCCCATGAAAGACGTCCCACGGGTGCTTCAAACGCTTCTGAGAATCCACAAGGCCGTCCATGAACAGGCATTCTGATTTGGATGTTCCGCCCGAGGTGCTGGACAGGGCCGGACGTGTGGAAGGGCTTGTCCTGGATGTCGACGGAACCCTGACGGACGGACGCCTGTACATGGGCCCCCGGGGGCAGGAGTTCAAGACGTTTCATGTTCGAGACGGTCTTGGATTGAAGCTGCTCATTCGGGCGGGGATCCGGGTGGCCGTCATTTCAGGAAGATCTTCGCGCGCCGTGACCTTGAGAGCCAAGGAATTGGGAATCCATTTCCTGTACCAGGGCTGCGAAAACAAATCGCCCGTATTTGACGAACTGGTCGCTCGATGCGGGATCTCTCCGGACCGGTGGGCCGTATTAGGCGACGATGTTTTGGATCTGTGCATCATGGAGCGCGCGGGATTTTCCGTGGGAGTGGCGGACTGTGCCCCCGATCTGATTCCCAGGATTCATTTCCGGACCCGGAACCCCGGCGGCCATGGAGCGGTTCGAGAGGTGTGTGAGCTGATCCTGAAATCCCGAGGGCTTTGGCCTTACCGGTAATCCGGCGGGCGCCGGACCGGGAAAAACTGCTTTACACTCCGTTGAAGCGGACACTATACTGAATTTGTTATGAGAAAAACAAAATTCCGGCTCTTTCTGGTCCTGGCGGCAATCATTCTGGCCGGCGGGTCTTTTTTCCTGTATACGCCGAACAGTGAGAAGCGCCTCCGGGAACACGAAGTTCTTCCCGAAGAAGAGAAGCGGAGTTTCGTAAGCGTGCAACAATTTCACTATGTCCAGAATAAAGACGGCCGGAACGAGTGGCGTCTGGAAGCCGCGGAGGCTGCTTATTACCATTCCGGGCATTCCGTCGGATTCAAGGATGTGCGCTTCGTTTTCTTTCTAGAGGACGGGCGGGAAGTCCACATCACGGGAGATACCGGTTCCATGGAACTGGATAAACGTTCCGTGGAACTTCGCGGAAACGTTCGGGTGACGTTTCCGGAGGAGGTGGAGTTGCAGACGGAAGAGATTTCCTACGACGATGAGATCAAGCAGATCACGTCCGTAAGTCCGGTTCGCATTCAGACTCCCCGGTACCGCGTCTCCGGAGTAGGCTTGCGGGCGTGGGTGCCGCAACGTCGATTGATCCTGGAAAACGAGGTAGCGGCATATCTGATGCCCGAGCAAGGGGGCCTTTCGTCTTGAACCTCCACGCCAGGGCTCGCAGTGGTTCTTTTATGCTTCGATGGGCAGGAAAAGTGCTCCTTTTGATGTGTGCGGGAATGCCGCTTTGGTGTGGAACCGCCCCGGCGGATACCGGTACCGCTGAACCGATCCGCATAACCGCCCAACGCTTGGAACTGGATCATCCTGCCGGAAAGGTGACTTTCAGCGGAAGTGTGCGCGCCGAACAGGGAGATGTGGTCATCCTGTGCAGCGAGATGCAGGTGCTTTACGAATCCGCCAGGGAAGGAACCATTCCGGGTCCCGAGGCCATTTCCGAAATTCTGGCCTCCGGAGGCGCGGTAATTCGTCAAGGAGACCGGGAAGTCCGAGGGGAAAGGGCTCGATTCTTTCAGAAAGAGCAGAAAGTCGTGGTCACAGGGAATCCGATGCTGACAGAAGGTCCGCAGACCGTGCAGGGCGCTACCATCACGTTCTTCCTGGACCGCAGGCGATTTGTGGTTGACGGCGGCAAGGAAACACCGGTTCGCGCGTTGCTGTTTCCCGGCAAAGGACAATGACCCTGGTGGCTCGACTCTTGGTGAAGGATCTTGTGAAAACGTACCGCCGGCGATGTGTGGTTCGGGAAGTGAGTCTTCAGTTGGATCAGGGTGAAATCGTCGGGTTGCTCGGACCCAACGGAGCCGGAAAAACCACCACTTTTTACATGATCGTGGGATTGACCCGTCCCGATTCGGGGTACGTGGTCCTGGACGATCGAGACATCACTGAGTGGCCCATGTACCGCCGCGCACGAAACGGGATCAGTTACCTGCCGCAGGAACCTTCCGTCTTCCGCAAAATGACGGTTGAAGACAACCTGCTGGCCGTCCTCGAAACCCTTCGGTTGTCGGCGGAAGAACGCCGCACGCGTCTCCGGGAGCTGCTGTCCGATTTAGGCATCGCACATTTGGCCGGGAACCGGGCGCATTCGCTTTCCGGGGGAGAACGGAGACGAGTGGAAATTGCCCGCGCACTGGTCACTTCCCCGCTGTTTATGCTGCTCGATGAACCGTTTGCGGGCATAGATCCTCTGGCCATCGCCGATATCCAGAACATCGTGATCCGGCTCAAGAACCGCGGTATCGGAGTGTTGATTTCCGATCACAATGTCCGGGAAACCTTGCACGTTTGCGATCGGGCCTATATTTTAAGTCAAGGGGAGATTCTGGAAGAGGGGAGTCCCGCGGACATCGCCGCAAGCGAACGGGCCCGCAAGATCTACCTGGGTGAGAGGTTTACGCTTTAATGGCCATGGAACTCAAACAGAGCTTGAAGCTGTCACAGCAACTGGTCATGACCCCCCAGTTGCAGCAGACCATCAAGTTGTTGCAGCTTTCCCGGTTGGAACTCATCGAAACCATCCAGGAGGAAATGGAAACCAATCCATTACTGGAAGAATCCGGATTTGACATGGAAGATGTCGGCGACGAGGATGCCGCCGCCCGTCTCAAACCGGCGCAGGAGGAAGTTGCAGGAGACGACGGATCGCTTCCCGCCGGCGGCGAGGGTCCGGATTTCGTGTCCGAAAGCCAGGAGCAAATCCGTGCGCGGGAGGAAATCGACTGGGAAAACTATTTCGAGGATTATTCCGGCCGCGCTCCGGCTCATTCCGAAGTACGTGAGATGCCGTCTTTTGAGAACTTCCTCACGAAAGAGGAAGATTTGACGGATCACCTTATGTGGCAACTCCGGTTGTCCCACTTTACCGATGAGGAGAAACGGATCGGCGCCGAAATAATCGGCAACCTGGATGAGAACGGCTATCTTGCGGCTTTGGTGGAAGAGATCGCCCGCTCGCTCGACAAGACGGCGGAAGAAGTGGAGGCGGTTCTTGCAAAAATTCAGGAGTTCGACCCACCGGGAATAGCCGCACGCAATGTGAGGGAATGCCTTTTGATCCAGATCCGATCCCTGGATA
This sequence comes from uncultured Thermodesulfobacteriota bacterium, assembly GCA_964597345.1. Classification (GTDB taxonomy): domain Bacteria; phylum Desulfobacterota; class Desulfarculia; order JACQYL01; family JACQYL01; genus CAZQXK01. The sequence continues at coordinate 11,888 of CAZQXK010000040.1, read as the reverse complement.
TGGACAATCCTTTGGTACACATCATTGTCTCTGACCACTTGGAGCTGCTTGAGAAAAAGAATTATTCCGTCCTGTGCAAGAAACTGGACTGCACGCTGGATGAAGTTCAGGAGGCCGTGAATGTCATAACCCACCTGGACCCGTTTCCAGGCCGTCTTTACCACAGCGAACCTCCCGCTTATATTACACCGGATATCTACGTGCATAAGCTCGAGGACAAATTCGTCGTTACCCTGAACGAAGACGGCCTTCCCAAACTGAAGGTAAACAACCTGTACAAGGGAGCACTGAACGGCTCCCGGGACGTGGAATCCGGGACCAAGGATTTCATTCAGAACAAGCTTCGATCCGCGGTTTGGTTGATCAAGAGCATCCACCAGCGCCAACGGACCATTTTCAGGGTGACCGAAAGCATCGTCCGCTTTCAAAGGGAGTTTTTCGAAAAGGGTATTGCACACCTGAAGCCCCTAATCCTCAAGGATGTCGCTGAAGATATCAGCATGCACGAATCCACCATCAGCCGGGTTACATCCAATAAGTATGTGCACACTCCCCAAGGAATTCTCAACCTCAAGTTCTTCTTCAACAGCGCCATCGAGCGATCCAACGGGGACTCCATCGCATCCGAAAGCGTCAAAGCGAAAATCCGGCAGATCATTTCCGGTGAGAATCCCGGCCGGCCCCATAGCGACAAGAAGATCGTGGAATTATTGAAAAAGGAACAGATCAATATCGCGCGGCGGACCGTCGCCAAGTATCGCGAGATGATGGGGATCCTGCCTTCCAGCAAACGAAAAAATCCGTTCCATAAGGAGAATCGCGACTCGTGACGCGTAACAGAGGAGCATGGATTCGGCGGCTTCCCCATCGGGTTCGATCCCGGTAGCGGATAGAGCCGGTTCCGACTCGGCGGCATGAACACGGTTATCAGGTCAATCTTACAGGAGGTACACATCAATGCAGGTAAATGTCACGTTCAGGCATGTGGATTCGTCCGACAGCCTTCGAGAGTACGCGGTAGACCGTCTGAACCGCGTAAACAAATACATTGACTCTGCGTGCGAAGCGAACGTGGTGCTGACCGTGGAGAAATTCCGGCACATCGCCGAAGTAACGATTTTATTTGACGGGTACAAAATCAATGGACAGGAAGAGACTGGGGATCTTTATTCCGCTATTGACATGGTCATAGACAAAATCGAGCGCCAGATCAAGAAATACAGAGGGAAAATACGCCGGCGGAAACCCAATCACAGGATTACATCCCTTGGATACACTATGAATGTACTCTCGGCCGATGATGATGCAGAAGAAGAAGGGGTACATGTCATAGAAACCCAGAATGAATATGCCAAACCCATGGATGTGGATGAGGCGGTCATGCAGCTTGATTTGGCGGGCCAAGACTTTCTGGTGTTCACCAACTCCCAGAGCCAGCAGATCAATGTCATTTACAAGAGAAATGACGGCCATTACGGTCTGATTCAACCGGAAAAGGTTTAACATTCTCGATGCTGCAGTACCGGGCGTCGTGGAGAAGAACTCCACCGCCCGGTTCCATTCTTCGATTCCGATATTGTTGACCGCCTGGAGTACCCTAAAATGAAACTCACGGATCTTCTGAAAGAACCGTGTATCGTTCCGGCCCTTCGCTCTCGAGACAAGAACTCCGTTTTGAGAGAATTGGTGGAGACTTTGTCCTCTTCCGAACCGGAGGCGGAGCGGGAACACATGTACACGGTGCTGTTGGAACGAGAAAGTCTGGGCAGTACCGGTATCGGAAACGGCGTCGCCATTCCTCATGGAAAGAGCGACCATATTCGCCGCATCCTGGTCAGCTTCGGGCGAAGCCTGGAAGGGGTGGATTTCGACAGCATGGACGGAAAGCCGGCTTTTCTGTTTTTTGTGTTGGTAGCACCCCGGAATTCGTCCGAAATCCACCTGAAAGTCCTGGCCAAGATTTCCAAGATGCTTAAAGATAAAGACTTTCGCACTCGCTTGCTGAAGGCCGAGTCCCGTGAGGATCTCTACCGAATCATTTTGGAACACGATCAGGAGATCTGATGCCCCAGGGACCACGTGACCGGGGATACGTGGGTGTTTTCATGGACGGCGGGCACATCGTTATAATCACGGGGCTGTCAGGTTCGGGGAAGAGCACGGCCATCAAGGCTCTCGAAGACTCCGGATTCTTCTGCATCGACAACCTCCCCGTGGTCTTGCTCCCGGAACTCCTGGAACTGAATGCCGGCATCTCGGAAAAACCTTCCAGGTTGGCCCTGGTCATGGACGTGCGAGAACGGGAATTCTTCAGCCAATGTCCCGGCACCTTCCAGGGTCTCAGGAAGCGAGGGCATTCCCTCCGGATCGTGTTCCTGGAAGCGTCCGACGAATGTCTGATCCGCCGGTACAGCCAAACCCGCAGGCAACATCCTCTTCCACACCCGGGTTCCCTGGCGGAAAGCATACGCATGGAACGGGAGCGCTTCGCCGTACTCCGGAATATGGCCGACCTGATTCTGGATACCACCCATATGACCCCCCATCAGTTGCGCCGTACCATCACAGACTACTTCACCGAGGTGCCCCTCGGCGAGCGGATGCGTATCGACCTGCTGTCCTTCGGATACAAATTCGGGCTTCCCTACGAAGCCGATCTAGTCATGGACGTGCGTTTTCTCCCCAACCCCTATTTTGTTCCCGAAATGAAGGCCAAGGACGGAAGAGATCCTGAGGTGGTCCGATATGTCATGGAGCAGGAACCGGCGGAACCGTTCCTGGAAAAATTCGGCGATCTCTTGTTGACTCTGATACCCATGTATCGCAAAGAAGGAAAATCCTATCTGACCATCGCCGTGGGTTGCACCGGGGGGCGCCATCGAAGTGTGGTGGTCACCGAATCTCTCGCAGAATTCTTCAACCGACACGGTATCCGCGTCTACTTGAAACACCGGGACATTGGCAAGGAGTAACGCATGGTTGGCATATTGATCATCACGCACTGCCGGTTGGCCGAAGAACTCCTGAGCACCGCCGAATTCATCGTGGGAAAGATTCCCCAGGCCCAAAGCCTGTGCCTGGACCCCACCTTGGATGCAGAGACCCTCCGGCGTCGAATCGAAGCAGCCATTCGGAATGTGGACGACGGCGACGGGGTCCTGGTTATGGTGGATATGTTGGGGGGAACCCCGTCGAACCTGTCTCTGTCGTTTCTGGATCCGGAACGACTGGAAGTGATATCGGGAGTCAACCTTCCTATGCTCATGAAAGTGGCCCGGAGGCCCAACGATGAATCACTCAAGTCCATCGCCCAGGGAGTGCTGACTGCGGGACAACGAAGCATTTCCCTGGCGAGCGGTATCCTCTATCAGAAGCTCAAACAGGGAAACGACGCCTTATGACCCTCGCCCTGGTCCGCGTGGACTGCCGGCTCGTGCATGGGCAGGTCCTGGAAGCCTGGGTCCCCTATGTGCGTTCCGATTGTATACTCGTAGCGGATGACGCGGTAGCAAACAACGTGCTTCAGAAAACCATCATGTCCATGTCGATACCCCGCCATATCCTGTTCGAAGTGGACACGGTACAGTCCCTGGTCCGCCGGCTCATGACCCGTTCCTGGGAGAATCGGCGCGTACTCCTGCTGTTTTCCGATTGCGCAGGCGCACACCAGGCATACCTGCAGGGCCTTCAATTTAAGCTGTTGAACGTTGGAAATCTCCACTACGAGGACGGAAGACATCGAATCACGCCCAGTATAGCGCTGAGCCGCGATGATTTCTTCCTGCTCAAAGCGTTGAATGACACGGGTGTGCCGGTGGAATTTCGAGCCATCCCCCACGACCGCCCTGTCCCCTTAGACGCCGTAACCTGCTTCTCATGAACAGGCGCCCGATCATGACGGCGTCATCCAGTAAACCCTTTTCGCAAAGAACACAGCCATGGGTCTGGTGAACGTGTGCCTCATCACAAGTACGTTGGGAGCGCTTCTGTGGCTCGACCGATCGCACGCGTTTCAGTTCATGGTGAACCGCCCCATTGTAGCGGCTCCTTTGGTCGGCTTCTGCCTGGGCCATCCCGGAGAAGGGCTCCTCGTAGGCGCTTTGGTGGAACTCCTGTGGGTCAACCGATTGCCCATGGGTACCACTTCGTCGCCCGACGAAACCGTTCTCGCCGTTCTCGTCACCTCGGTGAGCGCCTTGGATGTACCCGCGCATCCCGAGGCGTCCCACGCACCTCTTATGCTGGGATTCGCGGTATTCTTCGGCGCCTCCTATGCGGCCCGGCGCTTGGATATGAAGCTACGTAAATGGAACACCTTGCTAAGCCGTCTCGCCCTGCGTCTCGTCGAACGGGACAAACCGGGAGCCCCGGCATGGTGCACGTTCCTGGGTCTATCTTCGGCGTATCTTTGCATGTTCGTCTTCTTGTTCGTGTTCTCGCTTACGGGGCTTTCTGCGGTGCGGTTCGTGTTCCCCATGCTCCCCTCCTTTCTGGAAACGGCGCTCCACTACCACGTATACGTGGTTCCCCTGGTGGGAGTGGCGGCGGCCTTGAACGCCGCCCCCAGCGTCCGTAATCTCGCTTTTCTGGCAGGTTCTTTCTGCTTCTTCGTGGTACTGATGCTGTGAACGACCGACCTCCTTTGAAGATCCTGCCCGCCTCGGTCAAGGACCTGGAGTGGATGGTGCGCCTCGCACAGGAATCATTCATCCTTCCCTGGACCCCCGCCATCTTTCGCTTCGAGCTGGAATCCGCCCGGACCCTGGCTCTCAAGGCATGCCTTGACGGTTTTCCCGCGGGTTTTGCCATCCTCCATCCCGGAATGGATGCCTGGGAACTCCTGTATCTGGCGGTGAATCCCCGCCTGCGCCGTAAGGGTGTGGGCTGGGCCTTGATCCTCGCGTCCTGGGAACACATTTTTCCCAGAGGACCGCACTGCATCACGCTCGAGGTAAGCGAACGCAACACTTCCGCCATCGCTCTGTACGAGAAGTTTGGATTTTGTACCGTGGGCAGGCGGCCCAACTATTACCCCGAAGAGCAGGCGGATGCCTTGCTCCTGGATTTCCGTCCCTGAAGCCCGAACCGTGATGAAACGGACCGGCATCGCCGCACCCTCGTGTCGGCGGTACGGCACAGGTTTTCGGTTGACGTCCCTCGTAAAACCTTCTACATTTCAATGATAAGTATTCAGCACACTTAGCTTTAAGGGAGATTGGGATTATGTCGGTAAGACTGGGAATCAACGGGTTCGGTCGAATCGGTCGGATGGTCGCTCGTGCAATCCTTGCGAGAGGCGCGGATGTGGAACTGGTTGCAGCCAACGATATGGGCGATCCGGGAGACTTGGCCCGGTTGTTCAAATACGACAGCGTACACGGTCCTCTCTCGGAGCATGTGCAGGTGGACGGCGACGTCATTCACGCAGGGTCTCAACGCATCAAGACGCTGTGTATCCGGGAAGTGGATCGTCTGCCCTGGGGGGACCTCGGGGTGGATATCGTTTTAGAATCCACGGGCTTGTTCCGGGACCGGGCGAACGCGGCGAAACACCTGACCGCCGGCGCCCGGAAAGTGATCATCTCGGCTCCCGGAAAAGAAGTGGACGGCACCTTCGTTATGGGCGTAAACGAATCCACATACGATCCCAAGTCCCAGCACATAGTGTCCAATGCATCCTGTACAACCAATTGTCTGGCTCCCGTGGCCAAAGTGCTACACGACCGCTTCGGCATTGTCCATGGTCTGATGACCACCATCCATTCCTATACCATGGACCAACGCATGCTGGACAGTCTGCACAAGGATCCTCGGCGGGCGCGGGCTGCGACGTTGTCCATGATTCCCACCACCACGGGAGCAGCCAAGGCAGTGACCCTGGTCATTCCGGCGCTGAAGGGGCGCATGGACGGTCTGTCCATCCGCGTGCCCACACCCAATGTGTCGCTGGTGGATCTGGTGTCCGAAATGAGCCGGGACGTCACCGTGGAAGAAGTGAACGGGGCTCTGAAAGAGGCCGCTGAAGGGTCCCTTCAAGGTATTCTGGCCTTTTCCACGGAACCCCTGGTTTCCGCGGACTTCAACGGCAGCGCCTATTCTTCCATCGTAGACGCCGAATTGACCGGCGTCATCGATCGGCGGATGCTCAAAGTCATGGCCTGGTACGATAACGAATACGGATACGCCAACCGTTGTGTGGATCTCGCCGTATATATGGGAAAGTCCCTGTAATCATTGCATTCCCAAGAGAACGGTATGGAGGAACGGTCTTGAGGTCCATTGAGCAACTCGAACTCAAAGGCAAACGGGTCTTCGTCCGGGTGGATTTCAATGTTCCTCTGGACCGGAACCGGCGCATCACGGACGACAATCGCATCCGGATGGCCCTGCCCACACTCCGATACGTCCTGGACCAAGGCGGGGTCCTCGTTCTGGCCTCTCATGCCGGGCGTCCCAAGGGAGAACCGAACCCCGAGTTCAGTCTCCGGCCTGTGGCGGAACGACTTTCGGAACTTCTGGAACGCACGGTGATTCTTGCCCCGGACTGCATCGGCCCCGAAACGCTTTCTCTCGTTCAAAACACGAAACCCGGGGATGTCCTTCTGCTGGAGAACCTCCGCTTTCATAAAGGCGAAACTCGGGACGATCCTGAATTCGCCCGGGAGCTGGCCCGAAGCTGCGACGTGTATGTCAACGATGCGTTCGGAGTGTCCCACCGAGCGCATGCCTCGGTATCCGCCATGGCCGCTCTCTTTCAGGAAAAAGGTGCCGGGTTTCTGATGAGCCGGGAACTGGAGGCGTTCCACCGGACCATGACCCATCCGGAACGTCCCTTTCTGGCCGTCGTCGGAGGCGCCAAGGTCTCGGACAAACTGGGCGCCCTGGAAAACCTGTTCCGTACCGTGGACAAAATGATCATCGGCGGGGCCATGGCCAATACCTTCTTGAAAGCCCTGGGCAACGACCTCGGAAAATCCCTGGTGGAAGAACATCTGGTGGGCAAGGCCGGTGAACTTATGGGACTGGCCTGTGGGCAAAAGAAGCCTTTGTATCTTCCCGTGGACGCGGTGGCCGGCATGGAATTGAAGACGGACACTCCGATTCGCGTGGTTCCGGTGCAGGAGATTCCGCGGGACCATATGATTCTGGACATCGGTCCCGCCTCCACGCAACTTTTCATCGAAGCACTGGAAGGGGTTAAGACCATTTTGTGGAACGGACCCATGGGCGCTTTCGAATTGGAGCCTTTCAGCAAGGGAACCTATGCCTTGGTAGACGCGGTGGCCCGGTCCGGAGCGTTAACGGTCATCGGCGGAGGCGACACGGGGCTTGCCGTGCACCGCTCCGGAAAACAGGATCGTTTCTCATTCGTGTCCACGGGCGGTGGTGCGTTCCTCGAACTTTTGGAGGGCAAGACCCTGCCGGGAGTGGCCGCCCTGGAATCCTGACCGGGACAAGGAGACGAGATGACAAGTACGCGGACCCCGCTGATCGCGGGAAACTGGAAGATGCACAAGACGGTAGCGGAATCGGAAAGTCTGGTCCGGGACATCATCAACGGAGACCGGCGCAAGGACGCGGATGTCCTGGTGGCTCCTCCCTTCACATCCCTTCACGCCGTGGCTCGACTCGTGGACACCTCCGATGTGGGCTTGGCCGCACAGAACATGCATTGGGAAAAACAAGGCGCTTATACCGGGGAAGTCTCTCCTCTCATGCTGGCGGACTTGGGAGTGGAATTCGTGATCCTGGGGCACTCGGAACGCCGCCATATCTTCGGAGAAAAGGATGAGGGCATCAACCGGAAAGTGATCAGTGCCCTCGCCCACGGACTGAAACCCATCCTGTGCGTGGGCGAAACCCTGGAGGAGCGCCGGGCCGAGAAGATCTACGGCGTACTGGAAGCCCAATTGCTGGGCGGTTTGTCCGGGCTTCAGCCCGACGAAACGGGCCGCGTGACCATCGCTTATGAGCCGGTATGGGCCATCGGTACCGGGCATACGGCCACTCCCGACCAGGCACAGGCGGTGCACCGGCTGATCCGGCAGCAACTGGTGGACCTGACTCTTTGCAACAAAGACCTTGCCAACAGGGTGCGAATCCTATATGGTGGCTCCGTTAAGGCGTCCAACGCCACGGAGATTATGGCTCAGCCCGATGTGGACGGTGTTCTCGTGGGGGGAGCGAGTCTCAGTGCCGGGGAATTCCTCGGCATCATCAATTTCTGATCCAGGACATCGGCGGATCGTATGACTTCCATAATCACGACTATTCATATCCTGGTGTGCATCACCATCATTCTCGTCATTCTTTTGCAGGCGGGCAAAGGAGCCGGCATGGGCGCCGCTTTCGGTGGGTCGAGTCAGACCATTTTCGGCAGCACCGGAGCGGCTTCGTTTCTGAGCAAACTCACCACTGTCGTGGCGGTGGTATTCATGCTCACTTCGCTGACCCTTACTCTGCTGTCCGGCCCCAGGGGCGTGGAATCCATCATGGATCTTCCGGGACCTGCGACCCAAAGCGTCCCCGCGCCGGAAGCGCCGGAGCAGACCGCGCGGGAGACTTCCCGTGAAGTCGCCGTTCCCGCTCAGACGCCCGCCCGTGAAGCAGAAGGATCAGCTCCATGACCGTTCCAACCCGACCCTCATTGTGCCGAAGTGGTGGAACATGGTAGACACGCCATCTTGAGGGGGTGGTGGGCGACGCCCGTGCGGGTTCAAATCCCGCCTTCGGCACCACGAATGCATGTAAGGCGTAATCCTCCGGGGTTGCGCCTTTTCTGTTTGAAGCAAATCAACGGAACATGGGGAACTTGCATCGTTTGGCTCTCAACGTCGAAATCGCGCTCCGGTGAGGAGTAGGAGAGACTAGTCATGGCTTGGATGAACGCCCTGGAAGCCGCCGGCAGACTACCCGGCATCCTCTTTCGAGGAGAAACCTGCTACGATTTTGACGGGATCCCCATGCCTCTGACCGAAATGTCCTGGCGAAAGAGGACCAATCTGCTCAAAGCCGGTATGGACATAGTGATGAGCAGAGATACGATGTGCGCTCTGCCGCCCGTGATTCAAATCGAGCCAACCAATATCTGCAACCTGCATTGCCCCCTGTGCCCCACCGGAAGCGGCAGTCTCCCCCGAAAACCGGGGATGATGGAATATTCCATGGTCGAGAGGCTTCTGACGGAGGTGGGGGAACACTTGGCCGCCGTATATTTCTTTTGTTTCGGAGAGCCGTTCCTGAACAAGGATCTGCCGAGAATGATCCGCGCCTGCACGGATCGAGGCATCATTACCCTGACGTCCACCAACGGTCAGTGCTGCCAGACCATGGAAGATGCAGTACGAGTGGTGGATTCCGGTTTGACCACCTTGATCGTGGCATTGGACGGCAGCACCCAGGAATCCTACGAGAAGTATCGAAAGGGAGGCGACATAGAGAAAGTCAAACGCTTCGTATCCCTCATCGAAGAAGCCAAGAAGAGGCGGAACTCATCTTACCCATACACGGTGCTCCGGGCCGTAGTCATGAAGGAAAACGCCGGGGAACTGGATGCATTGGTTCGGACGGCCGTGGATTGGGGTGTGAATATGTTCGCCACCAAGACCGTGGGTTGCTTGGTCACCAGTGAGGAGTTCCACGATCATGAACCCGTGGAGACCGAATTCCGGCGTTTCGAATACGCCCGGGTTCGCCGCGGGACCGCCCGGATGGATCGATGCATCTTTCCGTTCCGGCAGCCCATTATTTTTTGCGACGGGACCGTGGTGGGATGCGAATACGATCACGACCTGGAGATGGCGTTTGGGTCCTTGGTCCACTCTCGATTCGTGGATATCTGGAACAGCGACAACGCAAAGTCCCTCCGGAAGGCCGTTCGATCCGGGAAACGCAAGCCGGGGTTCTGCCTCCGTTGCCCCTACGAGAACAATGTCCGGCGCGGCACTCGTTTGCATTGCAAAGAACTTCGACCGGTTCACTCCTCCTCACGCATTCCGTCGAGAAGATCCCTATGAACAGACACACCATTCAAACGATTCAGGCGGGAACCCGGACCCTGGCGGGCGTCCTCCACGGGAAACGGGCCTTCGGAGGACCTCCCCAGGTCGCCCTGGCCCTTACGGATCGATGCAATCTCCGTTGCATCCACTGCTTTCTGTACTCACCTCTGGTAAGCACACCCAATTTCCGTCAGGTGCAATACGCCCGGAAACTTCGGGAAGGTACCCCGCCATCCCGGGAAGGTGCGATACACCATCTTGCCGACGGAGATCCCCTATTCCTGCAAAGTGTGATTGATCAGTCGCTGTCCCTGGGAACCCGGAGATTTCAGTTTTCCGGAGCCGGGGAAGTCTTCCTGCATCCGGAAATTATGGAGTTTTTCGGGCGTTGCAAAAAGGGAGGCGCCCGGTGCCACACAAACACCAATGGGACCCTGCTCACCAAGGAAATCATCGACGAACTCATTGCTATGGAATTCGATGAGTTGCGGGTAACCACCATGGCCGGTACCGCGGACATGTACCGCCGCACTCATCCCGGAGTGTCCCCGAAGCGGTTCGAGCGCCTGCGTGACATGCTTCGCTACCTGGCGGATCGCAAGAAAGCGCTCGGGAAACCCCACCCCAAACTGATGCTCGTAACCATCGTGGTTTCCGAAAACCTGGACGGACTGGAGGACTTCGCCCGCTTCGCCGCTGAAATGAAAGCGGACAACGTCCAATTTCGGCCCTTTCATGTTTTCGGAGATGCCGACCTCTCCCCCTTGCGGCTTTCGGGCAGCCAGAGCTTCGAACTACCCGCCCGACTTTCGAGCTGTGCACGCGTGCTGGAGATTGCGGGCATCAAAAACAACATTCCCGTGTTTCTTTCAGTTTTGTCGGAGCGGGACCGTATGCGGTTTTACGAAAGCATGCCCTGTTACTATGGCTGGTTACACATGATGGTAGACATAGACGGTTCGGCCTATGCCTGTTGCCGCTGCAATGAACCCATGGGCAATCTCATGGATTCCACTCTACGGGACGTATGGCACGGCGCGGCGTGGAACCGCATGCGGCAACGAATGCTGGCCATGAACCGGACGAAGCAAGCCCCGGAGTACTGCGCATGCGGCGATTGCCCCCATGTTTCCGCTAATCTCAAGGTGCATCGGATTCTGCACCCCGGGCAACGCGTCTTGCCCCCGAAGACGCACCCCGCACCTTAGCAGCCCGTTGATGAACGCCATTCCGGGCAGACTGGTCAAAAACGATGAGATGCAAGGGGCGCGAATCCTGAGGAATGAGGTGCATAAACGGTACATCACAACGACGAAGGATGCGGCGCAACACAGCAGATCGCGTTTTTCACCAGCCTGTCAGTACGCGGGCACCAGGGAATACCCCCTGGCCTGGTATCCGATGAGGGATATCCAGCCGTTGCCCACCTGCTTGATCTCCGGCAGGATGGATGATGGATCCACACCCAATACCTTCAGCGCGAACACGCACACCTCCAATTCGATCCCGTCCGCAGACATTTCGGAAACAGTGACGGCGATTTCATCCAAAAACCGGGCTTCCTCCGGAGATTCCGCCTTTCGGGTTTTCGAGATGACCGTTACGGACGAACCCATGAATCCCACCACAAAGGCCGGTTTTGCGGATACGCCGGTCAGGGCGCCGTCCTTGAAGGTCTGATGCACGAGCTTAAGAACCATCGCCGTCCCTTTCGGGTCCGCGGTCCGGACATCGAAAAACGCCTTGACGGACTTTACACCCTTCAACGCTTCGTATTCCTGCCCGAAGCCATGGGATACAAAGCCCACCACCATACAGGCAGACAAGATCAGACCCGCAAACACAACTTTCGATACACGTCGCATGAATCCTCCTTTCGCGTTGGAA
>CAZQXK010000039.1:0-35467 GCA_964597345.1 uncultured Thermodesulfobacteriota bacterium | reverse complement strand
CCTGGTGGTGTTCCGGACGTTTTCCAAGATGTTCGCCCTGGCCGGCCTGCGCATCGGGTACCTGGCGGGAAGCCTGGATGTGGTGAATGTGATCCGGCGCACCTGCGTGGTGTATTCGGTGAATACGGTGGCCCAGGAAGCGGCCCTGGCGGCCCTGGACGACCCCGCCCACATCCGCCGGACCCGGAATATGGTGCGGGCGGGAAAGGAATACCTGGCCGGGGAGTTGGATCGCCTGGGCCTGTTCTCGGTGTGCGGGGAGGGGAATTATGTGATGATTCGGTTGCCCATGAGCGACACGCTGGCCTATCGAAAACTCATGAAACACGGTGTCATGATCCGGTCCATGACGGGGTTCCGATTTCCCGACTTCATTCGGGTGACCGTGGCGGAAAAGCCGGCGCTGGAAGCTTTTGTCGGGGCGCTGGAACAGATCCTGGGCGGAGGCGCCGACAGAAATCTCTGAAAATCCTTTCCGACGGGGTTTTCATAACCTGTTCTCGTGAACGCGAAGGCCCGGACTTCAACGAACCTCTCGGTTTTTGAAACGCAGGGCGAATCGGCGAGCCGCCACCCGGCGTAGAAAAAAGGCATAGAGCATGCCTCCCCACAGGAGCCCGGCAAAGCTCACGCCCCCCACCTGCCATCCGCTGAGTCGAGGAACGTCGTCTAGTCCCAGAAAGAACGCGTCCTCGGGGATTTCCATCTGGAACAGGTCCCGGTGGATGTCCCGGATCTTGTAGGAGAACGGCTGCCGGTCGAAGGGGCGCAGTTTGCCCAGGAACCGTTCGAATCTCTTCCATTCCTCCGTGGGTGTGTCATAGGATCGTATGACCAGCCGCATTCCATACGGTTGCGCATGGAAGTACGTGAAGGAGAGGCCGTATCGCTGGTATACGAAAGCCTTTTCGAAATCGGCCTTTCCGGCCACGGAAACAAAATGGATGCCGGGGAATCGTTCCCGTGTCAAATCTTCCGGGGAAGCAATCTCGACGGGACTGGAAGAGTCCAGATCGTAACGCAGCTCAGGGATCTGCAGAACGATCATGACGGCCACGAACGCCAGGATCGAGATCTTGAGAACCAGTATGCCGCCGCGCACCAGAGTGTGTATCATGGCTCAATCGTACAGGGCGCCCAGGACCAGCAAGACGACGATGAATACCACGCTGAACGACGCGAAACCGAACCAGATCCACACCGTTCGAATGACCCAGCGGGGATCTTCCGAGGGTGGACGCTCGGGGTAGGGCGGCTCCGCACCGGATGGCTTCCCGTCCGGGTCCGAAGCGGCATCCGCAGCGGTACGATTCGCCGCCCGTTCCGCCTCGGGTTCTTCCCCTTCTGGTAGCGACCGGGGTTTCTTTTCGGGTTCGTTCAAGGCGCCTTCCGTGTTTTCACAAGGGTTTAATACGGCTCTCCGGCCGACAGATGGGCCGTCACCGACTGAGCCTGCTCGGTGGTAAGCCGGGCTCCGTATACGATCATTTGGGCCACCACGCGTTCCCAATCCTGTTTCGGGTAGTGTCGCACCCGATCCAACGTGTGGCAGCGAGCGCATTCGCTTTGAATCAAGGCGGCGGGCCCCATGGGCGGCGGGGGCGCCAGGACGGTTTCCAGTTCCTCCGGAGTAATGGGCAGCATGAGCACCGGCTGGCGCTCCGTGGGTTTGTATACGGAATCGTAGTGGGAAAAGCGCTGCACAAAACGGGGCCGGGAGGCTTCCCGGGCGTATCCTCCGAGCACCACGGTCATGAAGGCCAACAGGCCCAGAAAAAGGTACACGGCTCGGGCGGTTCCGCGACCGTAACTGAGCATATGCCATGAAAGGGCCGCTCCTCCGGCGACGGCGGCGAGCATCCACCAGAAAAACCGCCAAGTCATGACCATACCCATGGCCACGTAGAACATGAGATAGAACACGGCCACGCTGACGACCATGATGCCGGGCAGGGTGAAGGGCGCCGGGTCCCGCAGGGTATACCGGAAATAGCCTAGGCTGGAGCCCAGCATCAGCGCCACCAGGAGCTGTTTGAGCCACCAGGTGTCCACGCCGCCCACCATGATGTCCCCCTGACCGAGCATGAGGTTCCAGAAGGCTTCGGAGGCGTGTTTCATGAGCACGTGGGCGTAGAAATATCCGATGACGGGCAGGGACAAAAAGGCCGTGAATCCGATGTAGAAGCACAGACGGCCGCAGTCCTCGTAATGCTCTTTCCGTGCCCGGTCATTGGTCAAATAGAGCTGCACGCCGCACCACCCCGCCAGGAAGAACCCGGCGTAGGAGACGTTGGCCAGGGCCCGGTGAAAAGTCAGCATGAGAAAGGACGGATTGTAGAACGCTCGGGCGTCCCATCCCAGGATGCCCCTGAACAGGCTGGCTTCGGATTCGCCGAAACCGGGGGTGAGCATAAAGCTGCCGATGCCGTTGATGATATAGAACTGGAGCAGAAACATGGGAGTAAGCAATGCTCCCAGGGTGATGTGGAGCTTTTTGTGCCCCCACATGCGGTCCCAGAAGAAGTAATGAAACGTCAGGGTGGTGGCCAGTAGGAAGAACAGGAATTCCTCCACGATGAACGGCCAGAAAAAATGGGTGAAAAGCTGGCTCCAGAACTGAGGGTACAGCCCGGAAAGCGAAAAGATGAGTCCGATGGCCAGAACCACTCCGACATTGTAAATGCACACGTGGAAGAACTGGCAACGCTTGGCGAACTGATCATAGCGGTAGATGCGGCTGCGGTAAGCGATGATCTGGGCCACGGTCACTGCGAAGGCGACGCCGATGGCCAGGGAGGCTACACTGGTATGGAGCAGTCCGAAGGCGCCGATGGTCCACTTGGCCCCGAGATAGGGAAACTCGATGCCGTTCATGGATACAACTCCTGAAGGATGCGGACGATGCGGGCGGCTTCCTCGTCGGAGATATCCGCCCCCGGCCGTTCACGCTCCCGGTCCACGCGCCGTTCCCAATCGCGTGTTTCATATCGCGAAAACACATTGGGTCCCTGGAGATGGCAGATCAGGCACTTGTCGTACAGCAGGAAGCGGTCCGCTTCCCGGGCCGTAACCTCGGGTTTCTCGATTTGTTTGTAAACACTGTAGGGACTCCGGCCCCGGGATCGAACGAATCCGCCTAGGGCGAACGCGAAGAAGGCCGCCAGCCCCGCCACGAACAGGGTCCAGGGCCAGGGGGCCTGAGTGGTTAGTTTTCGGCGGTTTCGCATCATCCATAAAAAGATCAGAAATCCAACCAGCAGCAGCGTGTACGTGATTCTCCACACCATCGGGTCCCCGCCGAGCCAATCCAGGGGAGGATGCCAATGCAGCACGAGGTAGAGGCTGAGAATGCCCGCAGAGAGAGCCAGGGGGAGGACTTTTCGGGGATGTCGGACGAAGAGATAGGTCCCCCCCAGAACCAGGAAGATCCCGATCAGAATCATCTTGATGGTGAAGTGAGGGGATACATGTCCTCCCATGATGGCATGAAATACCACCGGAGCATTACTCTGGATGGCGGCGGCGTAGCCCCATCCAATGAAGGGCATGGCGAAAAACGTCACAAAGCCGATGGCGAAGGTCAGGTCCGTGGCGAAACCGAAGTATTCCTTTTCTTCGGGATCCTTACACCGCAGATATTTCAGGGCCAGCACACCTCCTGTGAGCAGCATGCTGTAGCTGATGTTTCCGAAGAAACGGTGCAGAAACAGGAAAGGGTACGTTGGGTTGAACAAGGCGGCGGCGGACCAGCCCACGGCTTCGTTGACCATGGGAAGATCCCGCCCGGGTGTCATCATGTAGCTGCCCAAGCCGTCCCATACGGCGTGGATGAGCAGCCCGAAGAGCGCCGTCATGCACCCGAAGAAGATGTGCAGCGGCTTGCGGTTCATCATGCGTTCCCAGGTCAGGTAATACAGGAAGAACAGGAAGATCAGGTCCAGGAGGAAGAAAACGAACTGCGCGATGAGAGGCCAGAAAAACAGATTGGCAAAGCGGGACCAGAATTCGGGATACAGCCCCATGATAAACATGGGGATGCCCGTGCCCAGGGCGGCGCCGGGAGCATAGAGGATCATTACGAAGAAGACCATGCTCTTGGCTAAACGATCGTAGCGGAGGTCTCCTTTTCGGTATCCGACCCATTCGAAAATGGGAGCCAGCAGTAGAAATGCGGTGATAAGCGTGGCGATGGGGATGTGGGAGTAGGTGATTTCCTCCATCCAGACCCAACGAGGGAAAACAGGCGTTGGAATGACCGGCAGATCCAAAGGGCTATCCCGAATTCGAACTCATGGAACGCGTGTTGACAGACTGCTGGAAACCACGATGCGGACGCCTATCCATGCATCCATGAGGAAACACCATACGGTTCCCCAAGGGAGAGGTCAAGACAAAGGAGCGGACCCGAAGGGGGTCTTATTCAGGCCGTTATAAACACGAGCTGCTGTGTTGCGCTTCATCCTGTCTGCCTGTGCGTCCCACGCAGACAGGCGTCTTTGCGGCGTACCGTATGTACGCCTCATTCTTCAGGATTCCCGCGCCTTGCATCTCATCGTTTTGCACCGGCCTGCCCGCAATACGGTGTATCGATGGGGTGTTAAGGATGGATGAGGAAGCGGAAGCCGTTTCGAAACGGTTCCGCCTCTGGCTGCAACAGACAAACGCCCCTCTTTCCGGGGACTCGGAATCGAGGAATTTCCTCATAGCGAAGGCTCGGAACGACGGATTACGCCGCTTGCTCCGTTTCGGATACATGCCGACTCAGCCGTTGCGCGGATTCTTCGACGACTCGATTCGCCGCATAAGGGCGTGTCTGGGTTTTCCATCGGTACTGGGGATAGAAAACCGCCGCCACCAGCGTCCAGCAGTCGTTCTTGTCCGCCATGGCCTGTTCCTTCCAGTTCTGGGGACGGACGTTAAGAAAGGAACACCAACGGCAACTGAACGTGGGCCACGACAGAGAGATTGCACGATCCAGGCAGGTGGAGTAGTCTTTGCACCATACGTTTCGGGTAGGTTGACCGCAGACCGGACGTGGATTCGGTTTCATGCTTGCCTCCAACCGGTTGAGCGACACGCCTTTCTATACGACGGGTTCCGTGTTGGATTCCCCGGAGGCGCACGCGGTTTGACTTCCTGTTCGTACGGATGACGTCTATTCGAGGAATCGATTCCCCTGTCCATGGCCGGCGTGGGAACCGATGATGGTAGTCACCATAACAAAGCGGTTTCCATTCCGGAATACACGCAACGCCGTAAATTCCGCCTGCGATACCTAGGGGACCCTAGGGGTCCGGCAGGCTGTTGAAAAACGCGATCTGCTTTCACGCCTTCGGCGTGACGCTGCATCCTTCGTCATTGCGGCGTACGGGTGGTGCGCCTCATTCCTCAGGATGCGCGCGCCTTGCATCTCATCGTTTTTCAACAGCCTGCCCGAAATGCTGTTTTCACTGCTATGGTCGTTTCCGCTCTCCGTGGCAGGGGGCGAGGAGCCCGGTTTCAGGCGTTGGGTTCAAGCCGGGCCTGTGGAGGATTCCATGAAGAAGAACACGTTCAAGTACATCGTTGTGGTCGCCCTGTACGTGTGTACCTGTGCACTGGCCGTGATAGGACTGATATTGGCTTATGCGGCGCCCGGAGGCGGCCCCGGTCCGCACACCTTTCTAGGGATTCACCGCCAGCGGTGGATGGATTTTCATCTGAGCCTGGCCGCCGTCCTGGTTCTGCTCTTGGCCTTCCACGTAGGATTGGGATGGAGTTGGATCGTCCAGACCACCCGGCGTCACTTCGGGGAGCTTTGGCTGCGGTTTCTCTGGTTTGTGGGTTTCGGGTGGGTGATCGTGTTGTTTGCGGGCTGGTTCTATTTCCTGGTGTCCCGGTAGGATGAGAGGAAAGAAGCCCTGCTCTTGAGGGAAAACACCCGGCGGGACTCGAGGCCCGGCCGGGTGTGCCGTTCCTGGAAGATCGGGTTACGGGGTCATTCCTTGAGAAGCCGGATCACTTCCTCTACGTCGATGTCCGAAGTCATCCAGTCCGTGAGCCGGGTCGCGGTACCGTCCTCCTCCACCCGGGCCAGGAACACGGAACGGGCTCCCTGGCGCTGGTCCGGACCGAAGGTCAGCACGGGCCCGATGCCCTGAAAGTCCGTCAAGCTTTCCATGGCTTCCACGAAGCGCTCCACGGTCAGGTCGCGACCCGCCCGCTTGAGGGCCTCCACCATGGGCTCGACAAACAGGAACCCGGCGTAGAAGAACACGCCCCATCGTTCGTCGGGGGCATACTTTTTCCAGGCTTCACGGTACTTTACCATGAGCGGGTGGTCCGAGTCGGGCAACTCTCCGAAGTTTGTGAAGATGACCCCTTTCCACAGCCCCTTGGTGATTTCCATCATCAAAGGATAATCGCTCAGGGTGCTGGAGGTCATCCACGTGGGGGCGAAGCCCAGCTTGGCGGCGGTGCCCATCATGATGGCTCCGTGTTTGGGGAGGACCCACATGATCACACAATCCGCGTCCACTTGCTTCATTTTCAGGGCATGGGTGCTCAAGTCCGTATCCGTGATTTCGGCGGAGATTTCAACCGCCGGCTCCATGCCTAAATTCTTCAGGGCAACGCGGGCGCCGTACAAGCCCACCTTACCGTAGTCGTCGTTCTGATAGAAGAAGGCGATGCGCTTCTTACCCAGCTCTTTGACCGCATAGTTCACCAGGATGGCCGCTTCGTCGCAATAAAGGGGATATACGCCGAAGAGGTACCGGGTGGGGGGATAGGCCCAGTGTGTGGAACCCGCCGCGGGACCCACCCAGGGAACTTTGTTCTCATGCAGGTAGTCTTTGACCGCCATGCCCGGGGCTGTACCCACACCGCTCGCAAATGCGAACACTTCGTCCCTTTCGAGCATTTCCTTGGCCACGGCCTTGGTGCGGGGCGGCTGGTAGCCGTCATCCCTCAGGAAGTAGCGGATCATCCGGCCATGGATGCCGCCCTCGTCGTTGATCATTTTGAAATAGCAATCCGTCCCGCGGGCCACGGCCCCCCACAAGGCCGCGGGCCCTGTCTGGGGACCCCATTGCCCGATGCGGATCTCCGTGTCCGTGATCCCCCGTTCCGCACCCGCAGGCAAGGCCGTTACCAGCATCAAGGCCATGGCCAGCCCGGCAAACACCCACTGCATTCCTTTCCTCATGCCGTACCTCCTTAAATCGAAAGACGTTAGAGCCTTGAACGCGCCGGAGGCCGGCCGACACCGGCCCCATTTCCCATGAAAGGGCGCTTCCCGGCCGGCCGCCGGCGTCCCGCCGGCCGCATCGCCGGGTCTTCCTTCTCCTGTGCACGCGTATGCTTTCGGCATCAGGACCGATACATGGTGTCGATGAGGTCCTTGAAGGCCTCGCTGATGTATTTGCGTTTCACCTTCATCGTGGGAGTGACCTCTCCGTCCTCTTCGTAAAGTTTTTTGGGAAGGATGGTGAATTTTTTGATTTGTTCCACGCGGGACAGATTGTGGTTCACCTCGTCCACCTGGCGCCGGATCAGTTCCTCGATTCGGTCGTTACGGGTGAGATCCGCATAGGTGGAGAACTGGATCCTGTGATCCTGCGCGTATTTCACCACGTTTTCCTCATCGATGACGATGATGGCCGTAATGAACTTGCGTTTGTCCCCGATGACCACGGCGTCGTTGATGTAGGGCGAGAATTTCAGCTGGTTCTCGATATACTGCGGAGCTATGTTCTTTCCTCCGGCGGTGACGATGATGTCCTTCTTCCGGTCCGTGATCTTGACGAAGCCGTTGTCGTCCAACTCACCCACGTCTCCGGAGTAAAGCCAACCGTCCCGCACGGTTTCCGCCGAGGAGTCCGGGTTTCCGTAGTATCCCTTGAACACCCCGGGGGAACGCACCAGGATTTCCCCATCTTCGGCGATACGCACCTCGACGCCTCGCACGGGAGGACCCACGGTTCCGAACTTCACTTTGCCCAACCGGCTCATGCAGGTGACTCCGGTACCCTCCGTCTGTCCGTAACCCTCGATGAGGTACACTCCTATGGATTGGAAGAAGTGCAGCACGTCCGGGGAGATGGGCGCCGCTCCCGAATAGGCCACCCGCACCCGATCGAAGCCCAAACGTTCCTTGAGTTTTCGGAATACGGTCAACCACGCCAAAAAGTTCAGCACTTCCAGATATGCGGGTACGGACCGAAAGTTCATTTTGAGATAGGCGCGCTTCTTTCCGATCTTGAGCGCCAACCCAAAGGCCATCTTCTTGACCCAGGTGGCGTCGGACATGCGGATCAACACGGCGGAGCAGTACTTTTCCCAGATGCGGGGTACGGCATAGGCTACCGTGGGGGACACTTCGCGCATGTTATCCATGACCGTGTCCAGGTTTTCGATAAAGTTAACCACGTACGCACAGCGGATGTGTATGAACACGGAAAACAACCGTTCGAAGATATGGCACAGGGGGAGAAAACTCAGGACCTCGTCTCCGTCGAGCATGGGATTGTCCGCCGTAATCGCTTCGGACATCCAGGTCACGTTTCGATGGGTGAGCATGGCGCCCTTGGGAGGCCCCGTGGTGCCCGAGGTGTAAATCAGGACGGAGAGGTCTTCGGGTGTGATTTCCGCCATGCGGATCGTGAGGGCCCTTGCCGATGTCTCTTCCTCTTCACGACCCAGTTCCAGGAGTTCCTGAAAGGTCATGACCAGGGGGTCCTTGAAATGGCGCAATCCCTCCAGATCCCACACGATGACTTTTTCCAGAAGATGGGCTTCATCCCGGAAATCGAGCCATTTGTCCAGTTGTTCCTCGTTTTCCACGAAGTAGAATCGGGACCGGGAATCCGTCACTACATATTCGCATTGTGAGGAGGCATTGGTGCTGTAAATGCCCACGGACACGCCGCCGGCGCACTGAATCCCCAAATCGATGATCACCCACTCGGGGCAGTTATCCCCGATGATGGATACGCATTCCCCCTTTTGGAGACCCATGCGCATCAAAGCCAGGGCCACCCTCCCGGCCCTTTCGAAATACCCGTTCCACGAAATATCGCGCCACAGGCCGTACTTCTTGTATCGGAGCGCCGTGCGGTCGCCGTATTTCTGGACGGCGCGAAGGAATACGCCCGGGACCGTATCCGGGTGTACTGTCTCCGCCTGAATGGAGTTGGGATCCATGCCTCGCGTTCCTCCAAGAACGTCCGATCAGCGCCAGCGCTTCTTGCGCTTCCATCGCTGATATCCTTTGGCCGATTCCTCGGAACGAATGCCGAGGTAAAATTCCTTCACGTCCTGGTCTTCCATGAGTTGTCCGGCCTCGCCTTTGAGTACGAACCGCCCGCTTTCCATGATGAGTCCGAAATCCGCAATCTTCAGCGCCATACGGGCGTTTTGTTCCACCAGGACCATGGTCACGCCTTCGCGGTTGATCTCCCGAATGATGCGAAAAATCTCCCGGACCAGCAGGGGAGACAATCCCAGGCTGGGCTCGTCCAGGAACAGGAGTTTGGGACCGTTCATCAAGGCGCGACCGATGGCCAGCATCTGCTGCTCTCCGCCGGACAAGGTGCCGGCCCATTGGTGCTCGCGTTCGCGTAAAACGGGAAAATAGTCGTATATGCGTTCAAAATCCCTTCGGATTCCGCTCCGGTCACGCCGAATGTACGAGCCCATCAGGAGGTTTTCTCGTACACTAAGTTCCTCGAACACTTCCCGGCCTTCCGGTACATACGAGATACCCCTTCGCACGATGTCTTCCGGATCCTTGCCGTCGATTCGGGCGCCGTCAAACTCGATGACACCCTTTTCGGGTTGGTCTTCCAGCAGCCCCATGGCGGTCTTCAGGATGGTGCTTTTTCCCGCTCCGTTGGGACCCAGAATGGCGGTGATCCGGCCCGTCTCCGCTTCCATGGACACGCCGCGAAGGGCGTATATCAGACGGTAATAGGTTTCCACGTTCTTGATTCGGAGCAGCGCGTTCACATCTCGTCTTCCTTGCCCAGGTAGGCGCTCAGCACATCCGGATGGCTCTGTACTTCCCGGGGCAATCCTTCGGCGATGGGACGGCCGAAGTTCAACACCAGGATCCGGTCGGAAATATCCATGACCATTTTCATGTCGTGTTCGATGAGGAGAATGGTGACGCCCAGTTCATCCTGAATATCCTTGATCCAGAATATGAGATCCTGTTTTTCCTCCGAGTTCATACCCGCGGAAGGCTCGTCCAGAAGGAGCAATTTGGGTTCCAGAGCCAACGCCCGAGCCAGTTCCACCAATTTCTGCGTTCCGTAAGGCAGTCCCCCGACCAATTGGTTACGAGCGGATTGCAGATCCAGCAGATCGATGATTTCCTCCACCCGCCCCCGGTGCTTCACCTCGTCCCTGGCGGCGGGCGCGTTCCTCCAAAACATGAGCGATCCGCCCCAGACCCCGGACTTCATGTGTACGTGCCGCCCGAGCATCAGGTTTTCCATGGTGGTCATTTTCGAAAAAAGCTCGATGTTCTGGAACGTGCGGGCAATACCCAACTCGGCGCGGACATGGGGTTTGAGACGGGTTATGTCCCGGCCTTCGAACAGGATCCGCCCTTCCTCCGGCTTGTAGATGCCGCTGATGCAGTTGAAGATGGTGGTTTTTCCGGCGCCGTTGGGGCCGATGATGGAAAAGATTCCGCCCCGCTCCACGCCGAAGGAGACACTGTCCACCGCCACCAGACCGCCGAAGCGCACGCGGAGGTTCTGAACCGAAAAGAAATCCCTCATGGTTCCCGTCACACTTTCCGTACATAATGCCGGGAGAACAGTCCACTGGGGCGGATGCAGAGAACGAGTACAATGACGAAGAAAGCCACCACGGACTTGAACTCCAGGGAGACATATCCGCCGAACAGATTTTCCAGGACTCCCAAAATATATCCTCCTGCGGCGGATCCCACCAGGGAGGTCATGCCTCCCAGCACCGCAGAGGCAAATCCCTTCAAGAGCGGATCCAGCATCAGATTGGGATCCAGCGTGGCCACGGGGGCCAACAGGATGCCGGCCAAAGCTCCGATGACCGAACTCAAGGCCCACGTTATGGAGAGGATACGATTCGTTCGTATGCCGTTGATTCTCGCCGCCAAACGGTTCTGCTGGGTGGCTTTCATGGCGATCCCGATGGTGGTGTACCGAAAAAAGAGGAACAGAAAAACCATGACGGCCACGGCCGTGCAAAAGGTGACTATGTTCAGATAGCTGGCCACGACCCCTCCCACGGATACGATATCGAAATCCGACACAGGGAAGGGGAAATCTTTTTGATCCGCTCCCCATTTCCAACTGGCCGTACCGTATAAGACCATTTCAAAGCCTAAGGTGATTACGATGAGACCCAGGATATTAGGATCCTTGGCTCTGCGCAGGAAAGCGAATTCCAGAAACGCGCCCAGGGCGGCGGCAAACCCCAAAGCCCCCAAAAAGGCGTACGGAAAGGGCCAGCCCGCCGTCTGAAGCAGGGAATAGGCCACGAAGGTGGAGATCATGGCCATTTCCCCCTGTCCAAAGTTGGGGACCTCCGATGTCTTGTAAATAATGACCATGGCGAGAGCGATGAGGGCGTACAGACTTCCCATGGCCATGCCGCTCAGGACCAATTGACCGAACATGAAGTCCCCCCTGCGAAAAGGAATGCTCGCGCGCAATGGTGAAAGATCAAAACGGCCACGTCTTCCAGTACAGCTTGGCTCGAATCCAGACTCCGTAGAGACCGAGCGGTTCAAACACCATGATGCCGATGAGAATCAATCCGAAGATGATACTGGCCACGTTGGGCAGGCCGCTCACGGACATCCACCGTTCGCTTACGGCAACAAAAAGACTTCCAAGATACGGGAGTTCCTGAACGGCGTCCAACTTCAACAGGAGGAACGAAAAAACGATTCCCCCCATGATGGAACCGAATATGGATCCCACGCCCCCAATGACCACCATGGCCAGAAACATAATCGAGAGAATGAACGTGAAGGAATGGGGATTGATGTATCCCAGGACAAAGGCCATCAATCCGCCTGCAATCCCCGTATAGAACGCGCTCACGGCGAAGGCCAGTGTCTTGTAGTAAGTGAGGTTCACCCCCATGGCCTCGGCGGCGATGTCGCTGTCCCGAATGGCCACGAAGGCCCGCCCCACCCGGGTGCGGACCAGATTCCGGGCCGCCAGGGCGAGAAGCACGGTGATGGGTATGATGATGAAATATAACGCCCGATCCCCGGTCAGCGGGTAATCGAACAACCGGATGGGCGGGGCCTGCATCCCCATGCGGCCGCCGAAAATCTTCCATCGCCCGATCACTTGGGTGACAAACATACCGAAACCCAAGGTGGCGATGGCCAAATAGGGCCCCTCCAGGCGCAGCGCCGGAATGCCCAAAAGAAAGCCGAAAATCGCCGCGGTGAAGCCTCCCGCCGCCAGGGCGGCGGGAAAAGGAATCCCCCATTTGGACATGAGCAGCACCGTGGTGTAGGCGCCGATGGCGAAAAAGCCGGCATGGCCCAGGGAAATCTGGCCGGTGTACCCGATGAGGATGTTGAGGCCGATGGTAACGATGACGTTGATGGCCATGAAATTGGCCATGTACAGATAGTAATTGGGCAGGAAGAAAGGCAGCACGGAAAGTCCCGCAAGCAAAACTACGAACCAGACCAAGGCGACCCACGATTTCAGAAACTGAACATCCTCGTAATACTCCCGTTTCATGTCCATGACCGCGATCCACCTCGTGCGCGAAGGCGCGGAAATTCTCTCAGGCTTTTTTCCCCAGCCGATCCACCACCTTATCCAAGTAATGCTGGGGAATCTCGAATTCCACGCGGGTCCGCCGGCTGGAGTTCAGCCGCATGATCCGGTAGTTCAACCGCTTCATCTGTTTGTACTTTTCCCGTTCGTCTTCGATACCGGCAAGGAGATCCTCCATCTGACGGATTTCTTGACGGTCCGCCACCTCCGGCGGCAGGCAGTCGGCGTTCTTGAGGATCTTATACGCCAGCCGCAGGTCTTCCGGGACCCGGCTGTCGTCTTCCAGGACGAGGGGCTCGCCTTTTCCCGGAAGATCGTCGAAATCCCCGCGATCCATGGCCTCTCGTATCTTCTTTTCCGCGATTCTCCAGAACAGATCCATGGTGGTGTACCCGGTCACAACGAACGAATGATGCGAGGGGCGCCATCCCTGGAATACGGCCGGTCAGTGAGTCCGGCGAATCTTCTCCAGGACCCGGCCCCCGCTGTCCAGTTTGAAGAGGGTGAATCCGTTCTCTCCGGCGTACTTGACCAGCTCTTCGTACAACATAGCCTCTACGGCGTACTTTGCCTCCGACCCCCGGCGGAAGACCGGCATGCACGACTCCCCCTCTTCCTTGGAAGCGAAGAATGGAATGAAGCGTTCTCCGGTCTGTTCATCCTCCCGGCCCAGCAGCGTATCCTCCGTCGGTCCCTCCTGGATCACGACCCACACCCAATTCCGTCGAATGTCTTCTTGTCCCATAGTCTGTCCTGTGCCCCCGTGTATGCCGATTCCTTCCGGGACCCATCGCATCCCTGCGCCGTCTTCAGAACCGCCGTTCCAACACAAATTCGGCCAGCTCCAGAAGCCGGCGGCGCCCCGAACTTTCGGGAAATCCTTCCAAATGCGAGAGGGCGCGTTCCACATGCCCCCGCGCCGTATTCATACTATAGTCGACTCCTCCGTACCGGTTCACGACGGAGATGATTTCGGAGAGGTGCTCCCGCGTATACGTGTCGCGGTCACACAGTGACACCAAGTGTTCGTGTTCGGCGGGAGTACACGAGTTCAGGGTATGGAGCAGGGGGAGAGTGATCTTGCCTTCTTCCACGTCTTTACCTACGGGTTTTCCGAACTCCTGCTCCGTCAGGCTGTAATCCAGGGCGTCATCCACGATCTGGAACGCAATCCCCAATTCCAAGCCGTATTCACCCAGTCGATCCACTTCGTCCTCGGTGAGAGAACCCATCATCCCACCGATGCGGCAGGCCGCCGACATGAGCACAGCCGTCTTCGAACAGACTACCTCCATGTAGTCATTCAGGGACAGGTTGAAGTCGTGGGAATGGATCAGCTCCAGAACCATGCCTTCCGCCATACGGTTGGTCGTCCTGGACAACACCTCCAAAATCCTCAAGTCTCCCATTTCCACGGCGACATTGAAGGATTTCGAATACAGGAAATCCCCCACCAGAACCGCCGCCGCGTTTCCCCATACCAGGTTGGCCGTTTGAATGCCCCGCCGCATTTCCGCATTGTCGATGACGTCGTCATGAAGCAACGTGGCTGCATGAAGATACTCGAACAGGGTGGAGAAGTGGTGCTCGGAATCCCCCCGATATCCGGCCAGGCGGGCGCAGAGCACAAAAAGTATGGGCCGGATCCGCTTACCCCCGGAAAGGAGGATGTGCTCTCCCACTTCCGAAATGAAATCCACATGGGTTTTCAGATGTGCTTGCAGTTCGTGGTTTATCCGGTTGAAATCCGCGTCCATCGCGGTCAAGAAATCCTGGGAAGCCATGTTCCGATCCGATCATAAAGCGAAATTCTGCAGAAATCCGCGGGAAATACGGAGCCTCCTCCCACCCCTCCACGAGATCCACTGAAGGCCCTGGGCGACACGGACCTGTGTCCCTCATTTCTTGAACACTCCATGGATGGAGCGGGCCCATGCCCGTACCTTGAGAACCGTGTTCTCCATACCTATTCGAATTTGTAGTGGAAAATCGTAACGAACGCAAACCAAAACGAATGGCGGCCGGTTCCCCGGGGGGCTATCGCGTGTCCTCTCCGACCACGCGCCCGACCAGATCGTATTCCAGAGCTTCCGTAACCCGCACGCGCACCCACTGCCCCGGTTCGGCGGAGCCACGGCACAATACCATGCCGTCGACCTCGGGGGCATGCCACCAGGCGCGACCCTGTACCAGCGAAGAGTCTTCCTCATCCGGACCTTCCACCAGCACCGTGATTTCGGATCCCACCCGCCGTTCGTTCCTGGCTCGGGAGAGACCGCTCTGAATCTCCATGATCCAGGCGACCCGGTCCTCCTGAATCTCCTCGGGCACGGCATCGGAAAAGGATGATGCCGGCGCCCCTTCCTCCGCATAGAAACGGAAAGCACCGAGATGCTCCGGCTGAGCCCATTGGATGAACTCCGCCAATTGCCGGAAGTCGTCCTCCGTTTCTCCGGGGAATCCCACCATTACGGTCATACGAAGAACTGCTTCGGGAATGACGCCGCGGATCCGCGCCACCAGGTCCTCGATCCTGCGGGCCGGGTTCCATCGCCCCATGCGTTTCAGAATGCTTCGTGACACATGCTGGATGGGAAGATCGAAATACGGGAGGAGGGTTTTGTGGCGCGAGACCGTTTGAAGGAGTTTGTCGGTAACTCCCTCGGGATACAGATACAGGGTGCGTATCCACCGAAATTCAGGAATGGCGGCGAGTTCGCCGAGCAGCCGAGGCAGGTCGAAGGAGTCGGGTAAGTCCGAACCGTACCGGGTGGTATCCTGACCCACCACGTTCAATTCCATAACGCCTTGCTGGGCCAGGTATCGGGCTTCCTTGAGGAGAAGCTCTGGAGGGGCGCTCCGAAACGGACCCCTGATCCGGGGGATGACACAGTAGGTACAATGATGGTCGCAACCTTCGGCGATCTTGAGGTAGGCGCTGTACCATGGTGTGGAAAGCAGTCGCCCGCAATCAACCGGGCCCGGCCGGGCCTCGCTCCCCGCGGCTTCCGCCGGTTCGTATAACTCGCGGGCCACGTGCGTCCACGCGTCCGTGCCCAAAAAACAGTCCACCTCGGGGAGGTTCTTCTCCAGTTCCGCGCCGTAACGGGAAACCAAACAACCCGTGACGATGAGCCGGGAACAGGAACGCTCTTTCCGATATTCGGCCATTTCCAGAATGGTGTCGAGAGATTCCTGCGTGGCCGGTTCGATGAAGGCGCACGTGTTCACCAGAATTACGTCCGCATCCTCCGGCGAGGCCACGGATCGGTACCCCCGGCGAAGGAACACTGCGGCTGTACGCTCCGTGTCCACCCGATTCTTGGGACACCCCAGGGAAATGAAATGGACCGTCGGTGATCCGAAACCTTTTTTCATGGGACCAACGAAACGACGGTGTAGGTATCGATGAGATGAAACACGCCCATCCAAAACGCGGCCAGGGCCGCCGCCCGGGGAACGGTGCGAATCATGCGGCGCCCCGTGGAGCGTTCTCCGGGCTCCAAGGGAAACAGCAATTTCAAGGCGCCCACCATCACGTGGCACTCCAGTGCAAAAAAAGGAAATCCGAAAAAACCCAGTACAGGCATTTCAAAAATTTTGAGAAACCCCACAAACGGGATTGTATAAACCCATTTGGCGCCGGCCCAGTAATTCCAAAACTCCCAAAGAAAGCCGCAGACGGCTCCTGCACATAATAGCAGAAGTATGGGTCTGAATCCCTCCTGTTCCCAACGCCGGACCAGGGAATCGCCGCCGTACCGATGGACCAGGGGCTCCAGCATGCAGGTGGGCGCGGCCCAGACCAGGGGAAAGAAAAGTTCCGGCAGCAGCACCACCAGCGAGACGCCCACGGCGCCGATGATGAAGCAGGGTGCACGCCAAGCGGTTCCGAAACGAAGGGGGGAGGTTCCCCATTCCCGAAACCAACCGAACGCCTGTATCAAATCCCGGGTGACGAACAAGGCCGGAAAAACCGTGGCGTACGCCAAGGCATACCCCGGCCACCGAAGCCATCGGGTCGAAGGCAGGTTTACGTATTGCCAGTTGTTCAGGAACAGATTGAACACTTCGAAAATCAACCAGCAGGTTACGGACCACGGCAACAGCCAAAGGAACTCCCGTGTACGGTTTCGTATCAGGGATGTTCGTCCGAGATTCCCCGCAATCCGGTCCGCAATCCAGAGGTAAGACCACCATGCAAAAGAATAGAACCAGGAATAAAAGGGCTCCACCTTCCGGAGCATGAGCCATTGGGATCCCAGCAGCGCCGATATGGCGGGAATCAGCGACACGATGGTCCGAAACCGGCCGATCCTATCCACGGGCGGGTTCCTCATGCATCGAGGAGGCCGGGGACCCGGAAGGAAAACACCGGCTCCGGGTTTTCACGACCCGAGCACCGCCGGGGTGCACGGGTCGACCGACTGTGTCCTGTATCTTGCGGTGATGATCCGCGGCCATTCAGGGTTTCCTCCCCGGGTTCGGGCGCATTCCTTTCGCCGCCCGGGCCGGTTCACCGAGCCCTAGATGCGCATCGCAGAGAAGTCATGGTGCGGTATACCCCCGAGCCCGCCCTGGCGAGATCCGGCCCGTATCCGAAGGCGAGAGGATCGTCCTCGGTATCGATGAACACCAGGGCCGTCTTGTTCCGAGCCACGCGCGCCGCGACCGAGAGGGCTTCTTCCAGAGGATCGCCGCCGTACAGGCTCTGGTTGGGTTTTCCGTCCGAAACGATGATCATGACGGGGACGCTTTCCGGCTCTCGGCTGCGCTCCCGAAGCAGGGCCCGCAGGCCTAAGGCCATGCCCTCCGCCAGGGGTGTTCTTCCCCCGACCGGGAGATCTTCGACGGCCCGTTCGGCCCTAAAGATGTTGGACGTCAGGGGCAGCACCAAGCTGGACAGGTCATGGCGGAACGCAACCAATCCGACGCGGTCCCGGCGGATGTAACTCTCCCTCAGGAACCGCCTCAGCATTCCTTTGGCCGTCTGGATACGATCTTGATTCCGCATGGAGGAACTGGCGTCCACCACGAAAACCAGGGCGTAGGCCGTTCGCCGCTCCCGGATCTTCCGGCGCAGGTCGGACGGCAGAAGGCGGAATGCTTCCGGTGTTCCGCTTCCACCGGAAAGCCGGCGCGCCGCGGTGAGCAGCGTACCCAACAGGTCCAGGTCCTCCCGTTTCCCGGGATCGAAGGGCCTGCTTTGAACGGCCGCACCCATGCCGTTGTGGACGAGGCGTCTCCGTCTTCGACCGGGCATGGACACACGGATTACATTTTCGAGGGAAACCGCCGGATCAAGAAGCCGGTCCTCGGGGAACGAAGGCGGAATCACGGTGGGAGCTTCCGCTAAAGGACCGTGAACTTTTTTTTTTGCACCTGTGAGCCGTCCTGAGGGGATTCCTGGGGCGCGCTCCGGGATTCCTCCATAAGTTCACGCAGCTTTGCCGTGTCCACTTCCGCCTGGCGCAGCCCGTGTTTCTTGATCCGGTGGGGGAGCGCCCACTCGGCGGCCTGGTACAGCTCTTTGGAACTCACTTCCTCGATACCCCGGAATGCGCACAGGGCCATGGCGGTGCGAACCATGGTGATTTCACTCCGATGCCCTTCGGTTTCGAAACTCAGGGAAAACCGGGCCGCCAATTCCAAAATGGGATCGGGCACCCGAACCTGGGGCAAGGTTTGCATGGCCTGCGCGATGCGCCCGGCCATGTCCTGCTCCTCGCGGGCCCAATGGGCCGTGAAGGTTTCCGGGGAACGCTCGAAGGCCATCCTCCGGCGGGCCACTTCCGCTCGTTCCGCTACGTTGTCGGCGCCCGTGACCTCGACGCAGAGACCGAACCGATCCAGCAACTGAGGTCGCAGGTCTCCTTCCTCGGGATTCATGGTGCCCACCAGCACGAAGCGGCTCGGATGCCGGAACGAAATCCCGTCGCGCTCCACGAAATTCACGCCCAGGGCCGCCGCATCCAGCAGAAGATCCACGAGGTGATCTCCCAGAAGATTCACTTCATCCACGTACAACAGGCCCCGGTTGGCCCGGGCGAGAAGCCCGGCCTCGAATTTCCGCCGCCCCTGGCCTAAAGCCTGTTCCAGGTCCAGGGAGCCCAGCAATCGGTCTTCGGTGGTCCCCAGGGGAAGATTGACCAGCGGGATCGGGCGCACCGCGCCGGTCAAGGTTTGGCCCGCCCGGATCTTAGAAAGGCACTCGTCGCACATCAGGGCGGGATCTTCAGGATGGCACCGGAACGGGCAGTCGCCGACCACCGGCGCCGGGGGCAGCAGAGCGGCCAGTCCGCGAACCGCTGTGGACTTGGCGGCGCCTCGGTGACCCCGGATCAGCACCCCGCCGATGCTCGGATGAATCACGTTGAGGATCAAGGCCAGCTTCATCGCGTCCTGGCCCACGATGGCGGTGAACGGATATCCGTTGAACAAGGGGTATGGGTTCATAAGAGATTCCAATAATCGGATGGGTTCGAAATTCATTGTAGTCCGTGAATTGCGCCTGTCAACTTCAAGCAGGCTCTCCCGCTTGCTCCACCAAACAACTTGAATACGCCGTGACCGTGCCGTATGATTCTATCGAGTCAGGGTTCCGCGCCCATGGCGCCGGGTTTCCCCGCTCTCCGAGGGCTTTGGGCCGGAGCAAGACGAGGGTTCCTGGAGAGGGACCCGATCCGGGCAATATGCCTTACCACAAGTCGGATGCCGCCGCAAGGAGGGCGCCATGAATCACTGGGAAAGCCGCTTCCGGAGAAATCCTCATGTGACGTGGTCGGAACTGGAGGACGAGTGCGTGCTCCTCAACCTGAGCAACGGGATCTATTATACGTTGAACTCGGTGGGGCGTTTCGTGTGGGAGTTTCTGGACGGCAACCGGTCTCTTGCGGAGGTTCACCGGGAATTGATCCTTCAGTACGATGTGGACGCGAGCCGGGCCGAACAAGACATTCTGGAACTGGTGGACGAGTTTGTCCGGGAAGGACTTCTCGAATCCGATGCTCAGGGCTGAACGGGTCGTTCGGATGCTTCATCCGGCCAACGGGTACTGGATCCTGCACTTCTTACGGGTTTTTCCGGGGATCCGGCGTGATGCCGCCGGGATGCCGTTGCCCGCGCTTCTCGATCTCCTGGATACAGGAGGATCCCGCCGGAAGCCGTTCGGAGACGAGGACCTGGAAAGAGCGTGGTGTATTCGCCGGTTTGCGGACTTTCTGCTGATCCGTTTGATGCGCCTGCCCAACCCCTGCTACATTCGGTCCTTGGTCCTGTTCCATCTGTTCCGCCGGCGGGGCCTGGACGCCCGAATCGTTTTCGGAGTCCACAAGCAGGGGACCCCGATCCGGGGACACAGCTGGTTGATCCTGAACGGAGGCACACTCCTGGAGCCCGAGATTTCAATGGACCTTTGGGCGCCGGTGTATGCCTATCCGAAAGTTCCCCCTGCTGTTTCATGAGGAAACCGTGCCTCCCGTGACCAAACCGTCTGCCAAACATGTTGAAAATGCCGCCTGGAAGAGAGGAATTCCGTGGACGGAATCTCTTGGAATTCAGGTGAAATCCCATGTCGGCGTGGCGCGGGAATGGTTGGATATCCACGGATGGCTCGTGGAAGTGACTTCCGATTCCGCCGCTGCTCTCGGTTCCGTCTTGAGTTCCTTCCAATATTACCGTCACGCGGAACCCACACCGGCTCCGGCCATAAGGGTTCGTATTCTTCATCATCCCGGGCCGCCCTGTGAAGCGGTTCTCGGGCTTCGAGACGCGACACCCTGTTTCGATTCGGAAACGGACGACGTCCAACAACTTCTCGCCCGAATGAATGTGCGCCTCCGATACTTTCTTGCCGGAGACCGGGAGTGGGCGGACCTGGACCCCCACGGGATGGCGGTGGTGAACCCCGCGGCAGGGCTGGCCTGTGTGATTTTGCCCGAGAAGACGGATCCCCATCCCTGGGCCGCGGGATACCTGTTTTCCATGGCGTTGTCCGCCGTATTCCGGGAAAGAGGCCGGTTCTTCATGCACGCGGCGGGAGTCCGTCTTGGGGGCCGGGGGATTGTGATTCCCGGGAGTTCAGGAAGTGGGAAAACCACGCTGTGTGTCGCGCTGGTGAAATCCGGGTCCGGCTTTCTGGGAGACGATCGGTTGCTCTTGGAAGAACACGAGGGCGAAAGTCGTATACGGGCGTTTTGGGAGCCGGTCAACGTAACGGAAGCCACCCGCGGCTTTTTTCCGGAGATTCCAAAACCGGATGAGGGGTCGATTTCTTTTCGGGGAAAAAGCAGTTTTCGGATCGATCAGGCGTACCCGGGGTGTTTGGCCGACTCTTGCGAGCCCGAGGTCATGCTGTTTCCCCGAATCGTAACGGCGGGCGGGAACCGCTTGATACCGCTTTCGGGAACCCAGGCTCTGGTTCGATTGCTGCCCCACAGTCTGGCGGTGTTGGATCCGGAAACGGCCCGGAAACAGTTCAACGCCTTAAGCCGGTTGGTGCGGCGCTGCCGCTGCCATGAATTGGAAGTCAGCCAAGACCTGAAGTCCGTGAGGGATGTGCTGTCGGAGCTTCTGACGGATAAAGGTCCTTGAATGAACCGCTTGCCCCCGGTTATTCCTGCTCTTATCCGAAACCGTTAGGAGACTCCCCGCCCGCCGTAAGGTCCTTCAAGGTTCCCTGCCGGGTCAACTCGGGCTTGGTATAATTCTTTTTCATTTCCGGTTTTTTTGTATCCATGGTCTCAGATCGTCCTTTCAGCTCGGCGTTTGTTATCCATCCTTTCCAGCCATTATGCCTGCCTATCCGGCATTATTATTAGTACCGAAACCCGCCGTAACGTTTTTCAGCATTCCCTGCCGCGTCAGCTCGGGTTTCACATAGATCTTCTTTGAGTACGGTTTGCTTGTATTCATGGCCTTCTCTTCTGTATCAGGAGAAAATTACAGGTCTCATCCGATGTTAAGGTTCCGGTTTGGGTGACAGGTTGCTCGCCGTCACGTCCTTGGCAGCCCCCTCTCGAGTCAACTCGGGTCTCTCATACGTCTTTTTGGCCTGCATTTTCTTCGTGTCCATGGCCTTTTCGCCTCCCCGGGTATGAATTCGGTGTTTCGTCGCGCATCCTTACGGAGGTGGTGACTGCACACTATGAGTCACGTCTTTCAAGCTCCCTTGTCGGATCAGCTCGGGCTTGATATACGCCTGCTTGGCCTGCGTTTTTTTGGCATCCATGTCTATGAATTCCTCCTGACAAAGGGTTCGGAATTCCGATGCGTCATCACCAGCGATTATCATCAATCAAAGGGTGACTTTTCGATCGCCGTCATGTCCTTAAGCGCTGCCTGCCGGAGCAATTTGGGTTTCTCATAGGTCTTCTTGGGCTGCACTTTCTTCGTATCCATGGCCTGCGATCCTTCTTCGAAAAGGGTTGCCTTCAGCCAAGTACTGTAGCCGCCTGCTATCGAGTCCCGTTCCCCGCCGTCACGTCCTTTAACGTTCCCTGCCGGGTCAGTTCAGGTTTGGAGTACACTTTTTTGGCTTCCGTTTTCCGTATTTCCATGGTCGGTACTCCTCCTTGACTGTGACGCCTCGGCTTTCGCACGGAGTCTCTTGAACTCATTACGGCGTTCCGGAGGGTATCAGCCTTCCTTGGGTGAGGGAATTCCGGCGGTTACATCCTCCAACACACCCTGCCGTATTAATTTGGGTTTGGTGTAGCTCTTCTTGGGTTCCGTCTTCTGCATCTGCATGCTGGAGACTCCTTTCGCATCGGATCCTCCGGGTTGGTCAAGCCGGGGACTTGAACAATCCCGCCGTGAGGTCCTTCAATGTTCCCCGCCGGGTCAATTCCGGTTTCGTATATGGATTCTTTCCGTCCGGTTTGGACCGGTGTTTCACGAATCCTCCTTCAGGGTAAACTCATAGCAACATACTCTACACATACAGGGTTTCATGAGACGTGTCAACAGATTTGCACGACACGGATCTGCGTGCAAGGAGCCGAAATGTTCTCGGTATAGGTCACAGCAAGCCGGACCGCAGACGAGCCTGAATCACGAAGCGGAGCAACCTGGACGGAGCGTTCCGTTGCAGCAGATTTAGGTGATACCGGCGTCGAAAATACTTCAGATACCGTTCGTTATACCAGGACCTCCACTCCCGGTCGGAAAATTCCGCGAAATGAACGGTGTTGAAAAACCGGCGAACCTCATCTTGGGTCCACGGCCGGGTTTCGAAAAAGGTGCAACCCTTGTTCCGGTACATTCGGGTCTTCGGGTACAGTTGCAGCAAGGCCAGACCGCAGGACACCGGTCCGAAACGTTCCAACCAGTCCAGCTTTCGATCCAGATCCGTCCAGGTTTCGCCCGGGAATCCCGCCATCATGTATACGTGGCAGGCCATGCCGTTGCGCCGGAGAATGGACACCGCGTGTTCGTTGAGAGAAACGTCGCTCCCCTTGTGCACCGAATCCAGGTCTTTTTGGGAACCGGATTCGACCCCGATCTCCACCAGGATGCAGCCGGCCTGCTTCAACAGACGCACCATGCCCGGCTGGATGCGGTCTACCCGAGCTTGAATCCCCCATCGGATTTTGCGGTGCAGGCCCCGATTCAGGATGCCTTCACAGATGCTTACGGCCCGGGATTCGCTTCCCAGAAAGTCGTTGTCCAGAAAATAGACCGCTTCCACCGGATGGGTTCCGACCACCCGCTCCAACCATGCCAGTACGTACTCCGCACCGTGATACCGCACTCCCTGCCCGTAGGTAAGGGATTCGGCGCAGAAGTCGCATTTCCGAACGCATCCCCGGGAGGTCAACAACGACAGGGAGGACAGATAGAAGCCTCTCAGAGCCTGAACATTGGCCCGTCGATAAAAGCGCAGATCCAGCACGTCCAGGGCGGGAACCGGCAACCGGTCCAGGTCCCGGATCTGCCGGGGGGGAGTATGGACGATGTCGTTCGCGGAGCGCTTCCACCACAGTCCATGAATGTGTTCGGGATCATTTCCCTCCGCGAGATGCAGCATGGGGAATTCCCCCTCGCCCTCCACCACGCCGCTCAATTCGGGAATTCTTTGAAGGGTCAGTTCCGGGAGCGCGGACGCGTGGTGTCCTCCGGCGACCATGGGGCCGCCGTAGATCGACCGGATCATTTCGGCGCATGTCACCGTGTCATGAATGAGAGGGGAAAGCGTGTTGAATCCGATCAGGTCCGGGCGGAAACGCCGCACGTGGTCCAGCATGGCCCGGTCCACGGAAGACTTGTCCAAACCGACGCGGGCTACGGCGGCATACCGGTCGAACAGGGAGACCGTGTGGCCCTTTTCCTGAAGCAGCGCCGCCATAAAGGGCACATGGAGCGGGGTCCAATGCCCCAGGGGAATGGAGTCGGGTTCCGTGTACGGTGAGACAAAGAGAATTCTCATGGTGCGCCGCCCTTATCGTGGAAATGGGCCGGAGCTTTTCAGCGCAGGCCGATCTTGCGTGCATGACGGAGTTGGACCATCTGGAAAGGATCTTCCTCGAAGTGCTCCAGACATCCGTGCCGCTCCTTCAATTTCCGGAGCACCCCGTAGGCTTCCACGTCCGTTTCCAAAGGATGAAGCCCGGCCAGAACCGCACCCGCTGTTTCGATGCGCCCCCGGTTGGGTCCGCCGGTGATGAAGGCGCGGCGTCCGTCGATCACCACCAGATCGGGAGACACCGCGGACAGGATTTCCACGGATTTCTCCCGTACATGGTCCCGATGGAGCGTCCTTCGCTCCACAGGGTGCATGAGACCCACGGCCAGCTTGAGCCCCATGGTGAAATCCGCCTGCGCATGAGTCTTCAAGTTGGCCAGAAACACGATACGATCCACTTCCAGGGCGATTTTGGGTACGGCGACCCGCCGGAGAAAGAAGCCGTCCACGGGAACTTCCATCCACGGATGTTCGTCAAACCAGGCCCATTGCACCGTATCCCCCAAAGCGTTCAGGATCCCCGCCTCACGAGCCGTCTTCCGAGAGGGAAGAGACCACAGAGAAGCGCAATCCCCCACATAAATGCGGTGCAGGCCTCTTTCCCGGAGAAACCGGACGAACCCTTTCAGGAATTCGGGGGAAGTGGATGCCGGATAGGGGTCGGCCGTGTTCAGGTTGATCTTGACGAGGATCCGATGTTCGGGGCGGAACAGGTCCCCGATTCCGGCATCCCAGAAGGCCCCCAGACGGACGAAAGCCGCATCCGGATTTTCCCCGCACTCGGCGTGCATGAGGACCGGAACGCCCGAGGGTAACGTCCAGGTCCGTTTTCTCGGGGGCGCGTATCCCCGGATCACCCGCCTCCAAAGGATGCGGGGGCCGAGCAGCCGGCGCCGCACCGCCCGCAGGATCCGGCCCGCCTCGTGGATCATCGGGTCGCCTCCTTACCCATTCATATTCCGGGTCGCGTCGTCGAAGCAGAGATCCGCAATGCGTCGTGCGATGGTGGACCAGGAAAACGCGTCCAGGACCGCCCGCCTCCCTTTCCGTCCCATTTCCCGCCGTCGATGCGGCTGGTCGATCATCTCCGCGATTCCTCGCGCAAAGGCGTCAGGGGTTGCGTCCGTGAGCATTCCGGCGCCCGTCGATACCACGACATCCCCCAGGTTGGGCATGCGAACGGTGATGACGGGTTTCCCCATGGCCATGTATTCGTAAAACTTGATGGGGTCGAACAGGAAACCGAACCGATGGGAAGGCCGCGCGGGGTAATAAAGGCCCAGGTCCGATGCCGCTATGTAGTCGGGGACCTCTTCCGGAGTCACGGCCCCTGTAAAATGGACCGCATGCCCGATTCCCAGCCCTTTCGCCAGTACGCGCGCCTCTTGCCGGCAGGGTCCGTCCCCCACGAGCAGCAGGCGGAAATCGGGTCTGAACCCGAGCACGCGCGTCATGGCCGCCAGCAGGTTCGTCGCGCCGTGCCAGGGTTTGAAGGTCGAAACAAACACTCCCACCGGGTGTCGTTCCCACCCCAGACGCCTGCGTATGGATCCGCCGTCCCGGTCCGGGGAAAAGCGACGCGGATCCACTCCGTTGCCCAGCCGAACGATTCGGGTTTCCGTCACCCCGGCGGAGGATTTCAGATAGGAAGCCAGGCCCGGTCCCACCACCACCAATCGGTCCGCTTGGTGAAACCCCCACCGTTCCCAACGGCGAATGACAGGGCTCAGCAGGGGCCCCCAGAGGGGGGTGCTGACCCTGAATTCTTCACAAATGATTCCGTTTACTTCGCAGATCAATTTCCGGCATGGGGTTCGGGATACCATGTGGGCCAGGAGGATGGAGTCCGCGTATACCACGCCGTTGGAAACGGGAATTCGATCCAGCGCCCAAGCCAGCCGCCCTAAACGGAAGGGACCGGCGGGATGCAGGAAATATCGGGATGGGCGTACGGAAAGCGGCACGGGCAGTTCCATGCGATCCCAAAAGAACGGCTCCAAAGACCGCGGACTGCATCCCTTTCTCCCGACGAATACGATGCGGGCCCATCGAGCCAGTTGAGGAAGCAATTTCAGCAAACGGCTTTGCTGACCCGTGATGGTTTGGAAGTTCTCCAGGGTGATAAAGAACAGGAGCGGTTTCACCTGATTCCGTCCGGAATTCGTGAGAGGGCTTGAACAGGACTCGGACACAGGGGTCCCGAGTCTTTCCGCCAACGCGTGCGGCGCCTCATTCGAACCGTCACTGCTCATCGCCGGGATCCCGCAGGCGTCGAGTCCAGGCCGCCGTGGTCCTCCGAAGTCCCCGCAGCAGGGCCTGAGCGGGAACCTGTCCCATGTGGTCCAGAGCCCAGAAGTGTTTCAGGTAGGCGGCGAACCCCGAGATTTTTCGCGCCAGGGTCCCGTTTCCGGAAGCCCGCAGGAACAGGTGGTAATTGTAATGCAAGCTCAACAGGGGATGAATCTTTTTGGCGGGCCGCGATCGAATCTTCCGGGCAACGCGTTCGAAATTGGAAACGGGAATTCGACGAAGCTCTTCCAACACCCAAACGGGAACCGGGGCATTCCAGCGTGTGCGCAGGTAGCCGAGGGTTTCCAGGCTGGGGAGCAGCATGCAGCGTCCTCGAGCGTGAACGATCAATCGGCGCCAGTCCGTGCGGTCGGCTGACGCCCGTAACACGGTTACGGCGTCGGCGATCCAACGGAGGGGCGGTACCGGATTCCACGCGGCTCCGTGCACGCAAACGTGGAGCAATTGATCCGTGGGGTTGAGAGCCCGGGTGGATTGCCCTCGAAAATCGACGGGTACCGCATCCCTGCGGAAGGCGGCGTCCCCTTCCGGATCGGGGTCCGCCAGAAATACACGCCAGTGAAGATCCAGGCTTTCACCGGGGCCGCCTGTGAATCCCATGGAGTGACGCACGGGAATCAGACGTTCGGGATGAAAGCCCCCGGCTTCGCTTTTCCATCCCCAGGATTGCAGCAGACGCACGGCCTGCAGAGCGGATTCCCGGGGTACCAGGAGATCGAAATCCGCCATGGGGCGTACCCCCATGTCTTTGTAGTACAGAAGCGACAAGGCCGCTCCCTTGAGAAGGATGGTTTCGATGCCCGCATCGTGGAATCTTCGGAGCGCGGCGGCCATATGATGGAACAGGAGCTGATTTTCCGACCAGGAGCGCTGCCAGGCGGCCTTGAGCATTTCCATCTCCGGATCCCGCACATCCAGACTCCGGAGGTTTCGGTACGCCAGGGGAAAGAGCCTGCGGGATCCGTCGTCCGCCGAATCCAAAGGGATCCGCGCCTTCCAGGATCGCCAGGCGGCCAGGGCGTCTTCGTCCCTTGATAGTGCGGCCGCCAACAGAAGTTCCTGGTCCGGAGTGGGCCACAGATGTCCCGACGCGGGAACGGATTTCATGGATTCGCTCCGTGGAGCACCGGCGTTGGAATGGAAAAGGGATGTGACAGCCCCTTGATAGACAGCCTGATAGAAGCGATCATGGTTTCGCAACAGCCCGAAGTCAAGCAGGACCTGTTTGCTCCGGCGTGTCGGCGTCTCTTTTCGGTGAAGGCCGCCGCGACCCGTTGGTGTTCTGCGTCCGACGGACTTCGGGGTATTTCGGCAAATGCATCGGGACGACATTGACGATGAAAGGGGATCGCCTTACTCTACAACAATGCGGCGATACTCGGAGAAGATGTCATGAAGACTCGATGGGCTGTATAGCAGCCCTTTGATAGACCGTGTTGTGAACAGGCCGGTGCAAAACGATGAGGTGCAAGGCGGGCGAATCCTGAGGAATGAGGCGTACAACCAGTACGCCTTAAGGACTAAGGATGAAGCCCAACGACGCAGATCGCGTTCTTCAACGGCTTGATAGGCGCAGGTTTTGGGGTGATGCCGCCACGGGGAGCGTGCCACGATGAGTCCTACGCAGACGGAGTCCGGGTCAGGCCCGATGATGACCCACAGTTTTCCTCGTTCCACGTCCACCAAGGAACGCCTCAAACGATTGTACGAGGTCGTGCGCCCGGAAGACCGCCTGGCCATCTTCATCAGTGCGGATCCCGACGCCATCGGCAGCGCCATGGCCCTCAAGCGGCTCGTATGGCGGAGAGTGAAAAGTTCCACGGTTTTCAACAACAAGCCCATCAAGCGGGGGGATAACCTGACCCTGGTACGCTACCTGGGCATGCAACTGGCGCCCATACGCGACCTGGATGCCTCCGCGTTTTCCAGGTTCGCCATCGTGGACTCCCAGCCGCACCACAGCACCCAGTTCGAGAAATTCAAATTCGACATCATCGTGGATCATCATCCGGAGAAGGAAAAATTTCAGGCCGCCTTTGCAGACATCCGCCCCGAATACGGAGCCACCTCGACCATATTCACGGAATACCTCAAGGCGGCCCGGATCCGGCCGTCTTCCCGGCTTGCCACGGCGCTGTTTTACGGAATCAAGACGGACACCCTGAACTTCGTGCGGGGCGGCATTCAGAGCGACATGATCGCCTTTCGGTACTTGTTTCCCCTGGCCAATACCAACATGCTCCAGAAAATCGAAGGATCGGAAATCACGAAGAGTTCGCTGGCCTACTATCGGAAAGGCATGCAAAATCTGAAACTTTGGAAACACACCGCGTACGCGCACCTGGGACGGATCGGCAACGCGGACGCCTGCGTCCAGTTGGCCGATTTCTTTCTGAAACTGGCGGAAGTTTCGTACAGCATGGTAAGCGCCGTGGTGGGCCACAGGCTGGTCGTAGTGCTGCGAAGCGACGGATATCGAAGGAACGCCGGTCAGTTTGCGGAGAAACTCTTCGGGAAATGGGGCGATGCCGGAGGACACAAGACCATGGCGCGGGCGGAAGTGCTGATGAAAGACCTCGCGCCGGTGCTGAAAGACGAAGATCAGGTCGAGAAGTTCGTGTTCGACCTGATCCGGAGGCACTCCTGAGAGCCCCAAGCCATCGCCGGGGATTTTCGTTATTCCCTGCAACCCATCGGGACCCGCTTCCACGGAACCGGTCAGCCCTCCTTTAAAAGAACTCCGATCCAAAAGCACGTTGCGCGACTCACGGAGGGCGGCGCGCCGGCCCCGCCCCCGCTATCGGATGTCTTGAAGTCCGGCGTTCTATCCCCCATACTGACGGCAAGTCGGATGAGATCCGAATTGCCGGCCGGATCCGCTCCCCGTCCCCAGGGGGCGGCGGGTCCAGACGAGGAGCGCCATGGAATTTCGAAAAATCGATGCCTTCCGTTGGGAGATTCCCCGAACGGGAGACATGCGGGTTCCCGCGGTCATATACGCCGACGAAGAAATGCTTCAAGCCATTCGCTCGGATGAGAGCGCCAAGCAACTGATGAACGTGGCTCAATTGCCCGGTATCCGGAAGTACGCGCTGGCGATGCCCGATATCCATTGGGGATACGGCTTCCCGATCGGGGGCGTGGCGGCCTTCGCGCTGGACGGTGGCATCGTGTCACCGGGCGGAGTGGGCTACGACATTAACTGCGGGTGCAGGCTTCTGACGTCCGGGCTCAGGAAATCGGACCTCCAGGACCGGATTCGGGGGCTGGTGGATGCCTTGTTTCTCCATATTCCCACGGGCGTGGGAAGCAAAGGGCCCCTGAAACTGAGTCCGGCGGACGAAAAGAAGGTCATGGTTAAGGGGGCCTCCTGGGTGGTCCAACAGGGTTTCGGAGACGCGGACGATCTGTCCCGCACCGAAGCGGGCGGGAGCCTGCCCGGAGCCGACCCGGACGTGGTGAGCGATCGGGCTGTTAAACGCGGGGACCGGCAACTGGGCACCCTGGGTTCGGGCAACCATTTCCTGGAGGTGGGTGTGGTGGACACCATTTACGACGAATCCACGGCCCGGGCCCTGGGGTTGGAGAAAGACCAGGTGACCGTGCTGATTCATTCGGGTTCGAGAGGCTTCGGCCACCAGATTTGTGACGATTTCCTCGCGCGCCTTCAACAAGAAGCTCAGAAGAAGAAGCAGGTGCTGCCGGATCGGCAACTGGTCTACGCGGAACTGGGTTCCCGGACGGCGCGCGAGTATCTCGCCGCCATGGCCTGCGCCGCCAATTACGCCTGGGCCAACCGCCAGCTCCTGATGCATTGGGCCGTGGAGGTGTTCGAGAAGGAACTGGGCCTGGCCCCCAGGGAGCATCGGCTCCGACTCCTGTATGACGTGAGTCATAACACGGCCAAGATTGAAACCCATCGGGTGGACGGAAAAGAGATGGAACTCTGCGTGCACCGAAAAGGCGCCACCCGGGCGTTCCCACCCGGACATCCCGAGCTTCCGCCGATGTATCGGACCACGGGTCAGCCCGTAATCATTCCTGGAGACATGGGGACCCATTCCTATGTGTTGGTAGGGGCTCCGGGCTCCATGGAATCCACATTCGGTTCCACCTGCCATGGCGCGGGAAGAATGCTTTCCCGCGCCGCGGCCAAGAAGAGCGCCAAGGGGCGTTCCATAGGCCGGGAACTGGAAGATCGCGGCATTTACGTTCGATACACGGGCCGGACCACGATGGCCGAGGAAATGCCCGAGGCCTACAAGGACATCGACCGAGTGGTGGAGGTGGTGCATCAGGCGGGTCTGTCCCGAAAGGTGGCGCGATTGAGCCCCTGGGGGGTGATCAAGGGATAACAGGCTGTTACTAAACGCCATCTGCGGTCACGCCAACGGCGTGACACTTCATCGTTCGTCCTTGCGGCGTACGGCACGTACGCCTCATTCCTCAGAATTTGCCACGCCGAAGGCATGGCTTGCATCTCATCGTTTCGCACCGGCCTGCCCGCAATACGGTTTATCAACAGGTGTACAGGTATTCTCCCTCCTTCAGCGGATTGTTCCTGTCGGGCCCGGCTCCGGGTTGTCCGTCCGGGACGGCCCGCCTCGCCGGAATATCGCGGCGGGGGTTGCTCCGGAGAACATTCGGCTGACCAGCACGGCCCCCCCTTCGGCGATGAGCCACAGGTTGATGACCATCACCGCCAGTCCGATGCCGAACAACAGCCCGTCGTCAGCCCCGAACGAAGACTTGAGATTCAGGACCATGGCCCAGGACGTAATGGCCATCATGAACACCATGGGCAGCAAGGTGACCATGGGCCGCTGCCGGCGTCTCGCCAAATAGGTGGACAGGACCAGCAGGGCCAGCCCGGCGAGCAATTGGTTGATGGTCCCCCACAACGGCCACAAACGCAGCGCTCCCTTGCCGCTGCCGTCCGCAAAGGCGAGGGCGAGGGCCGAGCCCACGGCAACGAGTGTGGCGGGAAAGGCGCGGGAAAACACGGGAACCCCCGCCGCCCGGGCAAGTTCCCCCACGATATACCGTTGGATGCGTGTGGCCGTGTCCACTGTGGTGGCGGCGAAGGATACGATGAATACCGCCATGACGGTAAGCCCCAGAGAGATGGGAATTCCGAACCCGGCCATCATGTTGGCCGAGCCCCGGGCAAAGGCGTCCAGCTTGGAGCCCAGACCGTCGGCGGCTTGCCAGTCGGCGTAGTGTCCATGGAAGGCGGATATGCCGGTCAGCGTCTCGCCTCCCTGCATGAGGCCCAAGCCGATCCCAGCGGTGCAGGCGATGACTACCATGATGGACAAGGATCCCTCGAGAAGCATGCCTCCGTAAGAGATGAATTGGGCGTCCCGTTCATTGGCGCATTGTTTGGAAGACGTTCCGGAACTGACCAGGCAATGAAATCCGGAAATGGCCCCGCACGCGATGACCACGAAGAGGAACGGGAACATGGGCGGCGCCCCTTCGGGCTTGAAGTGTACGGCGGGGGCCACAATTTCGGGCCGGCTCACGAAAATGCCGAGAGCGATAAGGGCCATGGCGATCATGAGTTGATGGGAATTGATATAGTCTCTCGGCTGGAGGAGCGTCTGCACCGGCAGGAGTGAAGCGATGAAGGCGTAGGCCAGCACGATGACGATCCAGGCGGGAAGCACGCCGCCGTCTTCCAATCCCGTTCCGGCCAGGCTTAGCGGAATCTTACCGCCCA
The DNA here is from genome assembly GCA_964597345.1 of uncultured Thermodesulfobacteriota bacterium. Lineage (GTDB taxonomy): Bacteria > Desulfobacterota > Desulfarculia > JACQYL01 > JACQYL01 > CAZQXK01. Next base: position 3,198 of record CAZQXK010000039.1, on the reverse strand, counting down.
CGTAGACCATGGCGTACATGACGGTTACGGCAATGATACTGGGCCAAAGCGCGGACCCCTTTTTTCGGTAGATCCACCAACCCAGAATTATGGCTATGGGTATCTCGCTCCACACCGGGATGACGGATTGCGGGTACATCATGAAGAGCACGGCGATGAGCATGGCGAAGACGGCGATGAGCAGCCATAATTCCAGGAAAATGATGATCATGAACAGCAGGCGCAGGCGGGGAGTGAGAAGCTCGGCCGCTATGTCCCCGATGGATCGACCCTGCCTGCGCAGGGAGAGCGCCAGGGATCCGAAATCGTGCACCGCTCCGAAAAAAACCGCGCCGAAGAGAATCCAGAGGATCGCCGGGGCCCATCCCCAGATAACGGCCACGGCGGGCCCCACGATGGGACCCAGGCCCGCAATGGAGGTGAAGTGGTGCCCCATCAGAATATGGCGGCGGGTAGGGACAAAGTCATACTCGTCACCGAGTGTCTGACTGGGACAACGGTTCTGCGGGTTGATCTTGAACACGCGTCTTGCCAAGAACCTGCCGTAGGTGTGGTAGGCGACAACAAAGCCTGCGGCCGCAAGAATCAACAACCAGAATGCGTTCATGCTTCGCTCCATACAGGGGATCGGGTATCCGCTGGTTGAGAAAAAGAATCTGTTTCATACAACGCCGGGAGATCCAATCATTGATTTGCAGAGGCAACGGCCTGTGCGCAGTAATGTTTATCAACGGGCTGGTAAACGGGGGGACCGGCCATGCATCACAAAATATGTATCGGCCCGACTGCTTCAAAATATTCCACAAAAATTTCGACATGAGTGAAGTCTCCATGATGGGACGCCGGGAATTCGGCAAACATGGCGAGGAGCAGGTGGATCCCCACGTCGTCCGGCCCGTTGAAAAAGAAGGATCGGCGTCGATTCTTGGTTGCCAAAGGCGGGAATATGGGTAGAGTGAATCCGGGTACCGGCGTTCAGGAAGTGTGTGGAGCTACGGTCGGTCCGCAAAAACAAGCACTCCGCAACCATGGCGAAAGGAGAAATTGGAAATGGCGGGGACGGGAAACCGGGAACCCCGGATGATTTCCGGGATCAGCGTGGGACATGTTCAGGATCTGGAGGCCGCCACGGGATGCACCGTGGTCTTGTGCCCCGAAGGCGCGGTGTGCGGGGTGGATCAACGCGGAGGAGCGCCCTGTACCCGTGAGACGGATCTCCTGCGGCCCATGCACCTCGTGGAAAAAGTCCATGGGGTGCTTCTTACCGGAGGAAGTTCCTTCGGCCTGGCGGCTGCGGACGGCGTGGTGCGCTGGCTCGAGGAACATGAGGCGGGTTTTGACGTCGGGGTGGCGAGGGTTCCCATTGTGCCCGCTGCGGCCTTGTTCGATCTGGCCCTGGGACGAGCGGACGTGAGACCCGACGCCGCCATGGGTTACGACGCCTGCCGGGCGGCTTCATCGGATTTGAAGGCGGGCGGGGGAAACGTGGGCGCCGGCGCCGGCGCCACCGTGGGCCACGTGCTGGGACCTGAGGGGATCATGAAAGGGGGCCTGGGCGTCGCGGTGCTCGAAATCCTGCCCGGAATCCGGGTGGGCGCCGTGTTTGCGGTGAACTGCTTTGGAGATGTCATCCATCCCAAGACGGGAAAGACGCTGGCGGGGGCCCGAAACACCCCCGAAGGGACCTTTGTGGATCCGCTGGAGGCGCTTACCCGGAGGCCTGCCGGTTTTGCCGAAGCGGTCCGGAACACGGTGATCGGCGTCGTTTTGACCAACGCGGCATTATCCAAGGAGGCGGCTCTCAAGGTGGCCCAGATGGCGCACAACGGGCTGGCCAGGACCATCGTTCCCGCCCATACCCTGTATGACGGGGACACGATTTTTGCCCTGGCTACGGGCACGGCGGAGACCGTGGACGTTAACATCATCGGCGGCTATGCGGTGGAGGCCACGGCTCTGGCCGTTATAGAAGCGGTTACAAGCGCTGTTTCCCTGCACGGCGTTCCGGCCTGCCGGGACCGCGTTGGCTGAAGGCCGTACCGGATTCGGGCCGGCAGGGGGAAAACGGGATGCATGACGGCGTGTATCCTTGCGTGCGCCTCAGGGGCGCGCCCAAACAGAGAACCGAAATCATCCGTAATGCGGAGGTGTCGTTATGAAGGACCGGACTCAGTTGGCCCAATCGATAAATCAGTTTATCCGACCGCTTACCATGCCGGTGGCTGTCAAACTCGTTTCATCCGCCGGGGAGTTTCCCGCCAAAGCGCGACGTCCCCTGGCCGATCTCGGTTTCAAGACCACTATGTGCATTTCCGTCGCCATGGCGCGAAAATACGGATGGACCATCGGCTTTGCACCGGAAGACAACTGCTGCCCGGTTTCCGAACTGCTGGTTGGTTGGAGCGCGCAACCCGCCGAAAATCAAGCTTCCTTGTTCAACTTTTTGAAATCCCTGAACTATGGGGTCAACGACGATGCCCTGAGCCGGCTGATGTCTTCTGCGGGTCGTTACAGCCTGGAGCCGGGCCGATGCGGCGGCATGGTCTTTTCCCCGCTGGAACTGGGCCGGATCGAACCGGACCTGATCCTGATTTTCTGTAATTCCGCTCAGCTGATGCGGCTGGTGCATGCGGCCACCCGGGAGACGGGAACGGAATTGACGTCCGTTTTCAGCGGAAGGTTCGGTTCGTGCAATGAAGGAATCCTCAGGACTCTCAAAACGGGACAGCCCGAGGTGGTGGTTCCCGGCAACGGGGATCGTGTTTGGGGCATGGTGCAGGACGACGAGATGATCTTCACGATACCGGGAGACCACATCGAACGGGTGGTCGAGAGTCTGGAAGCCACGCATCGGGCCGGGGTCCGCTATCCCATACCGGTGGACGTCCGGCATGAGCCGAACTTCCCGCCTCAGTTGGTCCGGCCCGTTTCCGGGGGAAAGTAGCCGGGCGGACATCGAGACGGATTACCGGCGATTCGGATACGCTTTCGAACTTCGTTTTTCTTTTCGCTACACCGCTCCTGCGGTGTAACGAAAATTTTTCCGCCTTTATTGCGTAGTACTCTCGGGAGTTCCGGCCTTGTTTTGTAGGGGCGGTTCACGAACCGCCCTCACGCCGTTACGTTTCGGGGATTCCATGCAGCCGGGCCATCACCGGGGCCTTCGGGCGATGAAATTTCTCCCACGCCATAGGCGTG
>CAZQXK010000038.1:0-37551 GCA_964597345.1 uncultured Thermodesulfobacteriota bacterium | reverse complement strand
CGGTCGGGCGCCGCCGAATCCATACGAAAGTGTGTGGCGTGCAATCAGAAATGCTTTGATCACGTATTTCTTATGAGACCCGTGGGATGCGTGGTGAATCCTCTAGCAGGAAACGAATACCGGTGGGAGGTGCTTCCCGCGGAGCTTCCCGGGCAAGTCCTGGTGGTGGGTGGAGGTCCTTCGGGATGCGAGGCGGCTTGTACGGCGGCGCAACGAGGTCATAAGGTGACCTTGGTGGAACGGAGCGCGGGTTTGGGCGGGCAGACCGCTTGGTGGCCCCGAGTTACGGGAAAACCGGAATTCGAGTCGGTCCCCGCTTACTATGAATGCCGTTTGAATCGCCTCGGAGTCGAAGTCTTTCTCCAGACAGATGTGCAGGATGACGGGTTCGATCTGGGCCGTTTCGATCGAATCCTGGTTGCCACCGGTGCGCGTCCCGCGCCTTTGGATGTACCGGGAGCGGATCGGCCTAACGTGTTGCAGGCCTGGGACGTGCTGCAGGGTGAGGGAGTGGTGGGACGTAACGTGGTGATCATCGGGGGAGGGGCTGTAGGCGTGGAAGCCGCCGTGGCCCTTGCCCGAGAGGGTACCATCAGCCCGGAAGAACTGTATTTTCTCATGCTCCATGGCGCCGAGTCCGTGGATCTGCTCAAAACGCTCATGACCCGAGGCACCCGGACCGTCAGAGTGATCGAGATGCTCCCCAGATTGGGACATAACATCGGACCCAGCACCCGCTGGATCGCATTGAAAAAGTTGAAGTTGTTCGGAGTGAAGGCGGCGACGGGGATCACGGTCAAGGAGATCCGGGACGATGGGGTCTTGTGTGCAAGCGCGGAGGGAGAGGAACGTCTGTTCGATGCCGACACGGTGGTCCTTGCCGTGGGATCCAGACCGGAAGATCGGGTCTACACCGTTCTGAAGGAATCTTTTGGAGACCGCGTTTCCCTGATAGGAGATGCGCTTCGGCCCGGCACGGTAGGGGATGCCGTGGAGCAGGGCTTCCTGGCGGGCTTAAGTGTTTGAATGTGAGGACGCGTCCAGGAAGAGGAAGATAGAGTAATGCCCATTTATGAATATGTTTCGGAGGACATCGAATCGGGCTGTATTCGGTGTGCTCGAGGATTCGAAGCATTGCAGAGTCTTCGGGATCCTCCAATTGAATGCTGTCCGGAATGCGGTGTCCGGGTAAAGCGCATCATTTCACGATGCCGTGCCGCCGTAGTGGACCCTTCTCCCGAGAACGCACGAGTGGAGAGGATGCTGGCCGACTACGAACGAGCCGGAATGTGGAGCCACGCCGCTGAACTGGCGGACAAGCATTCGGCCCGTTCGGGAAATCCGGGACTGCAGGAGCGGGCCCTGGAGGATTATGGGCGCGCCGGCTACGATGTGGATTCACTGACCGGCGGACTAAAAGGGAGCGATGGAATCGAATCCTGAGGAGGACGCAGAGTATCGGGGAAAGTACTGCGTCGGGTTGAGGAAAGGGTGTGTGAAAGAGCGTGTCCGAAATGAACCCTAAGACCCTCAACCTCGTCCCAGGAGCCAGGTATGTGAAGTTCAAGGGGAGGGCATCATGAGTTCGGGAGATCATGAGGATGCCTATCGAGATGATCGAGAACGCATGGTTCGAGATCAAATCGAGCGACGCGGGGTACGCGATCCAAAGGTGCTGCGGGCTTTGAGAGAAACTCCCAGGCACCGCTTCGTGCCGCGGGAACTCTGGAGTGAGGCTTACGACGACCGACCGCTGCCTATAGGATACGGTCAGACCATCTCGCAGCCTTACATCGTAGCCTACATGACGGAGGCCCTCAAACTGAAAGGTGGAGAGCGGGTTCTGGAGATCGGAACCGGGTCGGGATATCAAGCGGCCTTGCTCAGCCGCATTGCCGGTGAGGTGTTTACGATAGAACGAGTGCCGGAACTCGTGGAATGGGCCCGTCAACGATTTGACGAACTCGGGTACGGGAACATTCATTGCTTGCAGGCTGACGGCACGAGGGGGTGGGACTCCATGGCCCCTTTTCAAGGCATCATGGTGACTGCGGGCGGTCCCCATATACCAAGACCCTTGACGGAACAACTGGATTTGGGCGGCGTTCTGGTGATGCCGGTGGGGCGTAACGAATTGAGTCAAACCCTGGTTCGAGTGACCCGTAGTCTTGACGGGGAGTTTCAAGAAGAAACACTGATGGGAGTGGCCTTCGTTCCGCTTATCGGGGAGCACGGTTGGCGTGGCGGTGAAAGAGGCTTCTGAATCCCAACGGTTTCCGGTCCGAGGGTAAGAACCGAATGACAAACCCCGTTGGAAGGCTCCCATAAAAAAGGACCGCACCGTAACGATGCGGTCCCTGTATGAAGAAAGGAAGGAGAAGAGAAGGGTTGTTTATCTCTTGCCCCTACAGTAAAGCAACATCCATGCCACAATAGGGCCTTTCGGTGGATGGGTTAAACCCGCTTGAAGTCCTGGCTTCAAGCCGTATATTGGAGCATGGGTAGGGGAATGCCGGGTAAAAAATACTTTACAGCTGTTCTTTTCTTTGGCGCTGTTCCTCTCTCAAGCCGTTGATGCGCCCTACGCCTGCCGGGTAAAAAATAGTTTACCATTTTCGCATTTCCCAAGGAAGGTTTTACCCGGCGGCCCATCCGGAACGGGTCCTTGCGACTCGCCCAGAAGGCGATCTACGTCCATGCTTCGGGTGCGGCACGGATTATTGGTTTCCACACAGCACGCCATTTCCTCAAAGTTTGTGTAGTTCTTAGCAGTTATCGCATTGCACCCCTTACGCAATCGAGTTTGTCGCCGCACTGTTTGGAGGATTGCTTCGTGTGTAGCCGGGGCCGCCGATACGCATCATCGCCGGACCGGAAACGGTGAGAAGGAATTCCAGCGAAGCCGGCGTGCGGGCTCAGGGCATGAGATAGAATCCGATACTCCGCCGGTCATGTTCCGTCAGGTGAAAGAAGTGGGTGCCCAATTCATGCCAACCGTCGGCGGCGTGGTGCACCCATACCACCTCGGCGCCTACCTTCAGCGCCGTACTCGTACCGGGAAGCATGAATGTCACGCTGAGTCGCTCCGACTCCCGCGGCGGATTATGGGTTTGTGTTCTCAGCCGCATGCCGTTGATGGATATATCCATCAGCTCTCCGCGCTGGAGCAGATTCTTGAAGTCGAAATCGAAGGGGCCAAACCGTATGCTCGGGTAGGGGACCTTACGGCGGTAGGTCCGCCTGTCCAATAAGTGGGAAAAACGGGCTCCGCAATTAGAACACTTGATGGACAACTTGCCGCCTTTATCGGCGACATCCCGAACCACGCCCCGCTGTCCGCATTCCGGGCATGCCACTACGATTTGTTCTTCCGATGTCATCAGTGTGCTCACTCGCGGTCAAATGTACTTAAGAAGGCATGCAGGTTGCCGGCCCGATAAAGCCCATGCTAACCCCGAAACATGCCCGAACCTACCCCGGTCCCTCGAGATCGTTTGAAGTGAGTACGGAATATACCATTTGCTCTGCGGTGGCTTCAAGGGCGATATACACAATCTCACGTTCAGATGGATATCAAAACCCCTTTATCGTGTCCGGAGAACCGGTATCGACCTGTTTTCCGATGGGGCGCCGATGGGGGTCGATGGAGTTGCTGAAAGAAGATGCGGACCGACCGATTTGTACGCGGTTCCAATCGAAACGTTGGTGAATCCGTTCATTGCTCAGGGATTCAGCGTTGTTTTCGCTTCATCCTGAATTCTTCAATCGCACAGTAGAGGACCGGAACCACAAAGACGGTAATGAGAGCCATGAGCATCCCGCCGAAGGAAGGGATGGCCATGGGGACCATGATGTCCGATCCCCGTCCGGTGGATGTGAGCACTGGGACCAGCGCCAAAATGGTGGTTGCGGATGTCATGAGCGCCGGGCGCACGCGCTTGATAGCTCCGGCTACCGTGGCCTCGCGAACCTCCTGGATGGTGGTGGCCGGATGGGTCTTGAAACTCTGATCCAGGTAGGTCGCCATAACGACTCCATCGTCTGTGGCGATGCCGAAGAGCGCCAGAAACCCCACCCATACGGCCACACTGAGATTGATCGGATGAACCGAGAAGAGCTGACGCATGGAAACCCCGAATACGGAAAAGTCCAGGAACCAGGACTGCCCGTAACACCAGATCAGGATAAAGCCGCCCGCCCAGGCCACGAAGATCCCTGAGAATACGAGTGAACTGGTGGTCACGGAGCGAAACTGCAGGTACAGGATCATGAATATGATGAAGAGAGCCAGCGGTAAAACCACAGCCAGTTTCTTCCGAGCCCGGATCTCGTTTTCGTAGGTCCCGGAAAATATGTAACTCACTCCCGCAGGAAGCTCCCATTCTCCGGAATCCAATTTGGATTTCAAATATCGTTGGGCTTGTTCCACCACATCCACTTCGGCAAGCCCATGCTTCTTATCGAAGAGTACGTACCCGACGAGAAAGGTGTCCTCGCTCTTGATCACCATGGGGCCCCGCACATAACGGATTTCCGCCAGTTGTTCCAGTGGGATCTGAACGCCGTCCACCGCGGGCACAAGAATCCGTCCCAAGGCCTCGATATCATCCCGGAGTTCTCTCAGATATCGAACGCGGACGGGATAGCGTTCGCGACCCTCGATGGTGACCGTGGTTTGCCGGCCTCCGACGGCGATTTCAATCACTTCCTGAACCTGCCGAATGGAAAGACCGTATCGGGCGATGGCCTCCCGGTCGATGTCGATTTCCAGATAAGGTTTTCCGACGATCCGGTCCGCGATGACCATGGAGGGCTCGACGGAAGGTACTTCTTTTAAATAATGCTCAATCTGCAGCCCTACCCGCTCGATAGTCTGAAGGTCCGGACCCTGGACCTTGACCCCCATAGGCGCTCTCATGCCACTCTGAAGCATGACGATGCGGGCTGCAATGGGTTGGAGTTTGGGGGCGCTGGTGGTCCCCGGGATTTCCGCAGCCCTTAAGATTGAATACCAGATGTCGTCCGGATGGTTGATGCCCGGCCATTCCTTCCGATCCGGGTTGAGATGCGGATCCAGCGCGGGCCGCCAGAGCCGGAACGGCATACCGTCCGAGTCCGGAATGAGCCGTCCTTCTTCGTCGCGGTCAAATTTCCCCTGAACCACATAGGCTTCGCCGTCGGGAGCGGGAAGGGGTGTTCCGTCCTCGCTCCTGAAGTAATCCCGTTCCTGTCTGGAGAATCTGAATTGGAGCCGTTTCCCGCTATGGTCCACGAGGTATTCGGGTCTGTAATGAATCACGGTTTCAATCATCGAGATGGGTGCAGGGTCCAACGGGGACTCCACGCGTCCCACCTTTCCCACCACGGACTCGACCTCTGGGACGGATCGGATACTCAAGTTCTGCTTCTTCAGGATATCCCTCGCTTCCCCAATAGAGGCATGCGGCATGGTGGTGGGCATAAAGAGATAGGACCCTTCATCCAGGGGAGGCATGAATTCTTTTCCCAGGCCCGGGAACTGGTGCGCCAGGTATGACACAGGAGCATACAGACGGACCGAACGGGGAAGCCAACCGAAAACCCGATCGAACCCCAGCCACACCATGACGCCGATCAGGATCACTCCAAGAGGAATTGACAGAAACAGAAGTTTGTGCCGGAGATTCCAACGAAGAATGGGTTCATAAAAGATCCGGAGCAGATAGAATACGCCCAACAGGCCCCCGATGAGGACAAAGACAAAGACAAGATTCCTCAAGAGCCCCGTCTCGGGTCCCAGTGGAAGCCACTCAGAGGAAAGCAGCCAAGTCACCGCCGCGATGATGCCGAAATTGAGGGCACGGGTGCTCCAGCGGGAAAACCAGGGCGGCAGCAGCGAGTTCAGAAGGCGATAGAATCCGACCACCACGAGCCCTAAGGCCGCCCACCACGGAAGGAGCCAAAAACCGATCACTCCGGCGATCCCCAGAAGAAGGTAAACCACCTGCTGGATGCGGCCGGACTTTCCCCTCATTTCGTCCTTGAATCGGAAGAGCAGGTGGGCCATGGGTGGGATGATGGTGAGGGCTACGATAACCGAGGAGATGAGCGCAAATGTTTTGGTGAACGCCAAGGGCTTGAAAAGCTTTCCCTCGGCCGCCTCCATGGTGAAGACGGGGAGAAAGCTCACTACCGTAGTGGATACCGCGGTCAGTACGGCGCTTCCCACCTCCGTGGACGCCCTGTAAACCACTTCCAGTCGGCTTGTCTTGGGAGGCGCTTCCTCCATGTGTCGAAGTATGTTTTCACAGATCACGATCCCCATATCCACCATCGTACCGATGGCGATGGCGATGCCGGAAAGCGCCACGATATTCGCGTCCACGCCGAACTGTTTCATGGCGATGAAGGTCATGAGCACCGCCAGAGGGAGAAGTCCGACGATGAGGATCGAACTTCGGAGGTGCATCACCACGAAGAGGATCACCAGTATCGTGACGAGGATTTCCTCGTAGAGAGCGGTCTGAAGAGTTCCGAGAGTTTCATAGATCAGTCCGGTACGATCGTAAAACGGGACGATGGTCACCTGACTTACGGTGCCGTCGGGGAGAGTCCTTTTGGGAAGTCCGGGAGAAATCTCGGCGATCTTTTGTTTGACGTTCTGTATGGTGGAAAGGGGATTTACGCCGTAACGAACGACCACTACGCCCCCGACCACCTCGGCTCCTTCCTTATCCAGGATCCCCCGCCGGAGTGCGGGGCCGAAGCTTACATGGGCCACATCCCGGATACGAATGGGCACATTCTCGTTCACGCGGACCACGGCTTCTTCCAGATCGGCTAGGGTCTTCAGGAAACCGAGTCCCCGGATTACGTACTCCACCCGGTTGATCTCGATGGTTCGGGCCCCAACATCCAGGTTGGAATCGCGGACCGCCTGATACACGTCCTGGAGCGTTACCCCGTGAGCACGCATGGCGTTGGGATCCACGTCCACCTGATATTCTTTGAGAAAACCGCCGACGGAAGCCACCTCGCTCACGCCTTCAGCAGAGAGCAGTGCGTAGCGGACATACCAGTCCTGGACGGAGCGCAGCTCGTCTAGGTCCCACCCGCCGGTCGGTTTCCCCGAGACGTCCAATCCCTCGAGGGTGTACCAGAAAACTTGGCCCAGAGCGGTGGCGTCCGGACCCATGACCGGCTGTACACCTTGGGGCAAGGCGCCCGCCGGAACGCTGCCGAGCTTTTCTAGAATCCGGGACCGGGACCAGTAAAAGTCTGCATGCTCCTCGAAGATGACATAGATGGAGGAAAAGCCGAACATCGAGTAGCTTCGAACGGTCTTGACTCCGGGAACTCCCAACAGGGATACGGTGAGAGGATACGTGATCTGATCTTCCACGTCCTGCGGTGACCGGCCCATCCATTCCGTGAATACAATCTGCTGGTTTTCGCCGATGTCCGGGATGGCGTCCACCGGTACCGGATTTCGGGGCAGTCCCCACAACCTCCAGTCGAACGGCGCGACCAGGAGTCCCCAGATAACGATCAGAAACAACAGGAGGAAAACCAATACCTTCATGTCCAGACAGAACCGGACCCATCGTCCGATCCAGGACGTGCGGGAACTATTCGATCCGGCCGGGGCGTCTCTCTCCGTCATGCAGCCAACCTCCGATACCTCGCCTGATAAGAGGTGTTTGGGGGCGCATCAATCCATGTCAATGGTTCTTCGGACGACAGGCCGTTGAAAAACGCGATCTGCGGCGTTGTGCTTCATCCTTCCCGCCTGTGCGTCCCATCTGTCTGCGTGCGCTTACGCACAGGCAGGCGCAGACAGGCATCACTGCGGCGTACTGTATGTACGCCTCATTCCTCAGAATTCGCTCGCCTTGCATCTCATCGTTTTTGATCAGCCTGCCCGGAATCCTGTTTATCAACAGGCCTATAAAGTTATCCCTGCTCGGGTGAAAGTACCCGCTCTCAAGGACCCTTTTCCGTCGAAAAGTTTCATTTCCAGGAGATACGCGTGCTCACGGCCCTGTCCAAAAACTCGCCTGCCGGAAGGGCTCCATTCAGAAAACTTCCTGCACCTCGCCGCAGCGCAGCATTGCAGGACCGTAATATGGATTCCGCACGTCGGCGTCTTTCTGAAGCCATAAGGCGCCTTGGTTGTTGAAGGCCATAGGACAGAAGATACGATAGATGGGAAACTCGGGATGGACTCCGAACCGCTTCAGCACCACCGCAAGCGTCTCCGAAAAGAGTGCGAAGCATTCACGGAGCCGGCTTAGATCGGTACTTTGTTTCATCAGCCGGAGCGCGGATTGGATGTTTTCAGAGAGTTCCATCCAGAGCCGGTGAGGTTCGCCATCCAGAAGGGTCATGTCCAAAGAGCGGGCCGCGTCTTCGATGGTGCGGATACTTTTCACGGCCGATGGATGGTCGTTGGCCGCCAGCGCTTCATGGAGCGTGAGGTATGCGTCGAGAAGATTCCCGAGTTGGGCTTTGAAGCTTATAGGAATCGCCTTTTCCGCAGTCTCGGCGGGAGTAGTGGGAGCCGCGTGAGCGGCATGAGCGGCATGGGGATCCCCGTGAGAGATACCAAACTGGGTGATTACGCGCCCGACATGGCTGGAAAGGCTTTCGAAGGCTTCTTGGATGTCGGCGGTGCTTTTGGCCTGGGCTCCGAGAAACGCATCGTTTCTGAGAAGCATGGAGATTTCGTTCCACATGGCCAAGGAGTGACCGGAAAGTCGGGAATCGTCGACCGAGTCTACAGCGTGGGACAGCGCTGCAAAGGATGGGCGCGCATCCATCCGGAATTCCTCTCGGAGGTTATCGGTCACACGGTCATAGGCGTCCAGTACCAAGTGAATCTGGTGAATCACGGCTTCGGGAACCGAAGAGAGCGGGTCCCCCATCGCCCGTACTCCGGTTGCCGGCGCGGCTGGGCCATGATCGTGCGCCGCGGCGGGCGCACTTCCCTCGGGGTCCATCATACTGGGTTTTGCCAGGAGCTGGAGCGCGCTGTCGATCTTGAAGTTGCCGTGCGTCACTACCTGCTCACCTTCCCGCAGCCCTCGACGGACCAGGTAGACATCCCCCGCACAGGGTCCGAGTACGATTTCCCGGCCCTGATAGGTTCCTTCCTTTTCTGGAACGGCCACGTAGACCACCGCCCGCTTTCCGGTGATCAGAGGCGCCGACGCCGGGATCACCAACGGGTGGTCTTCCTCGATCCATTGCGCCTCCAGCCTTCCGTGAACAAACATTCCGGGTTTCAACCGTCCTTGGGGGTTCGGAATGTCCAGCCGAACCTGAACGGTACGTGTCCTTTCCTTCAGGTACGGATCGATAAAGGATACCCGTCCGTGGAAAACTTCGCCCGGAATGGACTGGACTTCGAAAGAGACGTCATCGCCCAGTCGGATCCAGGGAAGATCGGATTCATAGGCTTCCATTCGGATCCACAGGTGGGAAAGGTCCGCAATCCGGTAAATCTCGGTTCCCGTCCGGACGTACATGCCCTCCAGACCGTTCTTTTCCACCACCGTTCCGTTGAGGGGCGCCGGAATCGTGATTCGGTTCGTAGGCTCTCCACGCCGGACGACTTCTTCGATTTGCTCCGGAGCCAGTCCCAGGAGGCGAAGCTTTTCTCTCGCGGATCGAACCGCCTGCTCGCTCGTGGTCCTGAGCGAGGCCAGGCCGGAACGTTCCAGTTCCTTCCGGGTCCGGATGGCTTGGAGCAGTTCGGACTGGGCGGAGTAGAGTTCCGGACTGTACAGGGTGACCATGGGCGTACCCACTTTCACCATGGTTCCGGTAAAATCGACGTGAAGCTTTTCCAACCGACCGGCGGCCCATGCTGAAATAGAAGCCACCCGCCGCTCGTCGTAAGCGACTCTTCCCACCATCCTCAGGGTGACGGCGCCGGACCGTCGTTCCACGGATTGGAGTCTGACTTCGGCTAGTTTGCGGGCTGTAGGAGAAAGAGTCAGCTCGCGGAGACTCCGGGTTTCGTCCCGGGAAGGATCGAGAGTGTCCGTGGCAAGCGGGATGAGGTCCATCCCGCATATGGGACATCGGCCGGGGTTGGGGAGCCGGATCTGTGGATGCATGGAACAGGTCCAGAGTTCGGAATCTTCCCGGACGGCGCTTTCCGCGGTTTGCACGTGGTCGTGGGTGCGCGGGACTTCAGAAATGGTTGGGGTGAGTTTTTCATGCCGGTGGCTGTCTTCCGAATGGAACACGATTCCCGCGATAAGCAGTACGCCGGCAATCGTCAAGCCAACAAGTCCAATCCACAAGCGCCGGTGTCGTCGTCTCGGTGTTTCCGCCATGTCGCTGTCTTCCACCCCCTTGATGTCTGCCGAGGTCTGTGAAAAAGGCACTTCTAAAGGATCGAGTCAGGCCTCACCGGACTGCGTGCTGAACATCGTCCGTGGTTCATCTTACGTCCTCTTCGCTCAGAAGAACCTCCAACTCCTTGCCGACAAGCATCTCAATTTCCGCCAATCGCTGAGCCCGGTCGGACAGGGCTCTTTCGTAGGCGAGTTCGAACTCCAGGAGGGTCCGTTCCGCATCGATAACGTCCAGAAACGAGGCCAATCCCACCTCCAGGTCCCTTATACCGGCTTCGAGAGTCTGCCTGGCCTTGGGAATGAGACCGTCCCGGTAGAGGTCGATTTTTCGTTCGGCATCCCTGAAACCGTAGAGCGTCAGCTTGAGATCCGCCGTCAAAGAGTTCTCCCGGTCTCTCAGGCTGTTTTTCGCTGCTGCCTGCCGGAGCCGCGCCTCCTCAAGACCCGAACGGTACTTCCCGAACCAGACGGGCAGATTGATGGATATGGTGGCGATCACCGGATCTTTCCCACTGTCCGGTGTTGCCGGGTTCAAGGCCTCGCCGGTCCGGATCCACTCCAGACCCAGAGTGATGTCCGGGAAGTAGTCCGTTCGAGCTACATCCACCGCGGAAGTTTCTCTCCGGATGGTATAACTCATGGCTTTCAGTTCGGGATTGTATTCCGAGAGCCATTGAACGACTTGCTCGTCCGTGAAGTCGAACTTCTGCGCAGGAGCCGCTCCGGCTCGGGGGAGAGGGGCCTCCGCCGGACGATTGAGACTTGCGTTCAGGCGCGCCATGATCGGTGTGCGGAGGTCTTGCAGGCTTAGCAGGCGCTCCTCGATTTTTCCCATTTCCACCTGCAGGCGTGAAAGCCCGCTGTAGGGCGTGAGTCCGACGGCGTAACGCGCCTGCGCGGCTGTTTCTATGGCTTGGAGAAGCTTCAGGTTTTCCGCTGTAACCTCGACGGCTCGCTGGAGATACGTATACTCGTAATAATTCCTCTTGACTTCGAAGAACAATTTTCGTTTGGCTTCTTCGTATCGCGCCCACTGGATGTTGGCTTCTTCGGCGGCGACGTTTCCTTTGAAACGCAGTTCTCCGATCCATGGAAACATCTGGCTGATGCCGAACCGATGTTCCTGGGGGCCTACACGGGTTTCGACGTTTCGGACGAAATATCCGTAGGAAAGCCTGGGATCCGGGAGAGTCATTGCTTGAGGTATTCTGCTGAGCGCCGCGGTCCAACGTTCAAAGGACGCTTCCAAGCCGGGATTGTTGATCGCGGCGTAGATCAGATAATCGTTGAGGGCGGCGTCATCGTTCAGGGAGGGAAGAACCGAATCCGTAAGTTTCTCCGGTGACTTTGATTCGTATTGCAGTCCCCGGAAGGATTCCGGCGGAAGCATGGTTCCCTCCGGAATCCCGGAGGCACAGCCTGCCAGGAGTATCAAAAGCGGCAGAAAAGCTTTCCAGGTATTGGGGAGTCGGTGTCTATTATTCCACATAGGCCGCACTCTTTCGCCGTTCTAACAGGCCGTTGAAGAACGCGATCTGCGGCGTTGGACTTCATCCTTCGTCATTGCGGCGTACTGGTTGTACGCCTCATTCCTCAGGATTCGCCCGCCTTGCATCTCATCGTTCTTCACCAGCCTCCCCGCAATGCTGTTTATCAACAGGCTGCTAAGTCATGCCGAGTCCCGTCCCGAAAGCCGTTTCCCTGGACTTGGGGACGTCGTTGGGCCGCCACCGCTTGACTTGATGAACTCTTAGAAATAATTTCTACCATATACAGGGGGCAGGACGACGTCAACCGTGGAGCCCGGCGCTTGCCGTCAACATTCCAGGCTACAAGTTTCCGCCATTTCGCGATCCTGCCGGAGCCGTTCTCCGCATGAGGCCCTCAGCGGCTCGTTGCAGACGATGGAAGGCGCCCGTTCAAGGAAACGGTGAAAAAAAGTCCGCCGACTCCCCCAATTCCTGTTCGATTTGAAGGAGGCGGTTGTACTTGCAGATCCGTTCCGATCGTGAAAGAGATCCGGTCTTGATTTGTCCTACACCGGTGGCCACGGCCAAGTCCGCAATGAAGGAATCCTCGGTTTCACCGGACCGGTGGGAGACGATGCACGTGTATCCCGACCGGTGGGAGAGATCGATGGCGGCCAGAGTTTCCGTCACGGTTCCTATTTGATTCACCTTGATCAAAACCGAGTTGGCGATATTCAGATCAATCCCCTTCTGAATCCGAACGGTATTCGTCACAAACAGGTCATCGCCCACCAATTGTACCTGTTCGCCCAGCTTGGCGGTCAGCCTGCGCCAGCCTTCCCAGTCGTCTTCGGCCAACCCGTCTTCGATGCTTATTATCGGATACTTTGCCAGCCATTTCGCATAGAAATCGACCATTTCCTCGGACGTCTTACGGGAGCCGTCGGACCACCTAAACATGTACCGATTCTGTTCGAAAAAACTAGAGGCCGCCGGGTCCAGAGCCAGGCTAACATCTTCACCCGGTGTGTATCCGGCCCGCCGGACCGCCTCCAGAATGAGTTCCACCGCTTCTTCGTTGGACTTGAGATCGGGTGCGAACCCTCCTTCGTCACCCACTGCAGTGGAGTACGAATGCTCTTTCAGGACCTTTTTCAGTGAGTGAAACACCTCGGCTCCCGCCCGAAGGGCTTCCCGAAAGCTTGCAGCACCTAAAGGCATGATCATGAATTCCTGAAGATCCACACTGTTATCCGCATGCTCCCCCCCATTCAAAATGTTCATCATGGGCATGGGCAGGCGCCGGGCCGCCGGTCCCCCCAGGTAGCGGTACAGGGGCAACTCCAGGTATTCCGCCGCGGCCCGAGCCGTCGCCAGCGATACCCCCAGGATGGCGTTGGCGCCCAAATGCCCCTTGTTGGGTGTTCCGTCCAAAGCGATCATGGCCTGATCGATTTTCACCTGCTGTATTACATCCATGCCGCACACATGGGGAGCGATGCGTTCGAGGACGTTGTCAACGGCTTTTAACACTCCTTTGCCTCCATACCGACTGAGGTCCTTGTCCCGAAGCTCCACGGCTTCGTGTTCTCCCGTAGAGGCGCCGGAAGGAACGGAGGCCCGTCCCAATACTCCGGAGTCCAGAATCACATCCACCTCCAGAGTAGGATTTCCCCTGGAATCCAGTATTTCACGAGCGTCGATATGGGCGATGGAACGCATGAGTTCTCCCTTCTTGAAATGTTCTGAAACTAGAATCTACGATGTTTCGGGCCGTAAACCGGGTTCCGATTTCGTGGAACTCGTATGTGCGGAACGGCGTCGAAAAAGGTCCACAACATCCGGGCCGGCGGTCGTTGGAAGCCAGGCCGGAATGACTATTGTATAACACAACCGAGACGGCGTGGCCATGGAGCAATATGTTTACCCGCGACCAGCCGATGAGAAAGACGACCGGCAGCCCGCTTTGGCTGCTTCGGCGTTGTGTGTCGCACTTCCGCTGCTTATGGGTTGGGATGTTGCTGTTTATATCGTAGTAGGCTTCACAAGCTCCGGGGCCGCTCAGGTATGCCCGGGACCGGGAGGATCCAACTGCCGGAGGATGTTCGGCTTTACCTCGAACGGGAGGTGAGCTATAGAAACGATGAGCGATATCCGTATTCCGGCCATTGCCCGACAGCAGCCGTTTCAGGGTATTTCGAAGGAGTTCCGCCGTGGTGAATCAGGAAAACATGATCGTATTATGCCCTCATTGCGGCGCCCGGAACCGGGTCCCGGTAAATCGCCTGGGGGAAAAACCTGTATGCGGAAAATGCCGCCGGAGTCTGACCACCGGTGGAAAGCCTGAGGCTCCCGTCCGTATGACGGTGGTTACGGACCACACCTTTCCCAAGGAAGTGGTCGGGCGCCCAGGTACGGTGATGGTCGCCTTTTGGGCTTCCTGGTGCAGCGCATGTCAGGCGCTTCTTCCTATTCTGGAGCAGATGGCGCCGCGGTACGGTGGTCGTATCAAATTCGCCAAGCTGAACGTGGACCAGAATCGCGCCACACCCTCCAGGTACGAGGTCATGAGTCTGCCCACGTTGATCCTGTTTCGAAACGGCCGGGAAGTGAACCGCCTGAGCGGGGCGGTTCCCATGAGTGAGGTCGACCGGTTCCTCCAGGTGGGGTAAGCGGTTGTTTGGTATCCGGCTCGAAACCGGCGGCGTGACGTTCCGCCCGTGCACCTCAGCCCATTCCAGAGGGTCGGCTTCGGGGTTTAAATTCATTCGCCTCAGTTACCCTCGCTTCCATCGGCAGCGTCGAAGTACCCCATTCCCCGTTGGTTCCGGCCGTCCTGTATCACTTGGAGAAACAGACCGTTCGTCGAGGCGGGTACATGAATGACGCGGATCACCGGATCGAGATCCATGAAATCGGGCGCGAAATCCCGGAGCCGGTTCGGCGCGTTCAACAGGAACTCCTTACGAAACGTGCATTCGGCCGTGTCGGGGTAGATAGCCAAGGGGATGATTTCGCTTTCCACCAGATCGTTGAAGAAGTGGGTGCCGTATGAGGCTTCGGGGGCGGAATTCTCCTCCCCAAACACTATTTCTCCCAGAAGAAGCGTGTTGTTGATTCCCTGGTAGGCGACCTTTACTCCCAAGTTGAGATCATTGCTTCCCCATCGCCCCGGTCCCAAAAGCGCGTACCGATCGGCGGCCAATCCTCTGTTGATCCGTTCCACGGCACGGGCCACTTTCAGTTTTTCCTGGGGTGTGTTCAAGCGGTCGTAGGATTCCGGGTCCACGTACACGATATATTCGATATTGTACACGGCGCCGTTGGTGACTCCGCGATGATTGGTAAATAGAATGCGGGATTCCGGGATATTCGGTGGGATGTTCAGGACTCCCGAGTCGTGTTTGACGGGAAGGGATCGGCACTGGAGAAGGTATAACTTGTCATCATCCCATGCGAACTCGATTTCCACGGGACGGCTGTAAGCTTCTTCTAGTCTTCGGAGTATATTTCGCATCAGGGCGACAAAAGGTGTTTTGAGCAAGAAGTTTTCCAGAGTGATGCAGCTCTTGTGTAGGTCGAACGGTTGTCCCCTGAACAGGGGCGGGGATAGATGCATCTCCTCGTTGATCGAAACCAGATAATAGATATCCTGATAATTGAGGGAACTCAATAAGGGCAGAAATGGGATGGGTTCCACACGGCAAGCGCCCAGATTCAGCACGTCGACCATTTTCTGGGAATACCGACAGATTTGATCCGCGGTCACTTCCGGCCTCAAGAGAGGCTTGTCCAGTGAGACCATGCGTGGGTAGTCTCCTGCTATCCGTTCTACTGCGCGGGTACCCAGTCCGAATACAAGACGCGCGCATCCTTCTTCTTTCCGTATTCGTGAAGTCCAGTGATAGGGGTTCATGGAGAATGCCACACCCGCCGCCATCGGAAATACGTATCCGTTGAATCGCCTTCCCACGACCTTCTGGACGAGTACGCTCATCCGTTCATCAAAATCGATAAGTCCGTGTTTTCTTCGATACATGATGGGTGCGGGACCGAAGGTGCTGACAAACACCCGGTTCAACCCCGCGATGAATTGCTGCAATCGGGTTTCAGGATCTCCCTGATTGGCCACGAACACGGAATCGTACTTGCCGGAGAACGTGTGCCCTATGCTGTCCTCGAGGAGGGTTGAGGATCGAAGTATGAGCGGCTGTTCCCCAACTTGGGCCAAGAATCTACTGAATTGCTTCAATGTATCCGGCGGGTAAGAGGCCTGTTGAAATCGCTCCACGATGCTTTCATATTTGTCTTCTATGGTGTCCACCGGTTCGTACTTGATACTGTGACATTCGTACAGGTTGTTATACTCAACGAACTCAGAGAAAATCCCGGAGTTGAAATAGTAGGAATCGGGAATGGTTACATAGCGCTCAAGTTCCGGGTCCTTATAAGCGAACCTGGGCAGCAGAACCTTATGAGCCAGAAACATACCGGCCGCTTTTCCTCCGATCTTGCCCGTGTATTCTCTGTTCCAATAGGATCTTTCAAGCACCTCCGATATGTCACGGATGGTCAGGAAATGCTTGGAGACACCTATGAAGGGAAGTTGAGTCGATATGAACTGCTTGATGAGGGCAACGCGGACCGCCATAGACTCGTTTTCGGAAAGAATCATTTCTCCCTGGGGAATATCACAAAATTCTTTCAGCGCCTTGAGTATGCTCAGCGTGGATGCCTGTTCCGTATTCACCAGGGCACTGAGGTGGCGGAAGCGGTCTTGTTTCCGGGCGAAGTTGATATGATCCTCGATCTCCGTGTCGGTGAAGTGGCGAACAAAATAGAGATCGGTCAAGACTTCCATGTATTCGCGGATTCGATCCTCATCGGCCTCCAGACCCTCTTCGGTCAAGACCGCGACGGCCTCGGCGTGAAGGCGATCCGGGTCCGTAATTCCCTGTTTTCGGAGAGACCTCAGGAAGATCTTTCGCATTTCCCCAAGCAGATGGGGAAACCGGAACATTTTCCGGTACATTCTCAAGGCCTGAACCATTTCCATGGCGGGGTCTCCCGAACTGGAGCCTGCGGACACAAAAACCACCATCAGCAGGCCGTTGAAAAACGCGATCTACCGCCACGCCGCCGGGGTGGCTTGCATCCCATCGTTTTTCACCAGCCTGCCCGCAATACGGTTTATCAACGGGTTGTTAACTTACACCCAGCCCCGCAGCTTGCAGGCCTCTGCAACGCGGCTTACGGCCACCAGGTATGCGGCTTCTCTCAGATGGGTGTGTTGGGCCGCGCTCATTTGGAGCACCGCTTGGAACGCGTGCGACATTTGCCGGTTCAGTTTCCGGTGGATTTCCTTCAAGTCCCAATACAGGTTGGTCATGTTCTGTACCTGTTCGAAATAGGAGACGATGACTCCTCCAGCGTTGGCCAGGAAATCGGGAAGGACCAGAGCGCCTTTTTCCTGGAGCACCCCATCCGCGTCGGGTGTGGTGGGTCCGTTGGCCAGTTCGCACAGAATTCGGCAACGGATGCGGGAAGCGTTTTCCATGTGGATGACGTTTTCCAGGGCCGCCGGAACCAGTACCGTCACATCCACTTCCAAGAGTTCCTCGTTAGTGATGGGTTCCGTTTCGGGAAATCCCTGAAGGGTACCGTTCTGATTCTTGTAGTTCACCAGCAGATCGGCATCCATGCCGTTGGGGTTATGGACGCCGCCTTTTGAATCCGAGGCGGCGATGAGTTTGAGACCCAGCAGACGTTGTCCGAGAAGCGCCGCGTGCTGACCCACATTTCCGAAACCCTGCACGGCCATGCTTTGTCCTGGGAGTGTCATGTCCAAATTCCTGGCTGCTTCCCGTGTCATGTACATGCCGCCCCTCGCCGTGGCGTCTAGGCGTCCATGAGACCCGCCCAGAGGGAGAGGCTTGCCCGTGATTACGCCCGGATGGCTCTCGCGGACAAGCGCTTCGAACTCGTCCATCATCCAGGACATGATCTGGGGCGTGGTATACACATCGGGTGCGGGAACGTCCTTGGTGGAGCCCAGTACATCCGAAAGACCCCGGATGTATGCTCTCGCCAAGCGTTCTTTCTCTCCCGGCGACAGTTCCTTCGGGTTGCACACGATACCGCCCTTGGCGCCTCCAAGCGGAAGATCCATCACGGCCGTTTTCCATGTCATCCAGGTAGCCAAGGCTCTTACGGTGTCCAAGGTTTCGTCGGGATGCCAGCGTATGCCGCCCTTGCCGGGACCTCGAGCCCGATTGTGCAGGACCCGAAACGCTCTGAAGACCCGTGTGGCTCCGTCATCCATCTTGACGGGAAGGCAAACCGTTACCTCCCGCATGGGCCAACGCAGCAGTTCATGGGTGGCTCGGTCCAGCGCCAGCTTTTCAGCGGCTGCATCGAGTTGTCGCTGGGCACTAGTGAAGGGGTTAAGCGTCGTTTCCATGGTCTTAGATCACTCCATCGAGGCCTCGGGCCACACAAGCGGCCCAAGCGCCGGATGAGCTGTGATTTGCGGAGCCGGAACGCAACGGTCTCGGGCGAATCGCGGCGCCGCCGCCCGCCTTTCCATCCGTGAGGCAACTGCAGTTCCTCGAGCGTACAAGTTAGTCCAGGAGAGTATGTTTCACGGTGGCTACGTCCTGCTTTTCTTCCATCATCTTCTTGATTCTGTTGAACGGACGCGTATCCCCGAGAAAGATGGCGCCGACGATCTTGTCGTCGTGGAGGACTACTTTTCTATAGATATCCTGACCTTGGGAGGCCAACGACTCGTAGCGGTTTTCCGCGTCGATTTCTCCGGCGGAGGCGAGTTGAATTCCGGCGACTTTGAGCATGGTACTCATCAGCGTCCCCGAATACTTCAGTGAGACACCGGCCATGTTCCCTCCCGCTGTCGCCCCCTGCTCCATGGCTGCGGGCCAGATTCCATAGAGCATTCCGTTATAATTGGCTACATCCCCCGCCGCAAAGATGTTCTCAACGCTGGTTGCCATCCGATCGTCCACCACCACTCCTTTATCGACCTGCACGCCCAGTGAATCGGCCAATTCCAGATTCGGACGAACGCCTGCGGAGACGATCACCATGCGCGTCTCCAGGAGTTGCCCGTCTTCGAGCAGCACGCCCCGGACGCCTGCGGTATCGCCCCGGATTTCACGGGTCTTGGCCCCCAGTTTGAAATGAAAACCCATCTTCTCCATGATTTCCTGGAGCTTTGCGGCTCCTTCGGTATCCAACTGCCTGGGAAGCAACCTCGGAAAGAATTCCACCACCGTACATCGGATTCCCAGCTTTCGAAGGGCGTTGGCGGCTTCCAGGCCCAAGAGACCGCCTCCGATCAAGACCGCTTGCGTTACATTTTCAGCGTGTCTCCGAATCCGCTGGGCGTCATCCAGGGTTCGGAGGGTAAAGACACCCTGAAGTTCGCTTCCCTGAATGGGAGGCAGAAATGAATGGCTGCCTGTGGCCAGGAGAAGTCGATCGTAATGGAGTTCTTCTCCATTGGCGAGGACGATGGACTGCTCCTGTGCGTTTCCCTTCGTGGCCTGGGTATCCAGCCGCACCTCCAGGCCGGTGTCTCGGTACCATGCTTCCTTCTTGACGATCAGATCTTCTTCGTTGATTTCTCCGGCCAGATAGTCGTTCAGGCGGGTGCGCCAATAGAATGGATAGGACTCGCTCGAAACGATCGTGATGGAACCTTTTGGATCGTGTTTTCGGATTTGCTCTGCAGCCGTCATGCCGGCTGCTCCGTTCCCGATGATCAGATATCTTTTCATGGCTGCTCCCAGTAAAGGAAAAATGAGCTACAATATGTTACCAGGCGTTGAAAAACGCGATCTGCGTCGTTGGGCTTCATTCTTGGGCATTGCGGCCTACCGTACGCCTCATTCCTCAGGATTCGCCCGCCTTGTATCTCATCGTTTTGCACCGGTCTGCCCGTAATACGGTTTATCAACGAGCTGATACGGGATGTTCTTCGGGGCCAACAGGAGCCGAACCGCAGCTCCCGGAAGGCGTCTCCAAGTCCCGGCGCCCGGGCGGTTTTCATAAACACGAATTGGGGCGCCATGTTGGAATCCATAGCGCCGCAGCATACAAGACGGACGCAATTATCGAGGCTTCATGCGTCTCGGTCCCGTTGTGTTTCACCCGCCTGCAAAAAGCCCGTGTTTCAACCGGCAGATCCCTCCTGGACGGGTTTTCCTGAACGGTCAAAACGTGGTACGAACAAAATACTACACTCGCTTGGAGGAAAGCAACGGCGGCGCCCGAAGGGAGCAAATCGGATAGGGGGTCCCGGGTTCCACCGGGGAGAAGATCCCGTATCCGTCTCGACGGATAGGCGATGTCGCCATGACCGCGGCACGGCAGCGGTGAACCCGGCGGTGCTTGTCGTTCATCATCGTTCACGAAGAGACAGGAGGAAGTCCATGACCATTCGGAAGGTATTCATAATAGGCAGCGGTCTCATGGGTTCAGGTATCGGCCAGGTATGCGCGCAGGCCGGTCTCGCGGTCGTTCTGTGCGATAGGTCTTGGGATGTAATGGACAAAGCCGTGAAGAATATTGCCTGGTCCGTTACGAAACTCATAGAAAAAGGGCAGGCACCCGGGATTCTTGAAGAAATCATGGATCGCATCGCCATTACTGAAGATCCCGAAGCTGCCTCCGATGCGGATCTTATTCTGGAGGCGGTTTTCGAGGACATGGAGGTGAAGGGAGAAGTGTTGCGACGCCTGGACACGGTGATTAAGGGGGATGCACTCGTAGCCACCAACACAAGCGCCATTCCTATTACGGAACTCTCGTCGTGCCTGAGCCGGCCGGAACGCTTTGTGGGTCTTCACTTCTTCAGCCCGGTACCCATGATGCAAGCCGTGGAGGTCATTCGAGGAATGCATACGAGTGACGAGGCCTTCGCCGCCGCCCGGGAATTTGTCCTTCATATCGGCAAGGAACCCATATTGGTCCATCGGGATGTGGCCGGTTTCGTAATCAACCGAATCAATTTTCCCGCGTCCATGGAGGCCATGCGATTGGTGGAGGAGGGCGTGGCATCCGTCGAGGATATCGATAAAGGGCTACGCCTTGCGGCGGGACGCCGGATGGGGATCTTCGAGACGGGAGACATGGTGGGTCTGGACGTGACCCATGGAGCGCTCATGGCTATGTACCATGAAACCGGGGATCCTCGATGGTATCCGCCGCTTCTCCTGCGCCGAAAGGTAAAGGCGGGACATTTGGGTCGTAAGACCGGTAAGGGTTGGTATGAGTATGACAGCCAGGGAAACGTCTTGGGTCCAGCCAAGAACTGAGTATCTTGGGTTTTGAGGATCTTTCCGGCGCTTCCCCTATTTTGAGGCCTGCTCCGAAAAAGGGCCCCGAGACCTGTCGCAAGACCCCTGGATGGGATTAGCGTCCCTCGTCCCCATGGTTTTCGAAGTCTGCCGGAATGCCTGCCCCTTCAGGGCGCTCAATGTTCCGCCTCGCATCCGGCGGTTGCGATGATTCCACTGCCACGCAAGAATTCCTTTCACTTTCACCATGGCCGTCTCCTTGGCCCATCATGCGTTTCGTGCTTTTTTTGTGCCCGTCCGAATTTTTTTATCCGTTTTGACCTTATCTGACAAGAGTTCGAAGTACGATGCAGAATCAGGGGGGTGAAATCCCCTCGTGTGGAAGGAAGTGGAGCGGGTTGCACCGGGGAACTCGAGTTGAGCTTTTTCTCGGATGAAGAGCAGGGGGCGGTGCGGCGACCAGCGGGGATATGGGATTTCCGTACCCCGTGTGAAACCCTAACGGCTTGCAGGATGCGGCCGAAGCGAGGAGGAAAAGCAGGATGAACGTGCGCTATGTTGTCATGAAATGTTGGTTTGCAGTCTTGATGTGTCTGGCGATTCCGGCTGGATGCTCGTCCGCCCACAGACACTATGAAGACACTCACGGGACGCATGAACGGAAGTCCACGGTGGGAGTGGTTCAAAAGGAAATCCGAAAAGGCATGCCGGCTGCGGACGTGGTTTCGATCTTGGGTTCGCCCAATATTGTCACGACCGATGAGCAGGGAGAGGAGGTCTGGGTATACGACAAGATTTCCACGGACGTTACCTATTCGCGGAGCGACGGATACGGAACCCTGCTTCTTCTTGGCGCTGGAGGGGGATCCGGAGCCGTATCCAAGACCCAGAGGACTCTCACGGTGGTAATCAAGTTCGACGGGGAGAAGAAGGTCCGCGACTTCGCATACCATTCGAGCCGGTTTTAAGGAGGAGTCTCGTCATGCAATCCGAGCGATTTATCTATTGGAAGGGCCTGATGATTCTTGTCCTGGTTGGATGTGTGGCCTGTGGAGGGCGCATCCCAAGGGATGCTCTCGAATTATCCGCCGAGACCCTGGCTGAACGTCGTCTGCAGACCCGGGTCTTCGATACCGGTGACGAGCGCATGCTGCTTTCGGCCTCGGCGGGACTGTTCCAGGACTTGGGATACCAACTTGACGAAACGGAACCGGCTTTGGGGATCCTTGTGGCTTCCAGAGACCGGGATGTGCGCGATGCGGGTCAGATAGCGGGTGCGGTGCTGGTAGCCATTCTTACCGGCGTGGCGACTCCGGTGGATGATAAGCAAAAAGTGATTGCCTCGCTGTCCACCCGTCCCGTGGGGAAAAGCCGCACCGCGCTGCGGATCACCTTCCAGCACATGGTGTGGAACACCCGGGGGGAGTTGGTGAAAAGTGAGGCTATAGGAGACTCGGAGATCTATGAAACCTTCTTCTCGAAGCTCTCCAAAGCTTGTTTTCTGGAAGCACAAGGCATATAGCGGGCCGTTGAAAACGCGGTCTGCGGTGTTGCGCTTCATCCCTCGTCATTGCGGCGTACTGTAGGTGCGCCTCGTTACTCAGGACTCGCGCGCCTTGCATTTCATCTTTTTTCACCAGCCTGCCCGCAACAGCGGTTTATCAACGGGCTGATAGGAGGTGAAACCATGTATCGAAAGTCTTGGTTTGCGCATGGAATGATCGTTGCTGCATGTGTGTTCATGTTTGTGTCCTGTGCGTCCCGGCAAAAACAGATCCTCGAAATGGACCAATCTCAAGTAAAACTTCGCAGCATCCAAAGCCGGGCCTTCGAAACCACGGATCAGCGGCAGATGTTACGGACCATTGTCGCCACGTTGCAGGATCTCGGTTTTGTAATCGATAAAGCCGACCACGAACTGGGAAGTGTGTCGGGGACCAAGCGATCAGGCTACTCGCTCCGCATGACCGTATCCGTTCGTCCCAAGGGGGAAAGGCATCTCGCCGTGCGCAGCAACGCACAATACAATGTGACGACCGTGACGGATCCGGAGCCTTACCAGCAGTTCTTTTCCGCGTTATCCAAGGCTTTGTTTCTCGAGGCGGAGCAGGTAGAGTGATGAGTTGCGGGAAGCCATGGCAAATTTGACGGGTTCGCAGGCCTTATAAGGCCGTCGAAAAGCGCGATCTGCGGCTCATCCTTTCTGCCTGTGTGTCCCGCGCAGAGAGGCGTCTCGCCACGCCGAAGGCGTGGCTGCCTGCCTGTAATACCGTTTAGCAACGGCCTGTTATGGTACGATACAAGAGGCACGATGACCCTGAGTTACGCCGGGCGTCCTTGACAGCCTATATCGGGAGCAGTCAAAATAATTCTGAGGTTTGCGGGAGTCGACCGAGAACGAGCAGGGAAAGTCGGCGGCAACACCCCGGAACGCCCTTTTCGTGGGCGCCTTGCAGCGCCGTACTGAAGGGAGAGTAGTCCGGGGCGCCTGCCTGCTCCGGCAGAGGAAGAGGGGCGGTTTCAAGAGCTCCAGGCTTTGATTGTAACCGTGCGGAGGAGACCGGGATGTGGATTGGCAAGGTTCGGGTTGCAGTGTTGATGGGATGTCTGATGGCCTTTTCGGCATTTTCCCCCGCCGCGGAAACCGAAAAGCCTACGGAGATGGATGCAGTACCGGATGGAGAGAAGCGGTCGTCCATTCATACGGTGGATGGGTTTGCATATCTTTCCGAAGACATGACCCTTAAGCAGGTACGGGAAGCGGCCTTTGCCAATGCCAAGCGGCAGGCTCTTGAATCCGCCCAAACGCTTATCAAGTCCAAGACCAAGGTCAAGGATTTCCAGGTGGAATACGACGTGATTGTCGCGGAAACGGAGGGGGCGGTGCGGGTATTGGAGCAGACGGATCACGGCATCGTGGAAAATGTGCGATACCGGGTTTGGATGAAGGCGGAGGTCTTTTTTGATATCAAACCCAAGGACTCCCCCGTGGAAGCCCAATCGCTACTCATGTCCGAGGATGCTCCTCTGACGGTAAACGTATGGACCGACAAGAAACATTATCGAAGAGGCGAGAACATCCAGATTTTCATAAGAGGAAACAAAGACTTCTACGCGCGGGTCGTGAATATCACCGGTTCCGGTCACGTGATCCAGTTGCTGCCCAATCTATACCGGGAGGAGCGTCATTTCCGGGGTGGGAAGGTCTATGTGATTCCGGGAGAACAGGATCGGTTCGATCTAGAGGTGGTTGAACCCTTTGGCAGGGACCGGATCATCGTGTATGCGAGCGACGTTCCTCAGGGTGACGTCCTGCTTCAGCCCATCGGACAGGGTTTGTTGGAATTCCAGGGTCCGGAGGAGTCGCTTTCCATACAGACCCGAGCCATCAAAGTGGTTGCGAAGGACAGGGATTCGTCGAGAACGGATTCCGTCGGGGGCTCGGAGTTCTATGAAGCGGTGTGGGAAATTACGACTGGTCCCTAGCGGGTCGTTGAAAACGCGATGTGCTTTCACGCTTTCGCTGTGGCTTGCATCTCGTCGTTTTGCACGGGAGGTGCACGCAATACGGTTTATCAACGGGTTGCTGGACCCCGATGGAAAAGCCCGTTTGAGGCATTTGGGGGACGTCGGAATCGGAACGGGGAAAGTGGCGACGCAGGCAGGATTTCCCAGAGACCTCACTCCGCAAGTCCCAGAAGCTTCATCTTTCGGTGCAAGTGGCTTCGTTCAATACCGATGGCTCCCGCCGTCTGGGAAACATTGCCGCCGTATTCCGCCAGCTTGCGTGCAATGTAAGCCCGCTCGAACGCATTCCGGGCCTCCTTGAGGGTGGGGGCCTGAAGGGAGGAAAGGTCGCCGTCCGGTTCTTCCTGCTTGCGGATGAATTGAGCGATCAGGGATGCGGGGATTTCCGGTTCTCGGGATAAAATGGCCAGCCGCTCCATGAGGTTCTTGAGTTCGCGAACGTTTCCCGGCCATCGATAGCTCTTCAGAAGCGTTACGCCTTCACGGACAAGTGTCTTTCGGATGTCTCCGGAGGAACGAGCGAATTCGTCCAGGAACGCCGCAGCCAACTCCTCGATATCTTCCAGTCGTTCCCTTAGAGACGGGACATGGATGGGGATCACATTGAGCCGGTAGTACAGGTCTTCTCGAAAACGCCCCTCTTCGATTTCGTGCTCCAGGTTCTTGTTCGTGGCCGCCAGAACGCGCACATCCACGGTAATTGTCTTGGATCCCCCGACGCGTTCGAATCGTCGTTCCTGCAGAATGCGCAGTATCTTGGCCTGGGTTTTCAGGCTCATATCCCCGATTTCATCCAGGAAAAGGGTTCCCCGGTGGGCCAAGTCGAACTTGCCTCGTTTGCTCTTGGAAGCGCCGGTGAAAGCGCCTCTTTCGTGGCCGAACAACTCGCTTTCGATCAACTCCTCCGGGAGGGCCGCACAGTTCACTTCCACCAGCGGGTGTTCGGCCCGATCGCTCAAGCCATGGATGGATTGGGCAACGAGTTCTTTGCCGGTGCCGTTTTCTCCGGTAATGAGAACACCGGCCTGAGTAGGAGCCACGATCCGGATCTGTTCCTTGAGCATACGCATGGCCGGGCTTTCGCCGATGAGTTTCCGTGTGTGGTGTTTCTGGTCTCTGAGAATGAGGTTTTCTCTGGAGAGCCGCCCATACCGCAGGGCGTTCTTAACAGTGACCAGCACTTTCTCCAGTGACAACGGTTTTTCGAGGTAATCAAAAGCTCCGAGCCGGGTGGCGCGAACGGCGGTCTCGATGGACCCGTGCCCGCTGATCATGATCACGGGAATCAGTCCGTTCATTTCGCGTATTCCTTCCAGCGCCTCGATGCCGTCCATCCTGGGAAGCCAAATGTCGAGAAGAATCAGGTCGGGTTCTTGGTCTTCGCATATTCGAAGGGCTTCCTCTCCGCTTCGAGCGCTGGTGATTTCGTAGCCTTCATCGCTAAGCACGCCGCCCAGGGATTGGAGAATGCTCTCCTCGTCGTCTACAATCAGAATGGTTTGCCTCAAGTGCATGATCAGTTCCTCACCGGGAGTTCTATGACGAAACGGGACCCCCCTCCGGAGCCGCTCTCGAGGACACGGATAAACCCATCATGATCTTGAATGATCGTGTTCACAATGGCCAGGCCCAAACCCATTCCCGATTTCTTGGTCGAAAAATAGGGTTCGAATAGCCTGGGTCGGTCCTCGGGTCGGATACCGGGGCCGTTGTCCGCGAATTCGATGCGCGCCATTTTCAAAATAGGATCGTAATCGGTGGTGACGACCACTCGTCCCTGTGTGGAATCCACTGCAGCCACCGCATTATCCAGAAGATTGACGAAAACCCGGGTCATTTGTTCCCGGTCCAGGTTGAATTCCGGTACGGGTTTTTTCGGCTCGTACACGAAGTGGATGTGTTTATGGGATTGTCTATACAAGGGCAGAACTTCCCGGATGACCTCATCGAGGCTATTGAGTGATGGATTGGCCGACGGCATTCGAGCGAACCCGGAGAATTCGTTGACCAACTTCTTCAACTCCTCCACCTGCCGGACGATGGTGGCGGTGCATTCCTCAAACACCTGCCCATCCTGAGGGAACCGGGATCCGTAACGCCTTTGAAGTCGTTGCGCACAGAGCTGGATGGGAGTTAATGGGTTCTTGATTTCATGGGCGATGCGTCTGGCCACCTCCCTCCAGGCGTTGATGCGCTGGGCTTTTTCGATTTGAGATAGATCGTCGAACACCACCACCATCCCCATATAGTGGCCTTCGTCGTCTTTAAGCAGATTGACTTTCACCAGGAGGCTGAGCAACGAGGATCCCATGGGTATTTTGACATGATGTTCCAGGGACCCGGTTTTTAGCAGGTTGAGTTCGTCCAGAAAACTCTGAATGATGTGATCGTACGGCGGAATCATGAAATCGCCCACTTCGCGGTTCAGGATATGTTCGGCGCGTATGTTCAGCATACGTTCCGCAGAGGTATTGAACGTGGTAACCCGCCCTTTGCTGTCGACGGAAATCACTCCGGCTGCCACGTTCCGCAGAACGGTTTCGGTGTGTTGTTTTCGTTCTTCCATTTCCAGATTGCGGGCAAGGAGTTCCTGATTCGTTCGTTCGAGTTCCAGTTTATGCTGTTTCAAGTCGCGGGCCATCATGTTGAAGGAACCTACGAGCATGCCGATCTCGTCTTTGGAAGAAACGGGGATCTGCACGTCGTAGTCCCCGGAAGCCACGCGGTTGGTGCCGTCCGCCAGATCCCGGATGGGCTCGGTCATCTCGCGCGAGAGATAGAATCCATACCACGTAGCGAAGAACAGGATCATCAGGGTGACGATGGACAGTATGATGTAATGAGTTATTTTGAGAGGTGTCTTGAGCAGAATGGCCTGTTTGTAGCTTTCGTAACCATGGGAGACACGTTCCATCTTGTCCAGCAGTTCCGGGGGGATCCGACGTGCGGCGGCCAAAATATAGGGTGGGGATCCCGGCGACCCAAGGGATGTCATGGGGACGATGGCCGTTACCCATTCTTCTTCGACTCCCGAAACGAGTTCGACTCTCGGTTCCGAAAATGCCGCCGGTTTCCGAATGGCGCCCGATGAAAGCAGAGACGCTACGGCGGCCCGGGCGGTTTCCGAACCTGCCACCGTCCACGTTAGGTCGCCTGGGGGGATGAGTGCCAGAAAGGAGAGGTCGTTCCGTTCAAGGTGCTGCTTCAGGGTTTCCTGTGAAGTGACCGCTGTTTTCGGAGATGCCAGGGAGGGTTCCAGTACGCCGGCGATCCATCCGGTTTTTCGAAGGGTGTCTTCCAGGGTTTCCTGGTAATAGGCGGTACCCAGATCCAGCGAGTTCTGAAGAGATCGTTCCACGTTGAGGTTGAACCAATGTTCCACACTGGATGAGATAAACTGAAGCGAGAGAAAAAAGAGCAGCAGGGTAGGGATTAGAGAAAGGCTGGTGAAAGCCACAACCAGCCGCGTCCTGAGCCTGGACCCCAAAATACCCTGCTTTCGCTCAAAGATCAATTTGACCAGGTTCCGGATGACCAGGAAGATGAGAAGCAACAGGAGAGTCGAGTTGATGTTGATCAGCGCAAAGAAGAGCACACTGTTGGATAGAGGTAATCCCACGCCGTAATTCAGAAAATGCACCTCAAGATAGGTGATGATCGCTATGACGAGCATCACCACCAGAATGGCGAATCGTTCTCGCCGGCGCCTGCGGTGTTCCTTGTTGTTGGGTTTGGTTTCCCGCTGATTCATGGTGTGGTCCGGACGTCGGCCGTCGCCCCTCGTTCGTAGCTTAGGATAACCTCGTACCAGTCCGTCTGGAAGTCCCAAAGGGACACAAAGAACAGCACGTAATGGAGGTAGAAGGGGAGTCGTACCTTGTTCAGCTCTGCTCGCACTCTCAGTCTATAGTCGGCTCCCGGGTTCAGATCTTCGAGACGGGCCAACGGCGCCCCGTTGATCTCCGTGAGGAGGCTCTTGGCTGCGTAGTATTCTCTTACCGTCCAGGACTCAGAGTCTTGGAAAGGACTGTTCAGCGTCAGCAGAAACTGATTCTTCAGGGTGTTGTATTTGACGGTGTGATGCAGGCGCAGGTCCGCCAGAGTCTCGTTGAAACGGAAAGCGCGCTTTCGTTCCAGCCTGATCCGGAAGGTGAAGGTCGTGGGTATTCCGCTCAAGATGGCGCGGTTCATATCTTCCGTGAAACAGTTTTTCACTCGGCAGTAAAGCAGGAGATGCTCTTCATCGGTGGTAATCAATAGATCGTCGATGTACGCATTCTTGGAGTAAGCCGCACCGGGTAAGGCGAAGAACACAAGGATACAGAGTGCAAGAACGCACAGGCGCCGGTTGTGTTTCCGATTTATAGAAGAAGACAGACGGTCCATGAAAACCGCATCGGTTGTTGATGATGGCGACGCGTGCCGGACCACAGCGAGAGAGCCTCCAATGAGACCGACTTCTGTGCGATGTCCCAGACCTTAACGGTGAAGGCGACCGCACCGCCGAAAAAAGGTATGTGTCCGGATCCTCTGATATTTCTAAAATAGGCGGAGGGGGTATTGCAAGTCAAACCTGAGAGGGATGCGACACCGGATTCGATTCAAGGGGTCCGGTGTCGCTTGGGGTCAGGCCAGTGCCGGATGCGGGTAGGTGAAGACGGGGGTGGATTCGGCTTCTTTCCACCTGGGGGTGGTTTCACCTTCCGTGACGATACGCCAGTGGGCAGGCTGGCGCATGAGCGCGCGCATCACGGCATGATTCAAGGCATGGCCTGATTTATGGACCATAAATGCGCCCAGGACGGGGATTCCCACCAGGGAGATGTCTCCGATGAAGTCCAGTATCTTGTGACGCACGAATTCGTTGGGGTATCTTAGACCCTCCGGGTTTACAACTCCGCGGTCGTCTATGACCACGGCATTTTCCAAGGATCCCCCCAGCGAAAACCCATTCTTCCATAAGTGTTGGACATCCTTTAGGAACCCGAAAGTCCTGGCCCGGCTGATCCTCTTTTCGAAAGCTCGTGGAGACAGGATAAAGGATAATGTCTGGCGTCTGAGCAGGGGATGATCGAAGTCAATGGTGTAGGTTACTTCGAGCCGCTTGGCAGGCCGGATTTCGACTCGCTTATCCCCGTCCTCGTAGCAAAACGGTTTTTCGATGAGCAAGAACTTCCTGGGGTGGTCCTGCGTTTCCACACCGGCATTTCTCAGCAGCCTTACGAAGGAGATGGAACTACCGTCCATGATGGGCAGTTCCGGGCCGTCGACCTCCACAAGGACGTTATCCACCTCCAGACCTGCCAGTGCGGCCATGAGATGCTCTACGGTGGAAACGCGATTTCCGTTCAAAGCCAAGCTGGTGGCCAGTGTCGTATCCGCCACATGATCGAGCAGCCCCGGTATCTCAGGATTCGATGGCAGGTCTTTCCGGACGAATCGAATGCCTGCGTTCGGCTCGGCTGGGTATAATACGAGCGATGCGGTTTTTCCGCTGTGGAGACCGATGCCGCTGCAATCGACGGGTCTTCGAATGGTTTGCTGGTATGACACGCTTCTCTACCTCCTGCGGATCCGTAGAGCAAACATCGGGCCAGACTGAGATGAATGACTCTTCCGTGCAGAGAATTGAAATCGCTGCCAAAATTCAATGGGCAGAGAATCAACCTACACGGTTCGCAGGGTTGTGTTGTGAAAAACACACAGTGAAGTTGGCGGTGTGGCGTTTCCGCCACAGTGGGGTCGTCACGGGAGGAGGTTTGAGGACTGCCGGAACGCGGTTCATTTCCATCGGCGGGAGAACCGTCCGGCGATTCGGGCATGAAGGTCAAGGAGTCCTATGGCACAAGAGATTGAGGCTTCCTCGCTCAGAAAACCACAAGCATTCAGGAAGTTTCCCAGGAGTCGGGGGTTTTCTCAAGGACTCTTTCGGGTTGAATGTGACGGTTGAGAAAGACGGCGCACCGTTCACAGGATTCCGGACAGAGGGTCCCGTGGAATTCCCGCACCTGCCAGCACGGTTGGTGGGGATGCTTGAAGGCCGGGCATGTGGTTCGGCGTTCACAATCGAAAACGTTCCAGCAGGGAGCCATGGCCAGTAGATTGCGCAGGCAGGCCAGAGTGAACCCTCGTCTGTGGATCAGGTAGTTGATTCGCCGAATCTGATCCACGTCGAAATCCGAGTACAACCGGTTATTGGTGCTTGCGGCCCGCAGGGGTTTAATAAAGCCTTCCTTTTCATATTCGCGGATCCGCTTTTGGGACAGATTCACTTTTTGGGAGACCTCATTGATGAGATACATGAATTCCTCAATCAGGGTCTGTTGGAATTCTTCACGGTAGGATGGGGATACATTATTTTGTACAGACTAACACTGTTCATACAAGGAATCAAGCTTCCGTACGGAGTATCCGTTCACGGAACTCCGACGTCATCCACCGCTTCGCTCCATTCGCCGCCCTTCTCCCTCCATTCCGACACGCTTCCGGTTCTTCTCTGCTAGCGTGTCCGTTTGAGATAGAAGCCTCCAGCGGAGAGTTGACTTCCCATTCGAAGACCGTCTATGGTGATTGGATACTACCGGCCGAGAAGGACTCTCGCATGGAATTCATCGCGGATCTTCACCTTCATTCCAGGTTTTCCATCGCCACCAGCAAAGACATGGATCTGCCTCATCTGAATCATTGGGCCCAGCTCAAGGGCATCTCCGTGCTGGCTGCGGGAGATGGAACACATCCCAAATGGTTCCGGGAGATGCGGGAGCTTTTGGCCCGGGATGAATCCGGCCTCTACGTATTGAAGGACAGGCAAGACCCGAACGGGAAGGCGGCGCCGGATCGCTGCCGTCAGGCAGTGTTCTTCATTCCTTCCGCCGAGGTGAGCACTATTTATAAGAAGGACGGAAAAGTACGGAAAGTGCACCACCTGCTCTTATTTCCGGATCTGGATTCATTGGAGCGGTTGAGCCGGGTGCTCGATGGGGTCGGGAACATCCGCTCGGACGGTCGCCCCATTCTGAAGTTGGACAGCCGGGATCTGTTGCAGCGAACCCTAGACATCTCTCCCGATATCCTGTTCATTCCCGCACATGTCTGGACGCCTCATTTCAGCGTGCTGGGAGCCGGGTCCGGGTTTGATTCCCTGGAGGAATGCTACGGAGATCTGGCTGGTAAAATACCGGCCCTCGAAACCGGTTTGTCTTCGGATCCTCCCATGAACCGGCGCGTTTCGAAACTGGACTCTTATCTTCTCGTATCCAACTCGGATGCCCATTCACCATCCAAGCTGGGTCGCAACGCCAATCGCTTCGACACGGAACGTTCCTATTGGGGCATCCGAAATGCGATCCAAACCGGTTCGGGCTTTCTGGAAACCTTGGAGATGTATCCT
This sequence comes from uncultured Thermodesulfobacteriota bacterium, assembly GCA_964597345.1. Taxonomy (GTDB): domain Bacteria; phylum Desulfobacterota; class Desulfarculia; order JACQYL01; family JACQYL01; genus CAZQXK01. The sequence continues at coordinate 5,504 of CAZQXK010000038.1, read as the reverse complement.
CAGGAAGGGAAATATCACTTGGACGGCCATCGGACGTGTCGGCTGCGGCTTACGCCACGGGAAACCATACAATACGGATCCGTTTGCCCTGTGTGCAAAGGCAGGATTACCGTAGGAGTGATGCATCGGGTGGAGGATCTGGCGGATCGTCCCGAGGGCGGCCGCTTGCCCGGGACGCCTTCGTATCGCTACATCGTTCCCCTTCAAGAGATTGTTGCGGAAACGCTCCGGGTGGGAGTGAGTTCACGGAAAGTGAACCGGCGGTATCGCGAGTACCTTGAAGCTTTAGGGTCCGAATTCCGCATTCTGCTTGATTGCCCGCGAGAGGAATTGGAACACTCGGGGTCGGAGCTGCTGGCGGAAGCCGTGACACGTGTAAGGGAAGGGGATATTTCCGTAACGCCCGGATTCGACGGGCAATACGGCAGAATCAGGATTTTCGAGCAAGCGGATCGAGTGTAGCTGTGGATGCAACCGGGCGCCTTCCCATTTTTTTGCCGCTGACAGGCCGTTGAAGAACGGGATCCGCCGGCACGCTGTTGGCGTGACGCTTCATCCTTCGTCACGGCAGTGTACTCTATGTACGCCTCACTCCGGAGAGGCGGAAAGGCAACCGGCGTCTCGATCAATCGGCTCGCGGCTTCAAAGCATTTCGAAACCGCTTCAGATGGTTCTTGAGGGTTTCCGAATCCGGTTCCAGGGATAGCGCCTTCTCCCCCCATTCCACCGCTTCCGCATATCGGCCTGCCGCATAATAGGATTCCGCCAGCGTATCCATGAAGGAAGCATTCCTCTCGCGGCTCAGCTCAACGGCCCGCCCGGCATACTGAATCGCTTGTTCGGGATTCCTAAAGGAAGAATCCTGGACGGTGGCGTATATCCAAGCCAGGTTGTTGTAGGCTTGCGCCTCTTCCGGAGCCAGTTCGATTGCTGTCTTGTAGTCGTCGATGGCCCGCTTGTAAACCCGTGTGAGGGTGTAGCATACCCCGCGGTTATAGTAAGCACTTGCGTTGTCGGGGTGCAGGCGGATGGTTTCGTCGAAATCTCGAATGGCTTTTCGGATTTCTCCCAGTTTCTGAAATGCGATGCCTCGATCATGATAGGCCGGAGCGAAGCTCGGGTCCATTCGAACGGCTTGATCGAAGTAACTTACCGCTTCCCCTGGGCTGACGGCCTCCTTGCCCATGAGGTAATAATCATGCGCCGTTTCGGCGTGGCTTACCGTTACTCCGATGCTCAACAGCAATCCAATCAAGGTCGGGATCAGGGCGGTTCGAACCATAATGCGATGGGAAGACCTTCGAAACATTCTTTCCTCCATGTCCTCTGTATCGTGGCATTTTTTGAGGCACGCCAAGGGCTGGCCCGAACGCCATTCAACCCTTGCGGATGGCGAAAAAACTCGGGGCCGAATTATCCCGGTGTTTCAGCTTGTTTGAGAACCAAGAAATAGAGATTCCCCGGATGTTGAAGATGGGCGGCGGCTACTTCGGCATAGAGGCCGCTGCCCCAAAAAATGTCTACTCGGCCTGCTCCCTTGATTGCGCCTCCCGTGTCTTGGTTTAGTACGAAGCGACCGAACCTGGACCATGACTCGGGTTCTCCCCGGCCGTTCAGCAATGGTTTTCGTGTTTCGATATAGGCCAGGGCCCCCTTCGGAAAGAGATGCGCGTCCGTCGCGATGGATCGTCCGGGTGTGAGGGGGACCGATATGTTCCCGTAAGGACCGTCAGGCAGAACTCGAAAAAAAACATAACTCGGATTCATACCCAAGATCCGATCCATGTGTTGCGGGTGGTCTTTGAAGAAGTCCCGTATGGCGAACATGGACATGTTCTCTTTGGGTATCCATCCCTCGTCGATAAGAATCTTTCCGATGCTTCTGTAGGGATGTCCGTTGGTCCCGGCGTAGCCGACACGAACCAGAGTACAGTCTGAAAAGCGGATCAATCCGGAGCCCTGAACCTGCATCAGAAACAACCCCACGCGGTCATGGGCAAAACCCAATTCAAGGTTTCGTCCCGCCAATGCCCCGGCCTCGATTTCCGCTCTGGAGAAGTAGGGGACCAGCTGGTCTCCCTCTGGACGCTTGACGCTCCATCGCGTTCTTCCTCCCGGTTCCACCGTTTCGGGAAACCTGATGAGGTCGGGAGGCAGTTGATGGAGCGGCCAGACGTGCTCTTCGGAAGGCGTAGGGCTCACTTCAAGCACCGGTTCGTAATACCCGGTGAACAAAACCAGCCCGTCTCCCCGACGTCCTGTGGCGCGGTAGACTTCAAAATCGGATTGAATGAGTTCCAGAAGTCCCTGCTCTCCGACGTTTTGGTGCAGCAGATCCAGTATCGAGCGATGCGACCGCGCTATGTGGGCGGCGGTATAAGAATCCGGGCCAAACCAGAATGTGGTTTCCGGCGCGAGTCGGTCCAGGTAGATCAGGCTTTGTTCCACAGCGTAACGAAGAGACTCCGGGTCCATATCGTTACTGAAGGACGGCCAGTCCTTCTTTTGGAGTCGTTCGAGGGCATGTTCCCGAATCATGGGCTCTTCCGGCTTTGGAGCACAGGATAGTATTCCGGTGATGACCCACAGACAAAGTAAGGCGGCCGGGACCATCCACGGGATCCGGCGATGAGGCGGAAAGGGAAACATGACGGCCATGTCCTCCCATCAGGATGAGGTATCCGGAGAGGTCCGGATCGCTCGTTTACCGAAAATTGGAACGTATTCTCGCGACGATGGGATGATTAAGACAGTAAAATAGCTTATAGTATTTGCAGTGCCGTGGCAACCATGAGTGGCGGTCCATGTCCCAAGAGCGCATCCCTGACAGGCCATCGAAAAAGGCGATCTGCAGTCACGCCAACGGCGTGAGACTCCATCCTTCGTCCTTGCGGCGTACTGCATGTGCGCCTCATTCCTCAGGATTCGCCCGCCTTGCATCTCATCCTTTTGCACCGGCCTGCCCGCAATACGGTTTTTCACGGCTGCTTGGATGAACAGTCTTCGGGTTTATCCTTCGCAACAACCAAAACACCGGAGGATTCCACGTTATGGTCCTTCCTTCTTCAAAGAGAAAGCCGTGCCGCCATGGTGCGGCCTATTGGACCGCCTCTTTGATGCACGTGGGAAGGTTTCCTGTGGCGCCGGGGACCGTGTGTACGCTGGTTTGGGGAATTCCCATGTACCTGGTCTTGGGTCGGCTGCCCGCATGGGCCTACGCCTTGATGTGGATGCTTCTCCTGATCCCCGCCGTTTGGTCCGCCGACAGGACGGAGCGGCGTTTAGGGAGCAAGGATCCCTCCGATGTGGTCATCGATGAACTTGTGGGCTTCCTGATTGCCGTGGCATGGCTGCCGTATGGTTTGAAAACGGCCGTTGCCGGGTTTCTTCTGTTTCGCTTCTTCGATATCGTCAAGGTATTTCCCGTAAATTGGTTGGATAGCCGTCTGCCGGGTGGATGGGGAATTGTTATGGACGATGTGGCCGCGGGCTTACAGGCGCAGATCTTGCTCCGCCTGATACTATGGATCCAGCCAAGCATACTCTTCTTGGGCTGACAGGGACGCCCCATTCAGAAGGGAATGGTGAAACAGCTTTTCCCTCCCCAACGCCATGGGTTCTTCGTACCGCCGGCTGGGATATCGACTTCGACGGGAAAGAGATAGAATGGGTGACCTTCTGTCTTCAGATTCTGAACGCCATACCTGTAAGATACAAGACATAGAAGAACAAAAGGGTTCCTCCTTCCCATCTTGCCAAGGTTTTCCGGGACAAAAGAAATATGAAAGCCAGGATCGTGAATGCAATCATTACGGGAAAGTCGACCCATAGTGCTTGAGGCTCGCAAGGCAAGGGGTGGATCGTTGCAACGGATCCCAGCACGAACAGAAGGTTGAACAGGTTGGAGCCCAGTATGTTGCCCACGGAGATATCCATTTCCTTACGAACCAGGGCGATGATGGAAGCGGCCAATTCCGGAAGGGAGGTCCCTACCGCCACAACCGTCAATCCAATGACGAGTTCTGACACTCCGACTTGCCTGGCCAATTGCACGGCGCCTCTTACGAACAACTCGGATCCAAGCCCCAGACCGACAAGTCCGCTCAAAATCAGTAAGATATCCGTTCTCAGGCAGGACGTGAGCCCGGTACCCCTGGCCATGAGTTCCGCCTCGTAGCGGTTTCGGGAGCAGTAATACAGAAACAACGCGAACAGGGAGAAGAGGAGAAGACCGTCGATTCTTCCCAGGTTCCGGGACCACAGGGCCAGAAGGTAAGCCAAGAGGGAAGCGAACAGCACCAGGGGCATCTCGAATCTCAAAGTCCGCGATCGTGACGCTAACGGCGCCAACAGGGCTGAAATCCCGAGGATAAGGGCAATGTTGGCGATATTGGATCCAATGATGTTACCGATGGAGATCTGGGTGCTTCCGCGAGCAACGGCCAAGAGCGATACGAAAAATTCGGGCGCCGAAGTGCCCAGGGCGACCACGGTCAATCCCACGGTCATCCGGGAAAGGCCTTTTCGAATTGCGAGCGATGTCGCACCCAGGATAAGTTTGTCGCCCCCGTAGTACAATAGGCCTATGCCTGAGGCCAGATAGATGGAAATCCAGAGTGCATTCATGCAGATTCGGAACCCAAGAAGGTGTTTTCGGGAATCCGAGACCGGTTGATAGCTCGGCACGGATATCGATGGTCTGTGTCGGGGGGCGGGCTCGTTTGGCGCAGCGTTTCAGACTTTTCGAGACTTTTTAACAGCCGTTGAAAAACAGCATTTCGGACAGCCTGTTAAAAACGATGAGATGCAAGGCGCGCGAATCCTAAGGAATGAGGCGTACAACCAGTACGCCGCAATGACGAAGGATGAAGCGCAACGAAGCAGATCGCGTTTTTCAACAGCCTGTTAGACGGCTCCCGCATCCGTGGACACATCCGCGATGTGTTCCCCCCTTTATCATGTTCAGGGAGTTGTGTGTAGTCCCTGTTTACGATTTCAGTAGGCGTCGAAATGGAGGCCCGGATCTTCCCGCCGTCGACTTCCCGGCGTGCAATTGGTGAGCCCGAGAGGGTCAAAGACACGGAAGTTCAAAAAGGTGTGCGGGGAATGCGAGGGCTTCGCGTTGGTCTTGCCAAGGTTATATCCAGTATGACAGAATAAGATGCTCGAGGATCGCCTGCGTACTCGTTTCGAGACGAGAAGTTCGGATTTCGAGCAAAAACGTCATGAAGAGGCTCTTCCTATGCACACAGCCCGTGTACATCCACGATTGAGAATGAATCCGTTTTCCAGCCTTATTACGGTGGAGCAGGCTTTGGACATCGTGTCGCGGTTCGAGCCGTTGGCCCCGGAGCGGGTGTCTTTGGAACACGCTCTGGGAAGGACGCTGGCGGAGGACTTACGATCTCCGGAGGATCTTCCCCATTTCGACCGTTCGACGGTGGACGGATTTGCCGTACGCGCCCGAGACACGTATGGCGGATCCGAGGAGCAGCCGGGGCTAT
>CAZQXK010000037.1:32829-37747 GCA_964597345.1 uncultured Thermodesulfobacteriota bacterium | reverse complement strand
TCCACCATCTGGGTCGCCCACGAGAACGTCCCGGCCGACGTGGTGTATGATCTGTATCGATCTGGCCGCGGGAAGACTGTTTCTCACCATTCTGCTCATCGCCCTGGCCTCCCTGGTTCTGGGTATGGGAGTGCCGGTCACGGCGGCTTATCTGATTACCGCGGTGGTGGCCGTCCCCGCCCTCACGCATCTGGGGGTCCATGAAATCGCGGCTCATATGATCGTGTATTGGCTCTCACAGGACTCAAACATCACCCCGCCCGTGTGCATCGCCGCCTTTGCCGGCGCCACCATAGCCGGGGCCGACATGTGGAAGACCGCCTTTTCTTCTTTCAAATTCGCCAAGTTCCTGTATTTGGGTCCCTTCCTGTTCGGATACGTCCCAGGGTTTACGATGCAGGGCGACGGCATGGACATCCTCAAAGCCTTCGTGCTCATTGCCCTGGGCGCGTTTCTTTACGCCTATCTGCTCAGCTTCGAGTGGTGGTACAGGATCCGGGGGTGGTTTCACGAATAGAGGGGGAAGGCTTTCGGATCGGGGCTTCCCGTCCGGAGCGACACCTTCCGTTCCTCATGAAACCCGATTTTATAGAAAAGGCCTTCCGTTTCCCGTTAGGACTCCCGCCCGGCGGTAATTCCGCGGCGCCCTTCCTCCCGGATTCACGCCTATTTCCTCCCAGGCAGGGTTGTCGACCCCGCGGTGGCGGCGGTTTCTGAATCGATACCGGGTCGGACCGCCCGTATCGACGGCCCCTGAAGGGAACGCCGGAGTTTCCGGATGGCGGCCCGGGGCCGCATGAACGGGACCCGGCGTCATACGGAAATTTGACGTGGAAATACAGGATCTTTAGCATATAGGAAAGTCGTTTCCATCCACCGTCGTTTAACCCGGGAGGACGTATGGAAAATCGTTTGAAGCATCTTGGCATGTGGATCGTGTTGGCCGTTTTCGTCTTGGGCGCGCCTGCATGTGCGGCGCTTTACGAAGCCGGAACGCCGCCGGGGGAGGTCCCCAGAATGAGTAAGGAGGAACTGAAAAGCCGCCTTGGGGATCCTTCCCTGGTGATTATCGACGTCCGTATCGAGCGTTCGTACGAGGCCTCGGAACGGAAAATTCAGGGAGCCGTCCGCGAAGAACTCGCGGATGTGGCCGCCTGGAGCCAACGGTACGACCCGAAAAAGACGCTGGTGCTGTACTGCGACTGACCCCGTGAGGGAACCAGCGCCCGGGCGGCGCAGGAATTGTCGGATAGGGGTTTCGGTCGGGTGTATGCTCTGAAGGGCGGTTGGAAGGAGTGGGAAGCGGCCGGATATCCCATGGAATCCAAGTAACCGCCGGCCGCAAATACCATTTCAATGGAGCCCCCCTGCGGATGTTCGCCGGGGGGTTGGGCTTCCGAGCAGGTTCCCGTGTGTCGGGAACCGCACGGGCCGCTGGAAACGGATGGATCGTTTTCGGCGGGCGTGTTATTCTGTTGTGAAAGATTCCTCGAGTATGCGGCGGCGATATGCTTGGCCGTTGAACCTTCAGAAAAGGGCGGTGCGAAAATGGAAACGGATCTCCTTATTGTGGGAACGGGACCCGCGGGCTTGACCGCGGCCCTGTACGCCCAGAGACTGGGTATCCGGACCGTGGTGCTCGGAGATACCCCAGGGGGCAACTTGTACATGATCGAGCTTATGCGAAACTGGCCGGGCGCACCGGAAGGCGTTGCGGGCGCTCAGCTGGGCGCCATGATGTTCGCTCAGGCCCAGCAGGAAGGCGCCCTGTTTCCCATGACGCGCCTCACGTCTCTGGACGCCGTGGAAGCAGGCTTCACGGCGGAAACGAGTTCCGGCGAACCGGTGACGGCCCGGTCCGTGGTTCTGGCCATGGGCGTTGTCCCCCGCTCTCTCGGCATCCCGGGAGAAGACAAGTCGGGAATCCATTATTGCGCCTTGTGCGACGGCCCCCCATACCGCGGGAAGAACGCCCACCTGGTAGTGGTGGGCGGCGGAAACATGGCGGCCCACGAGGCGCTGATCCTTGCGCATTTTGCCGAGCGGGTCCATATTCTCCACAGGAGAGGGGAACTCCGTGCGGAAACCGCATTGCAGAAGGAACTGGGAAGCACTCCGAACATCGAGATCCATCTGGATGCACAGGTGCTGGAGGTTCTGGGACAGGAGCGTGCGGCCGGAATCCGGCTGGCGACCCCGGATGGGGGGGTGGAAGAGGTCTGTGCGGACGGTGTGTTCGTGTGTGTGGGTTGGAAGACGGACCTGAGTGCGATCCGGATTCCGCTGGAGACCACCGAAGAGGGCTTCATCCGAACGGGACCCGGGCCGGCGACCTCGTATCCGGGCGTATTTGCGGCCGGCGATATCCGGGATACGCCCATGCGCCAAGTGATTACGGCTTGTGCGGACGGGGCCCTGGCAGGCACAGCGGCGTACGAGTATGTGCGGGCGCAGCGGGCTTGAACGGCCCCCTCGTTGTCCAAAATGAGGAAAGAACGGTGAGGCGGGGCCGTCGAGAGACGGGCTTGCCCGCGGTTCGGTGAATGGCGTGCAGGGAGTTTAGGCCTTGCGCACTGTGGCGCGGTCCGCGCCATGCGCGGCGGCGTTTTTCACCGGGCTGATACAGGTCCTCGGTAACGGGGACATGGAGTCGGGAACCATTGTGCGGAATTCCATGAAGATCCCGCTGGATCACATCGGCTTTGATGTGGACGGCGTGGTGGCGGACACCATGACGTTGTTTCTTTCGCTGGCCCGTAATCGCCTGCGTATGTATCATTGGCGGTACGAAGATATCACCAGTTACGACCTGGCCGAGTGTCTCAACGTGGACGCCGGGGTATTGGACCCGGTACTCGGTCCCATCCTGGACGAACCACACCGCTTGGACCTTCAGCCCATGGTGGGGGCGGTGGAGGCGCTTACCCGCTGGTCCCGCTGCGCCCCCTTATGTTTCGTAACGGCTCGGTCGGATTGTGCTTCCATCTATTCCTGGTTCCTTCAAACGTTCAAAGAGGTGGATCCCCTGACCATTACGCTGGAAGCCACGGGATCCGCGGAGGCGAAACCCGCCGTGCTGAGGGAACTCGAAATCCGATTCTTTGTGGAGGATCGGCTGGACACCTGTTTTCTTTTGGCGGATCAAGGAATTACGCCCATAGTCTACGAGCAGCCCTGGAACCGCCGGGAACATCCGTTTCTTAAAGTTCGCAACTGGGAGGAACTGGGGGCGTTGCTGGAATAACCCTGACGATGCCTCTGCAGGGCGCCTGACAGCCCCTTGATACACCGTATGGCGGGCACAGGCGCGCAAACCGATGCGATGCAGGCCGCGCCCCTCTGGCGTGGCCCAAGGCGCGACGGCGGATGGCGTTTTTCAACGGGATGGTAAGGGTCACCCGAGGACCACCCGGGTCATTCCCCAGTTGCCTCGTTCCCGATCCAACTCGAAACGAATCACACGGGGATGCTTCCGCAGCAGGCCATGGACCCGCTCCCGGAGCACTCCGGACCCTTTTCCGTGAACGATCGTGACGGAATGAATCCCTTTTTCCAGACACGCTTCGAGATAGTCTTCGATGAGGAGGGGAACGTCTCCGGGTGCAAAGGCATGCAGATCCAGTGTGCCGTCGATGGGAATTTCCACGGGTTGGTCGAAAGGATGCCGGGAATCGTCCTGCATGGTCATTCCTGTCTCAGTCATGTTGAAAGCGATACCCTATTGTGGCATGGTGACAGCCTGGTTTCAAGGGACGGACGACCATGGTAGATTCCGCAAAAAGCCCGTTTTCAGCCGAAACGACTCGCATGATGACACATGCCCGGCGCATTCTGGAGGCTGGAATCCAGGCCGTGGATGCGGGTGAAGCTGTTCGCCGGCACTGTATCCGTAGGGGCCGCACGCTGGTCATCGACGGGCGGACGTATCCACTGGATGAGTACCGCCGGGTCCTCCTGGTGGGCGTGGGCAAGGCTTCGGCCCATATGGCGCAAGCCCTGGAAGAAATACTCGGCGACCGTGTCGAGGAAGGCCTGGTCTGCGTCAAGTACGGGCACGGGACGGCGACACGGCGTACTCAAGTTCTCGAGGCAGGCCATCCGGTGCCCGACGAAAACGGGATGCGCTGTGCATCCGGTATTCTGGAACTAGCGGGCCGCGCCGGTAAGCACGATCTGGTTTTGTGCGCGATTTCCGGGGGAGGCTCCGCGCTTGCTCCTGTTCCGGTCGAAGGTCTGTCCCTTATGGACAAACAGGAGGTTACGAGCACGCTGTTGGCATGCGGGGCCACCATCCATGAAATCAATGCGATCCGCAAGCATATTTCCCGGTTCAAAGGGGGAAACCTGGCGCGGGCCGTGTACCCCGCGACGTTGATCACGCTATTGTTGTCCGATGTGGTGGGCGACGATTTGGACGTCATCGCCTCCGGGCCCACGGCGCCCGACTCCTCGACGTATCGGGATTGCTTGGCGCTGTTGGACCGATACGAGATTGGGGACCGGGTTCCGTCGTCTGTGGTGCGCCACCTGGAACGGGGCGTCCGGGGTGAAGCCGCCGAAACCCCCAAGTACGGAGACCCCGTATTGGAGCGAACCCGAAACGTGGTGGTGGGATGCAACCTGGAAGCGCTCCGGGCGGCGGGAAAAGAGGCGGAACGGTTGGGATACAGACCGTTGATCCTGTCTTCCCGGATTCAGGGCGAAACGCGGGAGGTGGCTCGCGCCCTTGCGGCGGTGGCCCAGGAAAGCTCGTATTCGGGTATGCCCCTCCCTGCCCCCGCATGTCTTCTTTCCGGGGGGGAAACCACGGTCACGCTGAAAGGCGACGGGACCGGGGGGCGGAATACGGAATTCGCATTGGCCGCGGGGATGGCATTGGAGGCCTGGAAACCGATCCTGGCGGTCAGCGTGGGGACGG
>CAZQXK010000037.1:0-32819 GCA_964597345.1 uncultured Thermodesulfobacteriota bacterium | reverse complement strand
GGTCCCACGGACGCGGCCGGAGCCATGTGCTGCGGGGAAACCCTGGAGCGGGCCCGGGCGCAAGGGTTGGATCCCCTGCGATTCCTGACGGAAAACGATTCGTATACGTTTTTCCGCCGGGCCGGCGGCTTGATCGTTACGGGTCCCACGCATACCAATGTAATGGATTTGCGCTTTTTTCTGGTGGCGCCGCCGGAACCGCTGGGACGGGCCGAGGAGATAAGACCGGCTCGGTGACGATGGCGGATTTCCCTGGAATAATGCGATTCGATCGGGGTGCTCATGCAGGATGATTTGCGTTTGGAGAATCGGGGGGAGGAGCCGGCGGACGAATCGGCGGACCGGGGTTCGGATAAACGGATCCGAGTGTTGTTCCTGAGTCCCGAAATGGCCCCGTATGCCGGAACGGGGGGGTTGGGGAACATGGCGGGCTCTCTGCCCGGGAAGCTTCGACAATTGGGACTGGATGTGCGTTCGGTGATTCCTCTGTATCGATCCGTGTTTTACGGAAGAACTAAACTGGATCCGGTAATGGAGGACATGGAGGTTCCCTTGGGTGGACAGTTCCTGAAAGCCGATATCTGGAAGACCGAGGAAGAGGACGGCGGAATTGTGTATTTTGTGGATCGGGAAGACTTGTACGATCGACCCAATCTATACGGTCAGGACCGGCAGGGGGACTATTACGACAATCTGGAACGATTCGTGTTCTTCAGCAGAGCCGGAATTCTCCTGGCGAAGCAGATCGGTTTCCGACCCGATATCATACACGTTCATGACTGGGAAACCGGCGCAGTATCCGTATACCTGAAAACGCTATACCGAAATGATCCGTTCTTTTATAAGACGGCGACGGTTTTTACTTTTCATAATCTGGGTTATCAGGGGACGTTTCCGCCGGAACGGCTTTCCACCACGGGGATTCCGTATTCATATTACAATCCCGAGGGAATCGAATTCTGGGGGCAAATGAGCTTACTCAAAGGAGGAATCGTATTTTCGGACGGCGTCACGACGATCAGTCCGTCCTATGGTCGGGAAGCGCTCACGCCGGAATACGGTATGGGGATGGAAGGGGTGTTGAACAAGCGTAACGGGAGTGTGCGCGGGATTCTGAACGGTGTGGATTACGAACGATGGAATCCCTCCCGTGACCCCCATATCGCAGCGGTCTACGATGTAGGGGACCTGTCGGGGAAAGAGATTTGCCGAAAGTCTCTTCTCGATGAATTCGGGTTGACGGTACCCGGGAACCGAGGATTTGTGTTGGGCTGGGTATCACGTCTGGTGAAACAGAAGGGCGTGGATTTGCTGTTTCGGATCATGGATCGGTTCATGGGGGAACCCGTGGTTCTGGTGATGTTGGGCGCCGGAGAATATTCGTACCAGAAACAGGTTCAGGCCTGGAGTCGGGAAACGCCCGGCAGGATCGCCGTCACCATCGGATACGACGAAAAGCTGGCGCGCCGCATCCTGGCGGGATCGGATCTGTTCATCCTGCCCTCCCGGTACGAACCCTGTGGTACGGTGGTGATGCAGGCTCTGAGATACGGTACGATTCCGGTGGTTCGCAGGACGGGTGGGCTTTCGGACATTGTGAAAACCTACGATCCGGATACGGGTGAGGGATGGGGCTTCCCTTTCGAAAAATACGATCATGAGGAGTTTTTTGCGGGACTGCACCACGCGCTGTCGGTACTGGAATCCGATACGCATCGGAAGAGGATCGTGGAAAACGCCATGGGGGCGGAATTCGGCTGGGAGAAGCCGGCTCGGGAATACGTGGAGGAGTACCGGAACGTGATGAAGCCCTAGTGGTTTTGTGAGACGAATTGGAGAACTTCTGCTTGTATAAGTGGCGATAGGATGGTATTAAATTAGGTTCGAGTCGTGATCCTCAACGGTCTTGGATCCGTTCGGATCACGGGCAGGCGGGCAAGAGGCGGGCCATGCGAACCCTGTGCGATGCAATGTACGCCCCGCAGGGTTCGGATATGTCTGTGTCTTTGCGGTTCACAGGCGTACACGATGAACCGCGACGCTCAGGGTTCCGTCCCTCGGCGGCCCGTTATGAACCGCGGACACCCCTCCGGGGGGTCCGACTGCGCACGCTTCGCACCCTATTGGTGCCCGGCGGTTTCCCATGGGGGGAGTCCGTTGGCCGGGTATGACGGGTATCCCAAGAAGCGGAGGCAAAACCAATAAAGGGAGGAAGTATGTCTTACGTAACCATGAAACAGTTGTTGGAATCCGGAGTCCATTTCGGCCATCAGACCCGGCGATGGAACCCGAAGATGAAACCCTATATCTTCGGCGCTCGAAACGGGATTTACATCATCGATCTCCAGAAAACCGTCGTGATGTTCAAGGTGGCCTACGAGTTTATCGTCGAGACGGTCCAAAGCGGAGACAGTGTATTGTTTGTGGGGACCAAGAAACAGGCGCAGGATTCCATTATCGAAGAAACGGAACGATGCGGTATGTATTATATGGCGCATCGATGGCTGGGCGGAACCCTGACCAATTTTCAGACCATATCCAAGAGCATTCAGCGGCTGAAGAAACTCGAATCCATGAAAGAGGACGGATCCATCAACAAGTTTCCCAAGAAGGAAGTCTTGAAGATGGAGAAGGAAATCATCAAGCTGAATCGGAACCTGGGCGGCATCAAGAACATGGATCGGCTTCCCGGCGCCATGTTCGTTGTGGACACCAAGAAGGAGCAGATCGCCGTGCGGGAGGCCAATCGGTTGGGAATCCCCGTGGTGGCCATTGTGGATACGAACTGCGACCCGGAAAACATCGACTATCTGATTCCCGGCAACGACGATGCCATCCGAGCTATCCGACTATTGACCTCTCGTGTCGCCGATGCCTGCATCGAAGGTAAGACTCGTCGGGAGGCGGCGCAGGAGTCCGCGTCGGGGTTGGAAGATCAGGCCATGGAGGAGCATGCGGTGTCGGAATCCCCCGGCGGCCGAGGTCAGGGTCCGGAAGTGGTTGTCATCCGCCGTGAGGAAAGCTCCCGAAAACCGCGGGCTGCTCAGGAGGAAACGGCCGTAGAGAAATGACTCCCGCCCAAAAGGGTGTTCTGCGTGTAAGCGAGTTGTCGGGAGCCGAAAGGCTCTGAGGATATATGCGAGGTTGATGGGAGGAACGGATCTTGAAAGTTACCGCTGAAATGGTCAAGGAACTGCGCGAGAAGACGAACGCAGGGATGATGGATTGTAAGAAAGCCTTGGCGGAAAGCGAAGGTGATTTCGAAAAGGCCGTCGAGTATCTGCGCAAGAAGGGTCTGGCCACGGCCGCGAAGCGCGCCGGCAGGGCCACCACACAAGGTCTGATTCACGCCTATATTCATGGAGGAGGCAAGCTCGGGGTTTTGGTGGAAGTGAACTGCGAAACGGATTTCGTGGCCCGGAACGAGGCGTTCGTCGAGTTTGTCAAAGATATCGCCATGCAGATCGCGGCTACGAACCCTCTGTGTATTCGTCCCGAGGACATGCCGGAATCCGTGTTGGAAAAGGAACGTGTCATTTACAGGGATCAGGCGCTTGAATCCGGCAAGCCGGAGAAAGTGGTGGAGAAGATCGCCGAGGGAAAGCTGCAGAAGTTCATCAAAGACAACTGCCTTCTGGAGCAGGCTTTCGTGAAGGATGCAGAGAAAACGGTGAAGGATCGGCTCAACGAAGTCATCGCATCCATCGGAGAGAACATTCACATTCGAAGGTTTGCTCGTTTCCAGTTGGGAGAACAGCTGGATTAGGTCAGCCCGGGAGAGAATCTTATGGTCGAGGAGATCCTGGATGAACTCAGGGAACGGATGGATAAGTCCATCGAAGCCCTGAGACGGGACTTCAATCGGGTTCGGACGGGACGTGCGGTGCCGTCTTTGCTGGACGGAGTGAAAGTGTCGTGCTACGGGACGAGTATGCCCATCAACCAAGTGGCGACGGTCACCGCACCCGAAAGCCGACTGCTCCTGATCCAGCCATGGGATTTGAGTATCATGGGGGATATCGAAAGAGCCATACTGAAGTCCGAGCTTGGGCTGACCCCCATGAACGATGGAAAGATCATCCGCATATCCATTCCCATGCTCACGGAAGAGCGAAGGAAGGAGTTGGTGAAGCTCGTTCGGAAGATGAGCGAGGAAGCCAAAATATCCATCCGAAATGCGCGCCGGGATGCCAACGATATGCTCAAGGAATTGAAAAAGGAGAGCGAGATCTCGGAGGATGAGTTTTACAGAAGACAGGACGAGGTTCAGAAAATCACCGACGAGCGTGTGGAGAAAATCGATGAAGTGACCGCGGCTAAAGAGCGAGACGTAATGGAAGTTTGAATCGACGTTTGCTTGCATGGGTTCCATCCACTGTCCCGCTGTCCGGATTTCCGTCGGATCTGCGGTTCTCTTTGGGGCAACCGGGAATCCCGCCCGGGGGATACTTCTTTCCTTTTCCTGATCACCAACGGTGACCCCCCTATACGATTTGGCTGAAACCTTTCACGGATTTGACGTCGTTGAGCCAAACACTGACACCATCCGAATTGCCCGGCCATGTGGCCATCATTATGGATGGGAACGGTCGCTGGGCCCGTAAACAGGGACGACAACGACTTTGGGGCCACAGGCGCGGCGCTGAATCCGTCCGGGAAGTGGTGCGAGCGAGCCGGGAAATCGGGATCCGGGTGTTGACGCTGTATGCGTTTTCCGAAGAAAACTGGCAGCGGCCCAAGGCCGAGGTCCGCGGACTGATGCGCCTGTTGGGCCGATATCTGGATAAAGAGGAGGAGGAACTGGTCAAGCAGGATATCCGATTTCGGGTAATCGGCGCCCAGGAGAAATTGCCCGCCGCAATTCGAAAGAAGATCGAACACGTGGTGAAAACCACGGAGAGGAATTCCGGCATGGTCTTGAATCTTGCGCTCAGCTACGGGGGACGATCCGAAATTGTTCGGGCCGCCCGGATCGTGGCGGAAAAGTGCCTGAACGGTGAGCTGAAGCCGGAAGCGATTAGCGAGGATATGTTCGGAAACCATCTGTATACGTCCGGGCTGGCCGATCCGGATTTGCTCATCCGGACCGGCGGGGAGCAGCGGATCAGCAATTTCCTCTTATGGCAGATTTCCTATACTGAATTATATATGACCGGCGCGGCTTGGCCTGAGTTTCGTAAGGAACAATTTCTGGAGGCTCTCAAAGAATACGGGAGACGCCAGAGAAGGTTCGGTAAAATCGGGGACCAGATCGAAACGAGCGGGTCGGCGGGCTGACGGTTCCATGCAAGCCAAGCGATGGATCACAGCAGCGCTTCTGGCTCCCTTTGTGCTGGCCGTGAATTTCGCTCTGCCGGGTGTGGCGTTCGGTGTTCTGGTCATACTCGCGGCCTTGGCGGCCCAATACGAATTGTTGGCGTTGCTGTTCGGAGAACATCGGGAGCGCGTGTACGTGGCCGTGGGAATGGTTCTCTGCGCCGCGGTGCTCGGGGTGTCCGTAACGGGCTCCCCGGGGTGCGTCGGAGCCGCTTTCACGGGAGCGGTTCTGGTATCCATGGCGATTCATCTGTTTCGATTCGAGGATATCGCAACCGCACACCTGGCCTTGGGAAAGCAGTTGCTGGGGGTGATGTATGTGCCGCTTCTCGCGGCCTTCTTCATCCTGGCGCGCATGGAGCCCGGCGGCGCTCTGTGGGTGGTCTTGCCCATGCTGGTGGTGTTCACCGGGGATACGGGAGCCTACTACGTGGGCAGGACTTGGGGACGGCATGCTTTGTACCCGGCCGTGAGTCCCAAGAAGACCGTGGAGGGAAGCGTCGGCGGACTGATGTGTTCCCTCGGCTTTGGATTCGGCTTCCGCGCCTTGTTTATGCCGGACCTTCCACTCGCGCACGCGGCGGCGCTGATCGCCGTGCTCGCGGTTTTCGGGCAGGTGGGGGATCTGTTCGAATCCTTGTTGAAGAGGGCGGCGGGGATCAAGGATTCCGGTTCCCTTCTGCCGGGACACGGGGGAATGTTGGATCGAATCGACGGAGTTCTCTTTGCGGGACCCCCGTTCTATCTGTACCTCAAACTCTTTGCCACCTGAATTGCATGCAGCCGTTCAATGCGAGGACCGAGCCGTTCCGCCGAAGGAACGTGGTAATCTTGGGGTCGACCGGTTCCATCGGTAGAAACACGCTGGATGTTATCGCTCGTTTCCCCGACCGTTTCCGGGTAGTGGGGTTGACCGCCGGGAGAAATGTGGAACTCCTCCTCCGGCAGACGCGCCGATTTGAACCCGCATTGGTTTCCGTGCTCAACTCCGAGGATGCCGAGTGGCTCAGGCATCGAGTTTCCGGGGCGACACGGGTCCTGGACGGGGAAGCGGGTTTCGTGGAGGCGGCATGTATGGAGGAAGCCCATGTGGTGGTTTCCGCCATTGTCGGGGCCGCGGGTCTGAAGCCCACATGGGAGGCGGTGCGATCCGGAAAACGGATCGCTTTGGCCAATAAGGAAACGCTGGTGATGGCGGGTGAGCTGGTCATGAAAGAAGCGGGAGCGCGGGGCGTATCCATCTTCCCGGTAGACAGCGAGCACAGCGCCATCCTGCAATGCCTGGCGGGGCATGACGCCTGTGGAATACGCCGAATCCTGCTGACGGCCTCCGGCGGACCGTTTCGCGACGCCCCTATGTCCACGCTCCGGCGCATCCGACCCGAGGATGCTCTGGCCCATCCGACCTGGAAAATGGGGCCTAAGATCAGCGTGGATTCCTCGACGCTCATGAACAAGGGCCTGGAGGCCATCGAGGCGCGGTGGCTGTTCGGACTTCCCATGGAAGCCATCGACATCCATATCCACCCCCAGAGCATCGTGCATTCCATGGTGGAGTTCCATGACGGTTCCATAGTAGCCCATTTGAGCGTTCCCGACATGAGGATTCCGATTGCGTATGCCCTGTCGTTTCCGGAGCGGTTGCATCTGGATCTTCCGCGCCTGGACCTGTTCAAGATTGGACAACTCACCTTCGAGAAACCGGACCGGGAGCGTTTCCCATGCCTGGGTCTGGCAGCGGAGGCCGGGCGCGCCGGCGGCACCATGCCCACCGTACTCAATGCGGCCAATGAAGTGGCCGTGGCGCTCTTTCTGGAATCGCGGATCGCGTATGTCCGGATTCCCGAACTGATCCATGCAACCATGGCGGAACACGACAATCAACCCATACAAGAACTCTCTGATATCCTGAAGGCGGACACCTGGGCCCGGGAAACGGCTCACCGGATCGCCTTCGGCAAGAGCTGAGCCGATCACATGGAACATATCGCATCTACCATCAGTTCAACGATTTTGGTGCTCGGTGTCCTGATTTTCTTTCATGAGTTGGGACACTTCATCGTGGCAAAATGGTTCAAGGTGGGGGTCACCACCTTTTCGTTGGGTTTCGGTCCCAGGTTGTTCGGGCGTCGCATAGGGGAAACGGACTACCGTGTTTCCATGATCCCGCTGGGAGGATATGTGAAAATGGTGGGAGAGAATCCCCAGGAAGAAGTGGATGAGGTTCAGGTGGACCGATCGTTTTCCCACAAGCATGTGGGAAAACGGTTTCTGATTGTGCTGGCCGGGCCGATGTTCAATTTTGTGCTGGCCGTGATCATTTTCTTCGTTCTTGCGTGGGCGGCGGGGTTGGCGTCCGTAACCACGGAGATCGGCAATGTCCAGGCCGGCTATCCCGCGGATGAGGCCGGTGTCCGGCCGGGGGACGTAATTCTTTCGGTGAACGGTGTCCCCGTGGAAAAATGGGATGAAATGGCCCGTCTCATTCGACAGAGCGGCGGGGAACCCATCCTGCTTCAGGTAAGCCGCAACGGGGACGAACAGGAACTTACCGTCCGAACCCGAATGACGTCGTTGCGGGTCACTCCTCTGGAGGAAGAAAAGCCGGTTCCCATCATCGGAGTGTCCCCTGCGGGGAAGTTGATCTGGGAATCCGTGGGACCGCTGCGGGCGGCGTGGTATGGTGTCGAAAACACCTACTGGGTGACCAAGGTCACCGTGATCAGTGTGGTACGGCTCATTCAGCGCAAGCTCCCGGCGGATTCGGTGGGGGGCCCCATCCTCATTGCGCAACTTGCGGGCCAACAGGCCCGTGAAGGCGTGCTGAATCTGTTCTATTTCATGGGAGTGATCAGTATTTCGCTGGGGATCTTGAACTTGTTCCCCATTCCGATATTGGACGGTGGGCATCTGTTCTTTTTCGGCCTGGAAGCGATTCTCGGGAAGCCCATCAGCGTCAGGAAGCGGGAAATCGCTCAACAGGTCGGATTCGTGATACTCGTGCTGCTGATGGTACTGGTCTTTTACAACGATATTGTACGACTGGTTTCGGGATAATGCCGGCTGTGCGCCTGCTTTCGCTGGACAGCACCGGAGCCGCCGGAAGTGTATGCGTGGCGGAGAACGACTTCGCCCTGGGAGAAATTTTTCTCAGGGGTTCGAAGATGCACGCGGCGCGGCTGCATCGAAGCGTGGAGCAGTTGATGAAGTGGTGCGATCTTCCATGGGAAAGCCTGGACGGCGTAGCCGTGTCCGTCGGTCCCGGCAGCTTTACGGGAGTCCGCATTGGGCTGGCCGCGGCCAAGGGGCTTTCCTACGCGCTGAAAAAGCCTCTCATCGGTGTATCCAGTCTGGAAGCCCTGGCGCGCAATGTCCCAACTTCCGCAGAACCCGTGATGGCGATGCTGGACGCCAAGAAGCACCAGGTGTACGCGGCGCGATTCATCGCTTCTCCGGAGGGTGAAATGCACCGGACAGGGCCTGAGCGTGCTCTTTCTCCGGAAGCCCTTCTGGATGAATGCGCCGAACGAACATTGTTTGTAGGCGAAGGCGCCGCGGCGTATCGGGAACTGATTTGCAAACGATTGGGGCCCAAGGCCGTCTTTGCGCCCGGATGGGCGCATCAAATCAGAGCGCTCCAGGTGGCCGTGGCGGCGCGGAAACGAATACTCACCGGGGAATCGGATGACCCGTTCCTTCTGACCCCCAATTATTTGCGGCCCGCTGATGCCGAACTCAGCCGGGTATCCGTCACAGAGGATTCGTCCTCCCGTTGATTACCGTCCTTACCGCAACAATCGAATCCACATGCGGAACCACCAAAACCGCGGTGGTTTATAACGGCCTGACAGGACGCAAGGCCGGAAACCCTTCATGCACCGCTCAGTCCGATGAAAACGGGTCCGCACACGGCGAGGAATCGTCCGGCCGGTGATGCACCGTCGAACGCGGCATGGGGGTTTCCCTGGATTCTGTTGACAAGGTAAGGGGAAGATTATAAGCTATTTTAGAAAGATACACCATGATTCCTGCCTGATGCGTACTTCAGGGTAGTCGGCGCGTGGAGTTCGATGCCGCATTTTCCAAGCGAGAGGGGAGTATGGAACCCGATGATCTAACCTTGATTGAAAAAGTTGTCCAAGAAAACCACGAACTGAAACAATTGATGCAAGAACATAATGACTATGAAAAACGGATCGAAGAATTCAATCGAAAGAGCTACTTGTCGAGTGAGGAAGCGTTTGAGCGAAAACGACTTCAGAAACTCAAGCTGGCGGGGAGGGACCGTATCGAACGGATTCTGTCGGAATACCGAATGCGGAATTCCTGAGCCGTG
The DNA here is from genome assembly GCA_964597345.1 of uncultured Thermodesulfobacteriota bacterium. Classification (GTDB taxonomy): domain Bacteria; phylum Desulfobacterota; class Desulfarculia; order JACQYL01; family JACQYL01; genus CAZQXK01. Next base: position 23,167 of record CAZQXK010000037.1, on the reverse strand, counting down.
GATCAGCCGATGAAAACTGATCGTGTGCCTGTGGCTCGCGAGGGCGTTCCGTTCGTGTTGAGCGGGGTCTTTGTCAGTGTGATTTTTGCTTTGTTGGGGTGGAGTGTCCCGAGTGTGATCGCGGTTCTGCTCACCCTCTTCTGTCTCTATTTCTTTCGAGATCCCGAGCGTACGTTCTCCACGGAGCACGGCGCCGTGCTTTCTCCCGCGGATGGGTCCGTGCTTTCGGTTCGTCGCGGGGTGGAGCATCAGTATTACCAGGGGGACTGCGTCCGAATCAGCATTTTTATGTCCCTTTGGGATGTGCATGTGAATCGGTTTCCCGTGACGGGCACGGTACGCAGCCTCCACTACAGGCCGGGCGCTTTTCTGGCTGCGAACCTCGAGAAAGCTTCGACGGGAAATGAACAGAACGCCGTGGTGCTTGAAACGGACGATGGACGAAAGCTGGTCGTAGTGCAAGTGGCCGGCTTGATTGCCCGGCGGATTGTCTGCTGGGCGAGCGTGGGGGATCGCGCTCTTCAGGCAAGTCGTATGGGTATGATTCGGTTCGGATCTCGTGTGGATCTTTACGTTCCTCCGGACTTTGAACCGGCGGTAAGCTCCGGAAGCCGGGTACGCGCCGGCGAAACCCTTTTGGGGAGGCTGCCGTGAGACGAAGACGCAAGAAAGCGGATAGGAAGAGAGGCATATTCGTTCTACCGAATCTGATCACCACGACCAGCCTGTTCTTCGGCTTTTTTTGCATTATTTGTTCCATTCAGGGGCGCTTTGAGACGGCGGCGCTGGCCATACTCATTTCCATGGTTTTGGACGGCCTGGACGGGCGCATCGCCCGTCTGACCAATACCACGAGTCAGTTTGGCGTGGAATACGATTCTCTCTCGGATCTTATCGCCTTCGGCCTGGCCCCCGCTCTGATGGTGTTCCTCTGGGCTTTGGAACCGCTGGGAAGGTTGGGATGGCTGGCGGCGTTTCTTTTCATGGCATGCGGCGCCTTACGGTTGGCCCGGTACAATGTCCAGGTCGGGACTCTGGACGGAAACTTTTTCAACGGGCTGCCCATTCCCGCCGCGGCGGTGATGGTGTCCGTTACGGTTTTGTTGTTTGAACATCTTGACGTGCCGCCGGAGCAGTTTTCCACGTTTCTGATGGTGATGATCTTCGCACTGTCTTTCCTGATGGTCAGCACGATCCGCTACGTGAGCTTCAAGAGCTTGGACTACTTTAGGAAGAAGTCCTTCAATTCCCTGGTGATCGGTCTGCTCCTGCTTGTGGTTATTGCGGCCAAGCCCCATATCATGAGTTTTGTCTTCTCTTTCGTGTATGTAGTTTCGGGCCCTGTGACGTTCTTGGCGCGAATCGTACGGAGGCGTACCCGTGAGGAAAACAAGGCGGAACCGGTTTCTCCCGAGAGCGGGATGCTGACGGTGTTGCCGCGGCGCGAAACCGGAAGGGGAATAGATGGTTCGGACGACGAGGTCGGAAAGTCCGCCGGTCGGCGCCGGGATCGGACCTGACCGCCGCCCGCGGGAAAGGGACACACGCCACCGAAGCGCTGACGGCGGGATGGATCTGGATCGGCGGGGAAAAGCGACGCGGATGAAAAAAGCGTGTTACGGTCTCGGAGAAACTGAGACCGGCGATTACAGAGAGTGATACGGCGGAGGAAAGAGAAGATTATGCCGAAACGGGAGTTCAATGTGGCCGTGGTGGGCGCCACGGGGGCAGTGGGAAACCAGATGATCGCGTGTCTGGAAGAGAGGGATTTTCCGATCAAGAACCTGATCCTTCTGGCTTCTTCTAGATCCGAAGGAAAAGAACTCGAGTTCAGAGGCAGGGGTATTCCCGTGCAGGTGCTTTCACCGGAATCGTTTCGAGGAATCGATATCGCGTTGTTTTCGGCCGGCGCCTCGGTGAGCAAGGAATACGGACCCATGGCAGCCCAGGCGGGAGCCGTGGTGGTGGACAACTCGAGCGCGTTCAGAATGGATCCCGATATCCCACTGGTGGTGCCTGAGGTTAACCCGCACAGAATCCAGGATCATCGGGGAATTATCGCCAATCCCAATTGTTCGACCATACAGATGGTCGTCGTCCTCAAGCCCCTGCATGATCGGGCCGTGATCAAGAGGGTGGTTGTCTCCACCTACCAGGCGGTATCGGGTACCGGCCATAAAGCGGTTGTGGAGCTTCGGGAGCAAACCCGAGCCTTGATGAACGGCGCACGATATGAACCCAAGGTCTATCCGTATCAGATTGCGTTCAACGTATTACCTCATATCGATGTTTTTTTGGACAACGGGTATACCAAAGAAGAGATGAAGATGGTTAACGAAACCCGGAAGATCATGGAAGACGACAGCCTGCGGATTACCGCTACCACGGTGCGTGTGCCCGTATTCTACGGGCACAGCGAATCGGTGAATATCGAGACGCAACGTCCCATTGCACCGGAAGAGGCGCGTGACATACTCTCCCGTGCTCCCGGGGTGCGGGTGGTGGATGATGTGAGCCGCCTCGAGTACCCGCTGGCCCTGGATGCGGCGGGACAGGATGAAACGCTGGTCGGAAGGATCCGGCAGGACTTCTCGGTGGATCACGGACTGGCCCTGTGGATCGTCGCAGATAACGTGCGTAAGGGTGCGGCTACCAACGCCGTTCAGATTGCGGAAATCGTGGGTAGACACCTGGCAGGATAACTCTGAAATTGTATCGGGTCGGACGGTTCCGGTGAGAAGCTCGGGTCGACCCAATCGGCGGGACCGGGATCCCGAGTAAAAAATGGGGGGAGACACAATGAATTATACGGATCTCAGACCGGAAAACGTCCGGGCGCGTTTCAAGGACTCCGATATTCCTCTTATCAGTGGAACACCCCTTGTGAAGACCGCCAAGAAACACAATGCCATGATTATGGCCGCCAATATCCGGTGCCGGCTCCCTATTGAAGGCCTGGCCCGCGCTTCCATGGCGACGGGAGCGCCGCTGATGTACGAAATCGCCAAGTCCGAACTGGGGTATACGGACTTCACCCCGAAGACTTTTGTGACTGCCATTATGGAGGTGAACGAGCGTTTAGGAAACAAGCAAGTTCCTTTCGCCATCCACGCTGACCATTTGGGAGTCAAAAGTTTGGACGAGGTATCCAAAGTGTCCGATCTGATTCATGAGCAGTTGGAAGCGGGATTCAGTTCCTTCGCCGTGGACGCCTCGCACATGCCTAACGAAGACAACCTGAAGGCGACCATCCAGTTAGGAAAGATCATTCAGGATCACAATCTCTGTCTCGAAGTGGAACTGGGCGAGATCGGCGCCAAAATGGGCACCTCGGAGGGCTTCACCAACCCCGAAGAGGCTCGGTGGTTTATAGGGGAACTGCACCGGGCGGGGATTCATCCCCACCTCTTGGCCATCAACAACGGCTCCATCCACGGAACCTATTTTGGAGACGCGAAAGAAGGGATTCAGTTGGACCTGACTCGCCGGATCTATGAAGCGATTCAGGAGTGGGACGTGGACATCGCGCAGCACGGCATCACGGGAACCTCCCTGGACAAGATTCGGGAATTCATCCGATACGGCATCCGGAAAGGGAATGTGGGGACGTTCTGGCAGAACATCGCATTCGGTACGGCCATGGATTTTCAAGGCAACGCCGTTACCCTGCCCGACAAGACCTATGTCAAGCGCTCGTATCGCGGGATTCCGGATGAACTCTGGGAACAAATCGTCCAGTGGTCCAAGGAGACGGGCAACATCGGGGGAAACATCAAGAAGGCCAATAAGGTCTTTGCCGACCAATTCAACGGCTTGGACGAAAGATATAAACAGCGGATTACGGTGCACACCTTTGAGGAGGCCATTCGATTATTCGAGGCGACCAATTCCATTCAACTCTCGGACAAGGTTCCCGAATACTTCCAGTAGAGGCGGGTGTCGCCCGTCGAGGAAGGGAACGGCGCTGCTGGGCGCCAGGGAGGCATGGGCTTTCTTGCAGGTGCGCAGGTGAGGTCCATGCCGGAAGTCATGCCGTGCCGGTGGAATGGACGGCAGCCTTGGCGAACCGTCAGATCGGAGGCGAAAAGCATTCCGCCAATCCCGAATTTCAACCTGGGCGCCTCCCGTTGATGGCGCCCGCGTGTTTGCGTTCCCGCCGAAACGATCCCAAAAGGGGGCTGCGCGGCCTTCTTTTGGGAAAAACCACATCCTCCGGCCCCGATTTTTCAATGGTCAGAATCCCCTCATCCTGCCGCAATCCGGGCACAGCCACGTGACGTCATTGCTGATTCCCCACTTGTTTTTCTCCATGCATTCGGGGCAGATCTGGAAGCCGCAACGACATGTCCAACAGAAGGGCTGTGGGCTTTTGCACACATGGCAGTGAAAGACCCGCTTTCCGGATAGTCGCTTACCCATGTTTCCGCTACTCCATGGCGAAGGAAATGGAGGTGGATCGAATATATCGGCAGTCCCCATCGAACCATGTCGGTCCTCCCAGTGGTATCGAAATGGGGGCTGCGCTTTTGAGGGGCTGCAGGAAACGTTGCAGGGGGTCTCGACCGGAACGCCGATTGCGGCTTCGGCATGAAGACGCGTCCTTTCTCGCCGACGTTCGTCTGGTTCGTTCTTCGAGATCGACGCCATTGGGTCTCCCCGACGTCCCCCGATCTGTTCGCAACCCCGGTTTCCACGAAGTCCTCAGGATCTTACGGATGCTTTTCGTATCCATCGTTCAATCGACAAATCGTGAGGGCTCCAGGATGGTTCGTCTTTCGTATACTGCGTGGATATCATCCATCAAAGGGGACGTTTCCAAAAGCATACGACGCAGGTTGTTATTCATTCCATGACCATGTTAGGATAACCCGTCGCCGGTGGAAGCCGCAACCAGGATTTAGCTGTATCGATGCCCGCTCCCTCTCTCGAGAATAAGGAAACGTAGGATGCCGCCTGCCGGCGCCAAGAAACGTATTCGAAAGACGGGTATGTCGCGATCCCGTACGTCCTCTTCGAGGAGAAAAAAGACCCGCTTTCCCCTTATGTTTAGCGGTCCATGGCTGATAGTAGGACTGGGACTGATCCTGTTGCTGTGTTTTGTCGCCGGATTGTGGTCCCGGCCCTTTCTGGAGGAATTGTTCCAGTCGGGCAACCGTGCTCCCTCGGCCGGCGCGGCGACAAAGGTCGGGGAAGGCTTGCCGGTAAAGGTTTCAACGCCTGCGCCGCAAGCACGCCAATCCGAAAAGGAAATCGAATTAAGCAGCATTAGGCGAAAAATCATTCCCCCTGTGGAAGTTCCGCCCGCCGCGCCGCCGGAGCCGGAAATACCCGCGGCGCCTCTGCGGCGAATCTGCCTGATTCTGGACGATTTTGGATACAACCTGGGTCCGGAAGTTCTCCGGGTCCTTAAGACGGACCCTGGGATCAACGTAGCGATTCTTCCCAACCTGAGATACTCCGTGCAAACCATGGAGATCGCGCGGCGCTGGAACCACGAGATTTTGATCCATGCCCCTTTCGAAGGATCCTCCTATGCAACGGAGGAGGAATTCATCCGAAAGGGGGATCCACCCGAACGAATATGGGGACTTCTTGAAAAGTGGCATCGTTCCCTGCCTTCGGCCGTGGGAATCAACAATCATCAAGGATCCGTAGCGACGGTACACGAACCCACCATGAGAGTGGTCATGCGATTTCTGAAAGAGAATCGCATGCTGTTTGTGGACAGCTGGACGGGCCATTCTCCGGTGGGTCTGGATACGGCCCGGGCCATGGGGATTCCATCAGGCGCCCGGATTGTTCCTTTTCTCGACAACGAGGGAACGGAAGAAGAGGTGCGCCGAAATTTCCAGCTGCTTCTGGAAAAGGCGTCCACCCGAACGATTCCCATCGGGATCGCCCATATCACCAAAGCGAATACCCGGCGGGTTCTGCTCGATGTGGTGCCCAAATTGAAGAGTATGGGGTATCAATTGGCGCCCGTATCGCAGGCGGTTCGTCCTGCCTGGAAGGCTCCTGACGGCTTCTACGCCCACGAGCGTGAAGGAGTTCCAGGGTGAACCCCTCCCCTGCCATGAAGGATTTCAAGCTGACTGCCGCACTCACGGAAGGCCGGCTGCTCTTCCGCTTCGAAGGACGTCTGGAGGCGCGAAACGCCCGAATTCTATGGGAGGAATGTGTACCATGGATTGAGCGGCATCCCGGCGTGCCGGTGCGAGCCGAGTTGTCCGGCGTGGAGTATCTGGACGGCGCGGCCCTGGCCGTGCTCCTGGCCATCGAGAACCGAGTAAGAAACGCGGGAGCCGACCTGATTCTCGAGCATGCTCCCCCGAGAACGGCCGCCCTCCTGGACCTGGTGGACAGGGAAGCCCTGATTGAAGCGGCGCTTCCCACCCGGTCCCGACGGGTCAGTCTTGTGGAGCGATTGGGCGCCGCCGGAATCCGCCTGTATCGGGACCTGAGTTTCCAGGTTTCGTTTGTGGGAGAACTGGCGCTGGTCATGCTTCATTCACTTCGACACCCGTTCAGGATCCGGTGGAAGGATACCATAAACCACATGGAACGGGTAGGTGTGGACGCCTTGCCTATCGTGGCCTTGATTGCGTTCCTGGTGGGCCTGGTCATGGGATTCCAGGGCTCCATGTCGCTTCGCCAATACGGTGTGGGCGTGCTCCTGGCCCAACTGATCGCATTGGTCATGGTGGAGGAGATGGGTCCTTTGTTGACGGCCATTCTCGTGGCCGGGCGTTCCGGTTCGGCCTTCGCCTCCGAGATCGGGACCATGAAGGTATCTGAAGAATTGGATGCCCTAACGACCATGGGAATGGCTCCCCTCGCCTTTGTCGTCATTCCCAAGTTGATCGCTACCGCCGTGGTAATGCCCTTTCTGACTCTATTCGCGGACCTCGTCGGCATCGTCGGAGGTATGATCGTCGGAGTGACCATGCTCAATGTGAGTTTTGGAGGATACATGAGGGAAACCGTTTCGATTCTCGAGATCTCTCATCTGGTGCATGGAAGCGCCAAAAGCGTGATTTTCGCTTTCCTGATCACGGTAATCGGATGCATGAGAGGGTTTCAAACCGAAGGTGGAGCCGAAGGCGTAGGCAGGCAGACCACATCCGCCGTAGTGAGCGGCATATTCCTGGTGGTCCTGGCCAACGCCCTGTATCGTATCGTCTTGCAGTCCTGGAGCATGTAGTGGAAGTAGAACCCGTGATACAAGTGAGAGACCTGGAGCTTCGTTACGGGGAGACGGCGATTTTGCGCAATGTGAACTTCGATGTGCGCCGGGGGGAGATATTCGGTATCTTGGGAGGAAGCGGTTGCGGCAAGAGCACTCTCCTGAAACATCTGTTCGGCTTGCTCCGGCCGTATTCAGGAAGTATTGTCGTCGAAGGAGTCGAACTTACCGGAAATCACGGCAGCGCGCTGGAACGGTTGCGATCCAAGATCGGAGTGTTGTTTCAGTCCGGTGCGCTGATCAGCTCCATGTGCGTCGCCGAGAATGTGGCGCTGCCCATCCAGGAACATACGCGACTCCCCGGCCCCATCACGGACACCATGGTGCTGCTGAAACTGCAAATGGTCGATCTGAGCGGGTTCGAGCATTATTTCCCGGAAGAATTGAGCGGCGGCATGAGGAAGAGAGCGGCTCTGGCGCGGGCCATGGCGTTGGATCCGGAGATCCTGTTTTTCGATGAGCCCTCCGCCGGCTTGGATCCCGTCACGGCAGCCGAACTGGATCACCTCATTCTCACGATCAATCGCAGTTTGAATACGACGATGGTTATTGTAACGCACGATCTGGACAGTATTTTTGCCGTAGTGGACCGGGCTATCCTATTAGACAAGAATACTCGGGGAATCCTGGCGGAAGGAGACCCCAGAACCCTTCGGGATACCAGCGAACATGAAGTGGTCCGCAGGTTTTTTCATCGAAAACCCTGATCGCTTCGCCGTCTTCGTACGCGTCCGTCTTCGCGGACAGGACGGGTCATCGATGGAAAGTGCGATGGATTCGATATGTTGAGCAACGCGACTACATTCCGGGTAGGGCTGTTCCTCCTCGTCGGAATTCTTCTAGGACTCGGGGTGGTGATATGGCTCGGTGTAACACGGTTTCTGTATGTCTCCAATCAGTATGTGACCTATTTCGACGAGTCCGTAAGCGGGTTGACCGCGGATTCGGACGTGAAATACCGGGGAGTTTCCGTGGGACGGGTGCAGAGCATCAACGTAGCCCCCGACGGAAGGCTTGTGGAAGTACTTATGCACGTGGATTCCAAGGTCCCCATCACTCCCGATGTCCGCGCCCAACTCAAGGAAGCGGGAATCACGGGGATTCGGTTCATTGAACTGGACCGGATCGAACCTTCGGCCCTGGAAATGGAACGCGTACTGGACCTTCCTTTTCCCACGCCCGCCCCGCCCATTCCATCCCAGCCCTCGACCCTGGGACAGCTTTTCATGTATATCGACCGGGCGGTGGAGCGCTTGGACGCCTTGGACATGGAGGGGGTTGTGGACAGCATCAAGGCCACCACCAACTCCATCCGGATCCTGGTGTCCAATCCCGGATGGGAACGCATCATTGGACAACTGGAGTCCATCACGGAAAATTTGGCGGTTCTCACCGCCGATCTGAAATCCCTTGCCGGGGATCCGCATGTGCGGAGCGCTCTGGTGACTACGGACGGTTTGCTCAGGGACCTTCGGGAGCTCTCGCAGGAAGCCCGTGAAAGCCTCGCGTCGCTGGACCTGGATACCCGCTTCCACGGGACGATGGACAATCTGGATCGTCTGGTGGATTCCCTGGATCACAGGTCGGCGCTTTTTCAAAGGCGTTTGGACCGAATCACCCGCGAGATGGAAACGACGTTCAGAAATCTGAACGACCTTTCCCGAACGCTCAAGGACCAGCCTTCGGGTCTGCTTTTCGGCGGTCCCAAGCCCGAACGAACATGGAAGGAATGACTCTCGTGAAACATCTTCGGTTCGTCGTCTTCCTATTGTCCGGAATTCTAATGAGTTCGTGCACGGGGAAGTTTCAGGCCCCCGAAACCCGATATTACCTGCCGGAATACGATCCACCCCGGATGGAAGAGCCACGGGAGATTCTGAAGGCCCGGCTGGAGGTGGAGCGTTTCCAGGTCGCCGCCTTGTATGACCGATTTCCCATCGTGGTTCGGGAGGGCGCTTATCGGTGGGATCACTATGTCTACCAATTGTGGCGCGTGCATCCGGGAGACCTGTTGAGTGACTTCTTGATTCGGGATCTTCGGTCGGCGGAGCTGTTCGATGGAGTGGTTCGTCCCGAAAGCAGCTTGAGAGCGGACTTCCGCGTCGAAGGAGAACTGGAGGAGTTCATCGAATGGAATGACCCGGAAGGACGCTGGGGTGTGCTGAGTGCGACGATCACGTTGCTGGACCTGGGCGCGGTGGACGCAACCCGGCGCCTCGTGTTCCAGCGATCCTACCACGTCAAGGAACGGGTCGAGGGCGAGGGTCCCAAGGCGGTGGTGAAAGCCATGAGCGGGGCCATGCAAACGTTCTCCGGCCGATTGATCCGTGACGTGTACGGAGAAATCCACGCTCGCATGCACCCTGAAAATCCGTAGCAGCCCGTTGATAAACAGCATTGCGGGCAGGCCGGTCAAAAAGGATGAGATGCAAGGCGGGCGAATCCTGAGAAATGAGGCGTACATCCAGTACGCCGCAATGACGAAGGATGAAGCCCAACGAAGCAGATCGCGTTTTTCAACGGCCTGGCAGGCGGAGCGCCGTCCCCTCTCCATACCCCCGGTAGAACGGCTTCGGATCAGATGGCCGCCCACGTCTTCGCGCATTCTGCAAGGATACCCTGTCCAAGAACGTGGGCCGCACCGTCACCGTGATTCGTGAAACGGAAGAGTCATGAGCGGGACGGTGTGCTTCTGAAATCCAATTCCTGAAATTGTTCCAGCGTGACTTCGGCATCCCTCTCGAGAATCCTCTCCCAGAAGAAGGCGGAAACAATTCCCACGAAAGCTCCTGAACGGCTCAGCGGGAGATTGACCACCGCCAGGGTCCTGGACTGACCGTGCATCAAGTAATACGTGATCATGGTGCTGGGAACGTGTTTGTTCAGGGTCTTCTTCACCGCATCATAGTTGGAGAAATCATGTCCCTTGATTCGGCGGGCGGCTTCCTCATGCGGACTGTAGGCGCACAGGACCCGTCCTTTCGGATTAAACACCACCAGGCCCGCATACAAATGGCTTCTATCCGGTACTTCCGTGAAGAACCCCTCCAGTAAAGGGGATAACTCCTCGGACTGGACCTCCGGGAGCATGGCGGCCATGTCTCTCCTGAGCTCGGACAGGTCCTCCAGCACCTTGTGGCGGAAACTTGCGGCCTGTTCCGTAGGTTTCGGTGTGCAGCCGAGCAGGCCTAAAACCAGGAGCCATGGCATCCACTTGATGCGGGGCATGATCATGAGCATAATAATACCTCAGCCTGCCGGCAATACGGTTTGTCAACGGGCTGGTACCAGGCTGTTGACAAACGCGATCTGCTGTGTTGCGTTTCATCCTTCGTCATTGCGACGTACGGGTTGTACGCCTCATTCCTCACGATTCACGCGCCTTGCATCTCATCGTTTTTGAACAGCCTGTCGTAAATGCTGTTTTTCGACGGGCTGTTACGTAAGCATCCAACGCCGGGAGTTCTTCACGCGGATGCGAAACTCGGGTTACCGTTTTTCTTCCTTCGGCACACAATCGTTCTCCAGGATACGCGCACACCGGCGAGGTCCGGAAAAACAGCCGGATGTCAGGTTCCCTCCAGTGAACACGGCACGGCACGCTTTGTGCTTTCTCTTGTCGCCAAAGGGCATTCCATGGCCGGTTGTATCGCCCAAACACCTCACCAGTTGGCCCTTTTGCTGGTGAGGTTCTTTTTTCGGAACCCAACGCCGCCGCCCAACCCGGTTCCGCCCCCGTCCTCAAGCATCCCCTGTCCGGTTCACATCGAAATCCGCAGTAAGAAACGTGTGGTCCGACGGTTTCGGAAGCGCCCGGGCCTCACGGTCGATCCAAACGTTCAGGCAACGTTTCGCCAAGGCCGGCGTGGCCCAGATGTGATCGATTCTCCAGCCTAAGTTCCGTTGCAGGGACTTGGGCAGCCGATAATCCCAGAACGTGTAATGGCCGGGGTCCGGATGGTGCATGCGGAAGACGTCCGCAAAACCCCACTTCCGAATATCCTCCAGGGCGGCGCGTTCCCTGGGATGAAAGCCGATCTGCCCTTCCAGCAAGTCTGGGTCGTACACGTCCAATCGTTCGGGAGCCACATTGAAGTCCCCCACCCACAATAACCGCTCCCCAGGTTGAAAGGAACGTTCAAAATAGCGAAGAACGCGTTGGAGAAAACGGAGCTTTTCGTCGAAGAACACCGTGTCGGGACTCCGTCCCTGAGGTATGTAGGTGTTGAGGATATGAATGTCGTCGACACGCACGGTCAACACTCTGGCCTCGTTTATCGGCAGCCCGTCTCCGAAATCCCTTCGGAATTCCTGGGGTGGGCGTTTCGAAGCAACGGCTACGCCGTTGTACCCCTTCTGGCCATGATGCACTACGTAGTATCCTGCGGATTCAAACGCGGCTGCGGGAAAAAGATCGTCCTGGACCTTGGTTTCCTGAAGGCAGAGTACATCGGGTTGATGAATCTTCAGCCAATTCAGAACAATAGGCATCCGGACACGTATGGAATTGGTGTTGAACGTGGTGATTTTCCAGATCATGGTTCCTCTCGGTCCGCCTGTCTCCACGGGTTCCGGCGGCCGCCGGAAGACGCGGCGCCGCAATGAGAGCGGAGCAAACCGTTTTGTTCTTGTGTCCACCGAATCCGTCTGATATTTTAGGTAAAATTTGTTGTGGTTGCAAGTTATGTCAGGCAGACGGCCATCCCGACTTGCGGGTTTGGCCGTCTTTTTTTGGTGTGTCGCTCCAGAACAGCCCGTTGATAAACGGTATTGAGGGCAGGCCGGTGCAAAGCGATGAGATGCGGTCACGCCGGAGGCGTCACCGCGGATCGTGTTTTTCAACGGCCGGATAGGTGTATTCGGAGGGGTTCCACATGGAAGTACGTTTCGCCGTTATTGCGTCCTATTTTGCGGTGGTGCTGGCCATTGGTCTATTGGCCCGCAGCCGATGGAAATCGACTCCGGACGAGTACTTTCTTGCGGGGCGGGGATTGGGCGGTTTTGTGCTGCTGGGAACCATGGCCGCCACCAATTTTTCCGCCTTTACGGTTTTTGGAGCCTCCGGGGCGGGCTATCGGGATGGATACGCTTTTTTCCCCATCGTGGGTTTCGGCACCGGTTTTATGGCGCTTACCTTTTGGCTTATCGGGAAAAAGACCTGGGAGCTGGGCAAGACCTGGAACCTGGTGAGCCCCGCGGAACTGGTGGCGTTGGTGTATCGGAATCGAACCCTTTCCGTGCTTTTCGCGGCCGTCATGATCGTCTTTACCGTGCCCTACCTGGCGCTGCAACCCATGGCCGGTGGATACGTGCTCCAGGAACTCTTTGGAATCCCCCACTCCATGGGCGCGACATTCATTACCGCCGCCATCGTGATGTATACGTTCCGGGGCGGATTGAAAGCCGTGGCGTGGACGGACGTGTTTCAGGGACTGCTCATGGTCCTGCTCATGATCACGGCTCTGTTCCTCGTGGCCTCTCACTACGGAGGCCTGGAGGCGGCCAACGAAGCGGTTCGCGGAATCAACCCGGAACTCATGGCCAGACCCGGGGGAGAAGGACGTTTCGGACCGGAGCTGTGGTTCAGCTTTCTGATGCTCTGGTTCTTTTGTGATCCCATGTTTCCGCAGCTGTTCCAGCGTTTCTTCAGCGCCAATAACCTGCATGCTCTCAGAAAAACCATGCTGTTCTATCCCGCTGTATGTACGGTGGTCTTTTTCCTGCCCGTCACCCTGGGTGTTTTCGGCCATATCTCCTTTCCTGGTCTTTCCGGAAAAGAGGCCGACCGAATTCTGCCTCTGATGCTGACGCACATCGGAGGAGACTTCCTGGGCACGTTGATCATGTCGGCCGGTCTTGCGGCCCTTATGTCCACTATGGACTCCCAGTTGCTCACCTTGAGTTCCATTTTCTCCCGGGACGTGTATCCGCTCCTGGTGCGCACACAGACGGACAGCGCCATTCCGGGCAGAATCTTCGTGGTGGGTCTTGCGGCCGCCGGCCTGCTGCTCGCCATGAATCCTCCGGCTTCCATCATTCAGATCGCAACGCAGACGTTCACGGGACTGGCCGTTCTGTTTCCCACGGTTCTGTTCGGACTCTATTCCAAAAAGCCCCAGACCAAGGCCGCCGTTTCTTCCATTCTTGTGGGAGAGGCCATGGTGCTGTTGTCCTATATGGGCTATCTGCCCACGGATCGGTTCCTGCCCGCGGCGCCCATCCTGGCGGTCACCTTCCTGGTGTACATCGTCGTATTCAAGGTGTGTTCCCGGGACGGATTTCATCTTTCCTTGCCCAGTCGCAGGACGTTGGGCTTCTCTCTGGGCTTCGGTCTGGTATTCCTGCTTTCCGTAGACTGGTGGCAATGGCGGTCCACGGTTGCCTTTATCGGAGGCTTTCCACTGTGGATGGCCTATTTTGTGGCTCTTTCCGCCATACAGACCGTATTGATGAAATGGTGGATCCAGGATGCGGAGTGCGCGGCGCAAAATCCATGACCCTTGCGCCCGGCTTCTCAGGACCACAGGGCGAACATCGTGATGTGGACATGCGTTTGGCCGTGAAGGCTTTATCGATGCAAAGGAGCGCCTTTAGCAGGCCGTCTTTTTCTGGCTCTGTTCTCGGGACTGGGATATAATAAATTCGACAGGGCATATCCAGCAGCTCCTGGATAATCCGTATTGCGGGCAGGCGGTTGAAAGAAAGGAGAAGAGCGTGGCTGTCAAAGTGATCATCGATCGGGTGGTAAAAGAAGAACACCGAGAAGAGGCCATCGAACTCATTCGGAGGCTCAGGAGCCAAGCCATGATGCAGCGGGGGTATATTTCCGGGGAAACGTTGGTATCACAAAGGAACCCCAACCACGTGGTGGTCGTCAGTACCTGGAATAACTTGGGGAATTGGCTGGACTGGACGGACAATGAGAGCAGGAACGCTCTGGAGCGCGAACTGGCTCCGTTGCTGGCATCCCCGGCCTCGTTTGAAGAATTTGCCTTGGGCGCGGTATGATTCACCGGCCTGCCCGCAATAGTGTTCATCCACGGGCTGCTATCAGGCGCTGTCGGGATGTGTCGGAGCTGGATTCCAGGGTGCAAACCGGGCGAGCAGCACGATGCCCGGCGCGGCTCCGAGAACGCTCACCGTGTAAAACATGGGCCAACCGAAAGCTTCCGCCATGAATCCGGTGGGGACACCGGCCAGAACCCGGGTCACCGCCATGAGGCTCGTCAGGAGCGCGTACTGGGTGGCGGTGAACCTCCGGTCGCACAGTCCTATGAGAAACGCCACAAAAGCCGCCGTGCCCATGCCTCCCGAGATGTTTTCTATGGCCACGGCGCATACCATCGCCCCGAAATGAGGTCCCAGCAGCGCCAGTCCCGTGAAGGAGAGATTGGAAACGGCCTGGAGAACGGCGAACACCCATAAGGAACGGTGGATCCCGATTCGCGCCACGATCCCTCCTCCGGCCAACGTCCCCAAAATGGTTCCGGCAAGGCCGAAGGCCTTGTTGGCCGTTCCCACTTCCGTTCGGGAAAAGCCCAGATCCAGAAGAAAGGGAGTGGTCATCGTCGCGGCAAGGATGTCTCCCAGTTTGAACACCACGATGAACAGCAGCATTTCGACGGCCCCGGGACGTTGGAAATACGAAGCCAAAGGACTCCAGACGGCTTCCCGGAGGGTTCGAGGAGGTTTTTCGTGTTCGGGAGTCCTCGGCGCCATATAGGTGAACACGGCGCAGGCGGCCATGAAAAGAGCCATGAGCCCGTACACGTTCCGCCAGGACAGATGGTCGGATAATACAAAGGCCAGGGCTCCGGACGTCAACATGGCCAGCCGATATCCTACGACGCTGGTGGCGGCTCCGGCTCCCCGTTCCGGCTCCGTCAGGACATCGGCGCGGTAAGCGTCCACCACGATGTCCTGGCTGGCGCTCAAGAAGGCCACGGTGAGCGCCAGCGCGGCGACGGTCCATGGGTTGACTGCGGGCGAAGACCAACCCAGCGCGAAAATGGAAGCCGCCGTGAGTAATTGGGCCGGCAGGATCCAGCCTCTCCGCCTGTCCAGCCAGGGAGGCGAGAACCGGTCCAGAAGGGGGGCCCAGAGCATCTTCAGCGTGTAGGGAAGACCGACCAGGGAGAAAATACCAATAAGGGAAAGGTCCACATGTTCCGTCACCATCCAGGCTTGAAGCGTGGAACCGGTGAGGGCGAGCGGCAATCCTGAAGAAAACCCCAAACCCAGGAGAACGGACACGCGGCGGTTCAGATATACGCGGATCCATGGTTTCATAGGCCGCTCCAACGTCCGGAAGTGAAAGTCCGGCAGGTCTCCAAAGAACGCGATCCCCCTCTACGCCGGCGGCGTGGCGCCGGATTTTCGTGCGTTCACGAATGCGCCCGCGCGGGTGGAACCGGATGTCTTGGCGGCGTGTCCCCGGCGGGTTTCACCCATGGGGGATCCGTAAACCCGCTCGAGCCCGGTCGAAGACCCTGCCCGCGGACCCTGGTCATGAGCCCGTTGATAAACGCCCTTTCGAGCAGGCCCGCAAAAAAACGATGAGATGCAAGCCACGCCGTCGGCGTGGGCAAATCCTGGGAAATAAGGCGTACAGCCGGTACGCCGCAATGACGAAGGATGCGGCGTCACGCCCCAGGCGCGCCGGCGGATCGCGTTATTCAACAGCCTGTTGTTCATGGCGGACATCTCGGGAAGAAAAGCACGGCGATCATACTCCTTCCGCACCCTGGGCTGCAAGCGGGATGGAGCCTGTGCAACATTTTTCTCGGAATTCCCGGAATACCGGACCCTCCCGACCCTTCCGACTGTCGCGTTCCCATTCGGATGCCGTCTCGGGTCCAAAAAACTCGCGGATCGGCATCCAGATTTGTTTGAAAAAAACGTCCATCCGCCAACGCCGCGTGTCACAGGAGCCGCTTTACATCCGCGGCTGTTTTCGTTATGTCCCTCCAAGGCAACCCCTAGCAGTGATGGGATGGCCCAGCCCCTCTCGAAGGGGTATCATGGAGTAGCCACAAACCCATGAAGGAGGCCATCCCATCACTGCCAAGACGTCTTCCCCGTTTCCGGGGTTGATTGAATGAGGTCGTATGTCCGAAATGCCTACAGCCGGGCAAGACTACGAGGATGTGACCGCCGTGGTCCTCGCCGGTGGATCGAGCCGTCGTTTCGGTGAAAACAAAGCCATGGTCGACGTATTCGGCGCGCCCTTGATCCAAAGGGTTCTGGAAGTCCTGCGGGACTTGTTCCGGAAACTTCTCCTGGTGACCAACGACGCGGCGGCCTTCCGGGATTTCCAGGCGCCCGTGGTGGAAGACCTCGAGAAAGGAATGGGCCCCCTGGGTGGAATGTATACGGGTTTGAAGACCATGGAAACACCGTATGCCTTTGTGTGCGCCTGTGATATGCCGGACCTGAATGCCAATTTGGTTCGCCTTCTGGTGGAACAGCGCCTGCAGTATGATGTGGTGGCGCCTCGCGTGGACGGATGGCTGGAGCCGCTTCATGCCGTGTATTCGAAGGCCTGCCTGGAGCCCATTCAGGAATTGCTGAACCGGGGGGAACGCCAGATTTTCCGATTCTTCCCCAAGGTTCGGGTACGATATGTGGAGCGCCGCGAACTGGAGACGGCGGATCCGTCGTTACGCTCGTTTTTCAACATCAATACCCGGGCCGATCTGCTTCAATTTCTGACTTCCCCCCGGCGGAGGGGCTCGGCGAGACACGGAGAGGTGGAAGATTGAACGCTTCCCGCGGTTCTTCCTTCGATGGGGGCTTGCCGCCCGATGGTTTTGCGATCCCCGCCGTTCCATCTCATCCAACCGGCCGTAACACGGAAGATCCTCCCGAACCCCAGGGAAAAGCTTCCCTGGCGCGCCGCATCAAAAAGCGCATCTGGAGCCGGCGACACCCCTTTCTGGTGATGTGCGCTCCGGGACTCGAGTCCGTGTGCGTCGACGAACTCCGGCAACTGGGCGTGCAGGTTTCCGCTCGCTTGCGTGGAGGAATCGAATTCACGGATTCTCTCTCCACGGCCTATGCCGTACATCTTCACGTGAGGTGCGCCGGTCGGGTGCTCCTGCGCGTGGCGGAATTCCGGGCCGGGGCCTACGAAGAACTGTTCCAGCGCACACGGAGGATCCTTTGGGAAACCCTTCTGCATCCACGCTGCGAACTGGAATTTCGTGTTTTCACAAACCGATCTCGAGCGGGCCATACGGGCAAGCTCGAGGAAACGGTTCGAGCCGCCATTCGGAGACGTTGGATGGATCAGGGCGGCGAACCCGGCCGAGCGGATGCCGGTGACGGCGGAGACCGTCCGGAGACGCAGGGCGCATTCACCTTCGTCCAACGCATATATGTCCGAATGGAAGAGAACCGGTGCGCGCTCAGCATGGACATGACCGGACCCTCTCTTCATTTCAGGGGATACAGGACCGAGGTGCACCGTGCTCCCCTGCGGGAAACCATGGCGGCGGGCCTCCTGCTGGCGGCCGGACGCCGGCCCGAAGAGCCCCTGCTGGACCCCATGTGCGGTTCGGGAGTATTTCCATTGGAAGCGGCGCTCATGGATGCAGGCAAGCCCCCGGGGGCGGGAAGGGAGTTCGCTTTCATGTTCTGGCCCGGTTTTCGGAAGGCCGCCTGGGCGTATCTTGTGAAACAGGCCTGCTTTCGCATCCGGATTTCGGGCGGCGGGAGGATTTTGGGCCGGGACGTGGATCCGAAGGCCCTGAAGGCCGCGGAGACCAATGCGCGTAACGCCGGACTCGAGGGATGGTGCGCCTTCGAACGGATGGATTTCTTCCAGGCGCCCCCACCCTTCCGCCACGGAATGGTGGTCCTCAACCCGCCCTATGGAAAGCGACTAGGGGCGACTCTCTCCCAGGAGCGTTTGTTCGACCGCATCGGGCGCAAGCTTCGCCGGGAATACCGGGGATGGAAGGCGTTGGTGCTGGCCCCGGGAAATGAAGCGGCCCAGGCGCTGGGATTGCACGCCGAAAAGATTCTTCGTCTCGACCATGGCGGGATTCCGGTTCATGCCCTGTACACCCGGATCCGGTGAACCGGGAGGAGGCGTCGGTAAGATCTCCACAGGGAACGGCCATGGCGGGCGCCGGCGGACATGCGCTTTTTTTCACGCGGCATGGGGAAATTCTTGAATTGCAGCGCTTCGTGAGGTAATATCCCCCCATCATCTCACTGGGGGATCGTCTAGCGGCAGGACGGCAGACTCTGGATCTGTCTACCGTGGTTCGAATCCACGTCCCCCAGCCAGCACATGCGAGAGGGGTCACGCCGGGAGGCCGCCCCTTTTTTCTTTTTGCGCCGGAAGCGGTCTCCAGCGGCTCAAGGCCACGCATTCGGTCCACCAGAGGGTCGTGACGGATCCCAAGGAACCATCATCGACCGATTCTCCACCGCGCCTTCCCATCCCATCCATATACGTCTGGAAACCGGTCGTTCTCCGCACCGGAAACGATGAGGAAGCCGAGAAAAGGCTTTCGCGGAATGCACCCGGCCGGGTCGGTGAAAAAGCTAATGTTCGGGATAGCCGGGACCGATAGTGGATTCAAATGAACGGGAAAATGCCGCGCGGGACGCCTCTTCTTGGATCCTGAGCCTGGTGATTTCTCAGAAGACGATCCGGGGAAATTCCACTCTCAACGCGACCGAATGGTGAAGACACCGTCACCGACCGATTCGGGGAAAACGACCCGGGCCGGTTTCCGGGTGTGTGATAGAAAACTCTTTTCCGCCATTGCCGCAACCGGTCCCTGCACCGCGTAAGCAGCCGCGCAAGCGGGTTTCCAGACGAAGCGCCGGAAGCGGCGGCGCCGCCAGGGCGGCCGTCGCTTCCGGCATGGAGAATAAACCAGCATCACGAGAGGAGAAAGAAGGTATGAGAAGGATGGCGGTTGTAATCTTGACGGGGTGGTTGAGCATGGCCCTATGGTGCGCACCCCTTCCGGCTCAGGCCGGGAATCAGGAGACGGTTTCGGCGCAGGACCTGTTGATCAGGAGTCAGGTGGAAACCGCGGTCAGCATGCTTCGGGCCCTTTATGCAAAAGTCGAGCCGGGAGAAATGACTCTGGATCAGGCAAAGGAACTCGGCGCGGCGCTGCTCCGGGAACTCAGCTACGGAACCGACGGGTATTTCTGGGCCGATACGACGGAAGGCGTCAATGTGGTTCTCTACGGGCGAAAAGACGTGGAGGGGCGGAATCGCTTGGAAGACAAGGACCTGAAGGGAACCTGCTACGTCAAGGAATTTCTGGAGAAAGGCGGGGAAGGCGGTTATGCCGAGTACTGGTTCACGAAAAAGGGAGAAACCACCCCTCAACCCAAGAGATCTTACGTACTTCTGTTCGAACCTTTCGGGTGGATTGTAGGTACCGGATACTACCGATAACGAGGCGAAAGCGCACCGTACACTGCTGTCGTACATTCCCCGACAACTCAGGCGCAGGGGACCTCGAGCGTTCCCTGGCGCCGGTTTCCGCCGAAACCCTGGTACGAAGACCTCTGGTGATGCAGCCGTTCACAGGCTCGCCGGGGGAACGACGTTCCCCCGGTCCCCATCATTCCTCCAGGACTTCCGCCTTGGTGATCACCACCGGCTCCAGGGGCGCGTCGTCGTGGAAGCCTTTGCGGCCCGTGGCCACGGCTTTGATGGCGTCCACCACCTCCCGGCCCCGCACCACGGTTCCGAACACGGCATAGCCCCAGCCCTGGGCGTTCTTGGCGGTATGGTTGAGGAAATCGTTGCGTTCCACATTGATAAAGAACTGGGACGTGGCGCTGTGGGGTTCCCGGGTGCGGGCCATGGCCACGGTATAGGGTTCGTTTTTCAAGCCGTTGTCCGCTTCGTTGCGGATGGGCGGCCGGGTGGCCTTTTCCTTCATATCCGGAGTCATGCCGCCCCCCTGGATCATAAACCCGTTGATCACCCGGTGAAAGATGACGCCGTCGTAATGGCCCTCCCGCACGTATTCCAGGAAATTGGCGCTGGTTTCGGGCGCGCGGTCTTCGTCCAGTTCCAGGACGATGTCTCCCATGGTGGTTTCCAATTGGATCACGAAGCTGCTCCTTTCCGGTCCGGTCTCCCGCCGAGCCGGATTACGCAGCGCAATCCGAACACCCGGCGGGGTGTGTGCTTCCTATATCAGGAGGAGGGTGGGTTTCTCAAGTGGAAGAGGGAAATAGAAGTCGCCTGAGACGTCAACTGGAGATTCCACCAAGGTGGGAGATCCCGGCATGCTTGGGTTTCGATGCGAGTCACTTCGTCCTTACTGTCTTCCGGACGCTGGTGAGCTTCTGAGTGGGGATTGCCTCCGACGCCCATGCAAATTTCCCCCTTCTGCACGTTCCTGATTATTTCTGAGGCTGATGAAATGGTATGTATTTAATAATTGGTCTCTTTTCAGGAAAATGAGTAACGGGGGCGTGAATGAGCACCAGGCTTTGTAATGTTTCTTTTTCTCAGCATTCCCACATGAACGGGATTCCTCGATCATGCAGGTTTCGAGGGCGCATACTAAGCGCGGAAAAGGGCCAGCGTAGGTTGCAACGCTGTGAATCTGAGGCGGTCTTTACGGTTTCGGTGTCCGCAACCATCACCCTGGTCGAGTTACATCCAATGCTTGGCTTCACACGGCCCGAATGGGGCTGTGGACTTTCATCCAGAAACACCAAACTGTCATCATACTCACAATAGCGTAACTGCTCGTATGTTTCCTGAAAGGCACCTTTTGCGGTGACACACAAACGAGCGGATGGCGAGCATAAACGATGCGACTGTACCCTGCACGAATACAACGGAGATAAGCCTGAAACCATTTCAAGGCATGCCTCGATGGCACAAACGCTTTCCTTAAATTCAGAAGAGACTTTTCCAGTTTCAGCCAAGCGGAAAACAAACCTTTGGCACGATGCTTGCTGTGACAGATCGGGAGACTTTCTCTCAATGCAAAGATCCAGGAGAAAAGCGCTCCAAATAGCTTGTTTGCTGCCCATGCAGACACTTGATAAGTGAGCTTTGCTCACTTATCAAGTGTAAAACATTGAAGACAAGTCTATGGTACACTCATTCCATTTATTTGTAATTAGAGACTTAACATACGCATACCACGTCATATGCCATCCCTCAGAGTAGTAGCGGTAAGAGGGGGGACTTCCTGTCCAATATATTTAATCTATCTGATAAGTAGATACAGACGACTTAAGGTAGACAGAGCCTTAATTAGATAGCACCAGAATAGTACATAATCTATTTATCTATCACGATTCTGTTGGTTACGTACAAACCTACGCCTGTTAAGGCAGAGCACAGTACGAACCCAAATGCAAGTCCATTTCCTTCTGTCATATTTAAGATAATTCGTAACACAACATAGGATAGTATTACTAACGCTGTAATTAATACACCAGCAGTCACGTGCTTCCCTCTGGATTGAAGTTCAACACTTTTGAAATTAGCAAGTAAGTCAAAAGGTAAAGCAAATACCATAATATTTAGCATGCCAATCAACTTAATATAAGATCCAAGTCCAGCATACGACAATATATGTTGCACTTCGTGTTCGGTTACTTTTATTAATAAATAACATGATGTACTCAAAGCTACTGCAAAACCCAGAAGCTTCGAAATGTTAAACTGACGTCCTCGAGACATCTGTGGTAACAGTACACTCATTCCTGATGTTATTGCAATACCTGCAGCTTGATATGCAACAATAGCTAGATCAAGCGCGCCACGTGATTCCGGGGGAGCCATACCCCTCAAAATATACATGAAGACCCCCCGGCTGACCGATGCTAATACAATTGGTAGCGAATGGGCGGTGACGAGCCTAACGGCAGCTTTCATCCTGTGAAGATTAGGATAGAAATCCCGCAATACAAGTGGTTGCCATGACCGTTTGACAATAAAGTAATAAATAATCAACATAGAAGCAGGTCCAGCTATGAAGTAGGACGCGAACCAGGCACTTGTCGGCTCTAAAACACATTTACTACCTACAAACGACAGTATTCTGAATAGCGGTATGCATATTAGAACAATTCCAGCAAAAGTGAAATTAAGGAACCCCCTTGATATGCCGCCAATGAAGTTAGACGATGTCTCCATTAAATAGGCAAAATATACGACCAGTCCACAAATAACCATTTGATACCAACATACGTCAATAATGTAATATGTTTTGAATGAAAATATTATAGCTGACGTTAATGCAGACAATATACTAAGTATAAATAACCCAGGAACATAGCGTATCAGCGCATGCCTGTTTATTATACGCCACGATAAAATAGGGTCCAGCGAAAGAGAGGCAAGTGGACAAAGTGCAATAAATAAACTCATATGTAACGCTATCTCACCATACGTGATTGGTTCAACAGTGAGTGCTAAAAGATATCGGTAGAGCAGCGACAGAGTCCTTGCAACGAGAGTCAAAATGAATAATATAGCTACAGATTTAGCAACCTCTGAGGATTGACCCTTATTAGGTAGGGAATTGTCCATCACAGCGACGGTATCCTTTTCCGTAGACATTAAGTTGTGATAGAAGGGAATCGATTCAACCAAATGCCCGGATGCAGAAGGCTTGAGAGTTAGGAGGATACATGCGATAAATAGTTTCTCGGGCGACCGGAGACGTGGCAGCGGACAAAATGCCGTCGTAACCGCTTTCTCGCCGGTGAAACCAGGAGACGATTCTGCGTCTCCTCAACGATGGGGAAGCATTGCGTCTGAGGCGCTGGTTGGCTATTCCTGCCTCGCACACTTCTCCGTGGCGCGATCCATCCCTGAAGGGTCGCCCATCGCCGTTCAAGTGGCGGCAGCAGCATAACTGCCTGTTGAAAAACTCCACCGACTCGGGCGTTTCTTGTTGTAGTTTTTTGGTG
>CAZQXK010000036.1:0-37932 GCA_964597345.1 uncultured Thermodesulfobacteriota bacterium | reverse complement strand
TGGAAACAATTGGAGCGATTATCCGTCACTTCCGCTTCTTGTCAACCGTAATCTAAGAAAGTATACTCGAAAATTCTGCTAGATTCCACTGTTGAGACAGTGTGAAGGCGCTTGGATCTTCAGCGGGGGATGTGGCGCCTAATCTGGAGTGTTGCAGTGATCGTGGGTTTCGAACTATCATACAGCGTCGTCTCGTCAGGAGGCGCCCGGGGCTCTTCCCGGAACGGGTGTTTCGGGGTTCGATCGTCGCGCGGAACCGTGTTCGGGCGCTGCGTTCGAGCCAATTGAATGGAGCGGCTTGCCTCCGCTTCCGGCTTCTTGTGGGAAAACGAAGGCGCTGTTCCTGTAAAACGAAACCTCCAACGCAATGGAGGGATTCACTCCACTGCATCGGCCCGAAAGGAAGGGGTTCGAGCGGAACCATCAGGGTCGCACAAGAAGGGTGGTACGGCGATATGCAGAATACGGCAACCGGGCGTGTATTCCGGCAAGGCTATGTCGCGGCGGTATGCACAAGCAAAAAGAAGGGAACCATCAAGAAGCCGGTTGAAACCGTGGAGGTGGTTGCGGACCATGGCATTTTGGGAGATGCTCATTCAGGGCCATGGCATCGGCAGTTGAGCCTTCTGGCCATGGAAAGCATCGATAAGATGAAGCGCATGGGTCTGGAGGTGGAGCCGGGGAGCTTTGCTGAAAACGTGACTACTTCGGGCCTCGATCTCTTATCCCTCCCTGTGGGAACGTGTTTGGAACTGGGTGAGGCGGTCCGGGTGAAGATCACCCAAATCGGAAAAGAATGCCATAACCGTTGCGCCGTGTATTATCTGGCGGGAGATTGCGTCATGCCTAAAGAAGGAGTGTTCGCACGCATTCTCACCGGTGGGCGTATCCGTCCCGGGGACCGGATACGGGTCCTCGAGGCGGAATCAGCGGAAACGGGATCGTAAACAAACGCCGTTTCTTATTCGAGAGAGAACGCCCGTGTGCGAGCCGGTTTACCGGCAAGAACGGTCGGATCCCGAAAAAGGCGGACCGTGAAAGGCGCTTTTATGAAGGTTCCTCTGCTGGATTTGAGTGCCCAGCTGCAGCCCTTGCGGGAAGAGATCCTGAAGGTTTTGGCCGAGGTCCTGGACTCCACCCGGTATATTCTGGGGCCCCGGGTGGAGGCTTTTGAGAGACAAATCGCCGAATACGTCGGCGTGTCCCATGCCGTGGGCGTTTCATCGGGAACGGACGCGCTGCTCATTGCGCTGATGGTTCACGGCATCGGTCCCGGAGACCGGGTGGTCACCACGCCTTTCTCTTTTTTCGCAACGGCCGGTGTTATTGCGCGGGTGGGAGCGACGCCGCTGTTCGCGGACATCGAACCGCGCTCGTTCAATCTGGATGCCGAAGCCCTGTACACAATAGGCAACCGGAAGGACATCAAGGCGGTCATCCCGGTGCACCTGTTCGGCCAGTGCTCGAATATGGGGCCTATACTGGAGACCGCTCGACGCCGCAAGTGGGTGGTGGTGGAGGATGCGGCTCAGGCATTGGGCGCCTGCTACCCGGGTCCCGAGGGAATCCGCCGAGCGGGCGCCATGGGGCAGGCAGGCGCCTTCAGCTTTTTCCCCAGCAAGAACCTGGGAGGGATCGGCGATTCGGGCATGGTGGTCACCAACGACACGGACACCTATGAAAAGCTGCTTCTGTTCCGGAATCATGGGGCGCGACTCAAATACCATCACGAGTTCATTGGAGGGAATTTCCGGATGGATCCCGTGCAGGCGGCGGTCCTATCCGTCAAACTTCGTTTCTTGGACCAATGGCATGCCACACGCAGAGCCAATGCGGATCTATACGATCGTCTGTTCATGCAAAGCGGTATGGTGGAAAAGGAATGGGTGAGACTTCCGGAGCGGATGTATACCCGGAACGGGGAAGGGATGGGCCATATTTTCAACCAGTATGTCCTCCGGGTGGCCCAAGGGCGCAGAGACGCCCTTAAAGCTTTCTTGGCGGAATCCGGTGTCGGTACGGAGATCTATTATCCCGTGCCTTTTCACCTGCAACCCTGCTTCCGCCACCTCGGATTTCGGGAAGGGGCCTTCCCCGTGGCGGAACAGGCGGCCCGCGAAGTTCTGGCTTTGCCTGTGTATCCCGGTCTGAGTCCCGATATGCAAGCCTATGTGGTGGAGCGGATCGAAGCTTTTTTCCGGCGGGAAGGTGGAGGGGGACCGTACGTTTCAGCCGGCGATTGACGCCCATGGACTACGGAGGTGCGGTGCTGCGTGGAAGGGATCTGCGCCCCCGAAAGGCCGCCGGATTTGACGCCGGTTTTCGGCCTTCGGGAGACGTATTAATGGCCTTTGCGCTTGGATGCTTTGAGGGGATTCAACTTGGCGTCCGTTTTCACTGTGGCCTTGACCACATGAGTTGCCAGATTGCATTCCCCGTAGCGCCATTTGGCCGCCGGATCGGCGAAAGTGGCGCAGTAACGACCTGTGGGCAGATCCAGAATACGGGCGCAGGATTCACACCGATCGATGATGCTGTGGCAAGCGCCGCCATTAAACGTGCAGCCTCGCTTGGTCATGAAGGCGCAGGCTACCCCCGGCTTGATGGTTTGGCAGTCCATTGGAATCACCCCCTAATCTGATTTCCTGAATTTTGACAAATTCCGTAATAGTTAAATCCTAAACGGGTTCATGTCAAGAAAATTAGGACAAAAACAGTAGGGTATTCCAGGAGGTCCTCTCAACCGCCGTTATTGACAGGCGCTTCCTATCTATTTAAAATAAACGCGTTTTTCCATTGAACGCCCGCGCGCATGTGCGACCGGCCCGGAAGGATTTTGCAGCTCGGATCCAACCCCGCACTCCAGCCCCATGGAGGTGTTTAATGCCCGAGTATACTTGGAAGGCGAGATCCCGGGACGGAAAGACTCGGAGAGGCGTGTTGTCCGGCGACAATGAGGCTTTGGTTCGTCTCCAGCTTCGTCGAATGAATCTGGTGCCCCTTTCGGTCAAGCTCAAGAAGGTTCGAGCCAAGAACATCACCCTGTTTCAGCCCCGAATCAAGGAAAAAGACATCGTGGTTATGACCCGGCAATTCGCCACCATGATCGACGCGGGTCTGCCGGTGGTTCAATGCCTGGAAATCCTGGCGGAACAGCAGGAGAAGAAGAACCTGGGCAACATCATCCGGAACGTCAAGGAAAGCGTGGAAGGGGGGAAAACCCTTTCCGAATCCCTTTCAACCTATCCGAATATTTTCAGCAAGTTATATGTGAGTCTGGTGGAGGCAGGGGAAACGGGGGGCGTCCTGGACACCGTCTTTAACCGGCTGGCGGCATATATCGAAAAGGTGGCTAAGCTCAAAGCCAAGGTCAAGGGCGCCATGACTTACCCTGCGGTGGTTCTGGCCATTGCGGTGTTGGTGGTGGCCGTGATCCTGATTTTCGTGATCCCCGTGTTTTCCGAAGTGTTTTCTGAAATGGGCGTCGCGTTGCCGCTTCCGACCCAGATCGTGGTGGATCTCAGTTATTTCTTCCGGGACCGTATCGCATATATTGTGGCCGCGCTGGTCCTATTGATTCTGGTATTCAGAAAAGCCTACAAGACAGACTTGGCGCGCCGGTTTCTGGACCGTGTTTCACTGCGGCTCCCCCTTTTCGGGATGCTGCTGCGGAAGGTGGCTATAGCCAAGTTCTGCCGAACGTTGGGTACCATGGTGGCCAGTGGTGTTCCCATTCTGGAAAGCATGGACATTGTAGCTCGAACGGCGGGCAACAAGGTGGTCGAAGGGGCCGTGGTGAAGGCCCGCACAGCGATCAGTCAAGGGAAAACCATTGTGGAACCTTTAAGGGACAGCGGAGTGTTTCCTTCCATGGTGACCCAGATGATTTCGGTGGGGGAAGCCACCGGAGAATTGGACAACATGCTTGCAAAGATCGCCGATTTCTATGACGACGAAGTGGACCACACCGTTGAATCGCTGACGTCCATGTTGGAGCCTGCCATGATGGTGGTATTGGGGGGGATTATCGGCGGGATGGTGATCTCCATGTACCTTCCCATATTCCAAATGGCTGGTGTGTTGATGGGTGGGTGATCCAGGTCGTGAATCGTTGCATCGATCAGGACGCATGCCGGCAAACCCCTGAGATCCGCAATCCGGAGGAATCATCCGGGAGCGGCGATCCGGAACGCGCGAATTCATCGGCGCTCAAGATCCGGCTGAGCCGGTTGATGCTCATCCGATTGGCGCTCCTTACCCTGCTGTTGGCGGCAAATCTGCTGCTGGCTACCCGGACACAGACCGCAGAAGAATCGTTTGACAATCTGTATCTGCTCATCGGACTGCTGTTTGCGATGTCGGCGGCGTACCTGTTTTGGCTGCGGACATCCAAGCGCCTGCTGACCCTGGCGCGCACTCAGGTCTATGTGGATTTGGGAGTGGTCACGGCGTTCGTGTTTCTGACCGGCGGGGCCGCGAGCATATTTCAGTTCCTCTATGTGTTGGCCATCATCAGCGGCGCCATGATGCTGGGTCGGAGGGCGGCTTTCATATGTGCGGGCGTAAGTTGCATTCTGTATGGCCTCGTGGTGAATCTTCAGTTCTATAATCTTATTCCTCCCTTTTACCTGGAACCCGTCGCGCCTCGCCTGAATTCCACCAGTGTGCTGATAAACTTGGTCACCCATTTTTCAGCGTTCTTCGGAGTGGCCCTTTTGACTTCGCATCTCTCCACCCAGTTGAGCCGCGTTCAGCAGGCATTGAAAGAGAAAACCGACGATGTGTTTCAACTGGAAGCACTTAACGATTGGATTCTGGAGAGCATCGAGAGCGGGCTGGTAACGGTGAACAAGAACGGTCGCATGCTGTCCTGGAACGCCGCAGCGGAGCGCATTTTGGGGTATTCGGCCGCCGAGGTGCTGGAACGATCGCTGGAGAGCCTCTTTCCCGAGTTCATGCCTCTGCCCTCTTCCGAGGAAGACTCCCGTTCAACGGGCCGAAACCACCGGAGGGAAGCCACCGTTGAACGGAAGGACGGCAAGACCGTGCACCTGGGGTTTTCCTTGTCGCCGCTTCTGAGCCCGGAAGGACAATATCATGGAACTACCATAATTCTTCAAGACATAACGGAAGTTAAGCTCTATCAGGCAAGGGTGGAGCGTCTGGAGCGGCTCGCCGTATTGGGGAGGCTGGCGGCCGGTATGGCTCATGAAATCAGAAACCCGCTGGGGTCCATGAGCGGTGCTCTCCAAATGCTCCGGCAGGGGCAGGCGGACCCGGAGCTTTCCGCGCGTCTCATGGCCATCATACATCGGGAAATGGCCCGTCTGAACGATCTTCTGAACGAGTATTTGTGGCTCTCCAAACCTCAAAAGCCTCCTCTCGCCGCCCAACGTCTCGATCCGCTTCCGATATTGGATGAAACGCTCACCTTACTGAATTCTAAACTGAATCTGGGTTCGAACGTTCTTTTCGAAAAGGAAGTCGTACCGGGATCCCACCTGCCTTTCGCCGGGGATCATTTTCGTCAGATACTCTGGAATCTCTTGTTGAACGCCGTGGAAGCAAGCGATTATCGGGGAACCATAGGGATACGCATTGGACCTGCACCTTCCGAGTCGCATCATGAGAGGGATCCGGGCTCCAGGGTCTATATCGAGGTCCGGGATGCGGGTGAAGGAATGGCTTCCGACACCGTGCAGCAAATATTCGAACCGTTCTTTACCACCCGTTCCAGTGGAACGGGGCTGGGACTCACGCTGGTGCAGGCTACGGTGGAGAATTATGGAGGAACCATCGAGGCGGATTCTGCTCCGGGTAAAGGGACTACGTTTCGTATTACGGTACCCCTGGATTAGACGGGGCATGCTTCCGTTCCAACTGTATGGTTCGGGGATTTGAGTCCGTGCCCGTTGCGTCTTGACTTGAAAGTCCGGATGGTTTACTACCCAACGGGATTTGTGCCTTGGTACAATCGGTTTTCTGCTGTATATTCCGCCGGTTTTGCCGGCCCGTTTGGTCCACCCCCATGAATATCTTGGATGTTCGCAAGGTGCGATGAAAAGGGGTGCTTTCCTCTGAGACGGGAGTAGACCCCGTTATAACAGCCCGTTGATAAACAGTATTACGGCCAGGCCAGTCAAAAGCGATGAGATGCAAGGCGGGCGAATCCTGAGGAATGAGGCGTACAACCAGTACGCTGCAATGACGAAGGATGAAGCCCAACGACGCAGATCGCGTTTTTCAATGGCCTGATAAGGGTTCCAGCGAACCATCGCCCCTTTCCGTTCCCGGCATGGGATAGTTTTCGAGAGAAAGCCACTGACCCGGTTCGCCGTGACCGGTACGTACGGTACGATGATGACCCGAGGTGGATAAGGAAACAGGCCTCAGCAGGAAGCGTTATCCGGTGAAGCGGACTTGACGGTTTACGAGAGGATGCATTTTGAAAAACAAGGCAGGTACGGTCCTTCAACAGCAACTTGAAAAAGCTCTGGGACTCCGGGACGCGGGAGTATCTCTGTTTCCGAATCATTTCCGCGTAGGGGTTTCGGTGGCTCAAGCATTGAGCGAACACGGTCAGAAAACCCGTGAAGAACTGGAACACACGCCCGTTCGGGTGTCTCCCGCCGGCCGGATGGTGGCGGTGCGTAGTTTCGGAAAGGCTTCGTTCGTCCAAATTCAGGACGATGGCGCCTCCATTCAGGCCTATATAAAGCGAGATCAGGTGGGGCCGGAATCCTATGAGCTGTTCCAGAAACTGGATATCGGGGACTTTGTGCAAGTGGAAGGTCCCCTGTTTCGCACGCGCACGGATGAACTCACGGTGCTCGCGGAAACCTGCCGACTGCTGGCCAAATCCCTTCGTCCGCTTCCGGAAAAGTACCATTGGCTGGCGGACAAGGAAATCCGATACCGGCAGCGATATCTGGATTTGATCGGCAATCCGGGTGTTCGGGAAACATTCATCATGCGATCCCGCATCATCCAGTCGTTGCGCGCATACCTTACCGGTGAGGGATTTCTGGAGGTGGAGACGCCTATGATGCAGGCCGTCCCGGGAGGAGCGACCGCCCGGCCGTTCAGAACGTTTCACAATGCCTTGGGCATTCCACTGTATTTACGAGTGGCGCCGGAGCTCTACCTGAAGCGATTGATTATCGGCGGCTTCAACCGGGTCTTCGAACTGAACCGCAATTTCCGCAACGAGGGGATTTCTCAGAAGCATAACCCCGAATTCACCATGCTGGAATTCTACCAAACCTATGCCACCTATGAAGACTTAATGAAATTTACCGAGGATCTGTTTGACTTCGTGCTGACCGAGGTTCTGAACACCCGCCGCATACGATATCAGAATCACGATATTGATTTTACGCCTCCCTGGAATCGCATATCTTTGAAGGATGCTATCGTTACTCTGGGAGGAGTCGAGGAGATTGTTCTGGAGGACCCGGAGCGACTCAAGGCGCTGGCCGAGAACCTGGAAGTGCGCGTTCATCCCGCAGACGGGAAGGGGAAACTGTGGACCAGGGTTTTCGACGTGCTGGTGGAGCCTCGACTCATTCAACCTACATTTATAACCCGGTATCCATTGGATGTATCTCCCTTATCCCGGCGGAACGATCAAGATCCGCAGGTGGTGGACCGATTCGAGTTGTTTATCGGAGGGCGGGAAATCGCCAACGCGTTTTCGGAGTTGAACGATCCCATGGATCAGCGTCTCAGGTTTGAAGCCCAATTGAGGGAGCGGGAGGCGGGTGACGAAGAGGCTCATCAGATGGATGAGGAGTTTCTCCAAGCTTTGGAATACGGCATGCCGCCCACGGCGGGAGAAGGAATCGGCGTGGACCGGGTTGTCATGCTGCTGACGGACTCTCCTTCGATTCGGGATGTAATCCTATTTCCTCACATGCGGCCCATTGCGGCCGAATGATTCCAGGTCCGCCTATGTCGTTTGAACGATTCGTGAGCCTTCGTTACCTGAAGGCGAAACGCAAGCAAACGTTCATTTCAATCATTACCCTCATTTCCATCGCCGGTGTCATGCTGGGTGTCATGGCGCTTATCGTGGTATTGAGCGTGATGAGCGGTTTTCAAGAGGATATCCGCACCAAGATACTGGGGATGAATGCGCACATCGTGGTCTTGAAGAGCGGAGCGAACATGACGGAGTATGAGGAATTGTCCGCTCGCGCGGAAGGCGTGCGAGGGGTGGTCAGCGTTACGCCGTTCATCTACTCCCAGGTCATGGTCAGAAATCAAGACTTTGTGTCCGGCGCGGTACTGCGGGGAATCGATCCCGGCGCCCAGGATAAGTTGGGTTATCTTGCGGCCAGTGTTCGAAAGGGTTCCCTCACTTCCCTGGATTCAACGGAAAATCGAATCGTGCTGGGTAAAGAACTTGCCCTCAATTTGGGGGTGGGAGTGGGAGATTCGGTGGTTATGATCTCTCCCTTCGGTATGAGAACGCCCATGGGACGTCAGGCGATAACCGCATCCTACGAGGTCTTCGGCCTCATGGAATCGGGCATGTACGAATATGATTCCACCTTCGCCTTCGTGTCTCTGGAGAAGGCGCAGGAATTTCTTGGACTGGGGCGATCCGTAACGGGTCTGGAAGTCCGAGTTCAGAATATGTATCAATCCGACGCGATTGCGTCGAACATCGCAGAAGCGTTGGGATTTCCGTATTGGACCAAAGACTGGAAGCGGATGAACCGGAATCTGTTCAGTGCGCTCAAACTCGAAAAAATCACCATGTTTATCATTCTGACTCTGATTGTTCTGGTGGCGGCGTTTAATATCGTCAGCACGCTCATTATGATGGTTATGGAAAAAAACAGGGATATAGCCATCTTGAAATCTATGGGAGCTTCTTCTCGGAGTATTCTGAAGATATTTGTCTATGAAGGTCTTATCATAGGATGTGTGGGAACCGCTCTTGGACTTATTGGAGGGACGGGACTTTGTTTTCTGTTGAAGCGCTACGAATTTATCCAGTTGCCCAGTGACGTGTATTATATATCCACGTTGCCCGTGAAAATGGATCCCGTGGAGATCCTGATCGTGAGCCTGTCCGCTGTGGCGATCAGCTTTCTCGCCACGATTTATCCTTCCTGGCAGGCGTCCAAATTGGATCCTGCCGAGGCGCTGCGGTATGAATGAATTTCCAACCGCCATCGCCATGTCCAAGGTCACGAAGACCTTTTACCCGCATCACCGCCATCGTGTGGAAGTTCTGAAAGGCGTGGATTTGCAGATTGGTACCGGAGAAAGCCTTGCGGTGGTCGGGACTTCGGGTGTGGGCAAGTCTACGTTGCTCCATGTATTGGGTACATTGGACAGACCTACGTCGGGTTCCGTGTTTTTCGGAGATCTTGACGTGTACGCACTCGACGACATAGAATTGGCCCGCTTCCGGAACCAGCGGATCGGCTTTGTATTTCAGTTCCATCATCTGCTGACGGAATTTACCGCATTGGAGAACACCGTGATGCCCGCCTTAATTTCCGGAGTTTCTCGGGGAGAAGCCCGTGACCGGGGGGAGGAAATCCTGGTCCGGGTCGGCTTGAAGGACCGGATGTCTCACAAGCCCGGCGAACTTTCCGGTGGCGAGCAACAACGCGTGGCTCTGGCGCGGGCACTCATCATGAAACCTTCCGTGTTGCTGGCCGATGAGCCTACCGGCAACCTGGATCTTCAGACGGGGAATCGCATCGTGGATTTGTTGATTGAACTGAATCAGGAGGAGCGCCTGACGATGATTACCGTGACGCATAATCCTTCCATAGCCGACAGGATGAATCGCGTGGTGCGGATCCAGGACGGGCTGATCCAGGTGCTGAAACCATGAGACGCGCAACGGCTCTGGTATGCCTTCTGCTCGTGGTTCTTTCGGTATGTTCGGGTGCGGCCCGGGGAGCGGAAGGACCGCTGGTTGTCGTTCTTCCTTTTACGGTGCACAGTGAAGAAGCTCTGGACTATCTGCGTTTAGAGGTTCCGCAGCGGCTGTTGAACCGATTGAGGACGGAAGGTATCCGAGTGGTGGATCCGGCCTTGGCCGAGAGAACCCTTTCGCTGCTCTCGCTTCCGAATTACGGTGTATCCGCTGTGTTGGAGGCTGCCGGGTTCCTGGATGCCGAATTCGGTATGTACGGAAGCATTTCCGTCTTGGGAGAAGCCGTAAGCCTGGATGCGACGCTGGTGGCGGGGGACGAATCGTTTCCTCCTTTCCAAATGTACGCCCATGGAACGGGTTTGGCCGAGTTGCCCGCGATGATCGAGGATGTAACGCAGAAAACCGTTTTCCAGGTATTCGGCAAGCAACGCGTGATCAGCCTGGGGGTTCGGGGCAATGAGCGGATTGAAAAGGAAGCCATTTTGGCTCAAGTGAAGACCGAAGTGGGTTCTCTCTTTTCCATGAGTTCCACCAACGAAGATATCCGGGCCCTTTACGGGATGGGGTTTTTCGAAGACGTTCGCGTCCGCCGAAGACAACTCGCCGAAGGGATCGAGGTGATTTATGAGGTCCGGGAAAATCCGGCCGTCGTCGAGGTCCAATTCGTGGGTCTCAACAAAGTCAAGGAGAAAGACGCCCGTGACGCGGTCAATATACGTCCCTACTCGGTGCTCAATGAATACAGGATCAAAGAAGGAGAGGACAGTCTCGCCGAGCTGTACCGGAAGGACGGCTATTTGAAAGTGGAAATCAGCCACACCATCGAGCCCGTAAAGGATCGGGAAGTCGTGGTCGTGATTCGGGTGAACGAAGGCGAGAAAATCTACATTCGCGGCATCTCATTTACTGGAAACAATGCATTCAGCGACTCCAGGCTGAAAAAGCAAATGGATACTTCTGAAAAGGGTATTTTGTTCTGGCTGTTTAAGACGGGCAAGCTGGAGATGCCGAAACTCGAGAACGACATAGAGAATCTTTCTTCTTTTTATCAGAATCAGGGATATATTCGTGCTAAAATAGGAAGCCCGGATATTGATATTAAGGATGAAGGGATCCATATTAACATTCCAATCGATGAAGGGCCTCAATACCGATTCGGAGAGATCAAACTGGAGGGCGAATTTGTAGAGACAGAAGAAGTTATGTATGAATCATTGAAATGTAAATCCGGAGACGTTTATAATCGAGAGCTGGTTCGCCAGGATGTAATGACTCTCCGGGAGCTTTTTAATAATAAGGGGTATGCGTATCCCGATATTGAGCCTTTTCAGGATACCGATGATACAGGACTTACGGTACGACTTACATATAATCTTAGAAAGAATAACCTGATTCGGTTCGAACGAATTAATATACACGGCAATATTAAGACTCGAGACAAGGTGATACGCCGAGAACTGGAAGTGTACGAACAGGGATTGTTCAGTGCGGAAGGCCTTCGTACGAGTACCCGCAACCTGCATCGACTGGATTTTTTTGAGAATATCGATATCAATACGGGGTTGGGGTCCAGCCAAGACACCATGATTCTGGATGTGGAGGTTACGGAGAAGAAGACGGGCAACCTGGCCGTGGGTGCGGGCTTCAGTTCCAACGAGGGAATCATGGCCTCCTTCGAAATCCAGGAGAGGAACTTTCTGGGGTATGGGCAACGGATGGCATTCACGGGACTGCTGGGAGGGAAGTCGTCCCAGTTTTCGTTGGATTTCACGGAACCTTGGCTGTTCGATATTCCACTGGCCACTACGGCCAGTTTGTACAAAATGGAGCGGGAGTATGACGATTTCACGAAAGACAGTTACGGGGGGTCGTTGCAGGCAAGCTATCCCATCTGGAAAAAATGGGACTTGAGGGTATGGGGTACCTACCGATACGAAGACGCCGAGGTGACCGACGTCCGGGAAAACGCTTCCCTGATCGTCAAGGATCAGGAAGGACGGCACAGCACCAGCGCCATTACGCTGGGGTTGCGGCGTGATACGCGCGACACGTGGTTCCTGACTCGGGATGGGTCCGACAACTGGGTCTCCGTGGAATATGCGGGCCGACCTCTCGGAGGAAGCGCCGGATTCGTCAAGTACCTGGCCAACACGTCGTGGTACTTCCCCATGTTCTGGGATACGTCTTTCTTTGCGCGGGGCCGGATCGGGTACCTTCAGAAGATCGAGGGCAAGGAACTGCTCTTGTATGAGAAGTTCTATCTGGGAGGTTTGAACACGATTCGGGGCTTCCAGGTCCGGAAGGTGAGTCCCAAGGACCCCATTACCGGGGATCGGATCGGCGGGGATAAATTTACGTTTCTTAATTTGGAGTATCGGTTTCCCCTGATCAAGGAGGCGGCGGTCTTCGGGTTAGTGTTTTTCGATGCGGGGAACGTATACCCGGATGGAGAACCTTATGATTTCACCGATCTGCGTCGGTCCGTAGGCGGGGGAATCCGATGGTACTCTCCTTTGGGTCCGCTTCGCCTGGAATGGGGCTATAATCTGTCTCCTGAACCGGACGAAAGCTCCAGCGTGTGGGATTTCACAATCGGATACGGTTTCTGACGGAAGATCGCTTCATTGGTTTCCTCTTCGCCGGCCGCATGGTTTGGATCCCGCAATTACGAACATCACACCATTTAGCTTTAGGGAGCATTCCGAATGAGAGTACTTCTCGTGCTGATTATGGCAGGTTTGTATGTTTTGAATCCGTTTTCGTCGGCACAAGCCAGTTCCTTGAAAATCGCCGTCATCGACATCCAGGAATGTCTGAACGAATCGCTGGAAGGGAAACGGGCCAAGAAAGTGCTTGAAGCCAAGAATGCCAAACTCAAGGCCCGTCTGGAAGCCGCGCAGGAGGAAGTCAACCGGTTGAAGGATGAAATCGAGAAACAAGGACTTATGCTCAGTCCCACGGTGTTGAAGGATAAAGAGCGGGATTACCGCAGGAAGCAGCGAGAGCTTCAGGATATGCTTCGGGATTTCAATGAAGAGATGAGATTGGAGGAGGAGGACATGAAGATTCGGATATTCAAAGATCTGGATGTGCTTCTCCAGAAAATCGCATCTAGGGAAGGGTTCGATATGGTCCTGGAGCGGCGTTCCGTGCTGTTTGCCACTCAGGATGTCGATATTACGCAGATGGTGATTAAAGAATACGACGCCATGAAAGGCAGACAATAAATGCCTCAAACCATGAAGAAGACATTGGGCGAACTGGCCGAGTATGTCGGGGGGCGGCTGGAAGGGCCGCCCGATGTCGTTGTCCGGGGGATCGCCGGCATTGCCGATGCATCTTCCGATGAGGTCACCTTTTTATCCAACCTTCGCTATGAAGCCGAGATGTCTCGAACGCGTGCGGGAGCCGTCCTGGTCGGCAAAGAATGGAAGGGCGCCACGGATCGACCGCTGATTCGGGTGAGCAATCCATACTTGGCTTTTGCCCGGTTATCGGCGTTGTTCCATGAACGACCCTATGCGGCTTCGGGGATAAGTTCTCAGGCATGGGTTCATGAGTCCGCCCGGATCGGCGCCGATGTATCCATATATCCCTTTGCGTATGTGGGTCCTGAAGCAAGGATTGGAAGCCGGGTGGTAGTGCATCCGTTTGTGCACATCGGTTCCGAAGTGACCGTCGGAGATGACTGTATCCTGTACCCCCATGTGTCCGTGCTGGAACGGTGCAGGTTAGGATCCAGGGTGATCATTCACAGTGGTACGGTGGTGGGCAGTGACGGGTTCGGGTATGCTCAGGATGGGGAACGGCATGTGAAAATCCCGCAAGTGGGATTCGTGCAGGTGGATGACGACGTGGAAATCGGGGCCAATTGCACCATCGATCGAGCCACTTTGGGCCGTACCTGGATTGCAAAAGGCTCCAAGATCGACAACCTGGTTCAGGTGGCCCATAACGTTACCATAGGCGAGAACTCCGTCGTGGTGGCGCAGGTGGGGATCTCCGGGTCCACCGAGGTGGGTCGAAGTGTCCGGATCGGCGGCCAGGCAGGACTGGTGGGTCATATCAAAGTGGGAGATTTTGCCGGTGTAGCGGCCCAAAGCGGGGTAACCCGCTCCGTGGAGCCGCATTCCATGGTAAGCGGTTCTCCGGCGGTTCCGCATCAGAATTTTCTGCGCGCTTCGGCCCTATTTCCCCGGTTGCCCGAGCTGATAAAACGGATGCAGGCTCTGGAGGACCGACTCCAAAAACTGGAAAGGAAGGAGAGGGGAGGTTGACGGTGGAATTGCCTATGGGGATATTGGAAATCTGCAAGGTGCTTCCTCACCGGTTTCCATTCCTGCTGATCGACCGCATCATCGAATTGGAGCCGAACCAGCGGGCAGTGGGAATCAAGAATGTGACCTACAACGAGCCGTTCTTTGCAGGGCACTTCCCGGATAATCCCGTCATGCCGGGGGTTCTCATCGTGGAAGCCATGGCTCAAGTCGGGGGAGTGTTGGGCGCTGTTTCCACCGGAGCGACGGTTTTTCAGAAAGAGATGTATTTCATGGGGATGGACAAAGTTCGCTTCAGGAAAACCGTGGTTCCGGGGGATCAGCTCGTGATCGAGGCTACCATTGTCCGTGGCGGACCCAAGGTTCGAGTGTGGCGGATACTTGGAAAAGCCTCCGTAGGTGAAACCGTCGTGGCGGAGGCGGACATGATGGCTATGCTTGGGGGAAAGGAATAAGGGTATGCCTGTTCATCCGACGGCCATTGTGCATCCCGGGGCGAACGTGGCTTCCGACGTCGAAGTGGGACCGTATTCAATCATAGAGGAAGACGTGTGCGTGGATTCCGGCACCGTCATCGGACCTCACGTGGTCATCAAGAGGTACACATCCATCGGAAAGAACTGCCGCATCTACCAATTCGGGTCCATTGGAGAAATACCTCAGGATTTGAAGTTCCAGGGAGAAGCGAGCCGATTGATCATAGGAGACAACAACCAGATTCGTGAATACGTGACCTTAAACCGAGGAACCGAGGGCGGAGGAGGTGTTACTCGCATCGGAAACAACAATCTACTCATGGCATATGCGCATGTGGCCCACGATTGTACTATTGGAAACCATACTATTCTGGCCAACGCAGCTACCCTGGGTGGGCATATCGTCATAGAAGACTATGCTTCCATCGGAGGATTGGTGGCGATACACCAGTTCGTACGCGTGGGGCGACATGCCTTTGTCGGCGGTAAATCCGCCGTCACCATGGATATTCCGCCCTACATGCTTGCCTCGGGAGATCGAGCCAAGCTGCATGGTTTGAACCTCACGGGTCTCAAACGGAGGGGTTTCACAGAGTCGAGCGTTCACGCACTCAAGAACGCCTATCGCATACTGTTCCGTTCCAACCTGAAGCTGGAAGAAGCTCTGGAGCAAGTCCGGGCCCAATGGGGGGAAGTTCCCGAGGCGGCCTATCTTTCGGATTTCATCGCCGCTTCAGAGCGCGGAGTCACTCGCTGATTGCCCTATGGAAGCCATCGGTATCATCGCCGGTAACGGACAGTTTCCCATCCTGGTGGCCCGTGCGGCGCGCCGGGAAGGCAGAACGGTCATCGCCGCGGCTCACGAGGGCGAAACTCTTCCGGAAATCGAAGATGTTGCGGACCAAGTAACTTGGATCAAGGTCGGACAGCTCGGGCGAATCATCAAGACGTTCCGAAAAGCCGGCGTCCGTGAGGCCGTTATGTGCGGCGGGGTTACCAAGTCGCGGATGTTTTCGCAAGTGCGACCGGACGTGCGAGCCGCGTCTCTTTGGGTGAAGATGAAACTGCGTCATGATGACGGGCTTTTGCGGGCCGTGGCGGCGGAATTCGAGCAGGAAGGAATTCTCATCCGGGAATCGACGCTGTTTGTTCCCCATTTACTGGCGGAGCGCCGATGCTACACGCGACGCACACCGGACCGCCGGGAACGGGAGGACATCCGGATCGGTCTGCATATCGCGAAGCGCATTGGTGAGTTGGACATCGGGCAGGCTCTGGTCATTCGAAACGGCGCCGTGGTCGCCGTGGAGGCTATGGAAGGAACCGATGCGACCATTCTCCGGGGTGGACGGCTGGCCCGTAGGAACGCCGTGGTGGTGAAAGTCTCCAAGCCGGGGCAGGATCTCAGATTCGATGTTCCCGCCGTGGGGTTGGGGACCATCGAAGTTATGGCGGAAGCGGGGTGCTCCGTTCTGGCCTTAGAGGCAGGCAGGACGCTCATGTTCGACCGCGAGGAGATGATTCGGGATGCAAACCAACGAGGGATCTGCGTCTTGGGTGTTTCCCCGGAGTAATAGAAGGCCTTTGATTTCAAGAATGGTGACGGCGGAACAGAACCGACGGAGGGAAGCGGGCCATGGAGGCCGCTGAAATTTCCGTTGAGGTATATGTGCTTCCGGAATGGAACAGGCCGTCGGCGGCCATGCCGATGTATTGAGGAATATGCCGTGGAAAGGGAGCGTGTCAGAGTCGGGGTTGTAGGTGTCGGCTACCTGGGGGCGTTTCACGCGGAGAAATACGCTTCCATGTCGGGGGTGGAGCTGGTCGGCGTGGCGGACCTGGATGCAGAGCGATGCAAGCAGGTATCCCACCGGCATGGGGTTCGGGCTTGTCTCCATTTCAGGGATCTTCTGGGTCGTGTGGATGCCGTGAGTATCGCTGTGCCGACCCCGGAACATTTCTTCGTGGCCCGGGAGTTTCTAACAGAGGGAATCGATGTCCTGTTGGAGAAGCCTATTACGAGGACGCTGGGAGAGGCCGACGAGCTGATTCGGCTTGCGGAAGGAGGCGGCCGGATTATCCAGGTGGGACACCTCGAACAGTTCAATCCCGCCGTTACGGCGCTCAAAGAGGTCCTCACGACGCCGTTGTTTATCGAATCCCATCGGCTGGGTCCTTTTCAGGAACGAGGGACGGATGTGGACGTGGTCCTGGATCTCATGATCCACGACATAGACATTATTTTAAGTTGCGTCCCTTCGGAACTGGAGTCCATCGACGCGGTGGGGGTGGCCGTCATTTCTCCTCATGTGGACATCGCCAATGCGCGTTTACGCTTTGCCGGAGGATGCGTCGCCAATATTACGGCCAGTCGTATCTCCCTGAAAAAGATGCGAAAGATCAGACTCTTTCAGCCCAACGCCTATTTGACGGTGGACTACGCGGATCGGATCCTCACCGTGGTGGAATGTACGGGCGGATCGGCCGGGCCGGGGGCGCGGCAGATCCAGGCACGGCAGGAGCAATTCACACAGGCGGATCCGCTGGAAGAGGAGTTGCGTTCCTTCGTTCACTGTGTGAGAACGAGGACTTCGCCGCTGGTGGACGGAAAGCGGGGCCGCGAGGCGCTTCGGGTGAGTTTGGATATCCTGAATCAGATTTCGCTGACCCTGGCATCCATGCCTCTGTCTGAACTGGTTGTTGGAGAGACCGCTTGAATAGGACGATTCTCGTCCTGGCCGGCGAGGCCTCGGGGGACAAGCATGGCGCCAAACTGATCCGTGAAATTCGGCGCCTGGAACCCGGTGTCCGGTTTGTGGGAATCGGGGGCGCCGCGATGCAGGCCCAAGGCATGGATGTTGTCGTGGACAATCGATCCCTTTCCGTTATGGGTTTTTTGGAGGTCGTTAACAAGATGGGGAGAGTCTGGGATGCGTTCAAGGAGATTCGAGCCCGTTTGCTTGCGACTCCTCCGGACTTGGTGATTCTTATCGACTTCCCGGAATTCAACCTGCTCGTGGCTCGCATGGCTCATAAGCGCCGAATACCCGTGGTATATTACATCAGTCCCCAGGTGTGGGCCTGGAGAAGGGGTCGAGTTCGTCAAATCGCACGATACGTCCGCAAGATGCTCGTAATTTTTCCTTTCGAGGCGGATTTCTACCGGAGGCGCGGCGTGAACGTCGAATTCGTGGGACACCCGGTTCTGGACGATGCGTTCGAGTACAAGAGCCGGCAGGAGTGCCTCCAACAACTCGGCTTGAATTCCGAGAAACGGTATGTCGGTCTGTTGCCGGGGAGCAGGCGCAGTGAGATTCGGTATATGCTGGACCGGATGCTGCGGGCTGCAAACCTCTTGGCGCGGCGATTTCCGGACCTGGAATTCATCCTGCCCCTGGCTCCCACGCTGGACGAGTCGGACGTGAGCGGGTATCTGATGGAGTCGAGGGTTCGGGTGCATGTGATTCAAGACGCTTTTCCTTTGGCGGCCCAATGCCTGGAGGCCGCTCTGGTGACCTCCGGGTCCGCGACATTGGAGACAGCCTTATGGGGCGTTCCCCAGTGCGTTGTGTACCGCATGTCTCCCGTCAGCTACTGGCTGGGAAGACTGGTGGTGCGGGTTCCGTTCATCGGCATGGTGAATTTGATCGCGGGCCGGCGGGTGGCCGTGGAACTGCTCCAAGGCGATGCTACGCCGATTCGCATGGCGGATGAGATCTCGTCCCTTCTCCGGGAATCGCATCGCCGGACCGCCATGCGGAGTGCGTTTGAAGAAGTTCGATCTCGGCTGGGAGGGCGGGGGGCGTCCGAGCGCGCCGCCCGAAGCGTCCTAAAAGTCTTGCACGCGGAAGTCGAAGCATGAGCACGTATCAAAGGCTGATGCATCTCGTCAGACCCTACTGGCCCCGCATGCTGGCCTCCATGAGCTGCATGGTGATGGTGGCGGCGCTTACCTCACTGATGGCGTTTCTGGTGAAGCCCGTAATGGACGACATCTTTGTGAACAAGCGGATGGACATGCTCAAACTGCTTCCTCCCGCCATACTTGTCTTGTTTGTAGTCAAAGGCGCGTTCACGTATGGGAGCACCTACCTCATCAGTTACGTAGGCCAGCGCATCGTGGCCGACTTGCGCCAGGGACTTTATGAACACCTGCAGAGGCTTTCCCTGAGTTTTTTCGATCGAACACCGGCCGGTGTGCTCATCAGCCGCGTGACCAATGATGTTTCACAGATTCAGGGAGCCGTGTCTCAAGGCGTGACAGGACTGCTGAAAGAAGTGTTCACCGTGATCTTTCTCATCGGAGTCATCTTCTATCGGGACTGGAAATTGGCTCTCATTGCGGTGCTGGTGTTCCCCATGGCCTTCTATCCTCTGGTGCATTTCGGTCGGTTGCTGCGGCGTATCAGCCGGGATAATCAGGCTACCATGGGGGAGATCACTTCTCATCTCCAGGAGACCCTTTCGGGGACCCGAATCGTCAAGGCTTTCGCCACGGAGGATTTCGAGGTGAACCGCTTTCGGGGGAGCATTGAACGTCTCTTCAAGCTCATCCTGAGGGAGGTCCGGGTCCGGGCGGTGTCGTCGCCCGTGATGGAAGCTTTAGGGGGTCTGGGTATTGCCTTCATCGTGGGGTGGGGGGGATACAATGTCATCCAGGGGCATTCGACACCGGGAACGTTTTTTTCCTTCATTACCGCCTTGCTCATCCTTTATGATCCCATCCGCAAACTGAATGGGGTAAATGCCACGGTTCAGACAGGCTTGGCAGCCCTGGTTCGGGTCTACGAGATTCTGGACACCACCCCTGAGATACGGGACCGGCCGAATGCGAAAGTTCTCGAGGAATTCCGCGACTCCATCGAGTTCGATCAGGTATCGTTCCGTTACGAAGAACACGGAGACCCTGT
The DNA here is from genome assembly GCA_964597345.1 of uncultured Thermodesulfobacteriota bacterium. Lineage (GTDB taxonomy): Bacteria > Desulfobacterota > Desulfarculia > JACQYL01 > JACQYL01 > CAZQXK01. Next base: position 18,368 of record CAZQXK010000036.1, on the reverse strand, counting down.
TCTCAAGGAGATCAATCTAAAGGTTCACCAGGGTGAACTGGTGGCCCTCGTGGGGATGAGTGGAGCTGGCAAGTCCACTTTGGTCAATTTGATTCCCCGTTTCTATGAAGTGACCGCCGGATCCGTTCGGATCGATGGGAACGATATCCGGGACCTGACAGTATCCTCGCTCCGCAGGTTCATAGGAGTCGTCAGCCAGCAGACGATTCTCTTCAACGACACCGTATACAACAACATATTGTACGGCAACTGGGATAAGAGCCGTAACGAGGTTCACCAGGCGGCCAAGGACGCATACGCATATGATTTCATCCGATCGTTGCCGAATGGATTCGAAACCAGGATCGGGGATCAGGGGGTCCGGCTTTCAGGCGGGGAACGGCAGCGTGTGTCTATTGCGCGTGCGCTCCTGAAGAATGCGCCCATTCTTATTCTGGACGAGGCCACTTCGTCGCTGGATTCGGACAGTGAACTCGAGGTCCAGAAAGCACTGGACAATTTGATGCACAGCCGAACGACCTTTGTTATCGCTCACCGGTTGTCCACCGTCCGAAATGCGCACCGGATCGTGGTTCTTCAGAATGGACGCATCGTCGAAGTGGGCCGTCACAGGGATTTGCTGAACCGAAGGGGCGAATACTTCCGACTTCACCAACTGCAGTTTCAGGAAAAGCCGGGGCCTTCGGCCCGTGACCGGGAACGTGACTCCCGGTGGGCGGCGGGATGAGGTTCCTCCCGTGAATTCGGTGCCGCATGTGGGTGCTTCTTTATCAGCTTCTGTTCGGTCTTCTCCTGCCGCTGTTCGCGCCCGTATACCTGGTGCGAGTAACCCGCCGAAGGAAGTACCGCCTTTCCACTCCGGCCCGACTGGGATTCTGGCCTGAACCCGTAAGAAAGCAGGTGCTCGGCGGCGATCGCCCCATCTGGGTGCATGCGCTCAGTGTAGGCGAGGTTCTTTCCGCCGTTCCCCTAGTTCTTCGCTTGCGGACCGTGTTCCCGAATGTGCCCGTGGTGGTTTCCACCACCACGGAAACGGGCCAGGAAATCGCCCAAAAGCGTTTGCAGGGAGCCGCACGGGGGTTCTTTTACCTGCCGTTGGACGTGGTCCCCCTGTGTGCTCACCGGGTTAAACAGCTTCGACCGCGCCTTTTCGTTCTGGTCGAAACGGATCTTTGGCCGGGACTGCTCAGTGTGCTTCAGGCTCAAGGTGTTCCCGCAGCGTTCGTCAATGTCCGAATTTCGTCCCGATCCGTTGGAAGGTACGGCTTGGTGCGTCCCGTGTTGAAACGGATGCTCGATACGTTTGGCGTCATGGGGGCCCAATCCCTCCTGGACGCGCACAGACTCGCGTTGCTGGGCGGTGTCCATTCCCGGATTTCCGTGACGGGAAATCTCAAGTTTGATATGGAACCGGTCCCAGTGTCGCCGGCACACCGAACGCGGTTGGCCGCGGAACTGGGGCTGGATCCGGAACAGCACCCCATAATCGTGGCGGGTAGCACCCATGAGGGGGAAGAGAGAATCCTGTTTCGTTGCCTACAACGACTCCGGAAGTCGGTTCCCCATGTCCGCTTGATCGTTGCCCCGCGGGATCGGGAACGGTTTTCCGCCGTGTTTCACCTGGCGGGGGCCATGGGCTTCACGGCGGGATATCGGTCGGCGAAAGCGACGGTACCTCGGGAAGTCGTGATTCTGGATACCATGGGCGAATTGGGCGGTATGTATTCCCTGGCGACCGTCGCCTTTGTGGGTGGGAGCCTGGTTCCGCGGGGGGGGCATAATCTTATGGAGGCGGCCGCTCACGGTACGCCGGTGGTGTTCGGACCCTACACAGAGGACTTCTCGGACATGGCCCTGCAGATGGAACGGTGCGGAGCCGGTTTTCGGGTATCGGACGAAGGAGAACTCCAAACGGTTCTGGAACGCCTTCTGCGAGATGAAGGAGCCCGAGTGGAAGCCGGTGAAAGGGGGTTGGCCTTCGTATATAGGAACCGCGGTGCGGTGGATCGCACGGCGCACCTGCTTCGAGCTTTGCTGTGACCCGGCGCCGCGCGGCAAACCTGCCCGGTGGGATCGAATTCCCTCCGTGGGCCGTTCCCATTTTGAGCAGCGTGGGCCTCCCTTACAGGATATGGGTTTCGGCGCGTAACATCCTCTATGATCGCGGTCTGCTGCCGATTCGACGTTTGCCGATCCCCGTTGTCTGCGTGGGGAATCTTTCCGTGGGAGGCACCGGGAAGACCCCGTTTCTTATATCGCTGGCCCGGCGATTGCGGTCCCTCGATGTACGGACCGTTCTGCTGAGCAGAGGGTATCGGGGTAAGCATGGGGGATTACCGGAAGTCGTGTTTGACGGCCGGCGGTTCTGCACGAATGCGGTTCATGCAGGGGATGAGCCGATTCTATTGGCGCGGAAAACGGGAGTTCCCGTGGTGGTGGGTGCGAACCGTTACCGGGCCGGCCTTTTGGCGTATCGACGCTTCAAGCCGGATCTCCTCCTGATGGATGACGGTTTTCAACACCGCCGGCTGGATAGGGACCTGGATATTGTGCTGCTCGACGCCCGGAGTCGGATTTCCGAACAGCGGACACTCCCGGCGGGGCGATTGCGGGAGTCTGTGTCCGCGCTCCAACGGGCGGGAATCCTCGTGTTGAGCCGATGGACCGAGGATGACGCATGCCGGCGCCACTGGGCGTATTTGCTCGATGTGTTTCACGGACCGATCTTCAAGACGGAGCATGCCCCTTCCGGGCTTCGGGATGGGGATCAAGCACTGGGCCTGGAATGCCTGAAAGGTAAACGGATTGTCGGATTCTCCGGCCTTGCGGGCAATTATTTTTTTCGAGAGACGCTGGAGCAGCTTGATGCCTGTGTAGTGTGGTTTGAGGAATTCCGGGACCATATGAGATACGGTCCCAAAGACATTACCCGGCTCCGGCTTCTCAAGGAACGATACGGCGCGGAGGCTCTGGTTACTACCGAAAAGGATATCGAAAATCTGGAACCGTTTGTGGGAGCGGCGTTCAACCCATGGGTCCTGGAAATCGATGTCCGTTTCATTGAAGGAGAAGACGTATTCTGGCAATGCTGGGGCAACGTACTGGAGAGATCGGCGGAGGAGAACGGCAGGCAACCATGAGGGCCGAAGCCTCAGGTCGCGTTGTGGATCGTTGGGGCGGGCGCCTGCTGTGGTGGAGTCTCGATGTGCTGGGTCGCCTGCCTCTTGCCCTGAGTGCGCGGTTGGGTATATGGATGGGTCGAACCTGGTTCGCTCTGGGTCGATTCAAACGCCGCCTGGCGTTCAGGAATGTGCGCCTGTCTTTTCCCGAAAACCGGGATCCGGGATTCGTGGCCCGGACCGCTAGAGAATCCTTTGAAAACGCGGGTCTGACGTTCCTGGAGGTCCTCCATTTGGCGGTCCGGAAACCGGAGGAAGTCCGGCGGTGGATTCAGGTGGAAGGTGTGGAGCATTTTGAGAAGGCCGCCGGGCGGGGCAAGGGAGTGCTTCTGCTTACAGGGCATATCGGGAATTGGGAACTCCTGGGTATGGCGGCGTCCCAGCTGGTGGGCTCGTGTCTGGTAGTGGCGCGGCCCTTGGATTTCAAGCCCCTGGACGCGTATGTGAATCGTGTGCGGACCCGGATCGGGACGGAGGTATTGCCCAAGGAGGGATGCCTGTGGAAATTGATGCGGGGACTCAGCCGGGGCGCCAACGTGGGGCTGCTCCTGGACCAGAACACCTCCCACACGGAAGGGAGTTTCGTGCCCTTTTTCGGGAGGAGAGCCTGTACCTATCGAAGTGCGGCATTTCTGGCTCTTACAACGGACGCCTCCGTGATTCCGGCTTACGGTATCCGACGATCTCCGGGCAGGCATGTGGTTCGATTTCTTCCGGCCCTGGAACTCATCCGCACGGGGGATAGAACCCGGGATATCGAGGACAATACGGCCCTTTTCACCCGCACGCTGGAGTACATTATCCGAGATAACCCTGGACAATGGCTGTGGATGCACGATCGGTGGAAACAGAAAGCCTGGAGCCCTTGGCCGCGGCGGGATGTCTGAATCATGTTCCCGGAAGCGGATCGTGTGCGAAAACTGTTGGTGCGGGGCACGAACTGGGTGGGGGATGCGGTACTGACCACGCCCGCCCTGGACGTGCTCCGTAAGAATTTTCCCGAAGCACGGATTCATCTGCTGGTGGTTTCCTGGGTAGCGGATTTGTTCTCAGCGGATCCTCGTGTGGATCGGCTGGTCGTATATCGGCGGGAGGATGTGCATAAGGGATTGCAGGGCAAGATCCGTTTGGCCGGGTATCTTCGCACGGAACGGTACGACGCGGCGGTGTTGCTCCAAAATGCCTTTGAAGCCGCTCTTATTGCATGGCTGGCGCGTATTCCCCATCGGGCGGGCTATGCCACCGATCTCCGCGGCCCCTTGTTGACCCACGCCGTACCCCTCCAAAGTGAAGACAAGCGGGTGCACCAGTCACGGTATTATGTACGTATGCTGGAACGGTTGGGCTTGAAGACCGACGCTGTCCGCCTGGGGATTCACGTCGGAAAAGAGGCGCGTGAACGGGTGGACCGGGTGTTGACCGGACGGAAAAGAAGCGATCGAGAGAAGGTGGTGATCGTGGCTCCCGGAGCCTCATACGGATCGGCCAAGACTTGGCCGGTTGCGTATTATGGAGAACTCGTTCGAAGGATCCGATCCGAATGGAATCCGCTCATTGTCCTGTTGGGGAGTGCGGGAGAGCGGGATATGTGTCGTGCCATCGCCGGCCGGAGCCATGGACGGGTTCTGAACTTGAGCGGAGAGATCCCGCTTTCCGAATCCGTGGGCTGGATCCACAGAGCCGATCTGGTCGTAAGCAACGATTCGGGTCTCATGCATGTAGCCGCGGCTCTTCAGGTCCCTCAGGTGGCCATATTCGGCCCCACCAACGAAGACAGCACGGGCCCCGCCAATCCCAGAGCCCGTGTGGTGAATCTCCATGCCTCTTGTGCTCCCTGCATGAAAAAGCGCTGTCCTTCGGATCACCGCTGCATGCTTGGGGTTTCACCGGAAGACGTATTCCGGGAAGCGGCATTTCTGGCGGAGACGTATTGGAAATGAGGGCGCCCCGGATTCTTCTGGTCAAGCTGAGCGCCGTGGGCGATGTCGTGCACTGTCTGCCGATACCTGCGGCATTGAAGGCATTGTATCCGGAAAGCACCATCGAATGGTTGGTGGAAGAAGCGGCGGCGGACCTGATCACCGGCCACCCTCTTCTGTCGCGGGTCTGGATTTCTTCCAGAAAGAGGTTTATTTCGGAGGTCGGACGGAAAAAAATTCAAAATTTTAGCCGGCTCCTACGTCTGGCCAAAGAACTGCGGGTACAATCTTTCGACATGGTCCTGGACCTCCAGGGGCTCTATAAGAGCGCTGCGTGGACCCGATGGGTGCGAAGTCCGCGGAAAATCGGTTGGAGTCGCACCCGGGAATACACCCGGTTTTCGCTTACGGAAACCATCGGTCCCGAGAACTTCCGTTTGCACGCCGTGGACCGGTATCTCGATTTTATCCGGAATCTCGGGGGGAATCCCACGGTTCTGGATTTCCGTATACCCACCACGCGGGAGCATGCAGTACGTGTCGATGATCTGATGACTCGGCACGGATTGCAGGACACCCGGTTCATTGCCGTCAACCCGGTTGCCCAGTGGGACTCAAAGTTATGGGAGCCCGCTTCGTTTGGGGTTCTTATGGACAGAATTCACGGGGACTTGGGAATGAAGCCGGTGCTTACGGGGAGTTCGGCGGATCGGGCCTATGCGGGGCGGATCCGGAAATATACCCGGACCCCCTGGGTGGATCTTTGCGGAAAGACGAGTCTCAAGGACTTGGCGGTTCTGTACCGCAGGAGCGCCCTGGTGATCAGTACGGATACGGGTCCCATGCATATAGCGGCCGCCGTGGGAACTCCCGTGGTAGCCTTGTTCGGACCGACGGATTCGCAACGTACGGGTCCCTACGGGCCGGATCATCGTATCGTACGAACGGGAATTTCATGCAGCCCTTGTTTCAGGAGAAGCTGTGATCACCGCTCGTGCATGCGCGACCTATCGCCGGACCAAGTGTTCGGGAGCGTCAGGGATTTGCTGAGAAACCGATGAACACCCGGATGACGGTTCTTCATACGGAATGGTCCCGCGGATGGGGTGGGCAGGAACTTCGAATCCTGGAGGAGAGCAGGGGATTCCTGCGCAGAGGATATCGGATGGCCTTGATGTGCAGATCCGGGGCCCCCATCTATCATGCGGCCTTGAAACAAGGCATCCCGGTGACCACGGCCCCGTTCCTTTCCCCCCTGGATTGGAACACCGTTTCCGTGCTGGCGCGGTACGTAATAGAACATCAGGTGGATGTGATCCACTCCCACAGTTCCGTGGATGGATGGTGCGCGGCTTTGGCCGCCGTCGTTGCCGGAGTTCCGGTGGTCCGGAGCCGACACATATCCGCTCCTTTGAGAAACGGCATCCTGACCCGATGGTATTACACGTATCTGGTAGACCATGTCATCACCAGCGCCGAGGCTATTCGTCAGCGCATGACCGTGGTGAACGGCCTGGATCCCGACCGGATCGTGGCCGTTCCCGCGGGAGCGAACGAGCATCGGTTTCGGACGGGCGTGGATCCCTCACGGGTTCGGGACGAACTGGGGTTTCCCCGGGAATCTTTCGTAGTGGGAATCGTAGCCGTGCTGCGAAGCTGGAAGGGGCATAAGGTGCTTTTTGAGGCCGTCCGGAAGCTTCGGGAACAAATCCCCACGTTGAGACTGCTTGTCGTGGGCGACGGACCCTACAAGGAAGAACTCGTTAAGTGGGCACAAGAGCTGGAAATCCGAGATTGGGTGACCTTCACGGGGTTCCGGGAAGATGTCCCGGAATTGCTCTCTCTCATGAACGTATTTGTGCTGCCTTCCACCGGGAATGAGGGGACTTCCCAGGTGATTCCCCAAGCTATGCTCTGTGGTGTTCCTGTGGTCGCATCCACGGCCGGCGGATTGACGGAAGTGGTCCGGCACCGGGAAACCGGGTTGCTGGTTCCTCCCGGAGACCCTGTCGCCTTGGCGGATGCCGTGTACGCATTGTACAAAGAACCGTCGGAAGCGGCCCGTTTGGTCGACGCGGCGTTGAGAGAGGCGCGGGAGCATTGGACTCTCGAAGACATGATTCGAAAAACGGATTCCGTATACAGCCAAGTAGTGCGTGAAAACCCCGATGGATCTCTCAAGTCGCGGGTTCGGCGCAGCCGGCTGAAATGAAATGAGTCCTTGAAACCGTTTGGAGAAGATGATCGCGGGTTCGATTCCGAGGAGAACAGACGTCAAACCTTCAAGATAAGGGGAGAGCAACCGTGGGGATTCGAAACGAATTATGGGAAATCCTGGCTTGTCCAAAGTGTAAAGGTGAATTGCAGTTGAACGAGGCCGGCGACGGTCTGCTCTGCAGGCAGTGCAGACTTCTGTATGAGATCCGGGATGACATTCCCGTGATGCTCGTGGAGGAAGCCAAACAGATCTCCGACGGCGATGCATGACTGTGAACCGTTCAATGTCCCATGAATCGAACCCGACAACCCACACCGGGATGCCCTCCGTCCACCCGCTTCTGAGCGCGATTCGTCAACTACTGGGCTGTGCCCTGGCCGTATTTCTCCTCAGCGATCTTACATTCCTGAGAGATGCGTGCCTCGCCGCTCTCGGAATTACCCTGCTGTTCGAAGCTCATATCAACGGGAAATGGTCTATCACTCGGACCCCTCTGGACCTTCCCCTGTTCCTGTTCATGCTCGCCGCCCTCCTATCCCTGTTGACCGCTGTGGATCCCGCCTACTCCCTGGTACAGCTTCGGGGCGAAATGTTTCGGAATATTCTCCTGTTCTACGCGGTCGTAAGCTGTTTCCGAACGGAACGGGAGTGTCTTCCCGTGTTCGTCACGTTTCTGGTCATGGGTGTTGTGGTGATGACACACGGCGCCATCGATTTCTTCGAGAAGGGAGGGTCTGTGATTACTCTGATCCCGTATCGGGCCCGGTCCTTTTTTGATGATTTTCAGTACTATGGGACCGTTCTGGTGCAGATGGCCCCTTTTTTTCTGTTGCTGCCCTTGTGGTTTCCGAAGCGCCGAATCGCCGTCATCGCATCCCTCCTACTGCTGCTCCTCACGGGTGTGTCCGTATTCATAACCCATGCCCGATGGGTTTGGATCGTGTTCCTGGTTCAGTTTGTGGTCTGTGGCTTTCTGTTGTATCCGCGCAAACGGACGCTCATCGCATTCGGTCTGGCGGTACTGTTCATCGTTTGGCTGATTCCGACCTATTTGTGGAGGCACGACCTCCCGGATTCGCATGTCCGCAGTTCCTCTCACGCGCGAGTCATCTTGTATGAGTATTCCCTGGAAAGAGCGGTTCATGACCCGTTCCGAGGCATCGGATATGGAAGACACTCGTTTCTCAAGGCCTACCCGGATTTTGTGGAGGAACACGTGGAGACCATGTGGCATGCGCACAATCTCTACGTGAACGCCCTTCTCCAGATGGGTGTCCAGGGTCTTGCGGCCCTCTTGTTCTTGATCTTTCGAATCGTGAAAGTTTGGTGGCCGAGAAACCCGGCGACATCGCCGAAAGGGTTTTCGTTCTATGTGGTTTCCGCCGTATTCGTCATGATCGCCGGTTTTTTTCTCCGTAACGTGGCGGACGATCTGTTCGTGGATACGCCTTTGAACCTGTTCTGGTTTCTCCTGGCTCTGTCGTATCCGCCGGCCGCATCTTCGAGAAGGAATGCGGCCTCCAGCATACCCGTAGGAATTCTGTATGTGTTCGCATCGCTGCCCATAGGTGGAGCCGAGAAGCTCCTGTATACGGAACTTCAGCGGCTCAACCGGAAACTGTTTCGGCCTCTTGTCTGTTCCCTCAGGGATCCGGGACCCATGGGGGAACGCATCCGGAGAGAGCTGGGCGTTCCGGTGATTCCACTTCAAGCACGTCGGTTCGGCTGGTTCGGCCTGCGCGTCGTCTGGACTCTCAAGAGGATCCTGCAGCGGGAACGGATCCGTATCGTCCACACCCACCTTCACGACGGAAGCCGCTACGGCCGACTCGCCGCCAGGTTGGCCGGGGTTCCCGTGGTTGTAGCCACGTTCCATAATGTCTATACCCGGCCGCGCAGACGGCATCATTGGATCAACCGGTTCCTGGCTCGATACACGGATGTCGTGCTTACCGTATCCCATGCCGTGGAGCGCGATGTTATCCGATATGACCGTGTGGCTCCCGAGAAGATTCGTGTTCTGTACAACACCATTGATATTCCCGAATTCCAGAAACCAGTGGATCGGGACGCCGTTCGGGAACAATTCGGCGCCCGCCCCGACGACGTGGTGCTGGGGTGCGTGGCAAGGCTGGAAGAACAGAAAGGGCATGCGCACCTCATCGAAGCGATGGGCGTCCTGGTCCCCCGTCATCCCCGGCTGAAGCTATTGCTGGCCGGTGACGGGCGGCTCAGGGACGTCCTGCAGGAAAGGTCGCGCGCTCTGGCTATTGAATCCAACGTAGTGTTTGTAGGGACCTTGGATCGGATACCCGAATTCTTGAAGGCTTTGGACCTCTTCGTTCTTCCTTCCCTTTGGGAAGGATTTCCCCTGGTGCTGGGCGAGGCCATGGTCTCCGGGGTTCCCGTAGTGTGCACGGACGTGGGAGGCGCTTCCGAACTTGTGGTCCATGGAGAGAATGGAGTAATCGTGCCTCCGGGGAATCCGGAGGCTCTTGCCGGGGCCGTGGAACGGTTTCTTCAGGACCCTCGAGGCAGTCGAATCATGGCTGTGAGAGCCCGGGAGGACGCTGAGAATCGGTTTTCACCTGAAACCCACATGACGGAACTGGAACGGCTGTATGTGGAATTGCTGCAATCCAAAGGGATCCGTGTGAATGGATCCCCATTCTTGAATTCCGGATCCGATCCGCAGTAGGATGCATGCTGCGCACTTCGCGTCGTGCCGGTGTCAGGGCTTTTCAGCATGGAACCATTCAGAAGGAGGACCGAATGAAAGGGTTATCGGTGGATTTGAACGGCAAGGTCGCTCTCGTGACCGGCGGTACCCGAGGCCTGGGCAAGGCCGTTGCTTTGGCGCTGGGGCAAAGCGGGGCCCGGGTGGCCGTATGCGGCCGGAAACAGGAAAACCTGGATCGGGCTTTGGAGGAGTTGGAGAAGGCCGGTGCAACAGCGTTCGGCGTAACGGCCAACGTGGGAGTGTCCGAGCAGGTTACGTCCCTGTTCGAAGCGGTTACCATGAACTTCGGCGGCGTCGACATTCTGGTGAACAATGTAGGGATGAATGTGTTTACTCCCAAAGTCTCCGAGGCGGATGAAGGACTCTGGAACAAGACCATTCAGACCAATCTGAACGGGGTGTTTCTTTGCAGCAAAGAAGCGGTGAAGTCCATGAAGGGGAGAGGAGGCGGGAAGATTATCAACGTTTCCTCCATTGCTGCCCGGAGAGGACAAATGGGTTTAGGCATGTACAGCGTCGCCAAGGCGGCTGTAGAAATGCTGACCCAGGTCCTGGGAAAGGAGTTGGCCTCCGAAAACGTCCAGGTCAATGCCGTGGCTCCCTGCGTGATTCGCACGGATTTCAGCAAACCTCTGTGGAACAACGAGGACGTGTTGAAAGAGGTGCTCCGTACCATTCCCATGGGGCGCATCGCGGAACCGGAGGACGTCGTCGGGACCATCCTGTTTCTTGCTTCCAAAGCGAGTGATTTTATTACCGGTACCGTGATTCCCGTAGACGGAGGGTGCTTGGCGTGAGTGGAAAATGCATCTTGGCGCGTTTTCCGGCGGATTCAACCCCGGCGTTTGCCGATGGGTGGGATGGACGTTGAAGATCGCCCTGATCCGGCGAAGGTACACGGATTTCGGAGGAGCGGAACGGTATGCCGCGGCGCTGGCCCATGCCCTGGCGGATCGGGGTCACGAGGTGCACCTGTATGCGGAAGCCTGGAACGCCGCAGGCGGAAAAGCGGTATTCCACCGGGTGCCCGTCAGGCCCGGTCCCGCCTTTCTGGGCGTTCTTTCTTTTGCTCACACCTGCGCGCGGATGCTGCGCGGGCAGGGATACGACATTGTGCACAGCTTCGAACGAACCTGGGGACAGGATGTATATCGAGCGGGGGATGGATGCCATCGGGAATGGTTGATCCGCAGAAGAGAGGTGGCTCCGTATTACAAGCGATGGACCATGCTGCTGAATCCTCTCCATGCGACCTATTTGTATCTGGAAAAGCGGATGTTTACGGACCCGACCCTGAAAAAGGTGATTTCCAATTCTCACCGGGGGAAGGAGGAAATTGTCCGGCACTACGGCATGGATCCTTCCAAGGTTCATGTAATCCATAACGGCCTCGATCCGCGGCGGTTGCGGGCGGCTGACGGAACTTCATGCCTGAATGAAGACCTGGGACGGTTTGTCTTGTTTGTGGGGTCGGGATTCGAGCGAAAGGGGTTGGCCACGGCCATCGGTGCGTTGTCGAGGATACCGGACCCGGACCTCCGGCTTGTGGTGGTCGGAAAGGACCGATCCGACCGATATGAAAAGCTGGCGCGGCGCTTGGGCGTGGAAGGCCGAGTGTGGTTCATGGGTCCCCGAAAGGATGTGGATGCCTTCTACAGGAAAGCTTCCGTGTTTCTCCTGCCCAGTTTGTATGAACCGTTCAGCAACGCATGCCTGGAGGCTTCCGCCTTCGGGCTTCCCGTGATCACCACCCGCGTGAACGGATTTTCGGAACTCATACGACCCGGGGAAAACGGTTTCGTTCTGGAAGATCCCCTGGACGAGGACAGGACGGCTTTGCTGGTGTGCAAAGCGCTGGCGATGGGCCGCGTGCAACCGAGAAACGTACCCACCCTGGATGAGAACGTGGAGCAGATCCTGCGCATTTACGAGGAGATCGGAGATCGGGCTTGAGGATGCGTTCCGTGCGGCTTCCCATTTTGTATTACCATCGTGTGGATGAGGAATTGCACCCTAGTAAAGGCATTTCCCCGAGGACCTTCGCCTTGCAGATGAGCCTGCTGAGTTTGCTGGGCTTTCGGACCGTGACCTTCCGTGATCTGATCCGGTTCCTCGAGGGGCATGGGCGTCTACCCAAGAAGCCCGCCATCGTCACGTTTGACGACGGTTATCTGGACAATTACCGGAACGCTGCCCCCATCTTAAGGAGGCACGGTTTTTCGGCCACCGTCTTTCTCGTGTCCGGCCGGGTGGGAATGGACAGTATTTGGGTCAGGGAGCCCTGCGACGTGGCTCCGTTGATGAATCTGGAACAGGTTCGGGAACTCCTGGGACAGGGATTCCAGTTCGGATCCCACACGCGTACGCATCCGCGTCTGGTGGCTGTTTCCAGGGAGCGGGCCTGGGATGAAATCCGAGGATCCAAAGAGGATCTGGAAAACCTTTTACAGGTCGAGGTCGACACGTTTTGTTATCCCTACGGAGATTACAACGACGACGTGGTTAAAATGGTGTCCGAAGCGGGGTATCTCGCCGCCAGGGTGGTTCATACGGACAATCGGCATGCATTGAGCGAACGGTACATCCTCCCATGCGTCAAAGTGAACGGGCATGTGTCTTTGATGAAGTTCCTCTTCTATTTGACCGAATGGTATCACAGGGAAACGGTTCATCACCGGGCCAGGAGGAACAAGAAGTCGTGAAACGCGTGGCCATGGTCGGTCCGGAACTGGCGCCCATTCCGCCCATACGTGGAGGCGCCACCGAGAATTGGATCGAAAACGTCTGCCGCCGTGTGAGAAGATATCGGTGCATGGTTTTGGGTCCTGCCGATCCGGAGCTTCCCATGAGGGAGATTCGGAATAATGTGGAGTACATACGGATTCCAGCCCGGCGGGTTCGGCGGATGATGGCGGAGTGGCTTCGCCGTCCGGATTTCTCTTATGCAAAGAGGGTGTTCAGATATTTGGTTGATCTGGAGCCCCATTTGGTCCATGTCCAAAACCGGCCGCTGATATCGGCGTACTTACGATCCCACTTGCCTTCGAAGGTGCCGGTGATCCTACAGATGCACAACCTGTACGGTTATCTCGGAAAGTACGAGCGGCCTCCGGTTCCAACGAGCGGCTCGGCGGACGTGTTTCTGGCGGTGTCCCAGTTTGTCCGGGAACAAGAAGCCCGGCGTCTGGGGCTGGGGATTCCGAGATCGGGTGTGTTGCATAACGGTGTGGATACGGACCAATTTCGGCCGGGCGCTGAAGAGGAGGAGGCCTCCCGCTTGCGGCGGCGGTACGGCTTGGTTGGGAAACGACTGGTGCTCTATACGGGGAAGCTCCGGGCGAGCAAGGGGGTGGACGTTCTGTTGGAGGCCATGCAACGGATATTTGAGCAGGACGTGCACCAGGAAGTAGGGTTGCTTCTGGTGGGCGGCCCCCATTTCGGGCTGGGGCGTGTCGACCGGAGAACCGATTTTTTTCGAAACCTGATGAAGAAGGTGGAGTCTTTTCAGGATCGGGTTACGATCACCGGGTTTGTTCCACCCGAACGGATGGCCCCGTACTATTCCCTGGGGACCGTGTATGCGGCTCCCTCTCAGTTGGAGGAAGGGTTTCCCTCCGTGTTGCTCGAGGCCATGTCGTCGGGCTTGCCCGTGGTTTCCACCCGATTGGGGGGCATTCCTGAATTGGTTCAGCATGGACGCACGGGCCTCCTGGTCGAGAAGCCGGATGACCCCGGGGAACTCGCACAGGTCATTCAGCACTTGCTCGAGAGTCCGGAAGAATGTCTCCGCTTGGGAAAAGAGGCCCGGGCCCAAGTCGCGCAACGGTATTCCTGGGATGTGGTGGCCCGGGACATGGAGTGCTTTTACGACGAGTTGCTGGGTTGACATCCATGGGACTTTGGAACCGGATTTTCTCGTGGGGCACTGAGGAATACTTCCAGCGCAGGGTGCATAAGAACCCCCTGGTTCCGTTGGAACGCCTGGGTCGCGATGGAATTCGACGGATTGTCCTGGTATCAAACACGGCTATCGGAGATACGCTCCTCTCCACGCCTGCCCTTCGCGCGGTGAAGAAAACATTCCCTCATTGGACCGTGGGGCTGGTGCACCATGAACGAAACGAAGCCCTGGTGCGCTACAATCCACATGTAGACCGACTCCACCCTTTTCGGAGCAAAGTGCGCGGCATGCGGTCCCTGGTGCGTGAAATCCGGGATGTCGGGTACGATGCCGCCGTCATTCTTCACGGCAACGATCCGGAAACCGTCCCCCTGTGTTATGCTTCCGGAATTCGGACCATCGTGGGGACGGGGACCTCCAGCTTCCGTTTTCTCACTTCCGATCCGGTATTCCCGTCCGGTCCCCTGGTGCATGCCATCGAGGGCCGGCTGGAATACGTGAGACGTCTGGGCGCCGCAGACCATGGGGTGCAGATGGATTTGGAGATCCCATCCCGCATGGCGGCGTGGGCCGAATCCTGGATTCGGGATCGATTCGGTCCCTCCGCCGGCCCTTTGGTGGCCTTGCACCCGGCCGGATCGGGTTCCTACAAGTGGTGGCCCGTTGCTCGATTTGTGGAATTGTCCGACAGGTTGCGGAAAGCGTTCGGGGCGGTGATCCTGGTGATATGCGGCAAACGGGAAGCGGCTTTGGGTAAGGCCATCGCCGGAGCGACGCAGGCCCCTGCGGCAGTCACCGGCGGTACATTGGATTTGCTGGAGGTGGGGGCGCTCTTACGCAAGTCCACCCTGGCGGTGTGCACGGACAGTGGCCCCATGCACATGGCCTATGCTTTGGGAACCCCCACGGTGGCTCTCATCGGAGCAGACCATCCGGCGCGCATCGGTCCGTACGGAGTCTCCGATGCCGTCGTCATCTACAGGAAAGACTTGTTTTGTTTCGAGGAACGCTGTCTGAATCGACGATGTGCGGATAACGTGTGCATGAAGGCCATCGGCGTGGAAGACGTATGGAACGTAATTGTGAACCGTTTTGGCGGCCTTATCAGGAAATGACGCTTTTTCTCTGTCAAAATCGGCTCTTTGGTCTTGATTTTTCCTCCGTGCGCGAATAATAGGATAACGCTTTGCCGTCGAGTCATCGGAAGGGAGACCGAAGGTGAGCCGGCCGAAAAGACCTGCACCGGCCAAACTCGTGGCCAGTATTTTGGGACCGACCGACGAGCGCGTATGTGAGGCGCTGAGATGTATGGAAGACCATTTCGGGAACGCCGATTTCATGAGTCCTCTTTTGCCGTTTCGCTGGACCGCATACTACGAACCGGAAATGGGCGGGTCGCTGGTGCGGAGATTCGTGGCGTTCGGTCCCTTGATCGGGCAGGATGAACTTTCCGAGATCAAGATTCACACCAACGAAATGGAACGGTCCTTTGCACAGGGCCCGGCTCGCACCGTGAATCTGGATCCGGGTATTCTCACGTTGGAGCGTCTCGTCCTGGCCACGGGAAAAGATTTCACCCATCGTGTGTATTTGGGTCGAGGCATCTTCGCGGATCTCACCTTGGTCTTCCGGAAGAAATCCTTTCGCCCCCTGCCCTGGACGTTCCCGGATTATGCAGACCGGGAGTTACTGGAAATCATGAATCACATTCGACGCCTGTACAAGAAACAACTCCAGGAGAATCCTTCGGCGGAGAAATCATGAAAAGCATGACAGCATTCGCACGGGAATCCGTTCAAATCGACGATACGAATTATGTGCTCGAGATGCGCACCGTGAATGGTCGATTCCGGGAAATGTCCGTTCGGCTCCCCTTTCATCTGCGCGACCTTGAAGATCCTGTTCGAAGTGTGACGGCCGGACGTATCGAACGAGGACGCGTGCAGATTTCCCTGGTTTCGGTTCAACCGGAGAGCCGTTCGCAGAAGCTCCAGGTGAATCTGGAACTGGCCCGTCAATATGCGGAAGGCTTCCGGGTCCTTAAGGACGAGCTGGGGATTTCGGGGGAGGCGGATATCTCGGTGTTCGCGCGAATCAAAGACCTCATGGTTCTCCAGGCCCCGGAGCCCGAAACGGATCGGATTTGGATCCAGTTTCTTCCATTTCTGGAGCGGGTCCTGGAGTCTCTGAATCAAATGCGTCTCCAGGAAGGGCGCCACCTGTCTCTGGATTTGACGCGTCGGCTGGAAACGTTGGACGGCCTTCTGGAACGGATTCAAAACCGGGCCGGAGAGATCCCCTCGGCCTATGCCAGGAGAATGGCGGAACGCATCCAGGAGTTCCTCGGCGGCGTGGAAGTGGATACGGACCGGGTGGTGCAGGAAGCGGCCGTCTGGGCGGAACGCTCCGATATCACGGAAGAGCTGGTCCGTGCGGATAGTCACCTACGGCAGTTTCGTACGATCATGGCCCAAGACGAGCCGGTGGGACGGAAGCTGGATTTCCTGGTCCAGGAACTTCACCGGGAGATCAATACCATCGGTGCAAAAGCCCAGGATTCGCAGATCGCCCATTGGATTGTAGAGGCCAAGAGCGAAATCGAGAAGATGCGGGAGCAGATTCAGAACGTCGAATAGATACGAGGAGGCCACCGTATGGCGGGAAAACTGCTCAATATTGGATTCGGGAATTCCGTGGTGACGGATCGGGTGGTGGCGATCGTGGCTCCGGGTTCCGCCCCTATGAAGCGATTACGGGAAGAAGCCAAGAAAGAGAAGAGACTGGTGGATGCCACCCAAGGAAGAAAGACCCGATCCATTGTCATCACGGATTCGAATCACATCGTTCTTTCCGCGGTGCAGGCGGAAACCATCGCCCAGAGATTCAACTCGGACGCCCTGCGGAGCGCCGGGGAAGCGGAATGAAGAATCGGGAAGGCTGCCTGTTTGTCGTTTCGGCGCCTTCCGGCGCCGGCAAGACGACCCTGTGCAGGGAACTCCTGTCTTTGGACCCTGCACTGTACTACTCCGTCTCGTACACGACTCGGGAAAAACGCTCCGGAGAGCGTGAGGGAGTGGATTACCATTACATCCCCCACTCGGAATTCGAAAGACGGATTCGAGAGGGGGCCATGGCGGAATGGGCGGAAGTGCACGGACAGCTGTACGGGACGCCCCGCGCGGAGTTGGATGCCGTACTTCAATCCGGGCTGGACATCCTGTTGGACGTGGACGTTCAGGGATTCAGACAACTGCGGGACTTGTACGCTGAAGCCGTGGCGGTGTTTATCCTGCCTCCTTCCCTGGAAGTTCTGGAGCAAAGACTTCGCTCGAGGGCCCAGGATCCTCCCGAAGTGATTCAGGCGCGGCTTGCGGCGGCCAAAGCGGAAATCCGATCCGCCCGCGAATTCGACTACGCCGTGGTGAACGATGGGATGCAAACCGCGGTAAACGAGTTGGTTTGCATTGTAAAGGCTTCTCGATGCCGAATCCGAAACGCCCTGCTCCTCATCGAGGAGATGGCGGGCGCATAACGCCGCTGGATGCCCGTGAAGTGGTGGCGGGGGTGCATTCCGTCCTGGAGTCGCTGCGATCGGATACCTGCAGGCTTCAGAAAATTTACGTGGCGCGGGACAAAGAAGGCCGATCCGTGGCCCTCATCCGTTCCTTGGCCCGGGATGCGGGAATTCCGGTCCGCCAAAAGAGCCCCGATGATTTAAACCGACTGGTTCCCGGATTGAACCATCAGGGAGTGGTGGGTCTGGTTCGATTGTTTGAGCCTGCCGCCGTGGAGGATATGCTGAGTTCGGCCTACAGCCGTTCGGAAACGCCGCTTCTCCTGGTGTTGGATCAGTTGCAGGATCCCCAGAATCTCGGATCCCTGATACGTACGGCTCATTGCGCGGGATCCCACGGGGTGTTGGCGCCGCTGCACCGTGCGGCCCCGTTTACGGCCGCCGTGGGCCGGGCGTCCGCCGGCGCCCTGGAACACACCATGCTGGCTCAGGTGTCCAATGTGGTCCGACATCTGGAAGAACTCAAGAAAGCGGGTCTCTGGATTTACGGTGCGGATCCCGAAGCGGTCACTTCCTTGTATGAAATGGATCTTACGGTTCCCTTGGCGCTGGTCGTTGGAAGTGAAGGAAAGGGAATCCGTCCCCTGGTCAAGCGGACTTGCGACGCCCTGTTCAGGATTCCCATGCAGGGGCGGGTGGGTTCGCTGAACGCGGCTGTGAGCGGTGCGGTGGCCTTGTTCGAGGCGGTTCGCCAGCGCTCGGCAGGGCGTAGCCGGGCACTGTAAGCTTAACGGTCTCAACAGGCCGTTGATAAACCGCATTTCGGGCAGGCTGTTCAAAACTTCGGTTTCGAGTCCGTCGTTCAGGAAGGGCTAAATGCGCAGGATCCCCGGCCGC
>CAZQXK010000035.1:0-37972 GCA_964597345.1 uncultured Thermodesulfobacteriota bacterium | reverse complement strand
GCGGGTATAGCTCAGTTGGTAGAGTACGAGCTTCCCAAGCTCGGTGTCGCGGGTTCGAATCCCGTTGCCCGCTCCAAGTTTTGCCCGGCCATCCGGGTGCATCCTGAGCGTGCTGCCGTCGTGGATGCTTCGATTAGTAGGTGACCTAAAATCAGGGAATTTCCTTCTAACTCGAAGTGGGTATTTTACCCGCTTTTTTTTGTTATAGGGCCGGGTTATGGCTTCTGAGAGCAGGAATGAGGAGGTGCGTGCTCGTGTTCTGGAACTTCTGGAACCCGTTGTGCAAATCGAGGGATTTTTCCTGGTGGATATCACTTTCCGAAGGGAGCCCATAGGTTGGGTGCTTCGCGTGGTGGCCGACCGGGAGGGAGGCATCACGGTGGACGATTGTGCGTGGCTCAGCAGGCGGACCGGAGACCTGATCGAAGCGAAGGAACTGATCCCCCATGCATATACGCTGGAGGTATCTTCCCCGGGGCTGGATCGAGCACTCAAACATGACCGGGATTTCAGGTGGGCTTTGGGCCGGAAGATCCGGGTATTGAAAAGGCAGCCTCAAAAAGGAGAGGGGGAATTCATCGGAACCCTTGTAGAGTTTGACGGGAGCACGCTGAAGCTGGACTGCGGTAGCGGACTCATTGCGATTTCCTTGGACCAAGTAGCCAAGGCTATGCTTTTCGTCGAGCTATGAAAAGGAGAGGGGCGTCTTCGCCATGATGACGGACTTAATCAAAACCATCGACCAGATCAGCCGGGATAAGGGAATTGATCGGAAGATCCTGATCAACACGCTGGAGGAGGCTATTCGTTCCGCCGCTCGGAAGCGGTTCGGCAGTCGTTACGATCTTGAGGTGGCTTTCAATGACGAACTGGGCGAGATCGAGGTGTTTCAGTTCCGGGAAGTCGTGGAAGAAGTGGCGAACCCGGATATGGAGATATCCCTTGAGGAAGGTCGCAAACTGGATCCGGAATGCGAGTTGGGAGACTCTCTGGGAACCAAGCGGGAAATGGCCGATTTTGGTCGAATTGCAGCGCAGTCCGCGAAGCAAGTGATCATTCAGCGGATGAAGGATGCAGAGCGCGAAATAGTTTTTGAGGATTTCAAGGACCGGAAACGGGAAGTGATCAACGGCATAGTTCAGCGATTCGATCGGGCGGGTATCGTCATCAATCTGGGTCGAGCTGAAGCGTTGCTTCCGTACCATGAACAGATTCCTCGGGAAACCTACCGGCAGGGAGATCGTATCCGCGCCTATGTCTTGGATGTGGATCGTGATGGCCGAGGGCCTCAGATCATATTATCGCGAACCCACCCGGACTTCCTGCGGTCTCTCTTTGAGATCGAAGTGCCCGAAGTGGCCGAAGGAATTGTTCAGATCATGCATGTGGCCCGGGAACCGGGGAGTCGTTCGAAGGTGGCGGTGGCGACCAACGACAGTGATATCGATCCGGTGGGAGCATGCGTGGGGGTGAAGGGATCCAGGGTTCAGGCGGTGGTTCAGGAGCTTCGAGGGGAGAAGATCGATATCGTGCCGTGGAGTCCGGACCCTGCCCGCTTCATTTGTAACGCGCTGGCGCCGGCCGAAATCACTCGGGTCATCGTTGACGAAGGAAACCGTTTGATGGAAGTCATCGTGCCGGATGATCAGCTGTCGTTGGCCATAGGCAAACGGGGACAGAATGTGCGGCTGGCCTCCAAATTGAGTGGATGGAGGATCGATGTCACCAGCGAAAGCCGATACTCCAAGATCCTTCGTGAAGGCTTTGAGTCTCTGCTTCGTTTGGAGGGCCTTGGAGATGGAACGGCCGAGATTCTGTTGAAACATGGCTTTTCTTCTGCCGAGGACGTCGCCCGAAGTTCGTTGGCGGAGTTGGCTCAACTGCCCGGTTTGAGTGAGGAGAAGGCTGAGAAGATCCTGGAGTCCGCTCGTTCGCTGTTGTTGGCGGAGGCCGTGTCTCCGACCGGAGAGGATCCCGCCGTAACTGAGGACGTGAATGCCGGAAACCGGGTTGATGAGCTGGGCGAACCAAACCTGACGGAAGAAACGATTCCTCAGGTTGAGCCCCAAAGGGAGGATAAGGGCCCCGATGGTCAGTAGAGGCTATTCTCCCATTCGGACTTGTCTGGGGTGCAGAAGCCGTCTCGAGAAACAGCTGCTCGAGAGGTTTGTGTTTTCGTCCTTTGATGGGCTGGTATGGGACCGGCGTAAGCGCATGAAAGGCAGAGGAGCCTATGTGTGTCGCCGGCGGTCTTGTTTGGATCGGGCCATCCACATGCGCGGATTTGAAAGAAGTTTGAGAGTGAGACTGAATAGTTCGGATTTAGTTTCGAAGTTGCACCGAGGGGGTTTTTTTGATGCCGAAGACCAGAGTGTATGAACTTGCCAAGGAATTTGGCATGGACAGCAAGGAATTCCTGGACAGACTTATTGCCGCAGGCATTGATGTGTCCAATCACATGAGTGCCCTTGAAGATAAGGATGTGGAGCGTGTGCGACAGGAATTCAGTGACAGCGCCGCCCCGGTCGTTGAAGAGAAGCGCGTGGCTGCCCGTGTGATCCGAAGGCGCAGGAAGAGTATGGACGTGCCTGTGGAGGATGAAGTTGGGCTCACCAAGCCGGAGGAATTGGTCTCCCCTGAAAGTGAGATAGAATCCCCTCTTGAGAGTATGCAACCCGCCGAACTCACCGAGATGAAAGAACGGGTTGAACCCACGATAAGCGAGGAGGCAGGAGAATCCGAGGCGCCTTCACTCTCGGAGCCGGAAGTGGAAACGGCCGGTGAAGAGGATGAGCCTTTCGGGGAACTGTCGGCCATAGAGACCAGCCGGGATGACGGGGCTGGACCGGAAGGCATGGAATTCCCATTGGAAGCCGTGCCTGAGGGGACGACATTGGAGGACGTTGCTGGACCGACGGATGCCGAGGTTCCTGCCATCGAGGAGCCGCCTGTTATGGAGTCGGGAACTGCGGCCGTGGCCGAACGGGAAGGCACAGAAACCTTAGCCGAAAGGGAACTTCCGTCTTTGGAACCCGTTGGGGAGGCCGAGGAGGGGGGCGAACCGCAGGAGCAAGCCGCGAAGGCTGTTCAGGTGACGGAGGAAGAATCAGCGGGGAAGACCAAGCCTAAAAAGGCGAAGAGAAAGCGTAAGGATGCCCCTGCGCGGATTATTCGGATGCCCGAGCGCGAACTTATGGTGGAAGCAATTGAAGAACCCCCTGTTCCTGAAGAACCCCCCGTAATTGCCAAGGTCAAGGGGCTGCGCAAAGGCGGCTCCAAGGAAGAGAGAGAAACGCCGGTTGAATCGCTCCCTGTGGAGGAAAAAGTTTCGGTTAAACGAAGGGCCAAGATTGGGCAGAAGGCGGATTCCGCTGCCGACGTCCGGTCGGTCAAGCTGCCCAAGAGAAAGGAAATCCTGGAGAGAGAGGATCTGTACGGCCGGGACTATACGCTATCTGGAGGCAAAAAGCAGAAGGCGTCTCCCCGCAAGCACCAGAAAACGGCCATTACTCTTCCCAGGGCCATCAAACGAAGGGTTGTGATGCTTGATACCATTACCGTCGGGGACCTTGCCAAGAAGATAGGCCTCAAGGCGGTGGACCTGATGAAGAAGCTTATGAGCATGGGGGTAATGGTTAATATAACCCAGCCCATTGATTACGAAACGGCGACGCTGGTCGCGGCGGACTTGGGTTTTGAGGTGACTCGGGAGGCCCGTATCGAGGACCAATTAATGCCTCAGAAGATCGTGGAAGAGAATCTATCCCCGAGACCGCCCGTAATCACCGTAATGGGACATGTGGACCATGGGAAGACATCTCTGCTGGATTACATTCGTCACACGGATGTTACGACGGGGGAAGCGGGTGGTATCACGCAACACATCGGCGCTTACAAGGTAAGCCTTGAGAACGGTGAACTCGTCTTCCTGGATACCCCAGGACATGAGGCCTTCACCTCCATGCGCGCGCGGGGGGCGCTGGTAACGGATGTCGTCGTTCTGGTGGTCGCCGCCGATGACGGGGTTAAACAGCAGACCAAGGAAGCCATCGATCACGCGCGGGCCGGCAATGTTCCGATCATTGTAGCCGTGAACAAGATGGACAAACCGAGTGCGGACTCCGAGCGCGTCAAGCGGGAACTTGCAGAATACGGTCTCCTGGCTGAGGATTGGGGCGGAGACACGATTTTGGTTCCGGTTTCCGCAAAGACGGGGCAGGGAGTGAAGGAATTGCTGGAGTATATTCTCCTTCAGTCCGAACTCATGGAGCTGAAGGCGGATCCTACGGTGAGGGCGAGAGGGACCGTCATAGAAGCCAAACTGGATAAAGGCCGGGGCGCCGTGGCCACGGTTCTGGTGCAATCCGGTACCTTGCGTGTCGGAGATGCTTTCGTATGTGGGAAAGCATCGGGTCGGGTTCGGGCTATGACGGACGACCAGGGAAGAAGCCTGAAGGAGGCGGATCCCGCCACTCCCGTAGAAGTGCAGGGTCTTTCGGAGGTGCCCAATGCCGGGGACGATTTCGTTGTCTTGGAAGATGAGAGAATGGCTCGGGAGGTGAGTACGCACCGCCAGGAAGAACTCTGGCAAAAGGAGATTCCCCAAAGTGGTCCCATGACCTTAGAGAAGCTGTACCAACAGATTCAACAGGGAGAGACCAAGGAACTGAATATCGTGTTGAAGGCGGATGTGCACGGTTCTTTGGAAGCTATCATCGCTTCTCTCCAAAAGTTGGAGACCCCCGAAGTGAGCGTTCGCGTGATTCACTCGAGTACCGGGGCCATCACGGAATCGGATGTCATGTTGGCTTCGGCTTCCAATGCGATCATTATCGGGTTCAATGTTCGTCCGGCTCCCAAGTCCATTGTCCAGGCCGAGAAAGAACATGTGGAAATCCGCTTCTACAATGTGATCTACGAATTGTTGGATGAAATCAAGGATGCCATGGCCGGGCTTCTTGAACCGATCTATGAAGAGAAGGTCATCGGCCAAGCCGAAGTGCGTGAAGTATTTAATATAAGCAAAATTGGTACGATTGCAGGTTGTTATGTGCAAAGCGGTAAGATTGTTCGTGGTGGAAAGGCTAGGGTCTTGCGGGATAATGTAGTTGTATATACTGGCGAAGTGGGTGGTCTTAAGCGATTCAAGGAAGATGTAAGAGAGGTGTCTCAAGCGTACGAGTGCGGTATCAATATCCAAAACTATAACGATGTGAAAGTCGGAGATACGATTGAGGCGTTTATTGTGGAGGAGATAAAGCGAACTTTGGGCTGATCCTCTACCACGGGTAAGGTGATGATAGTAGGCGTTTGCAGATTTGAGCTAATGCTGGCCGAGAACCATTCTCTTAAGGGGAAACGAAAGGTCGTCAAGAGCTTGATGCAGCGTGTCCGGAGCAAATTCAACGTTTCCATCGCCGAGCTGGATTCGCAGGATGTGTGGCAGAGAGCTATCCTTGGGTTCAGCATTGTCGGGAATGAGCATGCCTTCGTTAATTCATGCGTGGATAAGGTGCTGGATCACATAGAAGCCATGCATTTAGGAGAATTGCTTGACTCCGAGATCGAGATGATTCATATATGAGCCCGCGATTCAAACGGTCAGATCGGGTGGCTGACCTGATTCACAGGGAGATTTCCTTCCTTTTGCTTCGAAGAATTAAGGATCCCCGTTTGGAACAGGTTACTTTGACGGGGGTCAAGCTTTCCGATGACCTGCGTAACGCCACCGTTTTTTATACCACGCGCGAGCAGAGCAGGCGGCGGGTGGACGAAGGACTCCAGAGCGCCTGTTCTCTGATCCGTCGAGAAATCGGCCGGAACCTCCATTTGAGATATACTCCCGAACTGCGTTTCCAGTACGATGATTCCATGGATCGCGCACAGCGGATCGAAGAGATTCTGAAAGAGATCAAAGGTGGATTGGAAACGGACGATTGAGGCAATCAAGGAATCGCAAAGCGTGATGGTGACATCCCACGTCAATCCGGATGGGGATGCCGTAGGTTCCCTATTGGCCATAGGTTTGGCTCTCACATGTATGGGCAAGCGCGTGCATATGTATCTGGAGAGCCCGGTACCGGAGTTTCTTCGGTTTCTTCCGGGGGCGGACCAGGTCCGTGGGGATGCACCTGCCCTGCGGAACCTCGATACGGCGGTGATTCTGGACTGTGGTTCGCTGAGTCGTATCGGCTCTCTGGCGGAAAGTGTGGAAGCGATCCCCCGTATCGTAAATGTGGACCATCATCTGTATAACGAACAGTTCGGTACGGTCAATTTGGTGGAAACGTCCTTCTGCGCCACCGCATCCATCCTTTACGATATGTTCAAATTCATGTCCCTGCCGCCGGATCAGGCCATCGCGACCAACTTGTATACGGGCATTCTCACGGATACGGGTTCATTCCGCTATGACAACACCTCCGGTCATTCCCTCACACAAGCGGCCGAATTGGTGGAACTGGGCGTGAATCCGGGTTTGGTGGCGCGGAGAATCTATCTGTACATGCCGACCAGGCGGATCCGCCTCCTGAGCCAAGCGTTGGCTTCCGTGGAGCGTTTTCTGGACGGGCGAATCGGCGTCATGGCGCTGCGCCGTGAGGATTTTCTCTTGGCCGAGGCCGGAGTAGAGGATACGGAAGGATTCATCGATTACGTGCGAGGCATTCCCGGGGTCGAAGTGGCCGTCCTTTTCAAAGAGGTGGATGACGGAACCGTGACAGGGGTGAGCCTTCGTTCTTGGGGCGAGGTCAATTCGGCTGAAATCGCCCGAAGGTTTTCCGGTGGCGGGCATGCAAAGGCGGCGGGATTCCGCCTGAACGGCCGAGTGACGGATCACAAGAACCAGGTTGTTTCGGGTATCGCCGAGTACCTGCTCGAGAATCATGGATCCCAAATCCAATCCAGTTGAATTCCGGATCCATCAAGGAGCTTTTCTGATTCTGGATAAGCCTTCCGGCATCAGTTCGCAACAGGCCGTGTCCAGAGTCAAACGGCTGCTCGGGGTCGCCAAGGCGGGCCATACGGGTACTTTGGATCCATTTGCATCGGGGGTTCTTCCCGTCGCATTGAACGAGGCCACCAAAGCCTGCCGTTTCTTTCTGACAGAGGACAAGTTCTATGAGGCCGTCATGGTGCTGGGCGTTGAGACGGACACCCTGGACCACACCGGGACGGTGGTTGCGTCACACGATGTACGGATGGTGAGTCGGAATCGGGTGTTGGAAGAAAGCCGAAAACTGGTGGGCGCGTTTCTCCAGCGTCCCCCTTCCTACTCTGCGGCCAAGGTCAAGGGCCGGCGTCTCTACCGCCTGGCCCGCCAAGGACAGCCGATGGAAGGAACCCCTCGTTGGGTGGAAGTCAAACGCTTGGATGTCTTGGATTTCCGACCTCCTGAAGTTGCCTTCAGAGTGTTCTGTTCAGCCGGGACCTATGTCCGGAGTTTAGCTTCCCAGTGGGGGCGTTTATTGGGTTGCGGGGCGCATCTAAATGCGCTAAGAAGGTTAAGTTGCGGGTGTTTCGATCTGGATCGGGCGGTGACTTCGGAGAGACTTGCCGAGGCGGTTGAAGCGGGGCGGCAGGGTTCTCTGCTTGTACCCCTGAATGATGCTCTGACGGCGATACCGTCCGTTCGGGTAGGGGAGGATTGGGCCCGGAGGATCCGTCAAGGAGTACAGCCTTTACCTGAAGAACTCGGGAAACGAACTTGGGCCGGATTCAGGGAGGCTCGATTTCTAAAGGCGGTTTCGGAAGGGAACGATCTGGTAGCCATTATGGCTCCCGTATATGATGATGTCAACGGAACTGTTGAGCGGATACGCGTATTGCGAGTTTTTAACCGGTAAACTATATTAAGAGTATCTTAAGTATCTTTAAGTTGAGGGAGGGGAAAATTGGCTATCAACGCTGAACAGAAGAAAGGCGTTATCGGCAAGTTCAGGCTCCACGAGCAAGACACGGGCTCTCCGGAGGTCCAAATCGCTTTGCTGAGTGCTCGGATTGAGTATCTCACCGAACATTTCAAAGTGCACAAGAAGGATCATCATTCCCGGCGAGGCCTGCTGAAGTTGGTCGGACAAAGAAGAAAACTCCTGAATTACATTAAACGGAAGGATATCGAAAGATATCGTGGCCTGATCCAGGAACTGGGAATTCGCAAATAGTTCTTGGCGACCACCTATGAGGAAGACATATGCCTGAGTGTATAGAGATAGACCTTGGGGAAGGAAAACTCCTTTCCATTGAGACCGGCCGAGTTGCGAAACAGGCCAGCGGTTCGGCCATTGTGAAACTCGGAGATTCCATTGTACTGGCCACTGCGGTGTCTACGGACGAGAAGCGGGAGGGCATCGACTTCCTGCCCTTGACCGTGGATTACCAGGAGATGTCGTATGCCTCGGGAAGAATCCCAGGCAATTTTTTCCGGCGCGAAATGGGACGTCCCAGTGAGAAGGAGACCCTGACTTCCCGTTTAATCGACCGGCCCATCCGCCCTTTATTTCCCAAGGGGTATGGTTTTGAGACCCAGATTATCGCCACGGTGTTGAGTGCGGATCCGTCGAACGAACCGGATGTACTGGCATTGGTAGGCGCATCCGCGGCGTTGCATGTTTCCGATATTCCCTTTGACGGACCCATGGCCGGGGTACGGGTGGCGCGGGTGGACGGCGGACTTCTGATCAATCCGACTCAAGAGGAGTTGGGGGTGAGTGATCTGGACATCATTGTGGCCGGAACTCGAGACGCTGTAGTGATGGTGGAAGGGGGCAGCCTTTTTATCTCCGAGGCGGAGATGGTGGAGGCCATCATGTTTGGTCACCGATCGCTGCAACCCATTATCGACGGTCAGGAAGAGCTGAGGAGACTTATTGGAAAGCCCAAGCGGCTTGTGGAGAAACCTGTCCGGGACGAGAGCCTGATACGGCGCGCCGAGGAGATCATCCTGGATTCTATGGCCCAAGCGGCTGAAATTCCGGAGAAAATGGCCCGACAGGTACGAATGGGAGAACTTCGGCGGATGTTGCTCGATTCCATGTCGGAGGCCTATCCGGGCCGTGACAAAGAAGTGTTAAGTGTCTTTGATGAGATCAAACGGACCGTGATGAGGCGGAATATTCTCGATCACGGGCGGAGAATAGACGGCAGAGATCTCCGTGACATCCGCCCCATAACCTGCGAAGTGGGCGTGCTTCCCCGGACCCATGGTTCCGCCTTATTCACTCGGGGCGAAACCCAGGCGCTGGGAGTGGCCACTCTGGGGACCTCTTCCGATGAACAGCGAATCGAGTCTTTAACGGGCGAGTCGTTTAAGTCCTTTATTCTGCATTACAACTTCCCCCCGTTTTGTGTCGGGGAGGCCCGCATGCTGCGTGGACCGGGGCGCAGAGAGATCGGACACGGTGCGCTGGCGGAAAGGGCGCTGCGAAAAGTATTGCCGTCCAGCGAAGAATTTCCGTATACGATTCGAGTCGTTTCGGAGATTCTGGAATCCAACGGCTCGTCATCCATGGCAACCGTTTGTGCAGGATCGATGGCGTTGATGGACGCAGGAGTTCCGGTCGCCGACGGGGTGGCTGGTATTGCCATGGGGCTCATCAAAGAAGGGGACCGGTTTGCGATCCTGAGCGATATTCTTGGAGACGAAGATCATCTTGGGGATATGGACTTTAAAGTGGCGGGGACCCGCACGGGTATAGCGGCCATTCAGATGGACATTAAGACCAAGGGAATTACCGAAGGGATCATGAGAGACGCCCTGGATCAGGCTAGGGAAGGCAGGTTGCATATACTGGACAAGATGGGCGAAGTACTGAGTGGTTCCCGGAGCGGGGTGTCCGCCTTTGCCCCTCGAATCACTACGTACCACGTGAAGCCGGGGAAAATCCGGGACGTGATCGGGCCCGGCGGAAAGATGATAAAACTCATTACGGCGGAGTCCGGAGTCCTTCGCATCGATTTGGATGACGACGGTACCATTCGAATCGCCTCCCCCGATGAAGAGTGCACCCAAAAAGCCATCGCCATGATCAAGGAAGTGGTTCAGGAAGCTGAGATCGGGGAAATCTACGAGGGCACGGTGAAACGCATTACGGACTTTGGCGCGTTTGTCGAAATCCTACCGGGACTCGAAGGCCTCGTCCATATTTCCCAACTGGATCATCAGCGCGTTCGAACTGTGCGGGATATAGTAACAGAGGGGGATCGGATTCCCGTCAAGGTGCTGACCATCGACCCGCAAGGCAAGATTCGCCTCAGCAGGAAAGATGCTTTGGATGGGAATAAGAGAGAATCCTGATGGCCCAGGAGTCCTACCGAAAAAGCATTCTGGACAACGGTGTCCGAGTCCTGACGGAACAGGTTTCCGGTGTCCGGAGTGTCTCCGCGGGAATCTGGGTCCATTCAGGGTCCCGGGATGAGGATATCGAAGAACAGGGCATTTCCCACCTCCTTGAACATATGTTATTCAAGGGTACTTCCACACGGACGGTCCTGGATATAGCCAAAGAGTTGGACACCCTTGGCGGGTTCTCCAACGCGTTTACCGCCAAGGAACATACCTGCTTTCACGCCAAGGTCCTGGACTCCGATTTGGAGCAGGCCTTGGACCTTCTTTTGGACATGTTCGTGGATTCCAGGTTCGACCCGACGGACCTGGAGCTTGAAAAAGCGGTGGTTCTGCAGGAAATCGGGATGATGGAGGATACTCCCGAGGAATACGTTCACGTGCTTTTCAACGAGGCGTTCTGGGATGGTAATCCGTTGGGGCGCTCCATCCTGGGAAAGCGCGAGACTATTCCCCTCATGAATCGGGACCGGATTCTTGAGTACGTCCAACGCATGTATGTTCCGGGGAACACGCTGATCGCGGCTGCAGGCAATGTGACCCATGAGGGTTTCCTACGGCTGCTCGGGAACACGCTGAGGGATCGACCTGCTTCCAAGCCCCCTAAGAGGGACCTCGGACTCAATTTCCAGAAGGTTTCAACCTTTACTCCCCGTGATCTCGAACAGGTTCATGTCTGTCTTGGAACGCCAGGGCCTTCCTCAGGGGATCAAAGTCGGTACGCGGACACCCTGTTAAACGTGATCCTGGGCGGCAACATGAGTTCCCGACTCTTCCAGGAGATTCGAGAGAAGCGAGGGCTTGCCTACTCCGTGTACTCGTTTCTCAATACCTACCAGGATGCGGGGCTTCTAGGAATCTATTTGGCTGTAGCTCCCGAGTCGTTGGAAGAAGCCCTGGAGTTGACTGCCGGAGAATTCGCGCGTCTCCGAGCCGGAGATCTTTCCGAAGCGGATCTCAGCGCCGCCAAACAGTATCTGAAAGGAAGCATCTTGTTGGGGGCCGAGAACACCGACAATCGAATGATGCGGATGGCTAAGAACGAATTCGCCTTTGAAAGGTTCATACCTTACACCGAACTGGAGCAACGGATCGGTGCGGTTACGCTGGATGAAATTTTCGCTGTGGCGGATCTCAGACTGGATTCCGAACGAATCAGTCTCACCGTCTTGGGACCTCTGAACGGACCGCCGTCTTTTCCTTCCTGAGGGCCCGGCCCCGCTGAAGCACATGCATTCGAATGAAATGCTTCGAGGATAGCTTCCCGGTCGAAAAGACGCGTGTTCTCGACAGCGTGTTTCCACGTGCGGTTCCTGTTGTGAAATGAGCGGATGCTGTTCCGGAAAGGATTCCTATGCTCCGAATATGCCAGCTCGGAAGCGGGAGCAGGGGTAATGCGCTCTACCTGGAGTCCGCCAACGCCCGTATACTCGTGGACGCCGGCTTTTCGGGAGCGGAACTCGGACGGCGTCTCCGTCTCATCGGCGCGGCTCCGGAAAGATTGACCGCTTTGGTGATCACGCATGAACATGTGGATCACGTGCGGGGTGCCGGAGTGATGTCCAGGAAATACCGAATTCCGGTTTTTGTCACGGAAGCCACGCTGAATTCGATGTCCGACTCAGCGGGAGCACTTCATGAAACATGCCTGTTCCGTCCGGGAGAGTCGTTCCGAATCCAGGACCTTCAATTTCGCCCATTCGTGTGTTCTCATGATGCGGCGGACCCGGTGAACTTCTCCATATCCTGCGGGAAATCGAGACTCGGTGTGGCCACGGACCTTGGTCACGTTACGGCCCTCGTCAGAAGCCACCTCCAGCACTGCCAGGCGCTTATCGTGGAAACCAATCACGATCCATTCCTCCTGCGAGGGAGTTCTTATCCGCCGGCTGTGATCCAGCGGATTTCCAGTCGATTCGGTCATCTCTCCAATGAACAGGGCGCCGAACTCGTGGCCTCGGTGAATCACCGGGATCTGAAATATCTTTTCCTGGCTCATCTCAGCGAAACGAACAATCATCCTGAGAAGGCCTATCGAGCAGTGGACCTCGTACTGGGCGGCAAAGGGCATAGGCCTGAAATCACTCTGTGTACCCAGGATCGACCCAGCTCCGTGATATCCCTATGAAGGAGAACCGTGCCGGAAATCACTCATGACGAATTCCGGGGTATGCTGGAAAAAGTTCGGCAAGGAAACCACTTCCCCGTCTTTCTAGTGCATGGTCAGGAATATCTGGTCCAACGCTGTGCGGAAGCCTTGGTGGATGCGCTATTGTGCGAGGAAGAACGACCCTTCAATCTTTCCGTGCTGGATGGGGAAAACGAAGATTCTTCCAATACGATGCATCTTCTGAGCAGTTATCCCATGTTTCCCGGATTGCGGTTGGTTTGGGTTAAAGGCAGTCGAGCCTTTCTGTCGCGGAACACGGCCAAGGAACTGTTTGAGAAAGCGCGCAAGGCGGTGGAAGAAGGATCTACCGCCGAGGCGCTGAAACATCTGGCGGGGATGTGTGCTTTTGCGGATGTTCCGGAAAGCGATGACGTGAGTTGGAAGTCGCTTCATCATCTGGAAGCGGAGCGGTGGTTCCGGGTGTTCGGCTTTCACAAGACTTCCGAGGATGATTCCTGGATGCGGAATTTGGTCGAGTCAGCCCCGGCGGAGGTGCGTATCGGCTCCGGAAACCTTCAGACGGATGTATTGGAAGAAGGTTTGGAAAAGGGATTCGCGGGACGTAATATTCTGATGTTGACCGCGGCTGCGGTGGATCGTCGCAAGCGGCTGTATAAATTGATCTCGAAAGCGGGCTTGATTATCGATTGTTCGATGGATCGGGAAGCGTCCAGAAAAGGACGGGAGCGGAGGCAGGATCTGATCCTGAACCAAATGAAAGAGCAGCTTGCGGAGGCGGGAAAGGAAATCTCACCGGACGCGCGAGCCCTTTTCCTGGAATGGGCCGGTACCGAGTTACGTTCGCTGACCCTGGAATTGGAGAAACTCATTGTTTACGCGGGAGAAGAGCGAACCATCCAGGGCCGACATGTGGAAGCGGTGGTGTGCCGCACTCGTGAGGAAGCGGTGTTCGAGATCATGGAGACCCTGGCCGAGCGCGATCTCGTGCGTTCCCAGGATGTGTTGCAGAAACTCCTGGACCAGGGTCTGTATCCGTTGGCGATACTCAAAGTCATTGGAGAAGAGGTGAGACGTCTTCTTTGGGCGAAAGTGCGACTTCCGGAAGATGCTCTTTCCTTCGACCGGTTTCAACGCGATGTACTTCCGAAACTGGACGATGCGGACCGCGTCGTTTGCGGCAAACTGGCTCCATACGCTCTGTATCTGCTGGCCCGATATGCGGTCCGGTTCAGCGGGGAAGAACTCCGATATTTGTTGGGCAAAGTGCTCGAAACGGATGTTCGGTTAAAGACCGGAGCCGGTGAGCCCAGGGGTCTGTTGCTGAGCCTTCTGACGGACATCTGTCTGGGCAGGCCGGAAGAACCCCGACTTCCTTTGGCGGTCTGAGCGGGAATCATGAAAGGCGGATCATGGGCGCACAGAAAGGGTTGATGAATGAGGTCCTGATTCCCGGGTATTGCGTGGCCTGCGGCGCCTGTGCAGGATTGTGTCCTTACCTGGTGTTTCACGACGGCCGGTTGGTCTGTTTGGACTCATGTGACCGGATGGAAGGAACATGCTATGAAATCTGCCCGAGAACGCCCAGGGAGGCGCCTCTGGAGTTTCGGACGGACCGGCCGCTGGGACGGTTTCAATCCGTCCGGATCGCCCGTTCCGCCTTGAAGACGTTCGAGCAGGTCGGACAGTACGGGGGAACGGTTTCGACACTCCTGGCGCTGGCTCTGGGAGAAGGTTTGATTTCCCGAGCCGTAGTGACCACGGGGGGCGGCGAAAACGGAGGACCGAGGGGAATTGCGGCCCGCAGTCACGAGGAAGTCCTGGCCTGTGCCGGATCGCGGTACGTCGGCAGCGGCTCGCTGTCCGCTTTCAACGCCTGTCTGCGAGAAGCAAGCGGACCCTGTGGCGTGGCTGCATTGCCGTGCCAGGCACAAGCTCTGACCGCCATGCGTGCTCTGACCCATTCTATTTCGGGGACGCCGGATTTTCCACACCTGGTGATCGGCCTGTTTTGCACCTGGGCGCTGGATTACAGGACGCTGGCTCGTTTTTTAGCATCGAAGGATGTTGAAGGCCCCATCCACAAGTACGACATTCCGCCTCCCCCGGCCGACGTTTTTCAGCTGTTCGGCTGTGACCGGACGTGGCGGTTTCCTCTGGAGTCTATCCGCCCCATGATATTGCGCGGCTGTACCCTTTGTGCGGACATGACCGGGGAGGATGCCGACGTGTCGGTGGGCGCCCTGGAAGGCGCGTCAGGATGGAATACACTTATTGTCCGGACTCCGAGGGGCAAGGATCTGGTTGACCTTGCCGAAAGGAAAGGGCTCCTGGAAATCGGTGATGTGCCGGAGTCTTCCTTGAGCCACCTTGAAGAAGCTTCCCTGGCGAAACGCGCCCGGGGAATCAGGAACGAGCGGATGCGCGGCATTCGCGAGTAAAGTCGTGTAAGGCGGACCCGGCAACCGTGGATCCCTGAGCGGATCCCGTGACGACAAGGAAGACCATGAATCCTATTACATTGAACAGTCCGGGATCGCGGGCTTTTATGATGGGAAACGATGCCATTGCGCGGGGACTCCTTGAGGGAGGAGTGCAGTATTGCGCGGCGTACCCGGGAAATCCTTCGTCCGAGATCCTGGAGCGTCTTGCGGATGCGGCCGTCGACCTGCAAATCTATGCTGAATGGTCCGTGAATGAGAAGGTGGCGATTGAAGGGGCCGCCGCAGCGTCGTTGGCGGGTGTACGGTCCATGGCGTCCATGAAGCAGAACGGTGTAAACGTTTCCTCGGATTTCATCACGAATTTGGCTCTTTCGGGCGTGAAAGCGGGTATGCTCTTGATAACCTGTGACGACCCGGGGGCTGTTTCCAGCACAAACGAAGAAGACGCTCGCTTCATTGCCCGTCTCGCGGATCTGCCTATGCTGGAGCCGTCCACCCCGCAGGAGGCGATGGAGATGGCTCGGTTCGGGTTGGAGCTTTCCGAGCAACTGGGATCCTTGTGTGTGCTGCGCACCGTAACTCGTTTGTGTCATTCCCGCTCCGCAGTCTCGCTGGGTTCCCTACCGGAGAAACGTCGCGTGCCTCGGTTCGACACCTCGGTCACCTGGCGCACCTTTCCGGTGGCTCCCAGGCATGCGAAGATGCATCGAAATCTGGAGCAGGCGGAATCCCTTTTCGAAAACTCTCCGTTCAACACGTACGAAGGGCCGGAGGAAGCCGAACTGTTGATCTTCGCGGCCGGCAATACGTATCTGTTTTGCCGGGAAGCACTGGAAATCCTTGATTTGGAATCCCGTGTGGGCTTGGCGAAATTGGGGACGGTCTGGCCCCTTCCCCGTCGCTGGGTGCTCAACCAAATGCGGCGAAGCCGGCGCATTCTCTTTGTGGAAGACGTGGATCCCTTTGTGGAGGACGGGATCAAAGCACTCTATGCACAGGTGTGTTCCGATGTGGGTGTGCGGTTCTTTTATGGTAAAGCGGATGGCGCTTTGCCCGGAGAAGGGGAGACGAATCCGGATGTGGTAATGGAAGCCGTCCGGAAGATCCGTTCCCTGGAAAAACCGACTGCAGAAGACATCTACAGGCGGGGGGTGCGGGAGCGTACCGAGGAGTTGATTCCTCCCCGGGATTTGGGGTTTTGTCCCGGCTGTCCGCATCGTGCTTCTTTCTGGTCCATCAAGAACGCACTGAAGTTGGATTCCCGAGACGGATTTGTCTCAGGAGACATCGGGTGCTACACTTTGTCCCTCATGCCCACGGGTTTTTCGCAATCCAAATCCGTGCATTGCATGGGTTCCGGGCTGGGTGTTGCGGCGGGATTCGCCAAGTTGCGCGGTCAGGGGTTCGACCAGCCGGTCATAGCGGTCGTGGGGGATTCCACTTTCTACCATTCCGGTATTGCTCCCCTCGTGGACGCGGTGCACCATAATGCGTCTTGTCTGTTGATTCTCCTCGACAACGGCGCCACCGCCATGACGGGTTTTCAACCGCATCCGGGCCTGGAAAAGAACGCGACGGGCGCCGAGGCTCGGGCGGTGGATCTGGAGGCGTTGTGCGAGGCCGCCGGGGCGTCCGTGGTGGTACAAGACCCCTTCGATATGACGGAGACTCGTGACGCAATCTACCGATTACTCCAACAGGACGGCGGACTCCGTGTGCTCATTCTGCGACGGACGTGCGCGTTGTTACAACGCCGTTTGGGAGGGTTTCCCTACCGGATGCGTGTGGAGCCTTCCCGGTGCCTGAGCGAGGAATGCGGCTGCAATCGGTTTTGCACGCGGGTGTTCCGCTGTCCGGGTTTGTATGTGGATCCGATTACGGGGAAAACCTCAGTGGACGATGTGATCTGTGTGGGATGCGGGGCTTGCGTCGAGATCTGCCCTCAGGGAGCCATCATCCGGGAGGCGCGATGTGATGATGCAGCATGATCCTACGAACGTGGTCATTACCGGAGCGGGGGGCCAGGGAAACGTCGCGGCGGCGCAATGGTTGGGTCAGGCGCTGATGGACGAAGGACTCGGGGTGACCGTCGGAGATACCTACGGATTGAGTCAGCGCGGAGGATCCGTGATGAGCCACATCCGGATTTCCCGAAAACGGATCTACGGCCCTATTATCCCGCAGGGCCGCGCCCATTTGATCCTTGGCCTGGAACCTGTGGAAACACTCCGGGTGCTGGAACGGTTCGGTAACCCTCATGTGGTGGTCGTAACGAATAGCAGGCCGGTGTATCCCCAAGCCGTCATAGCGGGGGAATTCTCCTATCCGACCGGGGACGCCATTCAGCACGCTCTGAAAGCGCTTTCTTCCCGTGTCTACTGGATTCCGGCGACAGAGTTGGCCCAGGAACTGGGTGGAGCCATTATGGCCAATGTGGTTATGATCGGTGCGCTGTTGGAAACCGGGGTGGTTCCCGTTTCTGAAAACACGCTGCTTAAAGTCCTTGAAGCCACGTTGCCGCCGCATACATGGGATGCCAATCGGAGAGCCTTTCGCAAAGGCGTGGAAGCCGTCCGGGATTCACCCGGGGCGGCTTGAACGATGACCCGGATCGGAAGCCTGGATCTCGGGAACCGGAGCGCCCTTTGTGAATTCGAGTGGTGTGTATAAAGAGCACCGTCTTGTGACGGCTCGTTGATAAACATCATGCCGGACAGGCTGCTGCAAAACGATGAGATGCAAGCCACGCCTTCGGCGTGACGGCGGATCCTGTTTTTCAAAGGCCTGCTAAGGAGTCTCATTGTGTCCGATTCGTTGCGGGTGACTTCCGGTGTCGGCCGACTGGACCGTCTGCTGGGGGGGCTTTTTATCGGCGACAACGTGGTCTGGTATGACGACTCGGGCAGCCTGGCCTCCGTGTTCTGTCTGAATTTTATCCAGGTCTCCCAAGCGCAAGACAAGTCCATCATGTACATCAGTTTCGACCGTTCCCCCAAAAACCTGTTGGATAGGCTGGGACCGCTGGCGGAGAATCCGAACCTCGTGATTCTGGACTGCTTCACGTTCGGAAAGGGCGCCGGCTCTTCCATTTTCCTCAAGTTTTATGAAGAAACGGGAGGGGAATGGCCGTGCCGGATGATCCGGGTGGATCAACCGGCTCACGTCGATCGTTTCATAGAGACCCTCTACGAAATCCACGGCGAGCTGACGGGAGATGTTCGCCTGATCTTCGAAAGTTTGACGGGCATGCAGGAGCTTTGGGGCGGGGAAGACCAGATTCTTAGTTTCTACACTCATTCGTGTCCCAGACTGTATGAACTGAATACCATTGCCTACTGGATATTAGAGAAGAACGCGCACTCCCAAAAACTCAGAGCCCAGATCAACCAGATCGCCCAAGTGGCTATCGATCTTTCCATAAAGCGCGGGACCACTTCTCTGACCATATTGAAGGCGGACAAGAGAGATCTGGATGAACACCACAAGCCGCACAATTATTGGACGCGGGACCTGACGGTTACATTCGACGAGGAAAAGCGCACCACCGGTCGCATCGATTTGGGTCTGCGCCTGAAAGAGCTGCGCCTCAAAAGAGGGCTTTCGCAAACAGAGCTGGCCAAGCTCGTGGGAGTCACTCCGAGCACCATTTCGCAGGTGGAGAGCAATTTCATCTATCCGTCTCTCCCTTCTCTCCTGAAAATAGCCGAGGTGCTTTCGGTGGAGATGGCTTCCCTGTTTCAGGACAAGGCGGAACCTCGAAAGCGTTTGGTTTTTCCGGGCTCGGAAACAGTGGAGGTTCGGTTGCCCAACCTGCCCGAAGGGCACGTGTACGCCAAACGACTCACCCCAGTGGATTTCGAGGCGGAGTCCGAGCCGTATCTCATTGAAATTCCGCCCGGGAAGGAACTGAATTCCCATTTCTTCATTCACAAGGGAGAGGAGTTTGGATATGTGCTGTCCGGGAAACTTCAGGTCAAATTCGACAAGTCCGTGTATACGCTCCGATCCGGGGATGTGATTTACCTGACATCGGAAATACCCGCTGAGTGGCGAAACAACGGAACCGGTGTGGCTCGGGTGCTGTGGTTGAAGATCGGCTGATGTCCGGGGGGATCCTAAGGAACGGCGAGCCGGGAGAGGCTTCGTCCCAAGCGAACGGCATCCGGGCGGGTATCGTGTGCTGGAAGACGTTCAAACGGATACACCGGTGAAGGGCTTGAAAAGGAGTATTGGTGGAACGCCATGATTCTCATCCTGAATCCACCGTTGGGTCTCAAGGAGTTGGGATGGGCCCTGCGGCCGGTTCCTCTAAGGAGTGTGAGTCAATTCGAGGAGGCCTTTGCGCGTTTTGCTTCCGTGCGATACGCGATCGCCTTTCCGTATGGTCGAGTGGGTCTGAGGCTGCTGCTGGAATCCCTGGGAACGACACGGAGAGAGGTGCTATGCCCGGCATACACCTGCGCGGCGGTGGCGCACGCCGTTGTCTACAGCGGCGGGCGGCCCGTCTTTATCGATTGCCGGCCCGGCGAGTTCAATATGGATCTCGACGAGGCGGAATCCAAGGTCCGTCCCGACACCTCGGCGATTCTGGCCACTTCCCTCTTCGGATATCCGGTGGACCTGGATCGCCTGGATTTGCTTGCACGGCGCCATCCCCATGTGAACATCATCCACGACTGCGCCCAGGCGGTGGGAGCCCGATGGAAAGGGCGTCCCGTTCACAGGAACGGCGCCGCTTCCCTGTTCGGTTTGGGGATCGGCAAACCGTTCACTTCCGTGTTCGGGGGTATGGTAACCACTGATGACGGGGAGCTCTTTGATCGGCTTCGAACACGACGGGACCGGGCGCTTCGGTCCGCTTCCCTGGGAAAAACGTTTCGGCGCTTTCTCTACCTGATAACGAGCATCCCCGGTATTTACAGGCGGCTGTTTCGCCTGCTTCACTTTTGCGGCCACTGGCCGCCAGTGCAGCGATGGATTCGTGAGGAGGAAGAGACGGTGTTGTCCATGCCCGAGGATTCGTCGGAACAGATGAGTGCCTTGGAGGCACGTGT
This sequence comes from uncultured Thermodesulfobacteriota bacterium, assembly GCA_964597345.1. GTDB lineage: Bacteria > Desulfobacterota > Desulfarculia > JACQYL01 > JACQYL01 > CAZQXK01. The sequence continues at coordinate 18,004 of CAZQXK010000035.1, read as the reverse complement.
GGGACAAGCCAGTCTGTCCAGGGTTCCCGAATTGCTTCGAACACACCGTTCGGCTGCGGAGTGTTACTTTGAGACTCTTTCCGAATCCCCGGACTTCGTGCTTCCACCGAGAGTGGACGGCGCGACATACTCAAGCTTTGTGGTTCGAGTAGGAAATCGGGAGGCATGGGTTGACAGGGGAGCCGCTGCCGGGATCCAACTCGGAACGCTTTACGAATATGCCCTTCCGGAGTTGTCCGGATATGCCACGCAACGGGGCGACGTGTGTCCCGAGGCCGGGAGGCTCGCCAGGGAAACCATTCAATTGCCCGTTTGGGGTGGGGAACCAGTGGCGCGGAAAGTGGTGAGAGCGCTCTTTCCCTGAATCGGTATGGCGGCTCCGTTGGGATGAGCCGTTCGACGCCGGAAGACCCGATCCCCCGGATGGGGTGCGGGCACACATAAGGGATGGACCCTGAACCCCAATCCGGTGTTCGCCGATCCGTTAAATGTATTGGTCCGCCATCTCCCGGAGATACGTTTCCACGTTCTCGGCGCCGGAAGCGACGAAGTTTCGGATCTTGGCGTACGTATCGGGTTTTTCCTCAAGATCCCGAATCGACCGGTATACGCCCCCCCGGCGTCCCACCCGGTAAATCAGGCGTTCTTCGTCCGGGAGTCCCAGGTATTCATCCACCACGTCGAGCATGCTTTCCTTGTCCTGAGGGAACGTGCCGGATACTTCCTCAAGAAGGTTCATGATGTGGTCGCTGGTGATGGTACTCGTGATCCCTTCCAGATGCTCCAAGAACACCCGTATCTCACGGGCCGCCTCATCGTCCGAAGGAAGTTCGAACTCTCCGTTCCGTACGAGTGCATGAAGGGGAATGCGGTTCGGTACGCGGAGACTCCGTAGACGAATGAAATGCGGATTGATGGCGTTGAGGGTTCGGGCGGTCTCAACCGCGTGTTCCTTCCACATGCTTCGGCCTCCAAGACCGGGCATGACGTATTCACTGAGTTCCATCCCCGCGGAAACCACTCTGCATCCGGCTTCGATGTGTCGGGCCTGGCTGATCCCCTTTTTCATGAGCTTGAGCAGGGGGTCGTATCCCGTTTCCAATCCGATGTGGATCCGGTTCAACCCGGCGTTCCGGAGGCGCCTCATCGATGCCTCCGATTTACCCAACACGGTGCGGGAACGCGAGTAGGTAGTGACCCGAGTCAGGTCAGGGAATTTCTGCCGCAGGAACAGGAGGCACTCCTCCAGATCGTCGGTTTTCATGATGAGGTTATCCGCGTCCTGAAGAAACACGGCCCCTGTGCCGTAATAGAGCCATACGCCCACCTGGCGGTGGCTTTCGCCGTAACGGCCGTCACTCAGAACGGCGTTGATCACCGCGTCATTAATTTCCCCGCCGTGCCCCAACGCCCAGGAAAGGGAACGGATGTCATCGGCAATGTCCCTGGCGGTCTGAATGTCGCGCTTGATCTCTTCAACGGAACGGCGAGAAAAGGATTTCCCTTTGTAGATGGGACAAAAAAGGCATTGGTTCCAGGGGCAATTCCGGGTAAAGCGAAGAAGGAGACTGCGGGCTTCATTCGGCGGGCGCACCGGTCCGACCTCGAATTGTATCCCCCGTGTTTTTGTCATGGATATGAGTCCTCTTACCAAGCCTAGTAATACCAGATTTCCGGCTCCGCACGTGTTCTTACAACAACCCCTTAACTCTGCAGAATGCGAAATTGGTCCGGAGATCGGACAATCTTGTCTCCCACGGATGTCCCACATCGGGCGCAGGAATAATCATACTTTTCGCCCTCCGGGAGAATCAGCAGCAGGCGTTTGCGGACGGGCATGGAAAGACGGCACCTCGGACAGTAAAGTTCCGTGGCTTCCAATTCTTCAAATTGTTTCTGAGCCATCACTATTCGCCCTCCAGATCGTCGAGTGTGTCGAGAAGGCGTTCAACCGGTTCCGGAGGTATGGCGTACAGTTGCACGTCCCCATCAGTGACCACGCCGGCCGTCCATTCATCCCCCTTTTCGACGGGTGGTGGGACCAGCGCCAGTTTGAAACGTCGCTCCTCCGGCTCCAGAGTTATTATAAATTCCACCTGGGGGTTGTTCAAGGGATCCGATGCCATGGGCAGGGAACGGGAGTATTCCAGGTTGCTCAGATCCCTTGTCAAGTTACGGGCCTGCCAGCTATCGACGGGAGTTCCGGAGTCCGTATCGCCGTTGTGAATTCGAAGGAGCCAATCGGCGGACTCGGCGTTCTTTCGCAACAGGTACGTGCGGGTGTCACGTTTCCACGAAACCTCCACCAGGGAATCCTCTACCCGCCCGAGGATGCGTCGATCTTCCAGCTCCTCCCAAGAACGGGGCAGCGTATCCCAGAGGGCGGCGGAGAGTTTGACCACTCCGGGGCGGTTCCCCAGACGCGCGTACACCTCGGGTGAATCAGCGTGATTTCCCAGGAAAAGGACTCCCCGGCTTTTTCCGCTCTCGAGAGTCACAGAAATCTCCGGTTCACTCAGACCGTACCGGTCCAAGGCCCGGTCGTCTTCCTCCACGAATTCCCGGACCCGAGCCCAACAAAATTCCCGGATAAGGGACTGCACTTTCTCATCGTGAAGGCGGACTTCCTCCTGATTTTTCAAACTCCAGCCGTCGGTTTCCTTTCGAACAAACTCCATATGAACACCGGAGCGGTTCACGAGAAGGTGATCCACTTCATCCGGCTGGAAGGGAAATACCCTTTTGTCTCGAAGCGCATGCAGACTCTTGTCCAGTGTGGATCGATCCACCGAGGCGATCAGAAACACCTCAGGCTCCGCCTGACGTTTCGAATACACTTCGGTACCGACGGGACTCCTGTCTCCGATCAGGAGTCCGGCCCATCCCTCGGAATGATGAAATCGGATAGTCAATTCGGGTTCCGCCAACCCGAAAGAGGCGGGATCCACGTGTTCGTCGCCGGAAACCGTACGGATTTTGGATACACGGTTCAGACGCCCGAGGAGTTCCTCGACTTCCATTCCATCGGCCTGGGTTTCCAGGGGAGAACGAATGAGCCAGACTCCTCCCGGGTCCCGGGCGAGCAGAATTTCCGGTTCTCCTCTTCTTTGGAGTACGATCTCGTCCACGGAGGCCGTTTCCAGGGAGAAAACTCTTGCCGCGGCTTTCTCTCGTTCCTCGAGCCGTTCTTTCCGAATCACCTCGAAATACCCATAATAGGACAGGAGCAAAGCAAGAATCACTCCGTAAATGATATGCTTTCGGAGTCTCATTTGTTCCGTCTCCGATATCGGTAAACAGAGGCGCCGGCCAAAAGCACGGCGGCGGGAACCAGGACCAGCGACACCCAAAAAAGCAGTCTGCTTTGGTTTCTGGACAGAGTCAATGTCTGCATGTCCGACCGTTTTGGGCGGATGGAGACCCGGTCTTCGTCCTCGGCAAGAAACCCGATGGTGTTCAGGATCAAATCGCGATTGCCCAACATGGACAAGAAGGTATTCGAGGCGAAATCCGAGTTGCCGAAGATCACGAGCTTGCCCTTCGGAAGCCCCGGCTCATCGTCCATCCGATCCGTTTCGGCGGCCGTTATGGTGTCTTCATGAACCAACGATTCCGAAGGATCCTCATCTACCGGATCCGTGGACGGAGCATCCTCTACAACGGAAGCCCGTGTGCCCGAAGGGGACATGGTGATCGCAAGACCTACAGTGAAGGGACCCTGCAGGTCCACCCCCTCATTGAAGCGGACTTCTCCCGTGCGGAGACTGTCCATGTCCGTTTCCGCCCAACTTCCCGGAGAAGTATGAACCAGTTCATGAACGGTCACGTTTCCGGGTACGGAATCTCCTCGGGTTACGGATCGGGTCTCGGGAAACAGCATATTGGCCCGCGTATTCTCAGATATTTTATGGGTTCCCGCAGTGGTCACGATGGGAACCAGGTAGTCTCCTCCCATGGCCCGGCTCAGTGGGTCGATGACGATATCCCGGCCGAGACGGACTCCGTAAGCGGACAACCACGGTTCGAGACCGGCGTCCTGAAAAGGTTGGAGCATCACCAGCAAGCGGCCTCCGTCCTCCAAGTAACGCGCGAGACTCGACAATTCGGTTTCCAGCAGGGATTTCCGGGGATCGGCGATGATCACCACCGCGGCATCCTCGGGAACGGCCGCTTCTCTCATCAGCAGGAGTTTCCGGGTGATGTAGCCTTCCTTTTCCATCGCTTCCCTGAGCTGGAAATATCCGGATCGTTCCGTGTCGTCGATGTCGCGTTCCCCGTGTCCGTCGAGAAAATACACGGTCCGTTCCCGGGTGCTCTTCAACTGGATGATGGCGTTGGTGAGAGATTCCTCGGTGGGGAGAGTGATCGTTTGGGTTCTGCCGTATCCCTCGACGACTATCGTGCCTGCGGATTTGACTTCGTATTGCCGGACAATGGACGGCTGCAACTCGGGATCCACGAACTGGACGGAGATCTTCGGAGAGAGATACTTGTACGAGTTCAGCAGATCCGAGGCGCCGCTTCTTTCATGGTCCGCCTGAAAGTAGAACGCGTGGATCCGAATGTCGTCCTCGATGTTTTCCAGAACCTTTCGGGTTTGAGGAGACAGAGTGTGGATTCCCTGTTCGGTCAAGTCCCAACGATAGGGGTGCTTTTCGGCGATGAGGGCCACGACCGTGAGGATGCCTGCAAAGAGGAGGACGGCGATTCCCACATGGGTTCCGAACCTCAGTTTGAGTGACCACGCGCCCATTTCAAGACCTCCATTTCTTGGAGTCGAGGACCCGCAAGGTGCAAAACAGGAAGAATACAATAAACAGAAGGTAATAGAGAATATCCCGGGAGTCCACCAAACCTTTGAGCAGGTTATCCAGATGACCCAGAATCGCCAAGTATTCCAGGATGTCCCCGTAAACTCCCGATACCGAGGATTTGAGCCATCCCAGAAGCCAGAGCAGCAGCAATCCTCCGAAGGTGACGACTCCCGCGACAATCTGGTTCTCCGTGAGAGAAGAAACAAACATGCCCAGTGCCGTGAACGTGAAGGCGAGCATAAAGATTCCCAAATAGCAGGAAATCACCACGCCCCAGTCCGGACCCCCGAAGGAGTGCATCAATGCCAGGAAAGGTATGGTGCCCAGGAGCATGATGGCGAAAATGCTTACCGTGGCCCCGAACTTGGCCAGGGAGAGCGCCTGCTCTTTGATGGGGAGGGTGAACAGAAGTTCAATGGTGCCGGACTTCTTTTCTTCCGAAAAGAGACGCATGGTCAGCAGGGGAAACAGGAACAGCATGACCACGGCCATGTCCCCGAAGAACGGTCGCACTACCACCGTGGTCAGGTTGAGTTCCTGCAGCATGTAGGGATTCTGCGCCGCCTGGAAGCTGAGGATGTTGTAATAAGCTACCGAGGCATAAAAGAAATATCCCATGAGTCCCAGAAAGATGAACGCCACTACGTAGAAGATGGGCGAGGCCATGAAGGTGTACAGTTCCTTCAGATAAACGGCTTTGAAACCTTTCATGCGGATTCTCCCTGCTCCTCGGTGACGATCTGGACGAAGATCTCCTCCAGACTTACGGCGATTCGGTGAATTTCCATCAGATCCCATCCCTGGTCGGTCAGAGCACGGGCCACCATAGGTCGAACTTCGGTTTCGGGCGCCGCGGTAACGATGAAGGTCTCAGGAACCTTGTCCGGCACAACGGATTGAACCCCTAAGACGGACATCAATACTGGCGTGACCTGCTCCGCGGGAGCCGAAACTTGAACCCGAATTTGGTTGTTTCCCCGAGTGCGCCGGGTGAGGTTCTCGGGTGTATCCGTAGCCACGATTTGACCTTTGTTGATGATGATGACTCGTTCACACACCTGGCTGACTTCCGGAAGGATGTGGGAGGACAAAAGCACGGTGTGATGATGCTTGAGACTCAGGATCAGGTTGCGGATCTCGACGATCTGCGCCGGATCCAGTCCAATGGTGGGTTCATCGAAAATGAGAAGGGGGGGGTTGCCCAATAGAGCCTGCGCCAATCCGACGCGCTGGCGGAATCCTTTGGACAGATGAGAGATGATGCGTTTGCGAACCTCCCCCAAAGAACATGCCTCAACCACCCTGTCCACTTCGCCGGACCGCGTGCGCCGAGGCAATCCTTTTGCCGCGCCCACGAAGTGAAGGAAGCGATCCACCGTCATTACGGGGTACAATGGTACGTTTTCGGGGAGGTAGCCGATCCGCTCTTTGGCCTCGAGGGGATGGTCCAGCACATCAAACCCAAAGATCAGCGCCCTGCCGGAGCTGGGCGGCATAAATCCTGTCAGGATTTTCATCGTGGTGGTTTTTCCGGCGCCGTTGGGACCCAGAAAACCCACGATTTCCCCTCTTTCGACCTGGAACGTGACATTCCGGATTGCGTCTATCTCTCCGTAACGCTTGCCCAGCATTTCAACCTGGATCACAACCCACCTCCGGATTCGCTCGATGCTGAACTACAGGGGGAGTACAACTCCGCCCCGCAGTGCTCCGCTGAACTTCCCGTGTCTTCATGACCCGCGACGAGGGTGGCCGTTTGTTTCGCATCCTCGATACAGCGGGGTAGAATCGCACCTAACCTTACGAGAGCGCAACGCCTCAAAGGTTTAACGGTTCCTCCATTTCGGAGGAAGGGTTCCATAAAGTCGAAATCCATCTTGTTCGGAGCCTTTGATAAGCCGTCTTCTCCCTTCCTGTCAAGAGGATTGCCGTCATGTGTTCCACCGGGATCGCTCGATCCTTGGACGACCTGGTTCAGCGGCGGCTAAATACCTTGACAAGGCCGGCGGCGCTCCTTTACAGTCATTTTGTAGCTAAAATGTGATTACAAAACGTCCGTACGGGACGGGGGGGAGTGTTCATGGATCTGGTGCGTGCCCTCCAAGCCATTGTGGGAGAGTCCTCCGTAATATCGGAACGGGCGGAATGCCTGTGTTATTCCAGAGACATGTCCGTACATGAAGGGATACCGGATGCCGTCGTGTATGCTTCTTGTACGGAACAAGTATCGGAGATAATGAAACTGGCCCATGCCCGTTCCGTTCCCGTGACGGCGCGGGGATCGGGAAGCAGCGTCACGGGAGCCGTATTGCCCGCCCGCGGAGGCATCGTCCTGGACCTGAGCGGCATGAATCAGGTGATCGAGATTTCTCCGGAGAACTTTTACGTCCGGGTTCAACCGGGTGTGATCTGCGGGAATCTCAACGCAGTATTGGCGAAGCATGGCATGTTCTTCCCCCCCGATCCCGGCAGCTCGACCATTGCCACGTTAGGGGGCATGGTGGCGACCAACGCCAGCGGTCTCCGCGCCGTCAAGTATGGAACCACCAAGGATTACGTTAAGGGACTGGAAGTGGTTCTCGCGGACGGAACGGTGATCCGCACGGGCACCAAAGCACCCAAATCGGCTACGGGGTACGATCTCACCCATCTTTTCGTCAACTCCGAAGGCACCCTGGGGATCATTACCGAGATCCTCGTTAAGATCGAGCCGCTTCCGGAGTATGTCGCATTCGCCATGGCCATGTTCGAGCAATTGGACGATGCCGGTTCGGCGGTTACGGAGATATTGACATCCGGCGTTTCTCTGTGCGCCGGCGAAATCATGGATCGGGTGAGCATTGACGTGGTCCGTGAGGCCATGCGCCTGAGCATCCCGGATATAGAAGCCCTGTTGATTCTGGAAGTGGATGGTCCCCGTTCGGCCGTTCAGCGGCAGATGGAGATCGTCAAGGAAATCTGCGGGAAGTATCACGGCTTGAAGGTACAATGGTCCGATGATCCCGTGCAACGGGGCATGATGTGGAGGGGCCGCGCGGGCCTGGTGCCCGCCTTGTCCCGTATTAAACCCGGCTACCGGTTGGTTCCAATTTCCGAGGACTTCGGTGTGCCCATCACGCTTATTCCGGAAATGATTCGGGGAGCGCAGGAAATTTCGAACAAGCATGAAGTGCTCATAGCCACCTTCGGTCACGTAGGGGACGGAAACATCCACACCACCTTCGTGATCGATTTGACGGATCCGCAGCACTGGCGACGATTGAAACCGGCGGCCCTGGACTTGGTGGAATTGGCGTTTCGTCTGGGAGGGACCATCAGCGCCGAACATGGAACGGGTCTGACGCGCGCCCCCTTTATCGCACGGGAATTGGGCCCGGGCTTTCAGGTAATGCGGACCCTGAAGGAGGCGCTGGATCCCAAGGATTTGTTGAACCCCGGCAAGATGGGCTTCGACGAAGGGGTGGACGACGTCTACTGCCGCTTCGCATTTTCCGATCTTCAGCAGGGTAGAGAGGGTTTGAGTTCACTGGGAGAAGCGGCGGACAATGAAATTCTGGCATGCGTGCAGTGCGGGTTCTGCCGAAACGGCTGTCCGACGTTCAGCGTCACGCATCGGGAATCCCGCAACGCCCGGGGAAGAAACATTCTGGCCTACCACCTGCTTACCGGCCGCCTGGAACCCAGCCAAGAACTGGCGGACACCTATTACGGTTGTACGGCCTGCGGTACCTGCACCCAATACTGCCCGGCGCAGATCAAGGTTCCCGAAATCGTCAAGAAATGCAGAGAACGGCTGACCCGGGCGGGATTTCTTCCCGCATCCTACCAGGCGGTGTTGAAAAACATATCCCAGTCCGGTAACCCTTTTGCCGGTAGCGCCCGCGAACGAATCGCCGTGTATCCCCAGAGCTTCCGAAAAGCGCTGGAGGAAGGCCGCCTTCCCCAGGAGGTGGAAACGCTTGTGTTCATGGGATGTGTGCCCAGTTTCGCGGACATGAAGATCGTGCCCGGTTTCATGAAGAATCTGGAAAAGGCCGGAGTGTCTTTCGGGTCCCTCGCCATCGAGGAAATCTGTTGCGGATTGCCCCTTTACCTCTCCGGTTCCGATGAATTCGAAGCCCATGCAAACCGTGTGGCCGAGCGGATCAACCGAACGAATGCGCGTGTTTTGGTCACTCCCTGTGCCGGGTGTTATCACACGTTCCGGGACCTGTACGGCGAGTCGACTCTCCTGAACGCGAATCCGGTGCACTCGGTGGAGTTCCTGTACGAACTGGCTGAGGCGGGCCGACTCGAATTGACCCAGCCGTTTCCCGAGCGGGTCACGTATCATGACCCTTGCGATCTGGGCAGGCGTATGGGAATTTTCGAAGCGCCCCGCGCTCTGTTGCGGATGGTGCCCGACCTCGAACTCGTGGAGATGGCCCGGAATCAACTCCGCTCCAGATGCTGTGGAGCCGGAGGAGGCGTTGCCGCGGTGGATCCCGCCATGAGTCTCGCCATGGCCAAGGAACGGGTGCAGGATGCCCTCGAAGTGGGAGCCTCCGTTCTCGTGTCCGCTTGCGCTTCCTGCAAGGACAATCTCCGCAAAGGATTGAATGAATTCCCCAAGGAGATTCGAAAGAAACTGAAGGTGATGGACATCAACGAGGTGATCCAAAAGGCCGTGGGGTGATCCGGGGAAAGGACTACGTTCACGGCATCTTCGTGGGAGAAGTGGAAGCCCGCGGCGACTGCATGGAGCGGCGCCGGCGGAGAGGTCCATTATGAATTCGACAACGGTGAAGCGAACCGACTTCCAAAGCGCCTCCTTTCTGAAGCGCATCATGGAAGACCACTTTCGGGAGCTGGATCGAGCCGCGGCCGAAGGCTCTCCGAAGATCGCGTGGTGCACCAGCGTGGGGCCCGCCGAACTGCTCCGGGGAATGGGTTACCTGGTGTATTTTCCGGAGAACCACGGAGCCATGTTGGGTGCGACGCGAATGGCGACGGACCTCATACCGGCCGCCAACGCCGTAGGATATTCCCCGGATATCTGCTCGTACCTCACCGCCGATGTGGGGGCTTATCTGAAAGGTGTGACTCCTCTGGAGCGTGCGTATGGGATTCGATCCGCGCCCCGTCCCCATGTCCTGGTTTACAACACCAACCAATGCCGAGACGTAAAGGATTGGTTCATGTGGTACTCCAGGGAGTTGGGCGTTCCCTGTTTCGGGGTGGAAACACACCGGGAAGTGGGTGGGGTTCGGTCCCATCACCTCGACTCCGTGGCGGCGCAAATCCGTGCCTTGATTCCGGAGCTGGAACGCATTTCCGGAATCCCGTTCGACCTGGATCGTTTCAGAGAGGTCGTGGCGCAGTCTCGTGAATGTTCGGAGTACTGGGGCAAGGTGCTCCGTACGGCGGCTCACGTACCTTCTCCCCTGACGTTTTTCGACGCCACCATACACATGGGACCTGCGGTAGTGGCCCGCGGAACAACCACGGCCGTGGAGTATTACCGCGTACTGCTCGAAGAACTGGAGGATCGCATACGACAAGGTACGGCGGCGGTTGCGGAGGAAGACCTGCGTCTGTACTGGGAGGGCATGCCCATCTGGGGGAAGCTCCGTCCCCTGAGCGAATTGTTCGCCCGCCTCAAGACGTGCGTTGCGGCTTCCACCTACTGCAACAGCTGGATCTTCGAAGCACTCGATCCGGACGATCCTTTCGCGAGCATGGCTCGGGCCTATACGGAGTTATTCATCGTCCGGGATGAAGCCTTCAAAGAGACCTACATCCGGGAGTATGTCCGGAGCTTCCGATGCGACGGGGTCGTTTTTCACGACGCCAAGACCTGCCCGAACAACTCGAACAACCGGTACGGCATGCCGAGCCGGTTGACCCGTTCGCGGGGTATTCCGGTGCTGGTGATCCATGGAGACTTAAATGATCTGCGCTGCTATTCGGAAGAACAGACCATTACTCAAGTGGAAGCGTTTCTGGAGCAACTGGATGAGTCCCGTGACCGCGATCGGTCCGACCTGTGAAGAGAACGCCGGCTTCCGGGCTCCTGTGTCGGGTGTTCCGGGGCGTGCGGAAACGCGATGGGGCGTTCCGCCTGCGGCATTCCCTTTGTGGGCCTTCTTCTCGGGGATTCGCTTACTCCCCGGCGCATCGTTTCTCACTCTATCGAGTCCTTTGTCCCGCTTTGCACGGACTGCCGCATGATGACCGAACCTTGTTTCGCGGGCCTCGATATCGGGGCCTCATCCACCAAAGCCGTAGTCATTAATGCTTTGGGGGATATTTTGGGTACGGATGTCCGGCGGTCGGGCCACGATTTCGAAGCCTCCGCCGAGCACGCGTATCATGCGGCGCTCCGAGCCGCCGCTCTGGATGCGTCCCGCATCGCGCGGATCACGGCGACGGGATACGGCCGCAGAAACGCGGCCTTTGCCACCGGTGAGAAGACGGAAATCGCCTGCCATTCCAAGGGCTGTTTCCACTACTTCCCGAGAGCCGTCACCGTGGTGGATATCGGGGGGCAGGACAACAAGGTGATCCGACTGGACGATCGGGGGAGGCGGATCGATTTCAGGATGAACCGGAAATGCGCAGCGGGGACCGGCGCCTTTCTGGAAGAAATGGCCCATCGTCTGGAGGCGCCCCTGGAGCGTTTCGATGCCCTGGCCCGGCAAGCCGAGCGTGAAATTCGGCTGGGAAGCTATTGTACGGTATTTTCGGCCACGGAGGTTTTGGAGAAAATACGGGCGGGTGCAGACCTTCCCGGTCTGATCCTCGGCATGTTTCGGTCCGTGGTCCGGCGGATACTGGAGATGACGCTTCTCGAGGGCGAAGTGGTGGCCACGGGAGGCGTTGTGGGCCACAACCCGATTATCGTGGATCTTCTGAGTGAAGAACTCGGCGGAAAGGTTCTCGTTCCCCCTGCGCCCCAGTGCACGGGGGCTCTGGGGGCGGCCCTCTTTGCGGCCGATTCCGTTTGAAGGCGTGCTCGATTTCGCCCCGACCCCTTCGGACGTTTGCCTGATCCCGATCCGCAAACCCGTTGACCGGGGCACCGGATGAGGCGGAGTCCGGTAGCGAAAACCGTCAAAGGAGGATGCAGCGCATGAGTCGCTGGATGCATGCAGGAGAAGTGATCCGCATGGGAGCGTATCTGTATCCGGACACGCTGGGCGCCAAGGATCTGTTCCGTTCCCTCACTTTCCGGGACTGGGACGAACGGTGCAGCCGGTTGGCCAACGGCCTTCTGGGCATGGGGCTCTCCCCGGGAGACAGGTTCGCCGTCATCGCCTACAACTGCCTGGAATGGATGGAGATCTACGGCGCCGCCGCTAGAGCGGGGCTAGTGGCGGTTCCGATCATGTTTCGTCTGACTCCCAATGAATACGGATACATCCTCGAGAACTCCGAGTCCAAGGCCTTTATCGTGGCGGAGCCCTTCATCGCCGGAGTGGACTCCATTCGATCCCGGCTGACCTCGATCCCTGCATCCAATTACGTATTCCTGGGTGAAGGCGAGCCCACGGACGGCTATGTGCATTACGAATCGCTTCTGCGGGACGCGTCTCCCGAGGAGCCCGGGGTGGAGGTGCAGCATTCGGATCCCTGGGTGATCATGTATACCTCGGGAACCACCGGACGCCCCAAGGGCGTCGTACGCACCCACGAAAGCTTTACCGCCCAGTATCTCATCAATATCTGTGAACTCGGATTCAGTCGCGACGACATCGGGCTCATGGTCATGCCCATGTGCCACATCAATTCCATCTTCTACTCCTTCGTGTTCACCTTTACATACGGCGCCGTGTGCGTGTACAACATGACCAGTTTTGATCCCGAGCATCTTCTGGCCACGCTGGCGAAGGAACGCATCACGTTCACGTCCCTGGTGCCGACCCATTACATCATGATTCTGGCGCTGCCCGACGAGGTGAAGAACCGCTACGACGTGAGCCGGGTCCGGAAGCTCATGTGTTCGAGCGCACCGGTTCGCCGGGATACCAAGATCGAGATCATGAATTACTTCAAGAATTCCGAGCTGTTCGAAGCGTACGGTTCCACCGAGGCGGGTTTGGTGACCCTGCTCCGGCCCGAGGACCAGATGCGCAAGCTGGGTTCCATCGGAAGGGAAATCATCGGGACGGACCGCATCAAGCTTTTGGACGAGAACGGGGACGAGGCGCCCGACGGTGAGGTGGGGGAGCTGTTTTCGCGCACCCCCATGGTGTTCGAATCGTATTGGAAGATGCCCGAAGAGACTATGGACGCTTTCCGGGGGGAATGGTTCAGCGCGGGAGACATGGCGCGAAGGGATGAAGACGGCTATTACACCTTGGTGGACCGCAAGAAGAACATGATCATCACCGGCGGGGAGAATGTCTATCCCTCGGAAGTGGAGCAGGTAATCGGCGCGCATCCCAAGGTGAAGGATGCGGCGGTCATCGGAATTCCCGATGACAAGTGGGGCGAGGCCGTCAAGGCCGTGGTGATCCTTCATGAGGGCGTGGATCCCGGCGAAGGAGTGAAACAGGAGATCCTGGACTGGTGCCGGGATAAGATGGCGGGGTACAAGAAACCGAAAAACCTCGAGTTCATCCGGGAAGAGGATATGCCCAGAACCGCCACGGGAAAAATCCTGCACCGGGTGCTCCGGGAACGGTACGGCGTTTGGAGTGAGCATCGGTGATTCCGTTTGGTGTCGGGCTCGGTTTTGCCCCGCCCCCTTTGAAGAGTTCCCGGCGCCAAGCGGAAAACCGACAACCCGTGGCGCGGATGGAACGTAGGCCGACTTTGGAAAGTGATCGAGGAGGAAGGTTCGCATGAGTCGTTGGATGACCGCCGGGGAGGCGATCCGGATGGGAGCGTATCTCTATCCGGAGAAGCCGGGCGCCAAGGATCTGGTTCGATCCCTGACGTTCCGGGAATGGAACGAACGGTGCTGCCGCCTGGCCAACGGGCTTCTGGACATGGGGCTTTCGCCGGGCGACAGGTTCGCCGTCATCGCCTACAATTGCCTGGAATGGATGGAGATCTACGGCGGCGCCGCCAAGGCGGGACTGGTGGTGGTTCCCATCATGTTTCGGCTGACTCCGAACGAATACCTCTATATTCTCGAGAATTCCGAGTCCAAGGCGTTCCTGGCGGCGGCGCCGTTCCACGTTGGTGTGGATTCCGTGCGAGCCCAACTGGATTGGATCCCCGAGTCCGGGTACGTCTTTTTCGGTGAGGGCGAAACGCCGCCGGGCTACCTTCCGTATGAAGCGCTTCTGCGGGAAGCTTCTCCCGAGGAACCCGATGTGAAGGTGCGCCACTCGGATCCCTGGGTGATCCTGTATACCTCGGGGACCACCGGAAAACCGAAGGGCGTGGTGCGCAGCCATGAAAGCCTTATCGCCCAATACCTGATCCATATCTGTGAAATGGGCATCGGACGGGACGATATCGGTCTCATGGTCATGCCCATGTGTCACGGCAATTCCGTGTTCTACTCGTTCATGTTCACGTTCATCTATGGCGCCGTGTGCGTTTACGGCAGACCCAGTTTCGACCCGGAGCATCTCCTGGAGACCCTGGTTCGGGAACGCATCACGTTCACATCCCTGGTGCCGACCCATTACATCATGATTCTGGCTTTGCCCGACGAGGTGAAAAACCGGTACGATTTGAGCTGCGTCCGCACGCTCCTGTGTTCCAGTGCTCCGGTTCGCCGGGATACCAAGATGGAGATCATGAATTACTTCAAGAACTCTCGGTTGTTCGAGGGGTACGGCTCCACCGAGGCGGGTGTGGTGACCCTGCTCCGACCCGAGGACCAGATGCGCAAGCTGGGTTCCATCGGGAGGGAAATCATCGGGACGGACCGCATCAAGCTCCTGGACGAGAACGGGGACGAGGCGCCGGACGGCGAGGTCGGGGAGCTGTATTCCCGGAGCCCCATGATCTTCCAGGAGTACTGGAGGATGCCGCGGGAAACCCGGGACGCTTTCCGGGGCGAATGGTTCAGCGCGGGAGACATGGCGCGGAGGGATGAGGACGGCTTTTACACCCTGGTGGACCGCAAGAAGAACATGATCATCACGGGCGGGGAGAACGTGTATCCCTCGGAAGTGGAGCAAGTGATCGGCGCGCATCCCAAGGTGAAGGATGCGGCGGCCATCGGGGCGCCGGACCTTAAGTGGGGCGAGGCCGTCACGGCCGTGGTGATTCTGCATGACGGCGTGGAACCCGGCGAAACCGTGAAGCACGAGATTCTGGAGTGGTGCCGGGACAAGATGGCGGGATACAAGAGGCCCAAGGCTCTCGAGTTTATTCGGGAAGAAGATATGCCCAGAACTGCCACGGGAAAGATCCTGCATCGGGTGCTCCGGGAGCGGTACGGTATGTGGAGCGACCACCGGTGACGGAAGGGATCCGGTAAAAGGGCGCGGTGACGAAGGATGACGCGCCGCGCCGCCGAAGGGCTTCAGGCGTGGCTTTGGTTCGGTTTTTGTCGGCCGGACAAACGGGTGAGGAGGCATCATGTTCAAAAGCGCATTCATTCCCTATCGCGGGTACTTTTGTTCTCCGTTTTCAAGATGGCAGGGGAGTTTTCAGACAGAGAACGCCATCGTTCTGGCGGCGCAGGTGGTGAAAAAGGGTCTTGATGAGCGAGGTATTCAACCCGGATGGTTCGACGGGTTGTTTCTGGGTTTCAGTATTCCGCAGGAACGCATCTTCTACGGAGCCCCGTGGCTGGCGGGGCTGATCGGCGCCGAAAGCGTCAGCGGCCCCATGTTCAGCCAGGCCTGCGCCACGGCGGCCACGGAACTGGCCCACGCCGCCTTGTGCGTCGAGCAGGGGGTGTACCAGGCCGTTCTGGCGGTTACGGCGGATCGATGCTCCAACGGGCCGCATCTGGTGTATCCGAACCCCACAGGTCCGGGAGGCATGCCCGTAAGCGAGGACTGGGTCATGCGGAATTTCAATGAAGACCCGTGGGCCCGAAACGCCATGATCCAGACGGCGGAAAACGTCGCCCGGGAGGAAGGGATCACCCGGAAGGAGTGCGACGAACTGACCCTGAAACGGTATCTCCAGTATCTGGATTCCCTGGCGAACGATCGAGCGTTTCAGAAGAAGTACATGGCGCCCGTGGAACTCCGTGCGGGAAAAAAGACCGTGGTGGTGGATGGCGACGAAGGGATCACGGAATGCACGGAAGAAGGCCTCGCCCGGCTCAAACCCGTGTTGTCCGAGGGAGTACACAGCTTCGGCTCCCAGACCCATCCGGCGGACGGGAACGCCACCGTCGTCGTCGCCACCCGGGAGAAGGCTCGGGAGATGAGCCTGGACAAGAAAGTGACCATCGGGCTGCTGTCCTACGGCTACGCTCGGGCCAAGAAAGGCTTCATGGCCCAGGCCGTGGCGCCGGCGGCCCAAAGGGCGCTGGAAAGCGCGGGGATCCGGGCGTCCGACCTGAAGGCGGTCAAGACCCACAACCCCTTCGCGGTAAACGACGTCCATATGATTCGGAAGATGGGGCTGAACCCCGAAATCGTCAACAACTACGGGTCGTCGCTGATCTTCGGACACCCGCAGGCCCCCACGGGGGCCCGATGCACCATGGAACTCGTCGAAGAACTCGTGGAACGGGGAGGCGGCTACGGACTCTTCGCCGGATGCGCCGCCGGAGATACTGCGGCGGCCCTGGTATTGAAGGTGGAATGACCACAAGAGCCCGGAAGCGAGTTTCGAGCGGAATACTCGGGGAACCCTTCGCGGAGAAGGGTTCCCCAAACGGAACATGCTGCCGGGGATCGCCGGCCTCCGGCTGGGCGAACCACGGTCGGGCGAGCCGTCGCCTTCCTCAAGTCCCGTTGCCGCGCACCTCGCCGTGTGCTATTCTTTCCTTAATTCCCGTTGGACCTCATCCACCTTAGGAATCCGGAGCATTCCATGGCACAGGAAACGTTTCCCGTCATCGAACCGGGAGCGGGAACCCGCCAGGCCCTCAGCCCACCCTGCTGACCCTCGGAGACCGGAACGCGTGTCGTTCCCCCCCGGCCGGACCAGCCCTTTGTTTCGGGGACCTGGGACACTCCTCTGGGACCCGTTCCGCGGGTTTCCGGGCGATTGGAATTCCGGGACCGTTTCGATTCCTGGAAGGCGCGGTGGGACATACACCGGATGAACTACAAGATCGACCCGGGAGTGTATGCGCTCAACGAGCCCGGCCCGGAATCCCCGGTGTTTGTCACGGCCAACTACAAGATGAGCTTCGATCGGTTGCGCGCCGCCGTGCCGGAAAGGTCCGCATGGATCCTGGTCCTGGACACGGGCGGCGTCAACGTCTGGTGTGCGGCGGGTAAGGGCGCTTTCGGGACCGAGGAGCTGTGCCGCCGCGTCCAGGGCCATGGCCTGGATCGGCTGGTGACTCACGGGACGCTGGTGCTCCCGCAGTTGAGCGCCCCCGGCGTATGCGCCCACGAGGTGAAACGCCGGTGCGGGTTCCGGGTGGCGTACGGGCCCGTGCGGGCCGGGGACTTGGACGCGTTCTTGAGCAACGGTATGAAGGCGGATCCGGAAATGCGCCGAAAGACCTTCGATCTTTGGGATCGCGTGGTGTTGATTCCGGTCGAGCTGGTGAGCGCCGTCAAGATCGGAATCCTG
This sequence comes from uncultured Thermodesulfobacteriota bacterium, assembly GCA_964597345.1. Lineage (GTDB taxonomy): Bacteria > Desulfobacterota > Desulfarculia > JACQYL01 > JACQYL01 > CAZQXK01. The sequence goes on along the minus strand of CAZQXK010000035.1, from coordinate 536 downwards.
GCGTATGCCGTGCTTTTCCTGGCCGGGGGCCTGGGAGGACGTCCGGAAGGGTACGGGTCCACCGCGCTGGCGTCCGGAGGGACCACGGCCTGGGCCCTGGCGGCGGCGATTTTGTCGGGAGCCGTGCTGGCGCCCATCCTGCTGCCGTATCTGCCCGGCAGAAGCTTTTCGGTGAAGGGGTTTGCCATGGGTGTCGTGTCGGCGCTGGGGCTCGTCGCCCTGGAATGGGACCGGTTGAACGGGCTTCAGGGACGGCTGGAAATGGCGGGCTGGGTCCTCGTGATTCCGGCGGCCGCGTCCTACTTGGCCATGAACTTTACGGGCGCTTCCACCTTCACGTCCCTTTCCGGGGTGCGTAAGGAAGTGCGCCGGGCCCTTCCCCTGCAGATCGCGGGCGGCGCCGTGGGTCTGGGACTCTGGTTCGCGGCCCGGTTCCTGGGGTAGCAGGCTGTTGAAAAACGCGATCCGCTTTCACGCCGACGGCGTGACGCTTCATCCTTCGTCATTGCGGCGTACGGGTTGTACGCCTCATTCCT
>CAZQXK010000034.1:0-38221 GCA_964597345.1 uncultured Thermodesulfobacteriota bacterium | reverse complement strand
TCCGGGGTGGCCATAAACGGCCTGCCCCTCCTGAAAACGGGGGGGGTTCGGGGAGGTGTTGGGGAAGGGGGGGTTGGCGGGGGGTGCGCGGGGTGGGCCGCCATGATTCGGGCCGCGGAGGAAGGGGAGATCTGGAGAAGATATCCCCTTCATTGCCCCTGCACCGGGTTGACCGTGCGGGTTGTCCGGGAGGGGGAGCCGGGAGCGGGTGAATTTCGTGCGGATCGTGCTGAACGGGCTGGATCTTGAAATTACCGCCGATGTCTGTGTGGCCGAGTTGCTGGCGCAGGCGGGCGAATACGACACCGCCGCCATCGTGGAAGTGAACGGCCGGTTCGTGCGGCCGAGAGACTACGAAACCACGCGGCTGCGGGAAGGGGATCGGGTCGAATTCATTCATGCCGCCTTTGGAGGATGAAGGCATTCCATCCAAGCTCCGCGCCTCGGAGAGGGTTGCCGTTTGTCGGGATTTTCGGTATTTCGGGCCGGGTCCGTTTTTATCAGCCCGTTGATGAACACCACTTCGAGCAGACCGGTCAAAAACGATGAGATGCAAGGCGCGCGAACCCGGAGAAATGAGGCGTTCAACCGGTACGCCCCAATGACGAAGGATGAAGCACAACGCCGCAGGTCGCGTTTTTCGCCAGCCTGTCATGCGGAGATACCGTATTCATGAGTTCTTCTAATCCCCGGCGGGAACCGCATCAGAGATCGCTGTTTTCTCCTGAGGATTTCGCGCCTTACCTGGAGTATCGGGACGCCGCGGATCGGATGTTCCAACGGGTGAAGCAGGAGTACGCCCATTTGATCCGATGCCGGGATGGGTGCAACGATTGCTGTTTTGCCGTGTTCGAACTCACCTGGGTGGAGGCGGCTTATATCAGCGCCCGCTTCCACGAGACTCTGGGCAGGACGGATCGGCGCGAGGTGCTGCGCAAAGCGGAAAAATCAGACGCGTTGCTCCGGCAAGCCGTCGGGGAGGCGCGGCGGGCTTCGCCGTCCAATATAGGATCGGCCCTGGCCAAGGTCCGGGTGGAATGTCCGCTGCATTTCCGGGGACGCTGCCGTCTGTATTCCGAACGCCCCATTACATGCCGGGTGTACGGCATTCCCTGCGCGGTCCAGGGCGCCGGAGTCACGTGCGGCCGATCGGGATTCGAGCCGGGCGCGTCGTACCCCACGGTGGATCTGGACCGCCTGCAGGAGAGGCTGATCCAAATCTCTCACGCGCTGGCGTCGCAAAAAAATGCCGCCGTTCCCCCGTATCCCCTGGTTTCCCTGGGTCGGGCGCTGCGAAACCGGGTTCATGAATCCTTTGGGGTACGGATTTCCTGAGGGCCCCGGAACCCCATCCGGACGCGGGCGGGTCCTGAACGGCATCCACGGCCCGCACGTATCGTTGCGCTTCAACTTCGCACTCAACCCCGTGTCGGCACGGGCTCCAAAAAACCGGGAGGGTCTCATGGAACGAAAACAGCTGATGGAATTTTTCAACAAACAACCCCGTATCGGGACCCTGTCCACGGCGGATACCCAGGGGAACATCAATGTGGCCGTTTTCGGTTCCCCCCGCATGATCGACGAGAACACCGTGATCATGGGCGCCGGCGACAACCGCTCCTTAAGCTACTTGAAACAGAATCCCAAGGCAGTGTTCATTTTTATGGAACCGGGCCTCACTCCCTTTGAATGGAAGGGAGCACGGGTCTATCTGCGCGTCGCGGCCATCGAGGAGAACGGCCCGTTTTTCGAGAACATGGTGGAAGGCATCCGGAAGGCCGTGGGAGATCAGGCGGCCGGCATGATCAAGGCCGCCGTGCGTTTCGAAATCACGGCCATACGAGACCTGGTGGATCTGGGGAAATGATTCGCTGAAATTCAGAAAGGGATCGCATATCGGAGTTCTCCGGCTCGGTGACAACCCTGCTTGCACGGGCCGATAAGCGATATAGGGAATAAGCACTCCGTTGTTGCAACGCAACGGCGGGAGTAGCCGCATCCAAACAGGTCGTAGAAAAAGGCGATTTGCTGTTACGCCGACGGCGTGGCTTGTTTCTCATCGTATTGCGGCGGCCTGCCCGCAATACGGCTTATTAACGGGCTGCTAAGGCGGCATCAAAGACAGCCCCCATGTTTTTGGGACCGCCGATTGGAGGAGGGGGATAGCGCCCCGGTGGGCGTTATCCCCCATCCGTTTGCTCGTGAAGGACCGGCGTCCGGAAGTCCATGCACCCATGAGTCGAAGCATTTTTCTCACCTTGTTTACGGCCGTATTCTGCGTGACCCTGGGGGTAGGTCTCGTCGTGCCGTTGCTCCCGGTATACGCGGACGAGCTGGGCGCCGGCGGTTTTCTCATCGGTTTGATGTTCGGCTCTTTTTCCATTTCCCGGACACTCCTGTTGCCGGTATTCGGGGCCTTGTCGGACCGGCATGGCCGAAAACCGTTTTTGGTTACGGGCCTGTTTTTTTATTTCGTCCTTTCTCTGTTATTTGCATGCGTGGAGAACGTATTTCTGTTCGTTCTGATTCGACTGGGGCAGGGTGTGGGATCGGCCATGATTCTGCCCGTGGCCCAGGCGTATATCGGCGACATCACGCCGCTGAACCGGGAGGGACGGATCATGGGGCTCTTCAATATCTCCCTGTTCGCCGGCCTGGCCGTGGGTCCGTTGCTGGGAGGGATGGTCAAGGACGCGTACGGCATTGAAGCGTCGTTTATCAGCATGGGCGCGTTTTCGTTGCTCGGATGCGTTCTGTGCCTGGTTCTTCTGCCCTCGGAGAGAGACGCAAGCGGGGTACGCCGATCGGTACCGTCCGTTCCCTATCGGTTGCTTCTCCGGGATCCGACCGTGGCGGCGCTTTCCCTGTTCCGGTTTTCATTCACCACGTGTGTGGGGGTCATTTGGGCCTTTCTGCCCCTGTGGGCTGGCACCCGGGCGGGTCTGGGCAGCTCGGCCATCGGCGTGGTGGTCAGTCTGAACGTGGCCATGGGAGGCATCCTCATGGCGCCCATGGGGATCCTGGCGGATCGGGTCCCCAAGAGGGCTCTGCTGGTTATCGGCGGTCTGGTGGCCGCCGGGTCCGTATATTACCTGTCGCTGGCCCATTCCTTCTGGACGCTGTTTATCGGAAACGCATTGTTCGGAGCGGCCAGCGGCACGGCCCTGCCCGCCGTCATGGCCATAGCCGTGACGACGGGGCGGCGGACGCGGGCCATGGGATCCCTCATGGGCCTGCTCGCCACGGCGCACAGCGGCGGCATGTTGTTTGGCGCGCTGCTTTCCGGGGTCCTGCTGGACTGGTCTTCCTTTGAAAGGATCTTTCAGGCGGGCGCCGTTGTGATGATCATGGGGACGTTTTCTCTGATATGGGTGGATGAAGGCTCCGAAAACACCAAGGCGAACGGGCGAGGGCAGGCATCGGAAGAACCCGTCGTGCGCCCGTGAGCATTCGGAGTCTCGACGGACGGTGAGGGGCGGTGGTGCGTCCAGCGGACGGCCCGGTGATGTGAGGCGATTGCCGCAGCGCGGGTCCGGGAGGCTGTCAAGTTTCCCCCGTTACCCGCAGGAAAGCGGCGGTCCCTGGGTCACTTGTTCTTGGGCTCTTCCCTGGTTTCGGTTTCTCCCCCGCCTTCCTTCTCCATGGAATCGAGTTGATCTTTTCGCGTCTGGATCTCCAGTTTCTTGTCGTCGATGTCCCCGGCGAGCTGCACGATATCGGGATGGGTCGAGACAGCCGATTCCTGTTGACGGACCAGAGTATACACACGTGCACCCAACCGGCTGTAGAGGGTATCGAGTTCCTTTTCCAGCTTCTTGATTTCCCGCTGGACATCAAAGGCCTTTTTCTTGGCTTTCGCTTTCTGACCCCAAACCGAGAACTGGTCTTTGATGGACTCCATAGCGCCGGGGTCTTCCGCGGACTCCTGAGAGGTCGGAGCGGCGTGGAGCCATGGCGAAGCGGGGAGCCCCGCCAAGCACAGTGCGAAGAAGCACAGGATGACCTGGAGTGGGCTGGGTAACTGGAATCGAATGAGTTTCATACGTGTCCTCCTGATGGTTGAAAGGGAACGGTTGCCGGCTCACCGGGGACGCCCTGTCGAAGAGGCGCACCAGAGCGTTTCGGCGGGAAAGCCTCACACCTTAATAGGCTGTTGAAAAACGCGATCTGCTTCGTTCCGGGTCATCCTTCGTCATTGCGGCGTACTGGTTGTACGCCTCTTTCCTCAGGATTCGCGCGCCTTGCATCTCATCGTTCTTGAACAACCCGCCCGAAATGCTGTTTATCAAAGGGCTGTTAAGAGTTGGGAAGATCGATGGTAACCAGCAGTTCCCGCTCTCCTCCCCAGCCCACGTCAATCATTCCCTCGTGCTTGTGGATGACCATCTTGGCCCGGGAAAGATCCAGGTCCGAATTGGCCAGATCCGTTCCCACAAAGGGGAAGAAGAAATGTTCGATATCGTCCTGGGAGAGCCGCTTCACCGGATACCGAATTTCGATATGGGAGGTTTCCGGAAGGTGTTGCGAACTCACGTTCAGGGTCCCTCCTTCAGGCATCTTGCGCAGGGCGTTGCGGAACAGAGTGTCGAACACGGAGGCTATTTGTGCGGGATCGAGGGACAGCTTCCGAAGTCCCGGGTCCGCATCCAGTCGCCAGGCGCATTGGTTCGCCTTGAATTCGACATCCAGGGAGCCGAGTGTCTGTTCGATAAGCGCGTTGACATCCGTGGACTCGGTGTGGAGATCGAAGGGCTGGATGTAGGAAAGGATCATTTTCAGGATCATTTCCAGGCGCGCGGCTTCGGTCACGATGATATTCACGATCTGGCGGGTGGGATCGTGCTCGGGAATGAGCTTGAGCAGTCTTCGGGCGAATCCGCCCACGCTGACCAGTGGATTCCGGATTTCGTGAGCCAGTTGCATGGATACGTCGTGCAGGGTCTTGAGTTCCTCGGAGCGGATGATCTTTTCCTGGAGATTGTGGTGCTCGGTGGTATCCACCATGATTCCGTCCACGTATTGGATAACCCCGTTGGCATTCTTATGGGGAATGGCATGGTCCGCGACGTAGACCACCCTGCCGTCGGAAGTTCGGCATCGATATTCCACGCTTACGGGGCCGCCTTCTTCAATGACGGCCCGGAGGGCGTTTTCCATGCGGGTGAGGTCTTCGGGCAGCACATGGTTCTTGAGCCAGTAGCGCTTGCCGATGACGTCTTCCACGGACACCCCCAACAAGGTTTCCACATAGTGATTCACAAAGATGAGGATGCCGTCGGGTGTGGTGCGGTAGACCAGTAATGGCACGTTTTCCACCAGAGTTCGATACTTCTCTTCAGAGGCGATGAGGTCGTTGGTCCGTTCCGCCACTCTTGACTTCAAAGCGGTGGCGTATTCCTCCAGTTTCTCCCGTGACCGATTCATGGAATCGAGCATTCGGTTGAGGGATTCTCCCAACCGACCCATTTCGTCCATGTCCCGTTCGGCAAGACGCTGGCTGCGTTTTCCGGCGGCGATTTCACCCGCCATGTGGACGATTTCCTTGATGGGTCTCAGGAATACCAGGACGATGCAGTAGATCAGGATGGAGGAGGCCAGAATGGCCGCCGCCTGAAGCCCCAGCATGACGTTGCGGGCGTCACGGATCTTCTGCTCGACGGCGGAGCGATCCAACGCGACCCCCAGGAGGAGAATGGTAAGTCCTGAATAATCCCGGAGTCCGCCCAGGAGCAAGGAACTATGGGGCGCCTCATCCGTTGCGATCAGCAAGAGCGGATCGGCGGATCCGAGGGCTTCCGCCAGAGTGGTTTCGGGGATCTGAAAATTCCAACCCCTCGTGAAGAACAGGTTTTCAAAATACCCTTCCGGATGAAGGCCGATGAGACACGCGTCGATTTCCAGCCGGGACTTCAACATGTCCAGGAAACCCTGTCCGATGTTCCACCCCACTTCCACGGTCCCCACTACCTGATCTTCCCAGATCACCGGAGCCACTCCGCGAAGGCCGATGCCCGTTCGACCCCGCTCCAGACCGCTGAGCACCGTCCGTCTCTTGGACGCTTGGAGAATGGATGCACGGTACGTGTACAAAGGATCGCCGTGCAAATCGGGCTCGTGTATCCGGAGAAACGAAACGGCTTCCGGCAGATGAAAATGAAGCTGATCCAAGCCGAAGCTCTTTCTCAGGTAGTGGTATTGAGGACGCAAAAATTCGTAGAGGCCCTGCCGGTCCCTCGAGGCGAACAGATGTCCGACCTCGGGATAAAGGGCCAGGCTCAGGGCCAGGGATCCCAGCATCTCGGATCGATTTTCGATCTGAAGCAAAAAATGCTCGTAATGGCCCACAAGGAGCTGCCGTTCCTGGGATTCGATGGTGGCTACGTGAGAACGCACCGCCACGAGCACCGTGGCGCTGATACCCGCGATGGACAGCACCAGGAATGGAATCAGAAGCTTCCACTTCAGGCTGATGTTACGGATGCGTCTCAGGTTCATTCGGTTCGTCTTCAAGAATCTTCCGATCGTTCCACCATACGCCCCGTCCCGCCGGGATGAAAAGGGACCGCAAGGTCCGTGTGCGGATTCTTTCCGCCGAGGCCGAGAACCAGGTCCGGGTCAGGTCCTGAATTGTTCCTCGGCCCGTAAAAGATTCTTTCGAAGGCGGGTATGATACCCGTTCCGAGCATAGCCGGGACCGTTGTAAATGCGGCTGATGTGATCGAGGGTCGACGTTCGGCCGATGCCGTTGGTCTTCAGGTACGCCACGATGAGTGGAATGTTCACTTCCGGCAAAGCCAATTCTCCCGGGGAGCCTCGAAAGCCCAGTCGCCAGGCGTTTTCATACAGGATGTGTCCCGGTCCCCAGGAGCCGGCCAGCAGATAGGAAAATCGGCCGTAAACTTCCTCATATCGGAGCCGATCCTCGGGACTCATATGGTCGGCCAATGTTTTGACCTTATCCAGTCTGCCGGGTTCGAACCGAAAAAAATTGTCTCTGCCTGCCCGGCATTCGTTCCAGACGATGGCGAAGACCAGTTCCGGGTAATCATAACCGGAGTCGGCGCACGCGGCGGTTACCATGTCTTTCAACTCCCGGTCGGAGATCCGGCGTTCGTCCTCCGGGCGTGGGATGGGAAGAAGCATCCCCGGTTGAATGTGTTCGTTTCGGAAGCCGCTGAATACCAGCGAGTAGGTGTACACGTCCGGGAAAGCAGTCCGGAGCCGTCGCCGTATGGCGTCCAGTGGATCGGCGCCGGCGCAATCCGATTTTTCCACGACATAGTACACCAAATCGTGGTCACGGATGAAAGTCAATTCCTTTTCCTGAACTCGGGTCAAATTCCATTGAGTTTGGCGGTGCAGGGGAACCTCAGGAACGGGCGGCAGAACGGCCTGCAATTCCTCGCCGGGGGATTCCTCCAACCGGGCCAGAAACCCGGCGATGTCGGATTCATCCATCTTCAACACATAGGATACGGAATTGATTCGGACCCGTTGCCGGGAAAAATAGTTTCCCACACGCTTCATGTCTTCCAACGTCTGCTTGAAGACTACGTCATCCGAGGGGTCTGGTTCTCCTTGCTGATAGGCCTTGGCCTTGTTCAGCGCGAATACGGAGATGAAGAGGCGCTGGTTCTGATTGTGCCACAGGTCCGGGAGCCGCGATCCGAAGTTGAAGCGGTCCTGTTGAGCCCTGGACATGGGGCCGGCGCCGACACGTCCCGAATCGTAAACCACTTCCATGGAGCGTGGCGAAACGAGGATCAGACGATGGGCCGGACCCCGGATCTCCAGATGCATCAGGGGGGCGGTATACGTTCGTTCCTCGACGTGTACCTCGATACCGGTGGGGAAATCCATGCGTTTCAGCTTGCTCAGGACCGTTTGTTCCCGTGCGTCGATCAGGATCCTGACCAGTGCGTCCACCCGTTCGGCGGGGGAGGATTTGGGCTTCAGCAGTCCGATTTCATAGTACAACCTGCGGATGTCGTTCCCATAGTTCCGCAAGAAATCCCGGTCCGTAACGGATACGCGGCCTTCCGTTTGCTTGAAGTCCGCATCGAGCTTTTCCACGCTCAAGGGGTATTCACGATAGAACACGGTCTGTTGAGGTCGATCTCGATGGAAGCACCGATAGATGGTCTTGACGATATCATCCGGCGCCGTGAAAAACACCTGGACGGTTTCCAGGTGTTTGGTGTACGAGAGCATGTCGTTGATTCGCACCCGGAATTTCTTGAAGGAGCCGATGGGGAATTCCCTGGAGTCGTACACCTTGTACCCGTCCTCGATGCGCCGGACAGTGACACGGGCGGCGGATGCATCGGGACGACGCACGAGCAGACTTACGCTCAGATAATCCTCTTGTTCCTCCAAGGTAAACCGGGCATGCAGGCGATTACCCCGCCTCCAATTCCAGAAGCCGGAAGAAAAATCCACGGCGCCCGAACGCGTGAGATGGTCAATGCGGCCTTGCTGGAGCACATCCACTATGGCGGTGTCAAACGCCTCGAAAAAGGCGGAATTGGTAATCGTGAGGGAGCCGCCCCGATTCCGATGATGACCGAGGATTGTTTTCGTGAGAAGCGTTTTGAAGTCTTCGGCGAACCGGCGTTCATGCTCGCGGTCTTTCCACCAGCCGAAGCGTACCTCCAGGTTTTCGATATCGGCGTCCAGGAGTTTCCGGTAGTCCGGCTCCCCCATGGGCTGTTTCGGGGGACCGGCGCAGGGGCTCAGGAAAAGAAGGCATGCCATCATGAGCCAGACGCACCGGCCGCGCCGGTTTGGAGGTCGCAAGCGCTTCCCCTGCCCGTTTGCCGGAAGGCGTTTTCGGCGCCGCACGTGGGAAAGGTCCATCAGCAGGTCTCGATCCGCAGTCCGAAGTACTCCCTCTCAGGCTGTTGAAAAACGCGATCTGCGTCGTTGCGCTTCATCCTTCGTCCTTGCGGCGTACGGGTTGTACGCCTCATTCCTCAGGATTCGCGCGCCTTGCATGTCATCGTTTTTGAACAGCCTGTCCGAAAGGGTGTTTATCAACGGGCTGATAGAATGCGGCCTCAGTGGATCCCGACCGACCGCAGGAACCGGCGGGCCGCAGCCGCACCCGGCGGCGCAAGGTTTTCCCTTTCCGCCTGTATAGAGTAGGTTTCTACTTGGTTCCTTGATCCCTTTAACCGGCTGTTGAAAAACGCGATCTGCGTCGTTGCGCTTCATCCTTCGTCCTTGCGGCGTACGGTTGTACGCCTCATTCCTCAGGATTCGCGCGGCTTGCGTCTCATCGTTTTGCACCGGCCTCCCCGCAATACGGTTTTTCAGCGGGCTGTTAAGAGGCGATCGTCCGGTCGCCGCCCGATGAGACTCCCCGGCACGGATCTCGAAACACCCCTTGACATCAACCACCCGAGAAGTCCCGCTTGAAGAAGTCCGAAGAAGGCTCTCCGTGAACTTCCATGCGTTCGCTGGGTTCCGTGCCCGCCCGGAAACATTCGAAAATGGGATTCTTGGTGGACGGACCCGCCAATGCTCCGGTTTCAGGGTCGATTTTGGCGAAAACCACCCCGCCGGGTGGATGGAACGGGGTGATGCGCCGGTCGTCGAGCGCGCCTTTCATGAAATCGAGCCATATGGGGGCGGCCGCCCTGGCTCCTGTTTCAAGACGCCCCATGGTACGGTGATCGTCGAATCCCACCCAGGTCCCAACGACCAACTCGGGAGTATATCCGATGAACCATGCGTCTTTCAAATCGTTGGTGGTTCCGGTCTTTCCCGCCGCCGGGCGTCCCAGCTCCCGGACGCTGCGTCCGGTTCCCTGCTGGATGACCTCCTCCATCAGGTGAGTCATCAGGTAGGCCGTGTCTTCTCCCAGTACCCGTCGCCTTTCCGGGACCCCGAGTTCGAGCAGATTCCCCTTTCGATCCATCACCTTTTCTATGAAAAGAGGTTTGACCAGATACCCTCCCGCGGCAAACGCCCCGTAAGCCCGCACCAGTTCCCAAAGGCCGACTTCGGATGAGCCCAGACCGAGGGACAAGTTCCGCACCATGTCCGATTCGATGCCGAGCCTGCGCGCGTATTCCATGGTGTAATCCACGCCGATGTTTTGGAGAAGCTTCACCGTGACCACGTTGCGGGAATGGATCAGGGCTTCCCGGAACAGGGTGGGTCCGAAGAATTTCCGTTCATAATTATGGGGCTTCCACGCGCCTCCCTGGCCGGGAACGTCGTACACCTCGGGGGCGTCATAGATGATGGAGACGGGAGTGTACCCCTTGTCCAAAGCCGCGGCGTACACGATGGGCTTGAACGCGGAGCCCGGCTGTCGCCGAGCCTGAAACGCCCGGTTGTACTGAGAGGTCCGAAAATCCGTTCCGCCCACGGCGGCCAGGATGTGGCCGGATTTCGGATCCATGCACAGGATCGCCGCTTGGCTGACGGGATCCGGTTCCTGTTCCAGCGCCAGGGGAATGGGTCTTTCGGGCTCAGCGGAGCCCTCGTCCTTTGAAACCGTGTCCAGTACACGGGCCAGGATCCGGTCTCCCGGGGCCAACGCCGTGGACGGCTGTTTCAGGGATGCGTACAAGGACGCCGTATTCGGATTCGGCTTGCGGGCCCAGGCCATGTGCTCCAAGCGGATGATCCCGGTACGCCGCCCCAGGCACACCGAGACCTGTTTCTTCACGTCGTCCACTTGAGCGACCATTCCCTCGATGACATCGCCTTTTCGGAACGTCGATGCCGCAAGACTCCGGCAGAAGGCTTCCCGCTCCTCTTCGGGCACGTTTCCCAAGGGCCCCCGGTATCCGATTCTCTTGTCCAGGGCCTGTACGCCTCGGAGCACGGCCTCCTGAGCGAGTTTCTGCAACCTGAGATCCAGCGTGGTATGTACCCTGAGTCCCCCTTCATACAACTGCTTCGTTCCGTAGGTTCTTTCCAGGTATTTCCGCACGTGTTCCGTGAAATAGGGCGCCTTATAGAAATGGTCTTCCGCGTTCCGGGTCAGGTGGATTTCCTGAGTCAAAGCCTCCTGGGCCTGGTCCGGCGTGATATAGCCTTCCTCCGTCATACGGCGGAGCACATAGGCTTGGCGGTTCCGGGCTCTTTCCTCGTCGTTGAACGGGGAATACCGGCTGGGCGCCTGGGGCAGGCCGGCCAATAGGGTGCATTCCGAAAGGTTCAGATCCCTGGCCGATTTCCCGAAATACGCCTGGGCCGCGGCTTCCACTCCGTACGTTCCGTAGCCCAAGTAGATCTGGTTCAAATAAATATGCAGGATATCGTCTTTGCTCAGTCGGTTTTCAATCCGATAGGCTAAGATGAGTTCCCGGATCTTGCGAGTGTAGCTCTTTTCCGGGGATAACAGGAGGGAACGGGTCACCTGTTGAGTAATCGTGCTTCCACCCTGAATCTTTCGACCGGCCCGGATGTTCTTGAAGAGGGCGCGCGCGATGCCGGTAGGGTCGATGCCGGGGTGCTGAAAGAAGCGGTTGTCTTCCGCAGCTACAAACGCATAGATCAGCATTTTGGGCATATCGGACAGGGGAATGACTTCTCTGCGTTCCCGATGGAATTCCCCGATGATTTCCCCATTCCGGTCGAAAATCCGGGTTAATACGGAAGGGCGATAGTCTTCGATGGTGAACAGCTCGGGCAAGTCATGTGTGAAATAGAAATAGAGGACTATACACAGGCCGGCGGACACCAGAATACAGGACGCAAAGGACCACAGCAGGATACGAAGGAGGCGCCTTCGTTTTCGAGGTCCTTTCCCGGGACCGGGGGGGGTGCGCCGGGAGGATATGCTACGGGGTACGGTGTCCAAAAGAGTCACTCGCGCGGGACTTCGGAGACGTTCGAGTCTCCTGAGGAGGTTCGGTCCCTATGGTAGACGAGTCCCTCCGCGGTGGCGATGAGAGTCTTGTCTTCCGCCTGGAGTTGTACGCGCCATAGACTGATGCTTTTCTTGATATCCACGGCCGAAGCTTCCGCGTACAACGTTCGAGCCTCTGGAATCGCTTTCAGATAATTCACTTTGAGCTCGATGATCACGCCCGAAGACCCCAGAGTATTGGCCGCCACGGCTACGGCCTGATCCGCGAGGCTGCACAAGGCCATTCCATGAGCCATGCCTAAAGCGTTCGTATATTCCCTGCGGATTCCCAGAGACAGGCGAGCGTAACCTCGTGAAAGCTCGACCAGCGAAATACCCAGGAAGGAGGCCATGGGATCGCAGGCGACCACATTTCCAGCGTATTCTAACGGATCCATCGTGCTGAAACCATTTCCTTATTCGGTCGGTACAATCCGCGGTTTACCAGGCCGTTGAAAAGCGCGATCGGCGATCACGCCTTCGGCGTGAGGCTTCATCCTATCTGTCTGTGCGTCGCGCCTGTCTGCGTGCAGTCACGCACAAGCAGGCGTCGTTGCGGCGTCCTGTATATAGGCTTCATCCCTCAGGATTCGCGCGCGTTGCATCTCATCGTTTTGACCGGTCCACCCGCAATACGGTTTATCAACGGGCTGTCACCAACATTCGGATTCCCGGCTGCCGGACTTTCGATCACAGGCGCTGCTCTGGGCTCCGGAGCATGGATATAAGTATAATCATTCTGTCACGATATACCGTACTTGCTTCCTGGAATTCTGGCAAGTACTCGTATCGACGGCGAGTCCCCCCACACCAAAAGCCGGTTTCTTGACGCCGTTCGGATGATACCGTACCATAATCCGGTGCGTTCGTACCAGCGCACCCTATCAGCCCGGTGAAAAACGCGATCCGCTGTGTTGCGCTTCATCCTTCGTCCTTGCGGCGTACGGGTTGTACGCCTGATTCCTCAGGATTCGCGCGCCTTGCATCTCATCGTCTTTCACCAGCGCGCCCGCATAGCTGTTTATCAGCGGGCTGCTATGGCCCCGTTTCGCGACCCGGTGTGGTTCGGACTGCAGGGGATGTCGGATCGGGTCCTCGGCTCATGGTGCGGCGTGCAAGGAAATCCATCCGCAAGGCAGAGAGGCCGTAACCTATGAAATCGTATCTCATTCCACTGGAAACGGGCCATTTCGTTGTGGCGCGGCGCATCAAGAGCATTGTGCCCGTGAATCCCGGCAGTCCCCTGGTTGCCCGAAAGCTCCGAAATGAGGCCCTGCAGGAAGGGCTACTCATCAACACGGCTCAAGGGAAGGCAACCCAAACGATTCTGGTGCTGGACAGCGGGCATGTTCTGTTTACCGGGCGCCGGCGGGAGTCCGTGGAGAAGGAAATCCGTTGCGGGCAGGACGTCTCGGCCGCCCTTCGTATCCAAGGAGCGGCGGAGCACCCTCTACCCCAGCCGTCCTCACAAAACCGTAAGGGACGTCCATGAGACGTCCCTCGATTTCCTGATTGGTCGGGGTGACTGGACTTGAACCAGCGACTCCCGCCTCCCGAAGACGGTGCTCTACCAGGCTGAGCTACACCCCGACACGCAGTTTCTTTTCACCGAATCCGGTCTGTATGCGACCCTCCAAACCGCCCGGCTCGATGCGTCTGCGCAGGGTCCGGTGTTTCGAGATCTCTTGGATGCGGAGAAAAAAATGCTAATTGATTCCTGCACAAATGTCACGTAAATTTTTTTGTCCGACAGGCCGTCGAAAACCGGTCTCAGGTCCGGCCCATGGCGTGATGCGTTCGCCTTCGTCCCTGCCGCGGACGTAACTGCGCCTTATTTCTCGGGGTTCGATAGGGTTGGATTGAATCGTTTCTCATCAGCCTGCCCGCAGTCCTGATTACCGAAGGGTTGCCGGGCCGCCTTAGGTCGGCAGCGCAAGAAGGAGATTCGCCGATATGCGGAGAGTGGACACCAAAGAGGCCGTGGGGATGACTCTCGGCCACGACGTAACCAAGATCATTCCGGGTTCCTTCAAAGGCGTGGCCTTCCGAAGGGGGCATGTGATCCGGGAAAGAGACGTGGAGGAACTGCTCAACATCGGGAAGTACTCCGTGTTCGTCCTGGAAATCCCTGAGGGGCGCGTCCACGAAGACGAAGCCGGAAAGCGTCTGGCCAGGGCTTTTGCCGCGGAAGACCTGAAGCTTGAAGGACCCAGGGAGGGTAAGGTTACCATCAAGGCCCCTTGCGACGGGTTGCTCAAGGTGGATGCGGATCTGGTGACCCAAGTAAATCTGATCGACTCCGTCATGTTGTCGACGCTGCACACGAACACCCCTGTGCGGGTCGGCGAGAGCCTGGCGGCAACACGCATCATTCCTCTCACCGTGGAAGAAGAGGTGGTTCTTCGAGTGGAAACTCTGTGCGCCGCTCAAGCAAAACCCATTCGGGTTTTGCCGTACCGCGTTAGACGCATCGGAGCCGTGGTGACGGGCAACGAAATTGTCGAAGGCCGGATTCGAGACGGTTTTGATGCTTCCGTGGGAAGAAAAGTGGAATCCTACGGGCAGACGGTGATTCGTAAGATGTTCGCCCGGGATGACGCCGAAGATATCGCCTCATGTCTCCGCGAACTGAGAACGGGCGGCATGGAACTCATTCTGGCCACGGCGGGTCTTTCCGTGGACCCGGACGACGCCACCCTGGAGGGAATCCGGCGGGTGGGAGCTGAAATCGTCTTCTACGGCACGCCCGTTCTTCCGGGCGCCATGTTCCTGTACGCCCGGTGGGAAGGCTTGGATATTCTGGGGTTGCCCGCATGCGTGTTCTATCATCCCACCACGGCCTTCGATCTGTTTCTTCCCAGGCTGTTGGCAGGAGATTCCGTCCGGCGTGAGGATGTAGCCAAGTTGGGTCATGGAGGGTTTTGCAGGAACTGTGAAACCTGTCGGTACCCCGTGTGCGCCTTCGGAAAGTAACGCCGGATGGTCTAAGCCGCCCATCGGTTTCGGGAAACGGCTTGCGCTGAACCTTTTCCCGAATCTTCCTGCGCAAAGGTTCACCGTGGCCGCACGGACCTATGTCCGTCCGGCGCGGAAACCGAATCCGCGGGGATGCCGAAGCGCCCCACTCGAACCGCTTCCATGGTGACGGCCCGGGGGGACGAGGGTCGATCCCGGAAACGGGCGGGCTTCCCATCCGATGTCGCGCGTGGGACGCTGTCTTGATCCGGCAAGGGAAATGGGATATCAAGATGCAATCCGAGAATCGGGCTGTACGGGGATTACGGGAGTGGGGAGCCGCTTTCTGCAGTAGAGCCGGCCGTTTTCCGCCTGGGGTGGAGGCGTGATATGAACCCAAATGAATTTGGGACCATTTTGGTTACAGGGGCCGCCGGCTTTATCGGATTCCATGCGGCCCGGCGTTTGCTGGAAGACGGATGTCGGGTGATGGGCCTGGACAATCTGAACCCATACTACGATGTGCGCTTGAAGGAGGATCGGCTGAAGTTGCTGGGCGGTTTTCCCCGGTTTGAATTCATTCGGGCCGATGTGGCGGATCGGAACTTCATGACCAAGCTGTTCGAAGATTCCATGCCGAAGCGCGTGATTCATCTGGCGGCCCAGGCGGGGGTAAGGTATTCCCTGGAAAACCCCCGCGCTTACGTGGACTCGAATATCTCCGGATTTCTGAACATATTGGAGGGCTGCCGGCTCGCAAACACGGAGCACTTGGTATTCGCCTCATCCAGCTCGGTATACGGCGCCAACACGCGCATGCCTTTCTCCGAGCACCATGCCGTGGATCATCCGGTATCGCTCTATGCGGCCAGCAAGAAAGCCGATGAACTCATGGCCCATGCGTACAGCCACCTCTACCGGCTGCCCTGCACCGGGATCCGGTTCTTTACGGTATACGGCCCTTGGGGCCGCCCGGACATGGCGCTTTTCCTGTTCACCAAAGCCATTCTGGAAGACCGGCCCATCGATGTGTACAATTACGGCCGAATGCAGCGGGATTTCACCTATATCGATGATGTGGTGGAAGGAATGATACGGATTTTGGAAAGGATTCCCCAACCGAATCCCGAGTGGAACGGCGATACGCCCGACCCCGCCTCGAGTCGGGCGCCGTATCGGCTGTATAATCTCGGGAACAGCGCCCCGGCGGAACTGCTTCGATTCATCGAGGCCATCGAGAAGGTTTTGGGTCGAAAAGCCCGGAAGAACCATCTTCCCCTTCAAGCGGGGGATGTTCCCGCCACATGCGCGGATGTGTCTCTGCTGGAACGGGAGACCGGATTCCGCCCTCGTGTGAGCATTGAAGAGGGGATCAACCGTTTCGTGGAATGGTTTCGGGGGTACTATGGACTGTGACGGGGTCCGCAGGACTTCCGGACGGCTCGTATCCTTCGCGCCGGTCGGGAACCCGGCAGCCCGTTGATAAACGGTATTGCGGGCAGGCTGTTGATATCAAGGAGTACGAAATGCAGCTTAGAGGTAAATTGTCCCTGCGGACCCTGATAGGGCTTGTGCTGATCCTGGGAGCCATCGCGGCCGGGGCTTTCCGGGGGGGCCGGATGCTCCTTTCAGAAGCCTTAAATCGGCTGGAAACACTGCTCGCCGTTTCGGAAGCGACCCAGGTGTCCGAGACATTACAGATGGTTTACAACCGGCTCGGTGTCCTGAACGACTATCTCCTCTGGGTGGTGATGGCGGCCTTCGGCTTCCTCATCCTGCTCCTGTGGGGGGTCCTGTCCCTGGCCTTTTCCGGTCCCGTCAAGCGATGGACGGCGTCCGCGGGTCGGGCTTCCGGGAAGACGGCGGTGGAAGCGCCGGTTCAACGGGATGAGTTCGTGCGGGATGCCGAAGACACCGGTCTCGTTCTCCTGTCCCTTCTCCAGAAGGAAGGTCGATTCCTGGATTTCTTGAACGAGGACCTGGACGGATACGAGGATCATCAGATCGGTGCGGCGGTGCGGAGCGTTCACGAGGGCTGCAACAAGGCGATCCGGGACCATGTGCGCCTGGCCCCTGTCATGGATGAAGCCGAAGGAGGAATCGTCCGGGTGGAGGAGCCCTTTGACCGGGCTTCCGTCAAGTTGACGGGAAACGTCAAGGGACCCCCGCCCTTTCAGGGTACACTGAGGCATCCGGGATGGCGGGTCATCCAAGTCTCCTGGCCCTCGGTCACTTCCGGCCACGATGCCTCCGTCGTGGCGCCCGCCGAGGTGGAGATCGAGTGACTCCATCCAAACAGAGTATGGAAATCAGGGCGCGATGTCCATGGAGGCGCCCTGCGTCTTCGCCGGTCTTCGTTCCTTTCCCGCCTGCAGCAGGATGATGGACCCGACGACGAGCACGGCTCCCGCCATCTGGAGGGGAGCCAGGAATTCCTTGAGGAAGAACCAAGCCAACAAGGCCGCCGCCATGGGCTCGAGGGTGGCCGTGATGCCGGCCCGTGTGGGGCGGATCCGGAAGATGCCCTCGTTGTACAGCCCGAAGGACAGGATGGTGCCGCCCGTCCCCACGAAGAAGATGCAGAGCCACTGAAACCCGTTGCGCGGATGGAGAAAGGCATCCAGCGGAGGATGAAGGATGTTCCAGAGCACCGAGGCGAACAGAAGCGCGTAACACACCACGGTCCAGGGGGAATGGGCGCGCATTCGGTTTTCACTGGACACGGAATACCAGGCAAACAACGCGGCGGAAGCCAATCCCGAATAAATGCCCGTCTGATTCATGGCGAGGAGGTCCAGACTGTAGGCTCCCACCACCAGGTAGCATCCCGATGCGGATCCCAGCAGGGCGACCAGAGTGAACGGAGTCAGCTTTTCTCTGGAAGAGAGTAATGCGTGGGCCGCGATGATCATGGGAGCCTGGTACTGGAGAAGAATGGCGGCCGCCACCTGAATCTTGCTGATGGCGTACAGATACGTGAATTGGGCGATGGCGAGACCGAGACCCAGAACAATCAGGCCGGGCAGGTCTTTGAGAGGGACCCGGAGGAGGGACGGGTTACGGAGGGCCAACCAGAGGAGCAAGATGCCCGCGGCGATGGTTGTCCTGAGCTGAACCAGTTGGAAAGGAGAAACGCCGGTTTGGAACAGGAACTTGGAAACCGTGCCGGACAGAGCCCAGAGAAGCGCCGCGGCGACGACGCAAAGATAGCCGATGGAGGATTGAGTGTACCGATGATGCGGCATGGGGTTCCCCGTATCGAAAACAATATCGTATATCAGAAAATCAGGAAAAACACTCCGCCATTGTGGGGGTCTTTGCGGGCTTGCCCGAAACCATATCCATCCAGCGTATTCCGATCCAACTTCAAAAAGGAGATCTGAAATGGATTATGAAAAGGTGATCGTCGAAATCGGTGACCGGTTCGTGGGCAGCATCACGTTGAATCGTCCCGAGCAATTGAATACCTTCGACAGCCAAATGGCCCGGGAACTCCATACGGCGCTCCTGGCCATGGATGCGGATCCCAAGGTGCGCGTGGTGCTTTTGAAAGGCGCCGGCAGGGTGTTTTGCGCCGGAATCGACGTCAAGGAACTTGCCGGAAAGACGGTCCAGGAGTACCGGGCGTGGGTGGAACGGATGGAACTGCCGCTGGTGTCCATTTCAACCCTGAAGAAGCCGGTGATTGCTCAAGTACACGGTGTCGCCGCAGCCAACGGCATGGGTTTGGTGGCCGCCGCGGATTTGGCCATCGCAGCGGAGGGCGCCCGCATGGGACTCACCGCCATCAACGTCGGATTGAACTGTATCGGTCCCGTGATTCCGGTCAGCCGATGCGTGGGGCGGAAGAAAGCGCTTGAACTGCTCCTTTACGGCAATCTGATTCCGGTTGCGGAGGCCATGGATTTGGGGTTGATCAACCGGGTCGTTCCCCAGGAGACGCTGGATGCCGAGGCGCTTCAATGGGCCGAGGATCTGGCCCGCAAGAGCCCGGTGGCGGTTCAGATCGCCAAGAGCGCGTTTTACCATGCCGAAGATATGGATTACGGACAGCAGTTCGCCTATATGAACGAGGTGTTCGCCCGCCTGTGTTCCACCGACGACGCCAAGGAAGGGGTACAGGCGTTTCTGGAAAAGCGCCAACCCTGCTGGACGGAAAAATAGACGGCGATGGGACGCGGGAGACCCCGACGATGCGCATTCGACGGCGCTGGCGGCCTTAATGAAGGAAGGAAAGGCCCGTGTGTTTAAGGGTGTGGTCGTCTCTCATGTATCCCGCTCGGCTGCCGTTGCGTGCAATGACCTGGAACCCCTCCGGGTCATAGGCCTCCATGACGAAATCCGGTGCGTTCCCGGCTTCGGTGCGGCGGCACAGTTCGATGTGCCTTTCCAGCTTGGCGATGGAAAATGAGATCAGTTCCTTCAAGAATCCGAAGGCGTGTCGCATCTGATGAAAACCGTACTTCTTCATCAGGGCGAAACCCGCCACGGCGTCCTCTTCGGACCGCTCGTTGGGATGTTCCTGGCTGGTGGTGCACGCTGTCTGGATGGACGGCAGATCCAACATGCGGCACACTTTTTCCTGGAGCAGATTGGCCAGATTGTGAGAGACGAGCCCTAAATCCACGGCGTAATTCTGCCGTATATTGGCGATGGAGGGCAGGCCGGCGTGGACGGTCATCAGACCGGGATTCAGCAACTGAACCAACGTGATGCCGAACAGGGCTTCGGCGTGGGTCAGGGTCACCAGACCGGACATGGAATAGGGGGCCGATAATCCCGCCATGGGCATGGTGGAGACGTAGACGGGGATACCGGATCGGACACAGGTCTGGAAGGGTTCGACCATTCCATCGATGAGGTTCAGGGGGCTGTTGATGATGGAAAACTGCACGGTGAGTCCGCCTCGGGTCTCGTGGATGGCCTTGGCTCGATCCAAGCCGGCTTCGGTTACGGCGGCTGCGTAAATAGGCTTGCGGCAATACTCGACGAGCGTGTCCATAACCGGGACTTCGGCCTGCTTGATCAGTACGCCCCGGGCCATGAACTGCACGACATCGGCCTGGTCGACGATGGCGGCGATGCGCCGCAGGTGTTCGAAAGTCGGTTCCACCAACTCTCCGCTTCCATCATCGTAGACGAAAGGAGCCGTGCCCCCGACTCCGAAGGCGTTTTCCGGGATCCAGTAATCCGCTCGCCTGGGTGCGGTGTTCAATGCTTGTTCAACCAACGGGGACAATACGTGCAGGTGGCCGGTGGTTTCGTCGTAGCCGGCCAGACCGGTCTCCAGAAAAACCTCCCGAACGGCGGGCGAACCGCATCGCACACCGACCTCTTCCAGGACCCGCAGGGCGTCCCTGTGGATATGTTCCAGATATTCTCGATGAACCAACTCCATAGGTTTCCTCCATATTATAGGGCGAGGCGCATTCCGTCGTACGCGAACCGGATCCTCTGTCCGTCTTCCAGGAGCCGGTAGTCGTCGTGGCTCCGGTTCCAGTATTCTTCCAGATGAACGAACAGGATCCGCCGGGCGCCGATCCGCTCGGCCAGTTCCAGGGTTTCTCGAAACGTGTATAACGTGGTCCGGGAAATATGATCCGGGGGAAAGACGAAGCCGCCTTGAAGTCCGTTTTCGAAAAGCCCCGGTTGAACGACGAGGAGGTCCGCGTTGCGGATTTCCGGGC
Organism: uncultured Thermodesulfobacteriota bacterium; assembly: GCA_964597345.1. Lineage (GTDB taxonomy): Bacteria > Desulfobacterota > Desulfarculia > JACQYL01 > JACQYL01 > CAZQXK01. The sequence goes on along the minus strand of CAZQXK010000034.1, from coordinate 17,713 downwards.
GGTTCTCGGGAAAGGGTTTGATGTCACACGGCGCGTACACCAATTTCCGTCCGCCTTTTTCCAGGACATACAAAAAGGAAGTCTGATCACCCCGAGGCACGCCGACGGCCGAGATGGATAGATCCCCGATCCGGACGGCATCGGTAAACGGCTGGAGTTCGATGAATCCTCTTTCCTGGAAGTATTCCGTGTAGGAACCATACTGGGAACGAAGCCGGGGCAGGCGCTCGGCCAGCGCGCGAGGCGCCGGTAGCCGGATGGTTTTTTCCGGAAGGCCCCGCCAGGAACGAAAATCCAGGGTGATCTGTTCCACGATTCGGAGGCCTTCTACATGATCCGGATCCAGGTGCGTCAACAGCAGATAATCCAGTTGTTGAATCCCGGCGCGGTTCAACTGCAACGCGATTTCAGCCGGCGCGTCGATGAGGACGTTCTCGTCATGAATGAAAACGGCCGGCCCGGTGCGCGCGTAGGGAGGCCCTTTAGCCCTGGCCTCCCGGCAGACCCGACACCGGCACAGGGGTTTGGGTATGACCGTGCACCCCCCGGAGCCGAGCACGGTGAGTTCCATACGCAGGCTCAGCTCCAGGGAAAGGGGCTGTTGGAAACCGGCAACACCTTGCCGCTTCGGTATCGGTCGAATCGGAAAGGTTCCAGCAGGACCTGTTGTTCCCCGACAATCTCCTTGGCCACCAATTTGCCCACACCGATCATTTTGTAACCGTGACTGGAATCGGCAATAAGATAGCAGTTCTGTCGCATCACGTCGAAGATGGGGAAGTTGTCCGGACTGAAAGCGCCCAGTCCTCCGGAAGGCTCTTTCCGGTATCGATTGAACTGATTTTCGTATCTTCTCTGGCAATGGGCCAGGGCGGATGTCCACATGTGGGCGAATTCCGGACCTGCGATGAAATCCGGAGAATCAATGCCGTACGGGTCAACGGACACTTTATCTTTTTCCACCACATAGGGCATGGCTCCGCCCTGAATGCCGCGGAAATGAAAGTCCGGCTTGTAGTAAATGCCCCAAAGCTCGTTCGTTACGAGGGATCCGTCTTCACTGGAGTAGAGAGGCGCGTCCGTGTCCACATGGATGACCGGGGGCATTTTCCCTCGGTTGTCCATGCCGTAGGACGGTTCCACGCCGAGCGTTCCCTCCTGCAGGCACATGTAAGTCCACATCTTAATGCTGGGATGAATGTTGCCTTCGCCGTCCGTGATGTCGATTCTGTCCGGAAGCTCGAGCATGTTCCAGAATTCCGCAGCCCACGGTCCGGCGCCTAGAATTACGTATTCGCATCCGATACTGCCGCGGCGGGTCTGAACTGCGGTGACGCATCCGTTGATATCGAAGCCCGTCACCTCCACGCCGGTAAGGATCCGTACGCCTTCGGCCTCCGCCTTGTCCGCCAACCGGTATAGGGCTCTGGTGTTTTGAGCGTATCCCCCGCGTTTTTCGTGCAGGATGGAAGTGACGTTTTCCGCCTGCCAGTCCTCAAAGACCTTTTCTTTCATGTACCTGCGGCAGTCTTTTTTCCCTTCGATGAACTCGGATTCATAGCCGAGTTCCTTCTGGCGTTCGTAAATTTCCCCCACATCCTCATGCATGCTTTCAGGGGATATTTGCATGTAACCCACGGGATAATACCCGTACCCTTCTCCGTCCTCTTCCCATACGTCCACGCTGTGGGCGATGAGTTCCTGCATGGCCGCCTGGTAGTAGTTGTTTCGGATGACGCCGCAGGCGATGCCTGAGGCGCCTGCTCCAATGCTTGTCTTGTCTATGACCAGGATGTCCTTTCCTGTACCCAGATTTCTGGACTTCAATTCTCTGGCCAGATGCCAGGCCGAACTCAGCCCATGAATCCCGGCGCCCACAACGACATACTTATAATGGTCGGGAAATGCCATGACATACCTCCTATCATGTCTTTAGTTACTTAGAATATTCTACCAGATTACTCACTTAAATGGGTCCCATCGGACCGTCTGTTTTTCGTAAGAAGCCGGGAAAAACTTGAGGAACATATCGTAGTAATAGAGTTCCTTGAAAGAGGCAAAGGGCAGACCATAAGCCGCCTTTGGTCGGAGTTCGATTTCTCCGGGTTCTACGTATTGTGAGATCAATTGGTCCATTACGTCGTCCGTCCCAACCCCCATGGAGAAGCGAAGTTTGACCCGGTCAATGATTCTGTCGGGAAGCATTCCCCGGAACGCTTCCCGGAGGATATATTTTTCAATCTGTTTTTCTCCGTAGATCTTCCACGCCATGGGGATCTTCTCGCTGAAGGAAACAACAGCGGGATCCAGAAAGGGTGTCTCGTACAGTACGCCGTTCGCCATCCATGCCCGATCCAGACGCCGAAGGGCGGTGTTGTATGCGATCTCCAGGAGTTTGCGGGCAAGCTGCTGACGCTCTTCGTCATTCTTGACTCTGGGATTCTTGAGCACCATGCGGTAGCCGCCGAACAGCTCGTCGGCTCCCTCGCCGACCAGGACGCAGTTCGTATAGTCCCGGACCATCCGGGAAACGCAGTAATTGGAAATGAAGCCGCTGATGCAGTCTTCGTCAAAGCTCTCCAAAAACCACACGGCATCGGGGAGAAGGCTCTCGATGTCCGAATCGGTGATTCGATAAACATGATGTTTCATGCCCAGGAAATTCGCCATGAACTCCGCATTCTCCAAATCCGGTCCCGGCGCCTTGTCGATGGTGCCTGTAAAGAGATGCAAATCCGGGTTGAACTCCTTGGCGATGGCGGCCACGATGGAGCTGTCCAGGCCGCCGCTCAGGGAAACGCCGCCCACGCCGTCCATTCTTTTTTTCACCGCCTCAATGAGCAGGTCTCTCAGTATTCCGGCGGCCTGGTTCAGGTCTTCGAATTCGGGGATTTCAGGCGAAAAAGGCGTGAATGGATTCAGACCTTTTTGAGTGCTGTACCAGTGTCCGGGGGGAAGTTCGTGAAGATTGAATTTGACATGGTCCACAAGGCTCTTCATCTCGGTGCTGAAATAGAATGCGTTGTTGTCTGAGCCGAAAAAAAGAGGTCTTGCGCCCACCGGGTCCCTGGCAAGAATCACCTCATGGTCCGTTTCCACGATGGCGCAACTGTAGCCGCCTTCGAGCCGCGAGAAGCAGTCCGTGCCGTATTCTTTATAAGCCCGGCGGAAAAGCTCGATGTCGGTTTCTCCGTTTGCCCTTTCATGATGCAACGCGCCGTCAAAAAGAATGTAAGGATTGTCATTCAGCGCCGAGCAATGCGTTTTTGTGGGGGTCCAGTTGATTTCATTGGCGCCCAGCGCCCCTGCATGCTGGAAGAGGGTGCGAACAGCCGTGTTGTCCTTTCCCCGGTGTCGCATGAGCCGGAGCATGGTTCTCACATGCTCCGTACAATCACCGTTGATCTTGCCCTGCTGGGATATGATTCCTGCGATTGCTGCCATCGTCGTTCCTCCTTGGTATGCTTGGATCAGGAAGGTTTGCCCCGAGTCGGCGCGCCGATCCGGTCCGGCGGGGGAAGACTGATCCCGCCGGCGCCCTTCACCCCGCGTTTCCGGGCCGAACGGCGGATCTTACCGACATCGTGGATACCGCCCTCCGGTCATTACGCATCCGCTGTGTTCCGGGCATGCCGTCGTTCCCTTTCCTTGCGCACCCGCTCCACTTCCGGGGAGTTACACGGCTGCGGCGGCTTCTTCCATAAGATCGCCCCGGTGGTCCTTCTCCGTGCGGTCGTGTTTGAGGTCGCCGTCCACCGTGCCGCGGACCCGTTCCCGCTCTTCGGTGAAGTCGAAACCCGTCCAGATGCCTATGGAACCCAGGATTGAGTCCTGGGGATGAAATTCACGGAAAATCTTGAAATAGTACGCCGCTTCCTTGCTGTTGATGACGGCTTGGGGATGCCGTTCCCGGATTTCCGCATACTCGTCGTCGGTCATCCTTTCTTCGGCCATCCGTTCACCCAGACTTTCGCAGCCCGCCCCCTGGGTATATTGGACCTTGTAGCGCCACAAGATGTCGTCCGGCAGATAATGGGTGTCTTCGAAGGCCTTGCGCAGGATCCATTTCTCGATCTTGGCTCCGTTGTGCTCCCGAATCTTGAGGGAAGGCGGTATCTTCATGGAGAGGTCGATCATGGCGGTATCCAGGAACGGCACCCGAAGCTCCAGGCTGAACAACATTCCCATGCGGTCGGCCCGCTGCAGGTTGATGTTGTGCAGATTTCCGATGCAGCGCCGGGCCTCGAGGTTCAGTGCGTCCTCCGGGAAGTGTTTCATATAGTGGTAGCCGGTGAAGAGTTCATCGGCGCCTTCGCCGGTGAGGACGACGGTCACCCACCGGGCGGCCTCCATGCACGTGAAGTAGCAGGGGATGGCGCAGCGCACCAGAGAAGGGTCGTAGCTTTCCAGTTTCTGAATAACGATGGGCAGGGCCTGGTAATAGTCCTCTTCCGTGAAGAGTTTTTCATGGTGGGTGGAACCGATGTGCCGGGAAGCGATGCGGGCCGCCTTGATGTCGTCGCTCAGGTCTCCGTTTTCATCCTGCATGCCGACCACAAAGGTGTGGAGACGGGGGATCTCCTCGGCGGCGATGGCCGCCACCAGACTGCTGTCCAGACCCCCGCTGCAGAAAGAACCCACCGGAATTTCCCGGTCGGCCAGAAGCCGCTTCTTGACGGATTCGATGAAGGTCTTGCGAATCGCCTCGGCGGCCTCCTCGACGTCCGTAAGCAGATCGTCTTCGATGGGCGGGATTTCATAGTACCGGACGAACCCTTCCCGAGGCGTATAATAGTGTCCCGCCGGGAATTCGTGGCACTCATCCACGTGTGCCAGGGTCATGGCGCCCAGTTCGGAAGTGAAATACATGCCGCCGTTCTTGTGCCCGTAATACAGGGGTTTGATGCCGATGGGATCCCGGGCCAACATGAAATCATCGCCGTCGAACACGGCGAAAGCGAACATGCCGTCCAGATCCTCGACACATCGGGGGCCTTTTTCCTGATAGAGATGCAGGATGACTTCACTGTCCGATTGGGTCGTAAACGGGTAGTCGGTGCTGAGGCGACTCCGGATTTTTCTAAAATTGTAGATCTCACCGTTGCAGACCACGCCTTTACGTCCCCCGTCGGTGAGGATGGGCTGGCGCCCTCCCGCAACGTCCACGATGGAAAGGCGGGTGTGTCCGACCAAGCTGTCGCCGATGGTGTGAATGCCGCGATCATCCGGCCCCCGGTGGGGCAGTGCATCCAGCATTCGTTCAATGGTTTTTACGTCTCGCTTGCCAAAACATCCGGCCAAGCCGCACATGAGGTAGCTCCTTTCCGGTCTCCGCGACGTCCGCCGCTTCCGGTTTAAGATGTGGTTCCAGGGCTTGGGAGTCGGTCCTTACTGTATGAAAATCTTGCCGAAATTGGCCGTGGTTAAAGGATCTTCCATGTACATTCCCAGACCGATCCGCTGAATGGATTCCATACCCCGCGGGTCGTAGAGCGGCATTTCGATTTCCGGGGCGTCTTCCGGAGCGACCGTTTCCGCCTCCCGTGTAGCCCGGTCCATCTTGCCTATGGAGAAATCGATCAGATAGCGCAGAAAAGAAAAGGGGTGTCGAATCATGTGGACGCCGTATTTCAAACATAAAGCCACACCACGACGGCTGTCTTCGAAGGCCTTTTCCGAAGGGTGTTCCTCATGGGTCGTTCCGGCGCTCTGAAAGGAAGGCAGATCGAGCATGAGGTTCAAATGGCTCATCAGGATATTGATCAGATTGTGACTGACCAGTCCGTAATTGGGATTGTAGTCGATCTGCGGATCGGCCAGGGTCGGGAATCCGGCATGGACGCAAATGACTCCCGGGTTGAGCAATTGAGCCGCGCAGATGCCGAAGAGGACCTCGGCGTGCGTCATGGCCAGAGTGCCGTTGTAACAGTATGGCGCGCTGATGCCTCCCATGGGCATGGCGGAGATGAACAAGGGCAGGCCCGCCCGCGCCACCTTGACGAACGCGTCGGAGAAGTTTTCGTTGACCTCCAAAGGCGGACGGGTCAGGCAAAAAACGATCATAATATCTTGGCGTTGCTCGTAGATTTCCCGGGCCCGGACCAGGGACTCATCGCTGGTAACGGCGAAATAGAGCGGCTTGCGGCAGTGCTCCAGCATGAGGTTCATCTGCTCGATCTCGTTGTTGAGTTTTACGCCTCGGCCCATGCCGGCCACCATATCCCGTTCGTCCGCCAGCCGGGCGATACGGACCACGTGATCGGGGGTCGGGATAGTACCGCCGCGGCCTGCATCGTCGTCGTAAATGTAAGGCGCGGTACCGCCTACGAAGAAACTGTTGATTGGAACGAAAAATTCGTCCATACCGGGCGTGGTCGCCAGGCAGCGCTCCACCAAGGTGGAGGTGATGTAGATGCGGCCGTCGTAGACCACGGCCAGGCCTTCCGCTTCGAAAGGCCGGAAAGCGGCCTGAAGGTCCGGCTGCAGGCATCCCACACCCAGATTTTCCAATATCCATAGGGCGTCCCCGTGAACGTGGGTCAGCATGTCCACGGTTCCGTCACCGAGCACGGTTCTTGATATCTCTTGCCTATCCTGGCGAAACATCCGTACACTCCTTAATTGTTTGTTCCGGTGGGCTTGAAGGTGAGCCGTATCCATGGATGCGGTGAGGGCAATAACGATTATTCCCTCTTCCGCCAAGCGATAAGACGTTACGACCTTCAAACAGATGTTAGATGGATCCGAGCGGCAGGATCTCGTTCGGGGAACGGAGATGAATCAAGGGATTCAGCGGAAGCCGGAGAGGTGTTCCGTCTTCTTTCTTGTCCAATAAAGCATAAAATAGATTAACATGCCCTTGCTCGCTGAGATTTTAGATGAAGTTAAAAGAGGCGATCTGTTCGTTTGCGGAGTAATTTAATTGAAGCTTGTAAACTTATAACTCACAGGATGAATCGTGTCAACCCAAAAATAATGCAGCATATATCTATAAAAATTGGGTTTGACCGGCTGAAACGGTCTAAAAACGGCGAAATCCGCTTATCAGTGAAAAACGGCCTGGTATGGATTCCCATCCGTCTCGCTGTATCGACGAGTTCATCCTTGAGATTCATGAGTGTACCGCCGCCGGTTCTCCTATCAGCCCGTTCCTAGAACGTATTTCGGGCAGGTCGGTGCACAACGATGAGATGCACGGCGGACGGATCCTGAGGAATGAGGCGTACCTATAGTACGCCGCAATGACGCCTGTCTGTGCGCGAGTGCACGCAGACCGGTTGGACGCAGAGGCAGAAAGGAGGAAGCGTCACGCCAAAGCGTGACGGCGGATCGCGTTCTTCAGCAGCCTACTAAACATGGGCGAAGACCGGAATGTCTCACGTCGCCTTCACGGCCCGGACATTCCGGTCCTTGCCGCCGTTGTTGACGGCGAAGTCATTTCGAAGGGTCTCTTACACGCTTCGGGCGGTGAGTCCCAATTTTCGGCGACGGTCTTCGATACGCGCCGCCATGAGGAGGGCCGCCTTTTCCGGATCCGGTTCCACGGCGAAGCAGGCGCCCACCACGTCGTTCAACCCTTCCGTGAGCAGTTTCACCACATTCATGCTTCCCGTGACGGGAGGCGTGGGACCCACCACCGTGTACACGCCGGAAGCCACAAAATACAGACCGATGGAGAGCGCCTTTTCCGAATACCATTCGGGGGCCGCGCCCGCCAGGGGCAGGTCGCTGATGTCCACGCCCAGGGCGTCGGCCAGCGCGGAAGCCAACACCAGAATGCGCACATTGTCCACGCAGCTTCCGAAGTGCAGTACGGGCGGAATGTTCAGGGCGCCGCAAACTTCTTTGAGGCCCGGCCCCGCCCACTGCAGGGCGTCCTGGGTCTTGAATCCCGCCTTGGCGTTGGCCACCGCGGCACAGCCTGTATCCACCACCAGGATGTCTCGTTCGATGAGGCGCCGGGTAAGGGTCACGTGGCCGTAATCGTGTTTGATTTTCGGGTTGTTGCAGCCCACGACGCCGGCGGCGCCCCGGATCTTGCCTGCCTTGATGGCCTCGATGAGCGGTGTCGGAGTGCCCCCCAATGCGCCGAGGATGGCTTCCACGGAAAATCCCGCCGTCATGGGGACGGGCTCCACCGGGATGTACACCTTGCCCGGAATGCGGCGTGCGTAATTTTCCACGGCTTCCCGGATGAGGGAGCGGGCCTGTTCGGCGGCGTTCTCCGGGTGGAATTCCCGGTGTTCCATCATGGGGAAACGGGCCTTGTCGCTCGTGGAGATCATGCGGGTGTGGTAGCAGGAGGCCGTGGCGCCCAACGAGGGCATGATACATTGGTAGTCCACCACCATCATCTCTACGGCGCCGGTCATCAGGACCAACTCGGTCATGAGGTGGTTTCCGGCTATGGGGATTCCTTGGCGCATGAGCAGTTCGTTGCCCGTGCAGCACAATCCCACCAGATTGATTCCCTGAGCCCCCGTCTCTCGGGCCAGGGCCGCCAGATCCGGGGATTGGCAGGCTTCGAGCACCATCTGCGAAACCACGGGGTTGTGCCCGTGGACCACCACGTTCACGTGATCCGCCTTCAATACCCCCAGGTTCACCCGGGATTGCACGGGCTTGGGAGTGCCGAAGAGTATGTCCGACACCTCGGTGGCGATGAGGGATCCTCCCCACCCATCGGATAAAGCGTTTCGCATGGCCTGGAGGAGCAGACTCTTCCAGTCGTTGTCCACCCCCATGTGGGTCCGGTGCATCATTTCGGAGGTTTCCCGATCGATGCCGCGGGGAGTGACGCCGAGTTCCTCCCAGAGGTTGCGGCGTTTTTCCGGGGCCCGGGACAGGAACTGCAATCCGCTCTTCCGGGTGCCGTAATCCTCCTGCATGGCGTAGGCCAACTCCCTGGCCGTCTGAAGAACATCATCGTCCTGGGCGACCACCCCGTATTCCGCGGCTATAGCCCGGAGTTTGTCCGGGTCGCGGATTTCATACCCCGGCGCTTTGCCTTCACCCACCTTGAGCAGGACTTCCACCAGATCGCGGCCGTGGTCCGAATGGGATGCGGCCCCCGAGGCGATGGCCCGGCCCAGGTTGCGGGCCACGATGATGTCCGCGTTGGCGCCGCACACCCCCAACTGGGGACCTTCCCCGAAAGGGTCGATGCGGCACGGTCCCATGGAACAAATGCGACAACTCAGCCCCATTTCACAGAACCCGCAATGGGGCTGTTGCGCTTCGTGGCGATCCCACACCGTGTTCAGGTGTTCGCGTTCCGCCCGGGCGAGCATGAGCAGGCCGTCCCGGGTGATGGTTCGAGCCTCTTGCCTGGTGTCGGTGATGTTCATGAAAAGGCCTCCTTCATGGATGCATTAGGAGCGAAGTTCGTTCATTTCCTTCTGGGTTCTCTTCAGTGTGTGCAGCAGGGAGAAGCCCTCCGCACCCGGTATCCGAGGCTCTTCCCCGGAAAAGGATATGCGGCGGGACACCTCGTTCGTACGCCTCTTCAGAGCCCGATCCCGTTCCTCGAAGGTGAGGGCGCCGACTTTGCACGCTTCCACGCATGCGGGAATCAAACCCTGGATTTGTCTGCCAATGCAGTTGTCGCACTTGACGGCCACCGTCTTACCCCGGGGTGCGGACCGCTCTTCATGATATCGGATCACCCCAAAGGGACACGCCATGGCGCAGGAAGCGCAGTTGATGCACCGTTCCGGATCGATGAGCACCGTGTTCGTTTTGGGATCGCGGTAGATGGCGCCGGGAAGGCAGGCCAGGCGACAGGGCGCCGGGTCGCAATGCCGGCAGCGGTTGGGAAATCCCTCGTCATATAAGCCCACGCCCACGTGGACTCTCGGCCTGGGCTGGGGCAGTTCCAAAACAGCCGAAACCAGGCGGCCGCTCCCGGAATGCGCCACCGCGCAGGCCGGCATGCACTGCATGCACCCCACGCAGCGCTCGGGATGGACAATGACCTCTTTCATGAACGCGCCCTCCTTATTGGGAATTCATTCCCCGTTACGGTTCAATGCAGGAGTTGGGATACGTTGAAAGAAGGATGGAGCAGGCGGTTTCTAACGCCTCCCACAGGGCGTTGCTGCTGGAGGAGGGACAGAAACACCCCTCCCTGTTCTATGTAGTTCACCATGACCAGACCCACGGGTACGTCGTCCCGGAACACGAGTCTGCGATACCGACGCCGGTACGCATCGTAGGAAGCGATTTCCTCGTACCCGTCTTCCCTGGGTGGATTCACCAGGCCTCCGGTCAGCACATCCAGGCCGAAAACCCGGATCACGTTTCGACTCAAACTTCCGGCATAGTTCACGGTCCTGCCCGCCATGTTGGCTCCCGCGATGCGTCCCTGCTCCACGGCGACGGGCCATAACGCATTCACCCAACGGGTGTTTCGGGCCACGTCGAAATGTTCGGCCACATCTCCCGCGGCGTAGATTCCCGGTTCGGTGGTTTCCATTCGCTGGTTCACCAGGATGCCCAAGTCCATCTGGATTCGGTCCGCGGGTACGAAGGAGACGGCGGGAGTCACCCCCTTGCCGATAACCACAAGGTCGCATTTCAAGGAACTTCCATCCGAAAGGTGGACTTCCCGGACCCGATCTCCACCTTCGAAGGCCACGGCCTCCACACCCACCCGCACGTCGAGTCCATTATTCTGCAGTTCACGCCGGAGCAATTCCCCGGCGAAAGGATCCACCTGCATGGACAGGGGATAGGAGGATCGAATGAGCATGGTCACCGGGATCTTACGACGGAGGAATCCATAGGCGGCCTTGAACCCCACGAGGCCGCCTCCCAGGACGAGCACCCGCTTGACGTAGGGAAGGGCGTCCATCATGTCCCGAACGTGGGATTCCGAACGCAGGAACGACACATTCTTCAGATGGGAGCCTTGGGCCCGTATGGGGCGCGGGTCGGCGCCCGAGGCGATAAGCAGGCGATCAAAGGGAACTTCTCTTCCCCGGTCCGTCAACACCCGCCGCAACTTCACATCGATGTTTCGGACCCATTCTCCTGAAAGGGGAGTGATCCGCAGGGAATCGTAGTAATCCGGGGGGCGGATGCGCAGTTGATTCCGAGATACCACGCCTTCCAGAAACAAGCTGATCATGGGGCGGCAATACGGGGGAAAGGTTTCTCCGGCGATGATGGTGATGGATGCCTCGGAGTCCAATGAACGGATGGTTTCGGCCGCGTGAATCCCCGCCGTTCCGTTTCCGATGATGACATGTCTCATGGCAGGCCCCCGGCTGAGAATCCTTATTTATTTACTATACGCGCGGCGCCGGACGGGTGTCAATTGTCGGAATTCGTGCATTCCCGCCCAATGCCGGGTCCGGGTTCAACGGGCCAGGTGATGAATGGACTCCACGTGATAGGTCTGGGGAAAGAGGTCCAGGGGAAGGGAGGACAGGCATTCATAGCCTCCTCGGCGCAGGCGGTTCTCATCCCGGCGCCACGCGGCGGGTTCGCAGGAAATGTAGATGAGATGAGGCGCGTTGCACTCGGCGATGATGGCCGCTTCCTTCTTGATTCCGGTTCGAGGCGGATCCATTACCAGAACGTCGCAGCGCGCATGCCGTTTCCGGGAGCGCATCAAAGCCTGCTCCGCGGAAAGCGTGTGGATGGAGACCGTGTCCAATGTCGTCTGTTGCAGGTTCCACCGGGCGTTGTCCACGGCGGCCGGGTGAATCTCGAAGGCGTCCACCCGGTGACCCGCGAGGGCCATGGGCAGAGTGAAATTGCCAGCGCCGGAAAACAATTCCAAAATCTTCAATCCCTTGCCGATACCGTCCAAAAGGGAGAGCACTTCTCGGATCATGCGGATGTTCTGTTCTCGATTCGCCTGAAGAAAAACCCCGGGGACGCTCCAGAAGCCGGTTTGGGGGAGGCCCGGCCATGGTGGTGGAAGGGGAGCGCCCCACGGGCCTTCCCGCCGGGAACCGAACGGCCGCAGGTGGAAGCCCCTGCCGTGGGTCCATGCCGCGCAGGCGACGCCGGGGACCCGGCGCAAACGTTCCGCGATTCGGCGTTCTTCGGGAAGACTTAATGGACGCTTGGTTCTCAGGCACAAGGAGGCGTGTATGCCGTCGGGCGATGCCGCCTGGAGTTCCTGCACGTAAGTCCGAAGCAAAACCCGAAGATCCGGTTCCTGGAGGATTCCGAGCACCTCGTTGAGTATGGGTGAAGCCAGGAGGCATTTGGGTATCGGAACCACGCGGTGTGAGCGGGCCGCATAGAATCCCACGTCCCCGCCGTCCACCTTGAGGGTGATGGAAGCGCGGTAATTCCACATTCGAGGAGAGGGGACGATGGGAAGAATACGCTCCGGGAGAACAGCGGTGTTTCGGGAAACCAGATCCCGGAATACGGTTTCTTTGAAGCCGGCCTGGAGGGAATCCTGAATGTGCTGCCAATGACATCCCCCGCACTCTCCGAATAGATCGCAGGGTGGAGGGTCCCTTCGCAGAGGCGAAGGTTGGATCACACGGGTGAGTCGGCCCCAAGCATACGTTCGTTTGGCAATCAGAGGTTCGAACTGCACGGTTTCGCCGGGCAGGGTCCGGGGAACGAACACTACCTTGCCGTCCAGCCGGGCTACCCCCGCACCGCCGTGAGCCAAGCCGGTAATGGTCGCCTCATGGTCCATGGAAGCCGCCATGGAACCGCACGGAACCGGGCGAACGAAACCAGCCCCGATCTCTTTCGGCGGTTCGTCTATGCTCCGGGCGGCATTTCGTTACGTGAACCAAAGAAATGGACACCCGGTTCACAATGTGGGGCGGGTGCGGTGAAAGTCCGCGCCCTGTTCGAACTGGTGGGCCACGCGAAGAATCGTCCCCTCATCGAAATGCCTTCCGATGAACTGCACTCCGATGGGTAGCCCGGATCGGGTGAATCCACAGGGAACGCTCACGCCGGGCACCCCGGCCAGGTTCACGGCCAGAGTGAACACATCCGTGAGATACATGGTGAGAGGGTCGTCGATCTTTTCCCCGATGCGGAACGCGGGTGTGGGGGAAACGGGGGTGACCAGGAAGTCCACGTCTTGCAGGACCCGCTTGAACTGTTCCACGATCAGGGTGCGGACCTGGCAGGCCTTCCGGTAAAAGGCGTCGTAATATCCGGCACTTAGGACGTAGGTACCCAGCATGATACGGCGGATCACTTCGGGACCGAACCCTTCCGTTCGTGTCTTGCGGTACATCTCCCGCAGATCTTTCGCATCGGGAGTACGGTAACCGTATTTGACGCCGTCATAGCGGGCCAGGTTGGAGCCGGCTTCCGCCGGGGCGATGATGTAGTAGGCCGCGATGGCATAGTCGTTATACGAGAGAGAGACCTCGTCGAGGGTCACCCCCATGGATTCCAGGGTCTTCATAGCGGCTTGCAGGGAGGCTTCCACTTCGGGATCCAGACCTTCGGGAAAATATTCTTTGGGAACGCCCGCGCGGAGTCCCTTGAGATCTTTGCCCAAATCCGCGCAAAAGTCCGGGACGGCAAGATTCACCGAAGTGGAGTCCAAGGGATCGTATCCGGCGATGCCGTTCATCAACAGCGCGAGGTCCCGGACATCCTTGGCGATGGGGCCGATCTGTTCCAGGGAGCAGGCGAAGGCCACCATACCGTAGCGTGAGACACGCCCGTAAGTGGGTTTCAGGCCGGCCACTCCGCAGAAGCAGGCCGGCTGGCGGATGGATCCCCCGGTGTCGGTTCCCAGCGCCCCCAGGCACTCGTCCGCGGCGACCGCGGCGGCGGATCCCCCGCTGGAACCCCCGGTTACATACTCCAGGTTCCAAGGATTATGGGAGGGGCCGGCAAAGGAGTTTTCCGTGGAGGATCCCATGGCGAATTCGTCCATATTCGTCTTACCGACGAAGACGGCGTCGCTTTCCTTGAGTCGCCGGATCACCGTGGCATCGTAAGGAGGAAGGTACGTCTTCAGAATCCTGGAGCCGCAGGTACAGGGCGCCCCTTCCAGGGATATGACGTCTTTGACGGCCAGAGGGATCCCGCACAGCGGCCCGAAGTCTCCCCCCCCGCGGATTCGTGTGTCGGCGCGATCCGCCTGGGCCATAGCCTCCTTTTCCAATACCGTGATGTACGCATTGACCTTGGGATCCGTCTCACGGATGCGCTGCAACACGGAGGCCGTGGCCTCCCGGGAGGTGGCCTCCTTCCGGCGGAAAAGGTCGTGCAGTTCGTGAATGGTAAGGTCATGAAGCTTCATGGGAACCTCTTGAAATCGCGTTTACGCACAGAATCGCCGAGGGTCGATGAAAAGGCATGGGATGCGGAGCGTACGGATTCCGAAGAGGGCATATACAACGAGCGCCCCCGGGGACGCCTGTCTGCATGCATCGCACAGGCGGAAAGGGTGAAGCGCCTCACCGCAGATCGCCTTTTTCACCGGCCTGTCAGAGGATGCGAGGAACCACAAAGGAACTTCGTTCCTGTTGGGGCGCGTTGGCCAGAGCGCTCTCACTCGGCAGTGAAGGCAGCACCTCGTCATCCCGAAAGGCGTTTTTCATTTCCACCACATGGCTGGTGGGTTCCACGCGGGAGGTGTCCAGTTCGTTGAGCTTGTCCACATAAGCCAGGATGGCGTTCATCTGATTTGTGAACAACTCCAACCGGTCCTCGGGCAATTCCAGGCGAGCCAGATCGGCCACGTGGCGAACTTCTTCCCTGCTGATTTTCATGATGGGACCCCCTGCGCGTGAAGATAGGGAAATCGAAGCTTCCATAGCACGGAGGACCTCCCGGGAACAAGGAAAAAGGTTTCCCAAGCCATGGGTTCGGGTACGGGAACCCGCCTCCCGGAAGGCTGAATGCAGGGCCAAACCCCCATCGCATCGCTTGCGGTTCCGGATTCGGAACACGCGCAGCGGCTCTTGTTAGGGGGTGTTGTTGACACGTCCGGAGAAAGCTGTTAGACGGCCCTTCATTCGGGTGGTGGAGGCGGGGGGACGGCGTGCGTACCCGCCCGGCGCCGGCGGGTAGGGGCCGCGACACGGAATGCCCGGAGCCGCGGAGACCGGACTCCTTGATGATTGTGCCCCAGGGTTTTCGGGCTCAGCAGGCTGTCGAAAGACGCGATCTGCGGTCACGCCGTTGGCGTGACGCTTCATCCTTGCTGCCTGTGCGTCCCACCTCCGCCTGCGCGCACTCACGCACAGGCAGGCGCAGACAGGCGTGATTGCAGCGTACTGTACGTTTCATTCCGCAGAATTCGCGCGCCTTGCGTCTCCTCGTTTTGCACCAGCCTGCCCGCAACGCGGCTTATCAACGGGCTGTTACGTCCGCCCGGCGAAAGAAACGGCGGCATTCATGAGAACTCCGGCTCATTCTTGGGTGGTTTGGCGTTCGGTGCGTCTGGAACAACCCGCCCTGAAGAACAATACGGCGGACGTGGAGCGTCTTGAACGCGGTTTGTCCCGGATGATGGACGGAGTCTCCGTCCGGATTTCCCCTATCCTCTGGCATGAGTTGCCTCGGACCCTCAGGGCTTCGGATTTTCACGTGAAGGTTTCGTTGCGATGGGAGGCGGGGTGTTGGTGTGTTCTGGACGTATTGCCCGTGGATGCCCCGGTGCGCAACTATGGAGTTGCGTTGGACTTGGGAACCACCACGATCTGCGGCTGTCTTCTGGATCTGGATACCGGAGCGTCCCTGTGTGAAACCACCGTGGACAATCCTCAGATCCGGGTGGGAGCGGATATTCTGACGCGTATTCATTTCGCGACGGGCTCGGGAGGGCTGAGCGTACTCCGTGAACTGGCTTTGGAAGGCGTGAACGGCGCCGTGCGGAAGTTGTGCGCGAAGGCGGGAGTGGGCGTCCAAGAAGTCCGGGTGGCGTCGCTCGCCGGAAATACGACCATGACTCATTTTCTCCTGGGACTGGATCCGTCGAATATTCGGAAAGAGCCGTATATTCCGGTGGTGAATCGGCCGGGATGGATGGATGCCGACCGGGTAGGCCTCGAGGCTCATCGGGAGGGAAAGGTGTTCGTGTTTCCCAATGTGGGCAGCTACTTCGGGGGAGATGTGGTTTCAGGAATCGTAGCCTCGGGCATGCACCGCACGACGGGGGTTTCGTTGCTGGTGGATGTGGGCACGAACGCGGAAGTGGTGTTGGGAAATTCGGACTGGCTGTTGGGTTGCGCCGGCGCCGCCGGGCCTGCGCTGGAAGGCGGAGTGGCTCGGATGGGCATGACGGCGGGTCCGGGGGCGGTGGACCACGTGCGAGTGGATCCGGACACATGGGAGAGTTCCGTGTCGGTAATGGGGGGGGGAAAGCCGGCGGGAATCTGCGGGTCGGGCCTCATCGACCTGGTGGCCGAACTTTTTCAGGCGGGTGTCATCGACCCGAGGGGCAAGATCCAGTCCATGGATCACCCCCGCATTGTGCAAACGGATGCGGGAGGGGCGTTTGTGGTGGTACCTGGGGAGGACGCAGAGCACGGGCAGGCTATCGTGCTGACTCAGGTGGACCTGGATGTTCTTCTGCGATCCAAGGCGGCCATGTACGCCATACTGACGACGCTTTTGGAGGAGGTGGGACTCACGTTCCAGGACTTAAGTGGTTTCTTCGTGGCAGGGACCTTCGGTACATATATTGATCCGGTCATGGCCATTCGTCTGGGAATGCTGCCGGACTTGCCCCTGGACACCTATGTGTCTTTAGGGAACAGTTCCCTGGCGGGGACACGGGCGTTTCTGTTGAACCGGCAGTGTTTGGATGAGGTTGTGGATGTGACGGACCGGATCACCTACCTGGAACTGAATGTGAATCCGCGTTTCATGAGCGTGTTCAGTGCGGCCAAGTTCATTCCCCATACGGACCCTTCGCTCTTTCCCAGCGTCCGCGGACACTCGGGGCGATGAGCGGTTTCCCGGCGCCCGCGATGCGGGAGAAACCGTTTTCTCCCGGAATAAGCGAACTTTGAGGGATGTGCGGATTTTTATTGACTCCACAGAATGCTTTCAGGTATAAAACCGTGTTCACGCTCCCTGCTGCGGGAAAGTCAATTTTCGTTGCGCGTCGTGCGCATCGGTTGATATAGTTATTTTTTTGGATAGCGTATACATCGGCCTCTGAGGAGGATATACAGGACCGCGAGCCTGAGGGCCCGTTGTGTGCTGGCGTAGCTCAATGGGTAGAGCAGCTGATTTGTAATCAGCAGGTTGCGGGTTCGAGTCCCATCGCCAGCTCCACCAAGACATCGGAGCACCCGCTCGAACAAGCAGACACCCATCCCAATCACATGTCTCATGTGGAGAGGTACCCGAGTGGCCAAAGGGAACAGACTGTAAATCTGTCGGCTCAGCCTTCGGAGGTTCGAATCCTCCCCTCTCCACCATGTACGTCACGTGGGTGAACCGAGAAACGCGACCGTGCGCCAGGGCATACAGGGTATATTACAGGCTCAGGAGATAAAGCAGGCGGGAATAGCTCAGTCGGCTAGAGCGTCAGCCTTCCAAGCTGAGGGTCGCGGGTTCGAATCCCGTTTCCCGCTCCAATGAAAGCCCACGTAGCTCAGCAGGTAGAGCACTTCCTTGGTAAGGAAGAGGTTCACCGGTTCGAAACCGGTCGTGGGCTCCATTTACTTTTTCGACTGTCCAAGGGAGGGAGCGTCGTGGCGAAGAAGAAGTTTGAGCGTACGAAGCCGCACGTGAACGTGGGGACCATTGG
>CAZQXK010000033.1:0-38665 GCA_964597345.1 uncultured Thermodesulfobacteriota bacterium | reverse complement strand
CGTTGATTTCCAACCAATACGGAAAATCTTGTGCGGAATTCAACTAGTCAAAGGCCAAACTACAGAAAACGGCCCCGATACCGGGGCCGTTTTCGGGAAGATGCCCATGCGGATCGAGGGTTCCCTTGACCCCCCCGCCAAAGGCATCGGATTCATTCCGCAGCCGCTTGGCAGCGTTATTCCAGTTCGAGAATGGTGGACGCGCCCATGCCTCCGCCCACACATAAGGTCGCTAGTCCCAACGGGACACTCCTGCGACGCATTTCAAACAACAACGAAATCAGGATGCGGGCCCCGGTGCACCCCACCGGATGACCCAATCCGATGCCGCTGCCATTCACGTTCACGATTTCCCGGTTCAAACCGAGATCCTTCTCACAGGCCAGGTACTGGGCCGCGAAGGCTTCGTTGACTTCAATCAAGCCCAGGTCCGCCAGGGCCATGCCGGCTTTCTTCAATACTTTCTGGGTGGCGGGCACGGGTCCGTATCCCATGAATTTGGGGTCCACGCCGGCCAAAGCATGGTTCACGATCCGGGCCAGCGGTGGTATCCCCAGTTCTCTGGCCTTGGCCCGGCTCATGAGAACCACCGCCGCCGCTCCGTCGTTCAGACCCGACGAATTCCCGGCGGTCACCGTGCCGTCCTTTCTGAACACGGGTTTCAACCGGCTCAGATCCTCCAGGGTAAGTCCCAAACGGACGTGCTCATCCGTGTCGAACACCGTCTCCCCCAGCTTCCGGTCCCGTATCTTCACCGGCGCGATTTCTTCCTTGAATCGACCGGCCTGGATGGCTTGTTCCGCATTATGGTGGCTTCTCAAGGCTACGATGTCCTGCTCTTCCCGGCTGATGTTATGCCGGTCGGCCAGATTCTCGGCGGTCATACCCATGATTATGGGATCCCCCAGCACCCGGCTTCCCGAGTGCAGCATTTCCCACATGGCGTCCGTCATCTCGCCGTGTTGTAGGCGTTGCCCCCAGCGGGCGGTGTTGAGCAGGTAGGGGGCATTGCTCATGGATTCCGTCCCCCCCGCCAGCACCACCTCTGAATCCCCGCATTGGATTTGCTGCATGCCGAAAATCACGGCCTGCATCGCCGAAGAACACTGCCGTTGGATGGTCACGGCGGGCACCTCCGCCGGAATGCCGATATGCAATGCCGCCGTTCGCGCCGTATTAGCCTCCTCGGCGGTCTGGATGCAGTCCCCCAGAATCACGTCGTCGAGCAGACCTTTTTCGACGGCGGCTCGTTCAAGGGCGGCCTGCATGGCCACGCCGGCCAATTGAAACGCCCGGAGGGACATTAGAGCTCCCCCGAACTTGGCTATGGGGGTCCGCGCCCCGGATACAATTACCACGTCATTGTCTTTCTTCACGATTTTCCTCCCGATCCAGTGTAGAATGGATTCCCACCGACCCCATACAAAACAGGGTAAACGGCGGGCCGGCGAAAAACGTCGAGATGCAGGACCGCGAATCCCCGAAAATAAGCCTGCCCGCGCTCGTACTCGCGCAAACAGGCGCTGCATGCCGGGGGAAACGATGCGGCGCCGCATCCCCGGTGAGGACCGCGCTTTTCACCGGCCTGGTACGAATCCTGAACCTCAAACGAAATCAACGGCAGTATATCCGAAATCGAACTGAATCGCCATTCATTTCGGGGCATGGTGCGGAGAAAAGAACCATGAGCAAACACACACACCAATTCGTGGAAACCTATGACGGACTCCTGGGATGGGGCCTGGACCGGGAAACCGACGAAGCCACCCTCCGGGTCTATCTGCAGAAGTTCTCGGACGACGCTCTCATGGATGTACTCCTGAAGCGGCTCTCCGATGGGGAAATCGAGGAAACGTTCCAGCTCGTCTGCCGGTTGCTCAAAACCCATCTGGCCGACGAAGAATACCACCGGTTCTTCCTGAAAGACTGAGTAGTTCGTGAAGCGCACGCTCCTCCTCGCTTTGCCATACGGGGATGGTCCGTGTACCCGGCGCGTCGCGTGCAAGGGTAACCGGAGTGACGCCCACCGGTGCGTCCCGCGGCTGAGGCCGCCCGTCTTACGGGCGCCCCATGGGATGGGCATGCCCGGCCGGGAAGTATCCAAATTACGTCGCCGCATGGATAAAAGGGTCAACTGCTTGACACCGTCGGCCGATATACGGACTGATGGGATAAAGCGGCGGGGCCGCCGGATTCTCGAGGGGCTGAACCGCCACCCGGCGGACCGGCGCCGCAGGTTGCGACTCCGCAGGCCGCTGCTCGATACAGGCGGGCTTTGGTGGGACGAGCCGACGTGGCATAACTCTTGCTCAGCACTGAGAGTGGTGGTGTTTTCTCAAAATGGGCGAGGATCCATATGTCCAGGAAAACGTTGACACTCAGTCAGTTGATCAAAGATGCGAACCGCAAGATCGAGACGGAGCGGGATTCCCTGATTCATATCGCCAAAGCGGGGCGTTACCAAGGCACCGTCGATGAGATCATGTCGTTTTTGGACCGCAACGACCCGTACTTTGAGGACAAGAACATCGAGGTGGTCAAGGCCGCTCTGGAGTCTTTCCTCAAACAACTTTCGGCGCCGGCCTTGAAACTTACCATGGCTTCCGTCAAGCGGGAACTGGAGAAACACATTGAGATGATGGAACTAGAAGCGCAGGAGGGATCCCAGATTCTTTCCCAGGACGATCTGGACCTGCTCCTGGCTGAAGCAACGTCGAGCCCCAGCCTCGACAGGAATGACTTCCGGGAATCCAGAATCCAACGAAAGGATCGACTCGACCAAGATCCGGAACCCGCGGATTCCCAGGGTGTTGTTTCTCAGGAAGACATCGACCGCCTGCTGAACCGCGGGCCGGAAGCCGCGAATGCCCGGGAAGAACGGGAATATCCGGATCCGGAAAAAGCGGCGCCCCGCATGGAAAACGGCCCGAGCGGGGTGGTGGACCAATCGGATATCGATGCCCTGCTCCGTGAAATCCAGACAGGGTCTTCGGAACCGGAGAATTCCGGAGAATCGGAATTGCCCGACGACAATGCAGCCTCCGTCCAGGAACCCGCCGAGTATTCATCGGACCAGGATGCGGTGGATGACCTTCTCGAGCAGCACCTGCCGGAGGCGCGGGAGAAGACGCATGCCGAAGAAGCGGAACGGCCGGAGCCTGACTTCAAGGACGACGTGGAACGGCCTGCCGCCGAGTTCGCCCCGGAAATGGAAGATTTCGACGAAGATCCGGCTCCGGAGCCTGAACCGGATTCGGAGCTGTTTGCATCCCTCACAGGGAACGGCGGTCATCCGGACACAGGGTTGCCTCTCGAACCGGACCTGGAGGCCGGGGACGTCCCCCTGGACATCGACATCTCCTACGCCGCCCCGGAAATGAGCAAACAGGAGTCGGTGGACGCCATCCTGGAAGCGGTGCTGAACGGGGAAGGCGGCGGAAGGATCGCGGAGGATCCTTCCTCCCTTCCCGGGCCGTCATCGGGCCGTGAAAGCATGATACCCGATTATGTGGTGGAGGAACGCGGAGACTCGAAGATCATCGGAGTTTCGTATCGGGTGTACTTGTGCCGCAACGGCGGGTATGACGTTCTTTCGGAGGTGGCGCATGTGGAAGACGCCAAGGATGCATTGCTCAAGGCATGGATGGAGCATCCCGCCAAAGAGGTGGTCCTCAGGAAAGTGACCCGAAAAGAAGTGCTGGTGATCAAAGACGATCTGGAGGAAGTTCCCGTCCGGGTGGATATCACCGTGGGGCAGTGACTCCCGATCCTATTATGAGGAGAACCATGAGCGATCCAAAACCGGAACCGGATGGCATGGATGATCTCTGGGCTGCGGCTTTGCGCGAACAGCGGGAATCGGAGCAGGCCCCTAAGAAGATGAACCCCAAGGCGCCCGCGGCGGGACGGAAGTCTCCTCAAGAAACCGGTGAGCAACCCTTAAAGACGGAAGAAACGGGCGCCGGCCGACAGCATACGCTGGGCCTGGAGCTGTTGCTCCGGATTCCCGTGGAGGTGCGTATCCGGCTGGGTGACGCCCGATTGGTGGTGAACGATCTCATGCAGTTGGGCCAGGGAAGCATCATCGAACTAGACAAATTGGCGGGCAACGATTTGGATCTGCTCGTGAACGACCGTCTCATGGGAAAGGGGGAAGTAGTGGTGGTGAACGACCGTTTCGGACTTCGGATTACGGAGATCCTTCCCCCGTCGGAGAGGATCAGGGAACTCGGCTGAACCGTAACGGCCCCGTCAGGCCGCTGAAAACAGCATGGCCTGCAGGCGGTTCAGAAACGATGAGATGCAGGCCGCGCCGAAGGCGTGGCGCAATGACGCCTGTCTGCATGCGAGACACAAGCAGGCAGGATGAAGCCTCACGCCGTTGGCTTGACCGCAGATCGTGTTGTTCAACGGCCCGCTAAAGATGCGCCGTCGAAGCGAGTTCCTGGAAGACTTCAGGATACTGTTGCGCCCACTGGACAAATAGAGCGAAATTGACGTAATCCCTGTAATACGCCAAATCCGTTCCCCGGAAACGCACCAGGGTCGCTCCCGGAATCAGGACATCCACACCGTTCGTGAACTTCCCCACCGCTTCCCATTCCACAAAAATCTGGTGGTTTTGAGAGACGGCGTTCACGACGCGATTGGCCGGAATGCGCTGGTCCTTCCAGATCAGGCGCGCCAGAGCGTTCCCTTTGGCGAGTAGACGGATGACCTCGTCTCTCCCATACGTGGCGAGATTGTTTGCGTCCACATAGGTCAGGTCTTCCGTGGAGACCTCGCGGACACGATCCCAATTGCCTTGGGGCAGCCACTCTTCGAGCAGCGAATGTACAATCTCAAGGAATTTCATGAATACGGAAGCCCTCGGGGAGACCGAAGCCTTTAATCCGGTGAATAAAGGACACCTTTCCGGAGGTTGTTTTTCCGGACCAGGGTCGCGATGGCCGAATGTCCGGATCTCTTGCACCCCGCCCACGCGCGGCGGCAAGATCTTCCGAAATGATAAGAGCCATCCGCCTCGATGCGCAGGCCGGTCTTCAATCCAAAGCAACGGGTTATTTCGCGGCTACGGGGTGCGAGCATGGCCGCAATTCCACCCTCTTCCCGCCACGTACACCGGCATTCGGGATGAGGACCGTACACTACCCAACGTCTCGACGCACACGAAGCACGGTGGAGCCGGGTTTACGCCCCGGCGGACCCGCAGCGAGACATGTACAAAAAAACAGCCGCCCCCCGCTAACCAATAATCATGACCACCTGTTCCGCTTCCACGGTGTCGCCTTCTTTGACCTTGAGTTCCTTTACAGCGCCCGAACTGCTGCTTACCACAGGCATTTCCATCTTCATGGCTTCGAGGATCAAGACTTCCTCGTCTTCACTCACCTGATCCCCGACCTTAACCAACATCTTGATGATCTTGCCTGCCATGGGAGCATGTACTTCGCTCATCCTAGGGATCCTCCTTCGTTACAGAAACCATCGCCGCTCGTTCCGCTTTGCCGAAAATATTTAAAACTAATGAACAAAACTTCCTTTTGTCAAGTGCAAACGGCCACGAGCACCGTTCATTGGTGAGGGCGAATCAACGAAAGTCCCAGTTCCACCAACTGATCTTCCGAGACGGCGGCGGGCGCTTCGGTAAGAGGACACGTGGCGCGTTGGGTCTTGGGAAAAGCGATTACATCCCGGATGGAGCTTTTTCCACACAGGAGCATCACAAGGCGATCCAGGCCCAGTGCGATTCCTCCGTGGGGCGGGGCCCCCAGGGCGAGGGCTTTCAAGAGAAAGCCGAATTTCTCGCCGGCTTCCTCCGAGCCGATGCCCAGCGACTGGAACACCCGATGCTGCAATTCCAAGCGGTGATTTCGGATGCTGCCTCCCCCCAGTTCATTGCCGTTCAACACCACATCGTACGCCCGGGCCCGAATGCGCCCCGGATCCGATTCGAGAAAGTGGAGATCCTCTTCCTTGGGCGCCGTGAACGGATGGTGTACGGCAATATAACGCCCTTCTTCCTCGCTGAACTCCAACAGCGGAAAATCCGTAATCCAGAGAAACTCGAATCGGCTTTCGTTCAGGAGATTCAACATTCGGCCCAGATGAAGCCGCAATTGCCCCAGGGCGGTGTTCACCGTGTTTCTCGGACCGCTCATGAACAATACCAGATCTCCCGGCTCCAGGGAGAGAACCCTTTCCACCTCCCGGAGATGTTCGGGATCCAGGCTCTTGGCCAGGGGAGACCGCCAGTCGCCCAGGTTCCTGATCTTGGCCCAGCCCAGCCCCTCGGCGCCCCATTCCCGGACAAACTCGGTCAATCCATCGAGCTGCTTCCGTGACAGCTCCCCTCCTCCGGCGACGCGGATTCCCTTGACTATGCCTCCGCCCTCCAGAGCCTGGGAAAAAACCCGGTATCCGCACGTTCCCAAAATCCGGGAAAGGTCCACCAATTCCATGTTCATTCGTAGGTCCGGCCGGTCCGTTCCGTAACGTTCCATGGCGTCTGTATAGGAAAGACGAGGAAACGGAACGGTGAGCCGAACCTGAAGAATCTGTTCCCACAGGCTGCACAATACCGCTTCGGCCACATTCATGACGTCTTCTTCTTCCACAAAGGACATCTCCAAGTCCAGTTGGGTGAATTCCGGCTGGCGGTCGGCCCGCAGATCTTCGTCTCGGAAGCACTTGGCGATCTGGTAATACCTGTCGAAACCCGCTACCATGAGCAGTTGTTTGAACAATTGGGGAGACTGAGGCAGTGCATAGAAGCGACCCGGATACACCCGGCTGGGCACCACGTAATCCCGGGCCCCTTCCGGCGTGCTGCGGGTGAGTATGGGGGTTTCGACATCCAGAAAGCCCAGCCCGTTCATGATGTTCCGGATGATGACGGTGGCCTGATGGCGGATCTTGAAACTTTCGAGCACGGAAGGTCTCCGAAGATCCAGGTACCTGTAGGCAAGCCTCAATGCGTCGGAAGCCTCACGGGTGTCGTCCACGACAAAGGGAGGCGTTTCAGAACTGTTCAGAATGTCCAGATGGTTCACCCACACTTCAATTTCCCCTGTGGGCATATGCGGATTGACCATTTCGGGCGGCCTGGACCGAACCGTACCCTCGACGGTGACCACAAACTCCCCCCGAAGGCTCCGCGCGGAAGAAACGGGCTCCGGGTTGTACTCCGGATTGAAGACGATTTGCGTGATTCCCTCACGATCCCTGAGATCCACAAAGATGAGTCCACCCAGGTCCCTTCTCCGATGCACCCATCCTGCGAGTACGACTTCATGCCCTTCCAGGTCTCTTCTCAACGCGCCGCAATGGTGTGTGCGTTTCAACATGGCTTGGACATCTCCTGTTCAGCACGGAAAAGGGATACGATCTGTTCCAACGGACGGGCGAGATCTACCGATTCCTGGTTTTTGGTGCGCATATTCCGCAAGACCGCGTTCCCGGCCCTCAGCTCGTCGTCACCCAAAATGAGCACGAACCGGGCGCCGGTTCGGTCGGCGCGCTTCATATGACTCTTGAGGCTGCGCGCCTCGAAGTTCATTTCCACGAAAAATCCTCGAGATCGGAGTCCATGGCATAGGGGAATCGCCCGCTCCTGGGCCGGCGTACTCAAGGTCACGATCATCAGATCCGGTACGGACGGCTGTACAAAATCCCCAATGAGCAGGTGGAGGCGCTCCATGCCGGCGGCGAAGCCGATTCCCGGGATGGAGGGACCACCCAGCAATTCTACCAGGCCGTCATATCGGCCTCCGCCCATGACCGCGTCCTGGGCGCCCAGGTGGGTGGTCACCAGCTCGAAGGCCGTGCGGGCGTAGTAATCCAGACCTCGAACTAGTGATGAATGAATGCGGTACGGAACCGCCAGCAGATCCAGCGCCTTCTCCAGCCCGGAAAGGTGATCCACACAGCCGGGGCACAGGTGGTCCAAAGTTCTTGGGGCGTTTCCCGCCAATTCACGACACGCCGGCGCCTTGCAGTCCAGGACCCGGAGCGGATTGGTTCGGAGCCGGCGGCTGCAATCCGGACACAACTCTCCCTCGTGTTTCGAAAAGAAGCCGCTCAGCGCCTCACGATACCGGGGACGACATTCCGGACATCCCAGGCTGTTTATCAGGAAGGTCGTTGGAGTGACGCCCGCCTGTGAGCACAGAAGATGCGCCATGGCAATCAATTCCGCATCCACTTGAGGACCCGGATCTCCCAGAACCTCCACATTGATTTGATGGAACTGGCGGAATCTTCCTTTCTGGGGTCGTTCATGCCGGAACATGGGGCCGATGGTGAACAGTTTCTGAGGGAGCAATTCCGAGTACAGTTTGTTTTCGATAAACGCCCGGAGCACTCCGGCGGTGGCTTCCGGCCTTAAGGAGATGGAACGGCCTCGGCTGTCCGTGAAGGAATACATTTCCTTCTCCACGATGTCCGTGCTTTCACCGATTCCCCGGGCGAACAGTTCCGTCCATTCCATGAGGGGCGGTCGGATTTCTCTGAAACCGAACCGCGTGAACAGATCTCTGGCCATGGTTTCCAGGGCTACCCAGGACTCCACGGATGGAGACAGGATATCGTGGGTTCCTTTAATTCGTTGGATCACAACGGAATCCCCTTTCATAACAGCCCGTTGATAAACCGTATTGGGGGCAGGCCTGTGCAAGACGATGCGATGCCAGGCGGGCGAATCCCGAGGAATGAGGCGTACACACAGTACGCCGCCATGACGAAGGATGAAGCCCAACGCCGCGGAACGCTTTTTCAACGGCTGAGAAATGAGGTCGTAACCTTACTTGGATTGCCCCCCCCTGTCAAGATTCCGGCGCCGGCTCGGAACCCGCATCCGGATGATGCATACCTGATCTCCGCATGGAAAGGAAAGCCCTCCGGGCCGGCCTTCAACCGGGAAAAACCCGTTTCGCCCTCGACCCAAAATCCGGGATTCGGGATTTGGGCTTGAACCTACTTTCCTTTCGAGAAGTCTTGAAATAGTGTAGGATGCCTTTCAGCGATGAAATTGCCGGAGAGACACCAAGGGGCGGCCCATGTCTTCACGGAATGGGGCGACGGATGTAACCCCTTTGAATACGGCGCTACAATCAGGCTCTGTCCTGCCATGGGATACGAAACGGGAACCGTGAAAATGGGATGAAGAAGACAACGCTGCTGAATGAGTTCAAGGGAATCGTGTGGATCGCTGTGCTTTCCCTGACCTTGGCGGTAAGTGTGAACGCTTTTCGGCCGGACGGACTTCCTTGGGTGGAAGACTGGGAACAACGCTTGTCCTCCCGGGACTTGCCTGAAGGGGTCCTGGGATTCGATATCGAGGAGATCGTCGAATTTCAGCGATGGGGAGCGGCTCTCCTGTTGGATGCCAGGGAGTTCCGGGAATACATGGAGGAGCGCATCCCCGGGGCTTTGAGTCTTCCGCTCTATCAGTTTGACGAGGTCTTCCCGCAACTGGAGGAAGACTTCATGCACGCGGCCCTGATCATCACGTATTGCGGCGATTTGGCGTGCACCATGGGCGAAGACCTGGCGGTAAAGCTGCTTATGCACGGATATCCCAACGTCGGGGCGTTCCTGGGGGGCATGAAACAGTGGAAACAAGCGGGTCGAGCGGTGGAAACGGGTCCTCCTCGGGTGCGTCCCTGATCCGCGGGCTTCCCCCGGACCCTCACAAGCGGGTCGAGATTTCGGAGCCGGGTCAGTAACATGGGAAAGTCGTGCAACCAGTGGATATGGAGTTGGCGGGGGTTGCGTGTCCTCATGGGTGGCATATTCCTGTACGCGGGCTATGACAAGGTCCTGAATCCGGAGCAGTTTGCGCTGATCGTGTACAATTACAGACTGTTACCGGATCGGCTGGTCAATGCCGTGGCTCTGGTGTTGCCCTGGGTCGAGATCGTAGCCGGGGCATTCCTGGTCCTGGGTCTCTTTCCGTGGGCCTCGGTGACGGTGTACAGCGGCCTGGTGATGGTCTTCATGACGGGTATCGTCATCAGCCTGATCCGCGGACTGGATATCACATGCGGGTGTTTCTCCACGGACCCGGAGGGTGCGCGGATGACATGGCTCACGTTTTTCAGGGACTCTCTGATTCTGGTCCCGGGCCTTCTTTCATTCCCCGTACTTCGGAGAATCACGCTCTTCCCATCGGCGAAACGCGAAGGGGAGTGATGCTCGATTCCCTTTCACCGGCGGATTTGTGCTCATCAGAAACGGGGTCTCGGGAATGACGGCAACGGCTCGGCGATTTTCACGAAACATTTTTGGTCAAAAACTTGACACAGCTCTGCAAACATTCTATAGTGTCTTTGTTCGTTAGGGGTGCTCGGGGGGTCTTCCCGGGCTGAGAGCATACCCTTAGAACCTGATCCGGGTAATGCCGGCGGAGGGATACGGCGGAAATGGTGGTATGGTCCGGCAAGCCGTTCCTTCATGGGTTTAAGAGGAACGGTTTTTCGTATGAAGGGCTTCAGTGAGGTCGACCTTACACGCTATCAGCGGAACATCCTGATCCCGGAACTCGGCATCGCCGGCCAGGAAAAGATCCGTAACGGTCGCGTGCTGGTGGTGGGAGCCGGGGGGCTGGGCAGTCCGGCGCTGTTCTATCTCGCGTGTGCCGGAGTGGGCACCCTCGGGATCATGGACGGCGATCGGGTGGAACTCTCCAACCTCCAACGGCAGATTCTGCATACCTCCTTGGATATCCACCGCCCGAAAACCCAGTCCGCGTCGGACGCCCTCAGAGCGCTCAATCCTCATATCACAATCGTTGCTTATTCCCGGCGTTTCGATTCTGAAAACGGCTCCGAGTTGGTTCGCGGATATGACTTCGTCATCGAAGCGACGGACAATTTCGAGTCCAAATTTCTGGTAAACGATGCCTGTGTCCGGAACGGCGTTCCTTATTCCCATGCCGGTGTTCTTGGCCTTATCGGTCAAGCCATGACCGTGGTTCCGGGCCGAGGCCCTTGTTTCCGATGTATATTCGGGAAGCCTCCCGAACCCCATCGGGTTCCCACCACATCTCAGATCGGGGTGCTGGGCGTCGTACCGGGGGTGCTGGGCTGTATCCAAGCCTCGGAGGCGTTGAAATATTTGACCGGAATAGGCGATCTCTTGATCGGCAGACTGCTGACGTATGACGCGCTGACCTCCAGGTTCCGGGAGGTGCCTTTGCCGGACTCCTGCTGTCCGCTGTGCCGGAGTGCAACGGAAACCCTGTAACCAAGACAAGGAGTGTCTCGTGAGTGACTTTCCACCGTTGACCATTGCGGACCGGACTTTTCATTCCCGCCTGTTGGTGGGTACCGGAAAATTCTCTTCCACTGGACTCATGGTGCGGGCCATAGAATCTTCCGGAGCCGAGATCGTTACCGTGGCCTTGCGCCGGGTGGACCTCAAAAACCCTCAGGATGATCTGATGAGCGCCATCGATCCGGAGAAATTTCTGCTCCTTCCCAACACGAGCGGGGCGCGGGATGCGGAGGAGGCCGTAAGGCTCGCCCGGATAGCACGGGCGGCGGGATGCCAACCTTGGATCAAGCTGGAGGTCACCCCGGACCCCCATTATCTTCTGCCGGATCCGGTGGAAACCCTCAAAGCGGCGGAAATCCTGGTCAAGGAAGGATTCGTGGTGCTTCCCTACATCAACGCCGACCCCGTTCTGGCAAAACGCCTGGAAGACGCAGGAACGGCTACCGTCATGCCCTTGGGCGCGCCCATCGGTACGAATCGAGGTCTGAAGACGCGCGATTCCATCCAGATCATCATCGAACAGGCTCGAATTCCGGTGGTGGTCGATGCGGGTCTGGGAGCGCCTTCCCATGCTTCGGAAGCCATGGAGCTGGGCGCGGACGCCGTCCTGGTAAACACAGCCATAGCCGTGGCCCGAAACCCAGTGGTTATGGCGGAAGCCTTCAAGCTGGGGGTCGAGGCCGGCTTCATGGCCTATCGCGCGGGGCTGGGGAAGCCGCGGGTCACCGCGGAAGCCAGTTCACCCCTGACCGGTTTCCTGAGGAGTGTGGGACCATGAGTTTTTCGCAAGTCTTATCCACCTACGATTGGGCGGCCGTGGATGCCGCGATCCTCAACGCCGGGGCCTCCGACGTGGAAGCCGCTCTGGAAGCGGATCACCGAAACGATGAGGATTTGTTCGCGTTGCTCTCCCCCGCGGCGGAGCCCTATCTCGAGGAAATGGCGCAACGCGCCCATGACATCACACTGCGTCGGTTCGGCCGCATCATTCAATTGTACGCGCCCGTATACGTGTCCAGCGAATGCACGAACTCCTGTGTGTATTGCGGATTCAACCGGCACAACCGGATCGGACGGGCCACGCTCACCGTGGACGAGGCCGTAAACGAGGCCATGTCCTTGCACCGGCAAGGTTTCAGACATATTTTGCTGGTGAGCGGGGAATCCCCCAAGCATGTCCCCGTATCCTACCTGTGCGAAATAGCGGATCGACTCCGATCCCGATTCGCATCCCTGTCCATCGAAGTCTATCCCATGGACGTCGAGTCCTACCGGTCGTTGATCCGGGCCGGTGTGGACGGTTTGACCGTGTACCAGGAAACGTATGATCGGATTCGGTATGCCGAAGTGCATCCGGCGGGCCGTAAGCGGGACTACCACTGGCGTCTGGAAGCCGTGGAACGGGGCGGTGAAGCGGGATTTCGGAAACTGAACGTCGGCGCGTTGTTGGGTTTGTCCAACTGGCGTACGGACGGGGCTTTTGTGGGAATCCACGGGGCGTACCTGATGCGCCGGTATTGGAAGAGCCATATTTCGGTATCCTTCCCCCGGCTGCGGCCCGCGGCGGGGGGATTCCAGCCCGCGTTTTCCGTGAGCGATCGGGAAATGGTCCAACTCATGTGCGCGTTGAGACTGTCTTTGCCGGATGCGGGTCTGGTGCTCTCCACGCGGGAGTCCATGGAATTTCGCGACAACCTGGTCCCCTTGGGGATCACACAGATGAGCGCCGGCAGCAAAACCGCTCCCGGAGGATACACCTCACGGACGGATACGGAGGGACAGTTTGAAGTGAGCGATCACAGAAGCCCCGCCGAAGTGGCCCGCATGATCGCTTCCAAAGGGTATGAGCCGGTTTGGAAGGACTGGGATGCGGCTTTTCTGGATCCGGTGCAGGGAGCAGGCTGTGAGGATCATGCCCGTGTTGCGGGATGAGGAGGATGAATCCATGGCCGTGGTTACGATCAGACTGAATGGAGAAATACACGAGGTGGAATCGGGCGCCCGGCTGATCGCTCTTCTGGAACAGCTTCAGATTCATCCGGACGGCGTGGTGGTGGAGAAAAACCGGCGCATCGTCCCCAGGGAGTCCTTTTCCGATGAGGCATTGCAGCAGGGTGATGAGGTTGAACTCATACGGTTTGTGGGGGGAGGATGAATCGGGCCGAACGAATGAAGCGTTTCATGGAAATCGATGTGTATCCCGTGACCTGCCAGGAGCTTTCCGAGGGACGGACGAACCTGGAGGTTTTGGACGGGGTGCTGTCGGGCGGCGCCCGCATCATCCAGTTACGGGAGAAACATTGGGATAAGAGGATGCTATACGAGGTGGCGCAAGAGTTTCGGAAACGCACCCGGTTGCGGGACGTCCTTCTGGTCATTAACGACCATTTGGACGTGGCCTTGGCCGTCGATGCGGACGGAGTTCACCTGGGACAGGACGATCTGCCTTTGACCGCAGCCAGGCGCATTGCACCCGAACTCATCCTGGGAGCTTCGAGCCACTCGGTGGAGGAGGCGTTGCAGGCTCAGAAAGACGGCGCCGACTATGTGAACATCGGACCCATCTTTCCCACACAGACCAAGGAAAAGGTGACCCGATTCCTGGGGCCGGAGGCCCTTCGGGAGATTTCCCGTCATCTCGAGGCGCCTTTCACCACCATGGGCGGGATTCATGAGGGGAATATACGGGAGGTGCTCCAGGCGGGGGCCCGTCGCATCGCCATGGTCACCGGGATCACTCGCGCCCCCGACATAGCCGGACGGGTGAGCATGCTTCGTTCCTTGATCCGCTCCTTCGATCAGGAGTACGGCAAGGGCCGGTGAAATGGGCGGTGCGCGAATCCGGGCGAAAGCGGCGCCTGCCCAATACAACAAAACGGACAAGGACAAGCGCCGCATTTCGAGTACCGCTGTGGACCGCATTTCCCGCGGTTTCATTGCCCCCGACAGGGTGTTTCTTTTCCACCCGCGCCTGAAAGCTTTTCCGCGATACGCTTCGCCCGTAAATGCGGGGTTCCCTCGGCAGCCCGTCGATAAATCGTATTGCGGGTAGGCCGGTGCAAAACGGTGAGATGCAAGGCGGGGAAATCCTGAGGAATAAAGCCTAGCCGCAATGACGCCTATCTGCGTGAGACGCGCAGGCGGAAGGATGAAGCCTCACGCCGAAAGCGTGACGGCGGATTACGTTCTTCAACGACCTGTCAGGGTTCCTCGTGGCCCAATATAACCATTCGCCTATGTCGGGCCTCGTCCCGTCGCGCAATCCAGTCGTTCCATTCCGATCGAAGCGTTTCAAGGCGGGCCTCGAGTTCCGCCAGTGCTTGAACATCGTCCTGCCCGGCCCGCTCCAAAGGCCCCGGGGACGGCTGCGTCAATCGCGCCTTAAGCCGCCGGATTTCCGCTTTCAAGGGTAATACCCGGCTCCGTATCCGTCGTAGTTCGCCCAGGATCCGGGCCTCTTCCGAAGTGATCCCCTTCTTGGCGTCCAACAGCAACGCTGTTTCCGGATCGGAAACCGTTTCCAGGCCTACCGGTCTCAGGGACGAGAGGGGATGATCTTTTGGATTGTTCATGGCTCGATGCGCCTCGTCATGTCGGGTCCGATGTTCGCAGCAGGCTGAAGAAAATGCGACGGGCTGTCACGCCGAAGGCATGGCTTGCATCTCCTCGTTTTGCATCAGCCTGCCCGGCATGGTGTTTGTCAACAGAATGTCAGGGGATTCCGATCCTAAACTGTTCCATGTGCAATCGATCCTCGGGCTGGATGACTATATGCTTGCTCAACCTACGCTCCAGAAACTCGATGTGATGGCCTTCTTCGTCCATAAGCATGTGGCAGATTTCCGGATGAGCCCGTATTTCGAGGTTCTCTCCTCGAACCTCCAGGGATTCCCGCTCGAGGCTCCGAAAAATCTCGTAGCAAATGGTTGTCTTGGACTTCAGGCGACCTTCGCCCTCACAGTAGAAACAAGCTTCCGTCATGATATGCCTCAAGTTTTCCCGAGTGCGCTTTCGGGTCATCTCGATGAGTCCCAATTCGCTCATCCTGAGCACGTGGGTCTTGGCCTTGTCCTTCTTGAGAGCCTCCTTCAGCGCATTATACACCTTTTCCCGGTCTGTGGGGCGGTCCATATCGATGGAATCGATGACCACCAGACCTCCCAGATTCCTGAGTCGGAGCTGATAGGCGATTTCTTTCACAGCCTCCAGATTCGTCTTCAGAATGGTTTCGTCCAGATTCCGCCTGCCCACAAAGCGCCCTGTATTCACATCGATGCTCACGAGTGCTTCGGTGGGCTCGATCACTATGTATCCCCCGGATTTCAACCAGACTTTCTTCTGGAGCGCCCGGGAAATCTCCATTTCGATACCGTATCGATCGAAAATGGACTCGGGTCCTCTGTAGAGTTCCAGTGCGGGCGCCAAACCAGGCAGAAAGGTTTTGATGAAGTCGACAACGGACTCATATTCCTCCTCGGAATCAATGACCAGTTTATCCACCTCCTTGGTGAACAGATCCCGGACTGCACGCAGGGTGATGTTGAATTCACGGTGCAGAAGGCTGGGATTCCGAGCGGTCTTGCGCTTTTGCTGAATGCTGTCCCAAAGCTTGAGCAGGAAATCCATCTCCCCGCGTATTTTCTCTTCCTCGATGCGTTCGGACGCGGTTCGAGCTATGAAACCGATCCCCTCCGGTTTCATCCGAAGGATCGTATCCCTCAGGCGCTTCCGCTCGGCTTCATCCTCGATGCGCCGGGAGATCCCCACGTGATCCATCATGGGCATCAGCACCAGGTTCCGTCCAGGCAGGGAGATATGGGTGGTAACGCGGGCTCCCTTGGAACCTATGGGCTCTTTGGAAACCTGGACCATGATTTCCTGGCCTTCATGGAGCAGTTCCTGAATCTGGAACCGGGGTTCCGAGCGAAAGTTCGGCGACATTTCCTGAAGTTCGCCAAGCTCCTCCTCTCCCGGGGGAACGTCGTCCCTGCCCGCCAGCATTAAAAGTTCGAATTCCCTCAGGTAATCGTAGACATCCGAAACATAGAGGAAAGCCGCTTTGGGTAAACCGATATCCACAAATGCGGCTTGCATGCCCGGAAGCACCCGAATAACACGGCCCCGATAAATGTTGCCCGTGATTTCCTGTCCCTTGGATCGTTCCAGATAGTATTCCGTAACCGTGCCGTTTTCCAACAGGGCGACCCGCGTTTCGTAGGGTCTTGAATTGATCACCAACTCCGTGGGCATAGGCCGTACCTCAATCCGTTCCTATCAAGACGCCGAAGAACACGACCTGCGACCCTGTTCCTGGCGTGGTGTTTCGTTCCTTTCGCCTGCGCGCCTCACTCTGTAGATGTCTCCGCCTCGGGATTTACACGTATGTCCTGCGTTGCATCGTCCTTCGAGGGATTTAAGGCAAACCCCGTTCTCAAAGAGTGGATAGGTCCCGGATCTTGGTGACGGTCAGGTCGGGACGAACGGAGTCCGGCAGTCCCAGAACAGTTTGGAGCACCTCCCAGAGTTTGAGGTGGCATCCCTCGGGATGCATCAGGGTTATCTCCACCTGGAAATCGTTCTCCACCCGAAATATCGCATGGGGTTTGAGGTTCACCGAGGATGTCTTTTCCTTGCGCTTCAGGATCATGGGGAATGATTCCGCATTCTGATACCGGATGAGCCGGTCTATGGAGCACCAGCCGGCCCATCCCGACACCCGAAACAAAGCCCCTCGGGGTGCGAGGGGCTTGGAGGCGGCCCACTCCACCCGGGCCACGCGAAATCCTCCGGGAAGCTGAACGTTTATGCGATCCTGAATGGTCTGAAGCGGTAACGAGGCCGTGAGAATCATGTCCATTCCCTCGGCAAGGCTCTCGAATCCCAGGGGCAGGGCGTCATGGAACATGATTTTCACCTGCGGATGAAACCCTTGTGAAACCTTGACCGGCAACCCCGCTCTCCTCAAGGCTCGTTTGAACACGGTCATGGTATCCAGATGACCCATGTACCGGGCAGGCCCGGTCTTTTCGAACGTGAGTCGGCAGCGCAGTTCCTGGTTTCCGGGTCCCTGATCACTCGAGATATCCGGCGGAACCACGGGACCGGGTTCAGCGGGTCGGTGGAAAAGTTTCAAGTGGTCACATACGCCGCATGCGTGGCATGTCGCGCGGCAATCCGTGCGGATGCGCCCGTTCAAGGCGCGATGGAATTCCTCCTGCAGAAAACCCCGTTCCACTCCCGTGCGAATGTGGTCCCATGGCAAGGGATCGGCCGGATCCCGGGGTCCCTGGATCAGCGACCAATCGGGAGCGCCCGCCTGTTTCAACGCCTCTTCCCACA
This sequence comes from uncultured Thermodesulfobacteriota bacterium, assembly GCA_964597345.1. Lineage (GTDB taxonomy): Bacteria > Desulfobacterota > Desulfarculia > JACQYL01 > JACQYL01 > CAZQXK01. Next base: position 21,052 of record CAZQXK010000033.1, on the reverse strand, counting down.
ACGAGAATCGAAAATGTTCCGTCCACGCATCAAATCGGCATCCCAAACGATGCGCGTTCCGAATCCAGCGGGAAGCCTCGCGGCCTCCCCGGGCGAGGGCGCCTTCCACCAACGCCATGTGGGGACTGTTCCATTTTGGCTGAAGGCCTTTGCGGCGCAGGGCTTCCCTCAGCCAGGTCATCTTCTCCAGCGCCGACGGCAGGGAAGCCTGCATAGCCCACTGGAACGGCGTCTGCGGTTTGGGGACAAACAGGGCGTAGCTCACGTTCACCGTTCGGTTTCGTTTGCCCCGACCGCGTTCCAGCATGCGATGTACCAGGCCGGGTATGGCTTCCACGTCGTGCCGGCTTTCCGTGGGCAGGCCGATCATGAAATACGTCTTGAGGAGGTTCCACCCGAGATGAAACGCATGCCCGGCCGCTTGGAGCAGGTCCTCCTCCGAAATGTTCTTGTTGATCACGTCCCGCAACCGTTGGGTGGCCGCTTCAATGGCGAACGTGAACCCCGTCTTGCGGACGCGACGGATCTGCTTCATGAGTTCTTCCGAAAGGGTTCCCACGCGCAGGGAAGGCAGGGATACGGAGACTCTCCTGGAAAGCAGCTCCTCCATAAGATCCGCCAGCAGGGGATCGATACAGGAATAATCGCCGGCGCTCAGCGACAGCAACGAGACATCCTCGTGGCCGGTGGATGCCAGTCCCCGCCGAACCAGACCCAAGACGCGTCCGACGGAACGTTCACGGACGGGCCTGTAGATCATGCCCGCTTGGCAGAACCGGCAGCCCCTGGAGCAGCCCCGGGCGATTTCCACCGTAAGCCGATCGTGGATGGCGCGAACTTGGGGGACGATGGGCGCATGGGGAAACGGAACAGCATCCAGATCCGGAACCACGGCTCTTTCCACGAATTCGTACCCCGGCAGTAGGGGTTCTATACCGAGGAAACGACCTCGGTGGTCGTGTCGGGGCAGAAAGAATTCGGGGATGTACATTCCCCGGATTCGGGAAAGCGCCGTGAGAAGCTCGTTTCTCGTTCCTTTCCCGCCTTTCCATTCCAGAACGGTATCCGCGATCCGGGCAACGGCTTCCTCTCCTTCGCCCACTAGAACCGCGTCGAAAAACGGAGCCAGGGGTTCAGGGTTACAGGTGCAGGGACCGCCTCCCAGGATCAAGGGGAATTCGATGGTGCGGTTTCGGGATTCCAGGGGAATGCCCGCCAGTTCCATCATGCGAAGAATATGGGTATAATGAAGTTCCGATTGGATGCTGAATCCCACGATATCGAAACGGCGCAAGGGAACATTCGATTCCAAAGAACACAGAGGTTGATTTCGCTGTCGCAGCAGGTCTTCGAGATCGTTTGCCGGAGCATACACTCGTTCGGCCAGTGTGTCCGGCCGCCGATTAAGCATATCGTACAGTATCGCCAGACCCAGGTGGGACATACCCACTTCATACAGATCCGGGAATGCGAGCGCCACATGCAGCCGCACGGACTCCCAGTCCTTGTGGATGGAGTTGAATTCGTTCCCGAGATACCGTCCGGGAAGATCTACACGGTTCGAATAGAATGTATCCAACATGATCCATAACAGGCCGTTGAAAAAACGATCTGCTGTCACGCCTTTGGCGTGACGTCATCCTTCGTCATTGCGGCGTACCCGTTGTACGCTTCATTCCTCAGGATTCGCACGCCTTGCATCTCATCGTTTTTCATCAGCCTGCCCGCAATACGGTTTAGCAACGGGCTGATAAGCAACCGCCGAATCGGGTACACCCGAGGCGGTCGTACAACAAAATCTGTTTTCGCTGATCCGGTGAGATGGGAGGGACACCCGCCGGATTGAACATCCCTGTCTCGAATCCCGTCCGAAGATGGAGCCACGCGCCTACATGGCCGCGAGGGACGGGGAGGCTTACATCCCGAGAACCTGATTTTCCTGAGCTCACGCCGTCCGGATCAGGCGGACTTTCGATTGGAGCCCAAGGCGCCCACGAAAAATCCGATCATCCTTCCCGGCTGCAGGTAGGCCAATACTTCAGGCTCCGCCTCGGAGGGTCGCATACTGCACACGATGTGGAGGGAAGCCTCGTCGGCGAGATTCACAATGATGGGCTCCTCCCTCGGAACCGTCGGATCATACTGAATCACCGTGGGGCTCATCCGTTTGTCTTGGTCCGTGGTAACGACCATTCCTTTCGAACCATTGGAGAGTTCCACAAGGGTGCCGGGCGGATATACCCCAAGACACTTGATGAAGGCAACCGTCATTTTCTTGGAGAGTTCCTCGCTCATGCGCGTGAACATGAAGGACAGCGTCTCGTGAGGCGTAAAGAGCCGATCCAAATTACCTTGGTTGGTCATGTTGTCGTACACATCGGCAATGGCGACGATCTTGGCATAGTCGGTAATGTCCGCACCCGGCAAACCTTGAGGATATCCTTTTCCGTTACATTTCTCGTGATGCTGGTGTACCGCCGCGATCACCGATTTGGGAACGGCCGTAAATTGGGAGAGCATGGAAACTCCCATTTCGGGATGGAGCTGGAGAAACTTCTGCTCCGCCTTCGTCAGGGGACCCTTCTTCAGGGTAACCCGTTTCGGTATCTTCTGCTTCCCCACATCGTGCAACAGCCCCGCCATGCCAAGAGCGCTCAGCAGGTCACGCGGGAATCCAAGAGCTTTCCCCAGGATCATAGCCAGGATGGCCACGTTTAGCGAATGAAAGAATACGATGTTGTCTTTTTCCTTGAGGTTCATCAAGTGAACCATGGTCTCGGAATCCTGTAACAACCATTCCACCGTGCGATCCATTAAATCCTGGGCGGATTCAATCGCTTCTTCTTTGTTGGCTTCGATTCCCCGGATGATATTGGTTACCTGGGCAAACGCTTCCGAGTATTCCTTTTCACGCTGGGCCAGATTCTTCCTGCGGTCTTTCAGAAAACGGAGACGATGCCGTTTAGCCTCTTCTCCTTCCTCCCGTTTCGGGGCGCCCTCGGAACGATCCGGCGCCCTTTGTATGAGGTCCCTTTTTTCGGCAGAGGTCTCAAGCATGGAGGCACCGGACCTCACGGGAAGAGTCTGATCGGGATCCTGAAGAGCACTGCGCGCGGGATCGCACTTCACCGTATTCAGACCGAGTTTTCGCAGCGCGGCCAGTTCATCGGGATGCGTAAGTCTGAAAGCGCTTCGCATAAAGGGATGCTTGAACCAGCTGAGATCCAGTCGGATATACATGCCCAGTTTCACTTCATCGATGGGAACTTCCCGGTATCCCATGACACACCTTTGCACCCGAATTTGCACAGCAACCCATCCGTGAAGACGCACCTCGACGTTCCGGCGGATCCTCGGTCACAGCGGGAAGGCGGATCCCGTCCCTCGGGATTCCGTCACTCCGAACCTTTTTTCCCGCAACCAAGCCCGCAGTCGCCGGCGAAATCGGTGCAACGGGCCGTTAGGCCGGGCTGCATGCTCTTTCGCACGAGAGAAGAGGATCGATGAACCTGTGCTCGATTCGCTCCCGGACATATTCCAGTCCCCTGACCGGAATCTTTCCCACAAGTTGGGCCAACTCGGCGCCCATGGCGAGAAAGCGACCGTACGCGCGCTTCCGGATGACTTCCACATCCGTCCAATTACGCTTCACCATGAATTCCTTGAATCCCTCCCCGATTTCGGGAAACAGGAGAGCGGAGAATCCCTCCTGAAACGCCACATAGAATCCTAAAGAGTCTTTCTTCCCGTTACCGATGATATGAGGCAGGGTGCCTTCCGGGTGTGTATCCGCCAAGACATCCTTGAGGGTGCGCACGAATCGTTCCACACGAGACAGGGGAAAAGCGGCCACCAGTTCCTTGAAAGGTCGGTCGAACTCATGGATCAGAGCCTCCCCGATCTCATGATGCAACATGACCTGGAGCTGTCCTTCAATCACTGCGTCGATGGACGATTTCAATCCGGGAACGTCCTTTACCCCATATTCGTCCAAAGCGAACATTACGGCCGGTTTTTTGGCCAGAAGTTTTTCAACGATCTTATCCCACCAGAAGAAGCGGGCGCATTCCTTGCGGAGGTACAGTCGCCGCCCCTGCCTGAGAGCGGGATACCCAATCATGTCCCGCGCCAATTCCCGGCCCAGATAATACGCGGTGAGCCCGCCGATCTTCGCGGATTCATCCAGATACCCCAAGAAGAAGGTAGGCTTCAGACCTCCCGCATGGCCGGCTCCGTACACCAGACCATGGGGACGGACGACTTGATTGACCGCTTCCAACGAGAAAGGATCTTCTTCGCGTCCCTCCAAAGGCAAGGATTCGAAGGACTCCTCGGCCATATCTTCCCAGAGGGATTCTTTAGCCTCGATCCATTGGAGAACGACGGAGGAATCCTCCTCCCGCCAAGGTTCCACACGGGATTCCCATTTATGAAAGTTTCGGATAAGCAAGAGGAACGAACACAGGGACAAACCGCCCGCATAGCGCGCATCAGAGATATCGCAGTTTCTCTGGACGCGCCGGATTAATTCGTTCAGTGCGTGTTGCTGCATGTGAATCCCGAGTACTTGTCCGATGCTTCGACAGGTCCGGCCCGCCCCCTCGTTACATCCGCAGCCCGTTACTCCGTGCCGTCGAACCCGGCGGGACGCCGGAGACTCACAAGACACACTAATACACAAATCGTTTCAAATCAAAATTTCCTTTAGCAGGTCTTTGAAAAACATGAAGTACCGCGACGGGTTGGACACGACGGTTTCTCCTTATCCGAGGCTCGGGTTCCGCGGCCCGGATCCGGGCCGACCCCGGATTCAAAGGAGAGGCGCCGTCAAGTAGGCGGCCCTGGAAGCAGCCCGGAACCAGAACGGCTTGGTGACGATTTCTTCGTGGGTCATCTGCCTCGAACGGGCAAAATCGGACTCGAACATTCGTTCCATTTGGGATGTGAACTCCTGATCCGCAATGATGGCGGTCACTTCGAAGTTGAGCCTGAAGGAACGATTGTCGAGGTTGACCGTTCCCACCGCCGAGTGCGTTTCGTCCACCAGGAACGCCTTGTAATGCAGAAATCCCGCCTGGTAACGATGTATTTTCACTCCGGCCTCGAGCATGGATCCTATGAACGCATAGGCCGCAAAGTACACCAGAAGATTGTCCGGTTTTTCGGGGATGATGATACGAACATCCACGCCGCGGAGGGCTGCCAGCTTGAACGCCCCGATAACGCCTTCGTCGGGAACGAAATAGGGACTGGCTATCCAAACTCGATGCTGGGCTGAATGAATGATCTGCTGCATCAGGAGACTCGCGGTCTCGAATCGATCGGCCGGTCCGGAAGGAAGAATCAAGACAGGCATGTCCCCTTCTGGAGCCCGCCTCGGGTTCCAATCCAATGAAAGAATCTGATTGGCGGCCCAGTACCAATCCTCCAGAAAAGACACTTGAAGCCCCAGCACGGCCGGACCCTCCAAGTGGAGATGCGTATCTCTCCAGGCGCCCGGCTTCGGACTTCGGCCTAGATATTCGTCTCCGACATTGAATCCGCCCACCCAACCCGAGAACCCGTCCGCCACCACGATTTTGCGGTGGTTGCGGAAGTTGATCTGAAATCGGTTGCCCGCCCCCCGGGTGGAATGGAACCGGCGCACATTGACCCCGGCGGCGGTAAGGTCACTCGTATAGGAATTGGGCAACCGGAAACTACCGATCTCGTCGTACAGAAAATAGATCCGAACCCCCTCCCTCGCCTTCCGTTCGAGCCTTTCCTTGAGTTCCCGTCCCAGTGCGTCGTCTCGGACGATATAGAATTGAACCAGCAGGTAACGCTCGGCGGCCTCGATCCCTTGAAAAATACTACGGAACGTGTCGGCCCCGTCAATCAGCAGCTCTGCTCGATTGTCCCGAAGAAAAGGCATCTTCGCCAGCCTTTCCAAGGCCTGAACCTTTCCCTGCTTCCCGGCCAGAGACGCCCTGTGGGTTTGAACCCATGCCTGTTCAGCATTTAGAGCGACACCCAGTTCGGAATCTTTTTCCCGCCTGGCCACCACGTAACCCTGGAATTTGGATCGGCCCAACACCCAGTATGCCGGGACCGCCACATAGGGGAAGGTATTGAGTGAAACGATCCAGGCTACGGCGCCCGGCGCCGTTCGCGTGGACATGAGGGCATCTATGGAAGTAAAGAAACCCAGACCGTGACCGACAATCAGCAGGATGATCGCCAGACGGCCTCTGCGCTTTGTCCAGGGTTTCTTGGGCTGAACGGCGATACGCTCGCTTTGATCGGGTCCCTTCTCCAAAGCCGTATCCGTTTTTTTCTGTTCCGTCATCATCAGATACCCCCGGAGACATGCGTGTTGCACCCAAAAGGCTTCACTGCCTTACGGGGATAGCACAAAAAATTCCCTTTCCACCATGAAAACTCTTCCTGCAGGAGTCCCGTTGGACTTTCCGGTAAGCAACGCCTGGGTCCACAGGGACTTGCCGGCAGGCTGTCGAAATACCGCGTATCAACGGGCTACCGTCCCGGGGTTACCGGTCGCTTTTCCACTTTCCCGGCAGCGGCGGGACCGAGTTTCCCTTCAACCTCCCGCCGCCCGATCCTCAAGACCTTAGAACCCAACTTTACCCGTATTTACGGAGTTGGCAACCCGGAAAAGCATATACCTGCAATTCCTTGGCGCTTGCCATGCCCGGGAACACCGAATCCGGGGCTTGCAGGCGGCTTGTTCCGCATGAATGTCTGCGATCCGTCGGTCAGCCTGGCGGGCATCGGGGTTGTTTCGGAGCCTTGGGAACCCGGATTACATCGCCGGATCTCCGAGAATAAACCACGAAGGGCCGTTCTTTGGGGGATTGAATTTGGGGCTTGACAAAATAAATGGCCTCACATATAAAGTTTGGCATTCCGTATTTTGATAGGGCGGACCATGCCCCTTCGACGGGGACCAGTTCTCCCTACCCGGTTCAGGAGATAAGAAAATGCGAACCTCCTTTCAATCGGCAACGGAATAGGCCCCGGAACGATGGGAATTGGCGGTATTGCTGTCCGGACATGGAGTGGGAAAGCCGGACACGACTCAGATGGACGAATCGATTGAACGGGAATCCAGGAAGGCTCTCCATGGCAAAAGATAAAGGATTACGGAAATGAGAAACAAGCTTCGTAGACGTCACGGGCGGTGCGCAGGATGCGAAAACGGTCAGGGGCCATCGCCGGCGAGGGATTCCGGCAGGCGACTCTTGACTCAGGTGGCCAATGGGCGCCGCTGCCGGGTCAAGCGGCACTGCGCCAACGGGGCGATCCGAAGGCGTCTGCTCGACCTGGGATTTGTGCCCGATGCGGAAGTGGAAATGGTGCGCTGCGCCACCCTGGGAGATCCGCTGGAGCTACGCCTGGGGGACTATTATGTGACCCTTCGAAAGTGCGAAGCGGAACTGATCGAGGTTCAGGAAGGCTGAAAGCAGCATTCAAACGGTTTCTCACCGGTAGATGAGACAGCAGCGCCCCGCGGGCGCCGACGGCACTTCTACTAACGATTATTCGAAGGCTTCCATGACAACCAAGGGACGCAACATCATCGTCGGTTTGGCCGGCCAGCAAAATGCGGGCAAGTCCACGATTTTCAACATGCTTACCGGGGCCAATCAACATATTGCCAACTATCCCGGAGTAACTATCGACAAGAAGACGGGTAGTTACCGGGATGAACTCGGCCGGATAGAAGTGGTCGATTTGCCGGGCGCGTATAGCCTCACTTCCTTTTCCCTGGAGGAGCGAGTGGCCCGGGATTTCCTGCTCCGAGAAAAACCCGACGCCGTCGTCAACGTGATTGACGCCTCCAGTTTGCGGCGGGGTTTGTATCTTACGTTCCAGTTGCTGGAGATGGGCTTTCCGGTAGTAATGGCTCTGAATATGGTGGATGTCGCCGAGGCGAACGGACGTAAGGTGGACGCCCGGAAGCTGTCCGTTTTGTTGGATATTCCGGTCATTCCCACCGTGGCCCGCAAAAAGGTGGGCAAGGCCGCGCTGCGCCGAGCCATCCGGCAAGCCGCCGGGAGGGTTGAAAACCCGGTCCAAGCAGCGGACGGCGGATTCCGCATCGACTATGAAGCCCTCGAAGCACGGATCGCGGAGTTGACGACCCGGTTGGCGGAATCCCATGCCTTGCTCCAAATAGTTCCTCCGCATTGGATGGCCGTCAAGTTGCTCGAAAACGACACCGACGCACGTAACTTGGTAAGGCGATATCATGAGCAGCCGGAACCGCTGCTCGAACTGCTGGATTCCTCCATGCAGGCTTTTGAAGACGAGCACCAGGTGGCGCCCGGAGAGTATATCGCCTCCTGCCGGGACCGCTCGGCCGTCTCCATTGTGCAGCAGTGCCAGCAGATGACCCGAAGAGAGACGGTCCACACTTCCGAGAAAATCGACCGCGTGCTGCTACACCGTGGGTTGGCGCCCATTTTTCTCGTGCTGACGGTCTACCTGATCTACGAACTCTCCATTGTTCAAGGATACAAGCTGACCTTCATGACCTGGCCCTTACTGGCCAAGATGCGCGCGGCAGTGGCCGGAATATTGCCCGAGCCCGGCCTGCTTCAGGACAGCCTGATCCGTTCTTTGTGTCTGTGGATGGTGGACAGTGTAAACACCTTGCTGAACTACGTGCCGGTATTTCTCATACTGTTCACCCTCATCGCCATCCTGGAAGACAGCGGATACATGGCTCGAATCGCCTTTATCCTGGACCGGGTCTTCAAGAGCTTTGGACTGCACGGTCAGTCAACCCTGCCGTTCATACTAGGCGGTGTGTTCACCGGTGGATGCGCCGTGCCGGGCATCATGGCCACCAAAGGAATACCCGATGAACGTTCCAGGCTGGCCACAATACTCACCGTACCGTACATGAACTGCCTGGCCAAGATTCCGCTATACACGCTTCTGGTGAACATCTATTTCACGGCGTTCAAATCCTATGTGATGCTCTTTATTTCCACCATCACCATCATCATGGCCATGATCGTAGCGAAGCTGCTGACCACGACCATTCTGTCCGGCCGGGAAACCGCCCCTTTTATCATGGAAATGCCCAATTACCACCTGCCCACGGCAACCGGTGTGGTACGGCGTGCGCTGGATCGAACCTGGTCCTACATCAAGAAGGTAGGCACCATCGTGGTGGCTGTGGCTGTCTGCGTTTATGTCCTCTTACAATTTCCCGGGCTGCCGTCGGAACGCATGGACGATTTCGCCGGAAAAATGGATAGAGCCGTATCCGTTTTCCAGGAGCAGATCCGTGACACCGGGTACGCTCACATCCTCACGGGACCGCACACCTTGGGGGCGCTCAACGTTGCGGCTTCGTACCGCGAAGCCAAACTCGCCGCCACCACTCAGGAGGCCTCCCGTGCAGTGGATACCCGCTTCGAGCAACGGCACCCGAACCTGATCTCCCTGCTGCGACCCCGGGACCCCGAAGCCCGGGCCGTAAACCGCGCCCTGCGGCAACTTGCCGAGGAGCGGACGACCCTCCGGACCCGGATTCGCGAAGAAACCATTATGCACAGCTATTTCGGCCACACCGGTCGCGCTTTGGAACCCATAACCCGGTTCGCCGGCTTCGACTGGAAAATCAACGTCGCCTTGATCAGTTCCTTCGCGGCTCGGGAATCAAGCGTGGCCACCCTCGGTGTGTTGTTTCAGGAAGGCGCAGACGAAAATATCACCTTGGAAGAACGCATGAGCCGGGAGGGCGCCACGGACGGGCGCACCCCATTGCATGCCTTGGCGTTGATTCTCTTCTTCGCACTTTACCCCCCCTGTCTGGCTACCACCATCATGGTTAAAGTCCAGACCGGATCTTATAAGTGGATGCTCTTTTCGGTCGCCTTCCCAACGGTTTTCGGCTTGGTCGTTGCCGGTGGCGTGTTCACCATCGGAGTCCAATTCGGTCTCAGCGCGTTACAGGCCATGGGCGGGTTCTATGTGTTGGCGCTGGCCACGGCGGTGGGCCTGTCATTCGTCAAAGACCCGGCCTGGAAACGACAGCAAGCAACCATGACCGCTAAGAACGGAGGTTGGTGAGCAAATGGTTTGGGAATATCTGATCCTGGCCGTGATTCTGGCCTGCGCCGTTTTCTTTCTTTGGCGCACCTTCTTTCGCAACCGGGCTTGCGCCTGTGGTAACTGCCCCTCGGCAACCAAGGAAAGCTGCATGCTCCATCCGGATGCATTGCGTGGAGCCGCACGTCCCACGGACGATATCAGCGAGAACGGTGGGGAACGCGGGTCGAGAACCGGCGGGTGATTCCAGGGACCGGTCTTCTTGCCGGTTCGTCTCATGCGTCTTCGTCGGTCCAGAGCTTGACTAGGGCCGTTTGGACAAAGGTTTGCCCATGTCTTCAAAACGCTTCAACTAAACAGAACGGAGGAAAATAATGAGTACAAAGCGTTTAACCCTTTTCACCATGGTTCTTGCATGGCTGGTGTTCGCAGGCGTTGCCGCAGCCCACACACCGCTGTTTTCCTGCTTTGACAACGGCGACGGCACCCTATCTTGCGAAGGCGGATTCTCCGATGGATCCTCCGCCGCGGGTGTGCCCATTATTGTCAAAGACGGCACAGGAGCAGTGCTCTTTCGCGGCCAACTGTCTCGCAACGGTGATATCGAATTTAAGAAACCTACCGTTTCCTACTCGGTGATCTTTGACGGCGGCGAAGGACACCGGATCGAGATTCCAGGAACAGGGATATTTGAATAGTTTATCCGTACCTGGCTTCAATGGAGCTAACCATACCATTGTGTATATTAGTAGTACCCCGACGTATTAGTATAGACATAATATAGCATAGAGAAGGAGATACAACCATGATTGCAAGACTATTGACTGCCGGCTTATTGATCCTCCTGCTGAACATTCCTGCCCAAGCCCACTTTCAAATGGTTTACACCCCCCAAAGTGCTTTGGAAACCGGCGGAGAATTGACCTTGAAACTGGTCTTCACTCACCCATTCGACGCACGCCATACCATGGACATGGCCCCGGTTCAGGAGTTCTTCGTCGTGCATCAACGTGGGGACGATGGCGAACCCCGGAAAACCGATCTGAGAGAATATCTCAAACAAATCACGTGGGCCAGCCTGAGCAACAAGGGGAAAGCCTTCGAGGCCAAACTGCCCGCACGCGTGCTCCGATCCATGGGAGATTACGTATTTGTACTCGTGCCTGCGCCTTACTACGAAGCGGCGGACGAAGAGTATATCCAGCAGTTCACTAAAATGATCGTCAATGTGGGCGGGATCCCCGGTAACTGGCATAAGCCGTTGGGCTTACCGGCGGAGATCGTGCCTCTGGACAAACCCTACGCCAATTGGACGGGCGGCGTCTTCCGCGGCGTGGTCATGTCCAACGGTCAACCGGTGCCCCATGCGGAACTTGAAGTCGAGTATCTGAACCATACTCCCAACGTACAGCGGAACGCGTTTGAAGACGACGCCAAAATAAAGGCGCCTCACGCGGCGTTCGAAACTTTGGGGATTCGGGCCAATGAACGGGGTGAATTCGCCGTCGGACTTCCCAGGTCCGGCTGGTGGGGCATCGCCGCTTTGGGCATCGGACCCGAGGACAAACACAACGGCAAGGCCTTGGCCCAGGAAGCCGTACTCTGGATTCAAGTTACGGACATTCCCTAGCAATCTGCCGCAAAACGCGATCCGATGTAACGCCGGCGGCGTGACCTGTAGTTTGGCCTTTGACTAGTTGAATTCCGTACAAGATTTTCCGTACTGGTTGGAAATCAATGGATTTCCCTTGACTATTTGTTCACCTCCCTGCTAACTAGTTAGTAAACTAGTTAGCAGGGGATGAATTATGGGGTATCCCGCCAAGGTCCAACGGATTAAACGAGCCAAAAGCGAACAATGGTTCGTCAGTTTTCCCGCCGCCGTGGCCAGAGCCATGGAATTTGCACCCAGCGAAAGCGTAGAATGGATCATTGAGGACAAAAGCCAACTGGTGCTTCGCAGAACCGAAACTCCGCCTTGCGCTCTCAAAAAAACCCTCCCGTCGGACTCTTAACGCTCAAACTCCAGGGCGCTCCCGCGCCTTCACCGCTTACCATGCTTTAAAAACCTCCACCAAGCCCTCGCGCCCCAGGTAACACCGCGCACTGGACCAAAGCCACTCCTCCGGAGCATCCACATAACCCCGCCTCACCGGGTTTTGATGTATATAGTCCAATTTCTGCCGGAGCATTTCTTCGTTGTCCATCGTTTGCGGATGAGACCCCTCCTGCCAAAAGCGATGCTCACGACGACATCCTTCATCCTTAAATCCAACCATCATGGACCGCAACAGCGGTTCCGCCCGACGCGCCACCAACCATTCAATGACTCCCCGGGCGCTGAAGGATTTGAAGCGCGCCCAAGTTTGCGGCAAGTCGGGCGCTTGGGCAATCGCATGAAGATGATTCTCGAGCAGAACAAACCCGTAAAGTCGTAACCCTGCCTCGCGCTGCTGGTGGATCCAAGTATCGAACACAATTTGCACGACTTCCTGACACGTGAAAACGGGCAGCCATTCCACAACGGTGAGCGTCAAGAAGTGCGGTCGGCCCGGCTCCGCAAAACGATAACGACTGCGGGTCATACCAACTCCGGTCTTATGAAATGACATGAGGACGGCGCAGAGCGCCGCAATCACGACAGCCCCTATACGGACACCTACGCCAAACGCCGCCGAGACCTCTCCCTCTTTCCCCCTCATGTTTTCTTTCCCCCTCGTTACACCGCTCCTGCGGTGTAACGCCAAACTCCAGGGCGCTCCCGCGCCCTCACCACGTATACCGGCGTGCGAAACGCCTCCAATATCTCTTGCATCAAGTCCTCCCGCGGGGGATAATCCCCTTCGGGATTCGCCTGAACGAGTCGCCGTACGATGCCGCTCCGCTCAACGGATGCGGATCCCACCCATAACAGCATGTTGACGCACGGTATTGCGGGCGGGCCGGTGCAAAACGATGAACCGCAAGGCGGACGAATCCTAAAGGAATGAGGCGCACCACCCGTACGCCGCACTGACGAAGGATGACGCGTCACGCCAAAGGCGTAAAAGCAGATCGCGTTTTTTAACGGCCTGATCAACGAAAGAGTCCATCATGGACATGGTGATCTTCGACAACGTTTCCAAAGTCTACCGCGTGGGCGAAGTGGACGTGGCGGCCCTTCAGGACGTCACCCTGCGCGTGCCCCAAGGGGCCTTCACGGCCCTGGTGGGACCGTCGGGCAGCGGCAAGACCACCGCCCTGAACCTCATCGGTTGCCTGGACCGCCCCACCACGGGGGAGGTCACCGTGGCCGGCCGATCCGTCAGCCGTTTGAGCCGCCGCGAGGGGGCGGTATTCCGGGGTGAAAAGCTGGGCTTCATCTTCCAGGATTTCAATCTGCTCCCCGTGCTCACGGTATTCGAGAACGTCGAATATCCGCTGCTCATGATCCGCAACATCCCTAAACAACACAGGAAGACCATGGTGGATCGAGTTCTGGAGGCCGTCGGTATCGAAGACCAGGCCCGCAAGTATCCGGCCCAGCTTTCCGGCGGTCAAAAGCAGCGGACGGCCATCGCCCGGGCCCTGGCGGGAAACCCGGTTCTCGTGCTGGCCGACGAACCCAGCGCCAATCTGGACGGGCAAACGGCTCACAAGGTACTGGAAGGGATGAAACGAATCCGCGACGAATTCGGAACCACCTTCGTGTTCTCCACCCACGATCCCCGGATCATGGAACAGGCCGAGGTGACGTTCCATCTGGAAGACGGCCGCCTGACGGACGGACCCCTGGCCGGCGGGGAGGTGAGCCATGGTTAAAATCATGCGGCTGGCGCTGAAAAACCTGCTGCGTTACCGTCGCCGCACCTTGCTCACGGGCCTGCTCATCGCCGTGGGGGTCGTGGCCGTCATCGTCTTCGTGGGCTTGACCGGTTCTTTCAAGCAGGCCGTCGTCGGACAGATCACGGATTCGGTGCTCAGCCATATGCAGGCGCACCGCAGGGGCTACATGGCCAGTATCGACAATCTTCCGCTGGACCGCATGCTTTCGGCCCAGGCCTATGAAAAGCTCGCCCAAATCCTGTCCGATACCCCCGGGGTTTCGGCCTTCTCCCCCCGCATCAAGTTCGGCGCCATGCTGAGCAACTACGCCCAGACCACCAACGTGCGGCTCAACGGCATCGATCCCGAGAAAGAACATGCGGCCGTACCTCAGTTGAAATCCCGAATACGGCGCACCGCCCACGCGGACACGCTTCTGAAACCCGGGGAAGTCCTTGTACCCGAGGTTCTGGCCGTAGGCATGAATCTCCAAACCGGCGATACCGTGGTTTTGGTGGCCCACAACAAGGACGGTTCGGTCAACGGGATGACCTTCGCAGTGGCCGGAGTGGTGGAGGGCCTCATGGGTCCGGGCGGACGGGACGGCTACCTGCACATCGAGGACGCCGCTGTCCTGCTTCGTATGGAAGCCATGGAAATCAGCGAGGTGGCCATACGGGTCGAAGCGTTTCACCGGCTGGAAGAGATCGCCGGTCGTCTGAGCGGAATGCTGGAACCCATAACCACCCAACAGAAGAGGCCTCTTTTCGAATTGCACACCTGGGAACAACTCTCCCCCTTTTACAACGTGGTGCGCATGATCGATGTAATGGCCCTGGGTATCCAGGTGATTCTCATCGCCGTGGTGCTCATCAGCATACTCAACGTCATGATGATGAGCGTATACGAGCGGGTGCGGGAGATCGGCGCCCTGGCGGCCATGGGCGCCAGCCCCGGCCGGATCATGGGCCTGTTCGTGGCCGAGGGATTCAGCCTGGGCCTCATCAGCGCCTTGGCGGGGGCGGCCCTGGGGATAGGGGTGTTGCTGGTCCTCAACCTGACCGGCGTGGAAGTGGCCTTCGGGCGAAGCGGTCAGGTATTCGTCCTGGCCCCGACCATAGCACCGGCCCAGGTGCTTTCGGCCTGCGGCATCGTGCTGGCCGTTTCGGTCCTGGCCAGCCTTCAGCCCGCGGCCAAGGCGGCCCGTCTGGAACCGGTGGAAGCCCTGCGCCACGTATAACTAGTCGAATAGGGAGAACAAAATGAAACGAATGCCGAGAATCGCCGGCTGTCTGCCGGTTTTCCTTCTCGTATGGGCGCCCTTGGCCGTAGTCGCCGAAGCCCCGAGCGGTCAACAAATCCTGGAACAGGTGGACCGCAATCTGCAGCCGGGGGACCTGGAAATGTATCGCAAGATCATCAACATCGAGCCGGACGGCCGGACCAAGGAATTCGTGCTCTGGTTTCTCAAGAAAGACCAGGACAAGGTGGTCACCCTGTTCGTCTCGCCCGCCGGCGAGGCGGGCCGCGCCACCCTGCGCCTGGGGGACAACATGTGGCTGCATATTCCCGCCGTGGGAAGACCCATCCGCATTACGAGCATGCAATCGGTGGTGGGCGGAGTCTTCAACAACGCGGACATCATGCGCCTGGACTACGGCGTGGAATACGAGGTGGACGAACTGAAAGAGGACGAGGGACAGTACCTGCTGGCGCTGAAGGCGAAAAGCGGAACGGTGGCCTACGATCGTCTCAGGATGTGGGTCCTCAAAGAGGAGTTGCTCCCCACCCGCATCGAGTGCTACGCCGCCACGGGCATGCTCATCAAGACGCTGCGCTTCAAGGAGATCAAGGACATCGGAGACGGGGTCGTGCGCCCCGCCGTGATGGAAACGGAAAGCCCCTTGTACCAAGGCTATCGCTCCATCATGATTTCGGCCAACCTGAAAAGACGCAGCCTGCCCGACGAGGTCTTCACCTTGCCCTACCTTCCTCGAGTCCAGGATCTGCGGTGACATCATGCGCCCCTGGGTTCTCCTCCTGGCGCTGACGGCGGTGTTCTGTCACCCAGCCCGAGCCGGAGAGTATGATTTCGTCATCCCCCAGGCGGAACGAAAGCCTTATGAAATCGGGGGCAGGTTGGAATCCCGATACGTATATTACCGGTTGGATCCGCACTCGGCCCGCTACAAACTCAGCTATTACGATGAAAACCCCGGATCCGACATGCATGAATGGCGCGCCTCGGCGGAACTTACAGGCGGCTACCGCCGGGGCGCCTTACGGGCCGAGTTGCTCACCCATCATGAATTTGTCGCCGCCTATCCGGATAACCGGTGGAGAAACGAGATCTACGAAGGGTATCTTCGATGGACGCCGGCAACCCGTTTGACCGTGGAGGCGGGCAAGAAATCGATCCTTTGGGGCAAGGGCTATGCCTGGAATCCCGTTGGATTCATCAACCGGCCCAAGGACCCGGACGACCCGGACTTGAACCTGGAAGGCCGGACCCTGATGGGGGCCGAACTCGTCCACAGCGTTTCCCACGGGAATCTATCCAACGTGGCGCTTACAGCCCTGCTGCTTCCGGTCTTCGGCGACTGGGCCAATCCCGAACTGGGCGAAAACGGCGATCTCCATTACGCCCTCAAGCTTTACCTGCTCTGGCATGATACGGATCTGGATTTCATCTACTTCGACGGCCCGGATCAACCCCCCGGTTTCGGTTTCGACTTCGCCAAAAACCTGGCCGAAAACGTCGCCGTGCACGGCGAACTGGCCTTTCAACGGAAGGCGCGGCGCACGGTGCTGGATGCCGCAGGCGACACCGCCGTCTCACGGGAGGATCAACTGGGGTATCTTCTGGGAGTCCGCTATCTCAATGCGTACGACACCACCTTCATCCTCGAGTATTACCATAACGGCGCGGGTTACAGCCGCAGCGAACTCAAAGACTTTTTCGCATACCAGGAGGCGGCGTTCCGTCAATGGCGGGACACCGGCGATGCGGCGGTCATGCAACGCGCCCGGCGTGTCACCGGCCCCTATTACCAGCAACGCCATTTTGGAAAAGAGTACTTCTACCTGAGGATTTCGCAGAAGGAACCCTTCGACATTCTGTACTTCAATCCCTGGGTGGCCGTGATCGTCAGTGTACAGGACTGGAGCGGCAATCTGCAGCCCGGCATGACCTGGTCCCCCCGGACCAATTGGGAGCTGACTTTTCGTGCAGGGATTCCATTAGGCTCTTCCCATACGGAGTTCGGCGAACGATCGGCGGTCTTTCGGCCTGAACTCTGGGCCCGATGGTATTTCTAGCAGGCTGTCGAAAAACGCGATCTGCTTCGTTGCGCGTCATCCTTCGTCATTGCGGCGTACGGGTTGTACGCCTCATTCCTCAGGATTCGCGCCCCTGGCATCTCATCGTTTTTGAACAGCCTGCCCGAAACGCTGTGTACCGACGGGCCGATAGCAGGCTGGAGCGCGCCGGGGATGCGGCGGAAGCCCATGAGTTCCGTCTCCGGCGGTAACCATGCTAAAGATCCAACGTCTTCTTCAGTCTCCCCGCCACCTCCTTCACGGGCTTTCCTTTCTCGATTTCCCTCACCGCCTCGCCCAATACGGCCTCGAAACTCCCCACGCTCTGGTTGACGCTCATCCGGCGCTTGGCGCCTGCCAGCGTGTATTTCTTGACCTCAAGGAGATCCTTGATCTCCTTGAGTATTTCAATTTCCCTGGGACCGTACCGGCGGTGTTTTCCCTTGCCCTCCTGCGTGTTCAGGAATTCCTCAAACTCCTTCTCCCAGTATCGCAACGTGCTCCTGGGAACACCCAACTGCTCGCTCACTTCGGTGGAAGTGAGCCGCTTTTCGGGCGTCACCCGCACCAACAGATGGATGCCGGAAGTAAACATACGCGCCCTCCCTCCTGACAACCCGCCGTCCGAAAGAATTATTTCCCGCCCCATCGCACGGGCTCCGGCAATAACGGAACATTTTATCAGCCGTTGATAAACAGTATTGCCGGCGGGCCGGTGCAAAACGATGAGATGCAAGCCACGCCTTGGGCGTGGGGCGAATCCTGAGGAATGAGGAGTACAACCCGTACGCCGCAATGACGAAGGATGAAGCCCAACACCGCAGATCGCGTTTTTCAACGGCCTGTTATGGTGCGAAAAGGTGGTAACGGCTCAATTACAGAATCGGATTTCGGCGCTTATACTTTAGAAAAAACGGCCGATACGACACTTACCCTTCGGAACGCCGTCCCCGAAAGCATGGGCGTCGTCAAGCCGCCGTATAGAGCACGGCCAGAATGCGCGTGAGTTGGCCTTGGCGGGATCTCACCAGATGGGGAACGGTGCTGTCGTAGTAAATGCAGTCCCCGGGACGCAACACGTGAGTTTCGTCGCCGAGCCGCACTTCCATTTCACCGTCCAGCACGAAAATGAATTCTTCTCCGTCGTGGGTGGATCGCTCTTCCTCCACCTCCGACGGTTCCAGGGTCACCAGGAAGGGCTCCATGTGCCGGTCCTTTTTGTCGGGAGCCAACGACTCGTAAGCGTACCCGTACCGCTTGCCTTTCTTGCTCGCGTACCGGCTCACCGGCCTTCGATCTTCCTTGCGCAAAATGCTGAACGGAAGAGAAGTCCCCCCCGTCAACAGATGCCCCATCTTCATGTCCAGGGCTTTGCTTAGCTTGACCAGAACTCCCAGGGGAGGGGAAATCAGTTCTTCCTCGATGTCCTTGAGAAGCTCCGGGGAAAACCCGGTTCGCGAAGACACATCGTCGATGCTGAGCCCTTTCTGTTCGCGGATCATTCGGATGCGTTCGCCGACCCGTTCGTCCCTGCGGGGTTCAGCGGCTTGTCGCGCATAGGCGCTGACATCGTCCAGAAAGTCCCGTACTTTTCTCGATTCACCGTACTCGTTGTATCCGTTCAGGAATTCCCCATACGTGGTGTCGGACGAATCCGTCATGATTCTCAATCTCCTATGACACGGCCGGTCGTTTTCGGGAGTGAAACGAAAAATTGATCTCAAGATCCATGAGTTCCGCCACCATGAGACGACTTACGGTCTCCTTGTCCGTGCTCACGTACGAACGACGCTTGCCGGCCCGATGATGAACAAACTGAAAGAGGAGGGTTTCCTTGAGCGCGTCGATAAAGCGCTGTCCCTCGCTCAGGGAAAGGGTCACCGTGTACTCTTTCTCTCCTTCTTCCCGGCTGATTTCCGCCAGTTCTTCAGACCACTCCTGCTCCAATTGTTCCTGAAATTCGTCGCACTCGTTTACCCGGCTGCAAATCAAACAGAATCCGTTACACGGTCCCTCGTTTCGTTTTCTTTCACGATGCTCCGCCAACGAGATGACTTTCTTGCCATTTCTAACGGCAGGCACCGGCTTCTTCTTTTCCATGGAATTGATTGCCCTCACCCGTTTAGTGTGTTACATAGATTTCGAACCATATTCTATCGTGTTTGTAATGCCCATGAAAGAGAAAATTCGAGAAATCCTCGCCGAACGCCCCTGGCAGCCCATGGAAGACTCGGGAGATCTTACCCAGGCCGCCGTGCTGATCCCCATGTACTGCAAGGAAGGAGAGGTGCATATCCTCTTCACCAAGCGCACGGAAGCGGTGCGGCATCACAAGGGGCAGATTTCGTTTCCGGGCGGCGTGTTCAGCAGAAGGGACCGGGATCTACTGGCCACGGCGCTGCGGGAAACCCATGAAGAGGTGGGCGTGGATCCCGGTCACGTGGAGGTGCTGGGCAAACTGGACCAGAGCCGCACCATCACGGATTACGTCATCACGCCGTACGTCGCTTCCATACCGTACCCGTACCCCTTCGTCCCAAACCCCGTGGAAGTGGCCGAGATCATCGAGGTTCCGGCGGCTTTCCTCCTGGACGACGCCAACCTGGTTCTCGGCCCCATCGAGTTGGAAGAAGACGTCGTTCTGGATTTCGAACAGATCCACTTCAACGGCCACGTCATTTGGGGAGCCACCCTCCGCATTCTCCAACAGTTCCGAAGCCTGCTGGGTCCCCAGTTCTCGAACCATCCCACCTGTGACTGGTGAATCCCATGTTTCCCCGGCTCCGGAAGATGCGGGCCGGAGCCGTCGCCCGGTACGGAACCGACTCACAGGCAGGCCGTCACCCGTGGAAGCGCGGTTTTTCAGAGGCGTACTCCCTGGGGAACCGCCCGCCCGTCGAAATATACCACTCCCTTGGGATCCAGGGCGAATCGACCCTCGGCGATCCACTGAATCGTTTTCGGGAAAATGTTCCAGTCTCCCCGCTCTTTTAATCGATCCTGGTGCTCATCGGCCACACTCCGCGCCAGGGCCTCATCGTTTTTCAAGGTGTCCAGAGGCGCCGTCAGGGTAACCGGCAAGGGCCGGGAAACCACCAGCAAAGGTCCCGTATCCACCCCGCGGTCCGTCCACAGAGTGCTTGACCTGAGTTCCGTCTCCCCTGACAGGATCGCATCACGCACGGCGTCGTCGCCCACATAACGCCTGGAACCGTCGGCCCTGAGCAGGGTGAGATCGGCGGGATGCACGTTCACACATCGGTCCAGCGAGATGTAGCTCATGTATCCGCCCAGTGCGATGACATCCACCCCGAAGGCATCCACCAGAGTCTTGGCGATTCCGTCGTACTCCCGGCGGGCTTCCAGCCCTTCCCCTGTGGCCACCGTTCGCCGGATGCCCCGCCGCCGGTGAAACACTCGGATATCATAGCTGAAATAAGGAATCCCCGCCTCCCATGCGATGCGTTCCCCTTGGGAAGATCCATCCGACCGATCACTGAAGACGAATGTCACTTCGAAGGGCGATCCCCCGCTTTCGGTTTCCAAGGTGTGCTGAAGCTCCAGCAATTTCCGGATGTTGGTTCCTGACCCGGACATGAAGGCGGCCACACGCATGCGGCGCCCTTCCGCCCCGGGATCGAACAACGCCTTGGAGATCATGGGTGCTCTCCTAAAATCGTCTTGCAGACCTTCGATTCGGAACCTCGCCGCCGGGTCGCCGGTAAGCCCATTCTCCGGCGCATCGGCGGACGCGCCCCGCTTCGGAACGGGTTTCGTTTTCGTTTATCAGGCCGTTGAAAAACGCGATCGGCGTCGTTGGGCTTCATCCTTCGTCATTGCGGCGTACGGGTTGTACGCCTCATTC
>CAZQXK010000032.1:0-38723 GCA_964597345.1 uncultured Thermodesulfobacteriota bacterium | reverse complement strand
CTCGGAAGAACTCATAGGCCTGCCGCTGCCGGATGCGGTCCTTCGGCACGCGGGCTTCATCCTTGGTCATTGCGGCGTACGGGTTGTACGCGTCATTCCCCGGGATTCGCCCGCGCCCAAGGCGTGGCTCGCCGCTCATCGTTTTTGACCGGCCTGCTCGAAATGCGGTTTTCAACGGGCTGCCGTTAGGGGGTCGCGGTGGGGTGTCATTTGGGAGGAAGTTGAATGCGAACCTGGCGATATCTGCCGGATGTAACCAGCCTCCGGCTCATGGAAGACCGATGCGTGGGCTGCGGCCAGTGCCTGGAGGTGTGCCCGCACCCGGTTTTGGAGAAATTCGACGGCCGGGTGCGGATCGTGGACCGGGATGCCTGTATGGAATGCGGGGCGTGCGCCCGGAACTGCCCGGTTCAGGCCATCACGGTGGATCCCGGCGTGGGCTGCGCCGCCGCCGTCATCAATACGGCGTTGGGCCGCACGGGGGACTCGTGCTGCCATATCCCGGATCCTGGAGATGGGAAGCAACCCTTTCCCGTGCGGGGTTCGGGCTGCTGCTGACGGGGGTGCGGAAGCATTGGGAAGTCGGTCCTGCGCCTGGGTGCGAGGTGAACGCTGGGAAAGCAAGCTTTCTGGGTATATTTCTTTCCAGCAGGTGAGCTCGTTGAAGAGATTGGGAGAGGTGCTGCTAAAGGTTCGTTGGATAGTTTAGACGGAGTGTGATGAAAATGGTTAGATAAATAAGAGGAGAGAATCTTGAAGAACCTTTATCCAATCATCCACACCACAGAACTGAGACACGATTAAGTATATAGTAGTGAAGATATAACTATTAACGAGTAATGTTAAATTTCAAGTTTGTTGTAATCGAGTGGAGGCAGATCAATTCGGCGCACTGTAGGCGAGAATGACTCTATATCAATTATATAGTCTACTAGTTTTTGTGCTTCAAGGGTAGCAGCCAAATATATTTCATCAACACAAGAATCATTTGGTATTGGGTACCTTCTCAAAAACTCGTGACATATGAAATTGTGATATCGTGCAAGCCACTCAAATTTGGCTCGCACACTTGAGCTTTCTGCACTATTTAGAACATTGTCCATAATGTGTCTCTTATGGCTGTCTATTATATCAAACAAGATGCCGCCATCTGGGAATAGTCTAAAGGCCTGATACATATAGTTAAGGAATATTTTATTATCGTGATTCTGCAATAAAAATTCGTGTTGTGGCGACATGGTAATGTCCCCATAAAATTTAAGTTGGTTACGTATAAGTTCTAGTGCCGATGGCGATAGGGATATACAAGGTACTCCCCCAGCTTTGTTCTGGTTGACCGCTTCCAGCAACGCATCGCCAAATACAATATCATCATCCATGTAGTGATCCCCAAACGATATTCCACCGCGAACGAAAAAGCCTTCCAGAATAAGAGCAATCTGAAACTCCGAGAAAGTAAGCAGAACATCCAATAGCTCAGGTTCACCATAATCCATATGGTGTTTATATAATGGATATCCTATTACAATATTATCATTAAATACATTTACAGCATAAAACGCCTCATCCTCAATGTATCCTGAATGGTGTCTGATAGTATCATAGGCTTCCGACAAAGTACGGCGCAATCTATTCAAGAACGACATGGGGTTACCTGATCTAATGGCCTCTCTGCTAAGTTGAGAGTACCCGAGAATATCTGCATAACAGACAAAAGAAGGAAGCATTTGCGGTACACGGCTTTGCATGTAGGGATTGTTCATACTATTCTTCTTTAGAGTAGACCGAATTCGTTTTGTTGCCATAAAGAATCTGCCACTTCTGTAGGTTTAGGAAACTGCATAAGTCAGCTTTACGCTGCAAATGAACCTTGCATGGACACCATAGTTTCCTAACCGATAAAGTCCACCTGATGCAAGCGCTTAAGTTTGTGGTCCGTGGCGCAGAGTGTGGTTTCTGTGCCGCTGTTAGCGGTGGGGAGGGGACTGCCTTTTATCTTTCCGTCTATCCAGTCTGGGGATTGCATCGGCGTACAGTTCTGTTTGATAGTAATAGTGTGTCTGATTCTTGGCCTCGTCGACTAATTATCGCCTGAGCCGCCGCCACGTGCATCGTCTTCAGAGGGGGGCGGGTTCCCGCTGGATTCCAGCTGCCGAACCTTGGACAAGGCGGATGCGAAAAGGCCCGTGGGTACGGCCACGAGTCCCAAGCCGAGTATCAGCACGAAGATCGTGAACATCCGACCACCCGCGGTGATGGGGTAGACGTCTCCGTAGCCGACGGTCGTTAATGTGATCACGGACCACCAAAGACTGGGGAAGACGGAGGCAAATTGCTCCGGCTGGGCCTCGCGTTCGAAGTAATAGATGCCCACCGCCGAGATGTAGAGAAGAATGAGAGCGGCCGCGGCGAAGAGGATCATTTCTTCTCTTACGATGACAAGGGCGCGTCGCAACCGCTCGGTGGCCCGGCCGTACCGTGCGAGCTTCAAAATGCGGAAGACGCGGAGAAAGCGGACGATACGGATGGCGCGGAGGTCGATGCCGAGGCAGAGATAGAACGGGAGAACGGCGGCGAGATCAATCAACCCGAAGAAACTGAAAACATAAGATCGCTTAGGGTTCGCCACGGCGATTCGCAAGGCGTATTCCACGGTGAACAGGCATACGGTCCCGACTTCAATCCACCGGAGTACCCGTCGCAGCTGGGCCGGCGAATCCGGGAGCGTTTCCACGGAGAAAGAGATCAGAGAGATCAACACGAGAGTTTGAACGCACAGATCAAACAGCCGCCCGAGTTTCGTATCCGATTCTTCGATTACTCTCCTGAGATTCACGGACCACCCCTTGTATTAGGGCCTCCTGAATGCGGGATGTGGAAATGAAGCACGCCCGGGCGCTCCCCTCGAGACGCTCTTCAAGACCATCCATGGGGGGTCTTACCCTGCGCCGAGTCGGCGGCCGCTTGGAGCATTTGGAACCACCCATCTTGATGTTTTGCCTCACATTCCTTGTGTTGTTTCCGTAGAAAGCCTGCCGGTTGTCCAAAATCGGTTTGCGCCGTCCTGTGTAATCGTACGATACATACCTTCATTGTCTGTTATCGCCTTTCAGAAGTCTACCGCCCGTTGAAAAACGCCTCTCCGCCTGATCCACAGTAAGGCTTGAGCAACCATTCCCAGTACCGGAAGCTCGATGAGCGGTCCGATGACCAGGGACAGGGCGATGAGAGGTTGTTCCGGGAACGCGGCCAAGGCTACGGCCAGGGCGATGGGTGAGTTCCGGGCCAATGTCGTGCAGCACAGCGAGGCGAAGCTTTCGTAGTCGGTCTTCAACGATTTGCTTACCCCGAAGGCCAGCACCATGTTGAGGGCGAAAAAGACCAGCAGGGGCGGCAGCAGCAACAGCAGGACCTGTGGGTTCCGCAGGATCACGCCTCCCTCCGAGGCGAACATGGCGGCGATGGCGAGCGCGAGAAAAAGAAATTGACCGGTCTGGGTAAAGGGCGCCCGTATGGGCTTCAGGAAGGAAGTTTCCCGGGAGCGGGCCATGACAGGGCGAAGCACCGTGGCGGCCAGTAAAGGAAGCACCAGGACCAGCGCAACACTCCGAGCGATGAGCCCGAGGTTGATGGGAAGCACGGCGCCGGCCAGCACCGCGAGATACACCGGCAGCAGAAGAAGCTGCAACACCAGGTTCACAGGCAACAAGGCCGTACTCAACACCACATGGCCCCGGGCGACGGCGGTAAAAACGAGGTACCAGTCCGTACACGGGGTGACCAGCAGCATGAGGAGCCCTATCCACAGGGCGGGCTGGTCGTGGAGAAACAGCCATCCCAAGATCCATGCGAAGATCGGTGTCCATGCAAAGTTGATGATCAGGCTTGCGAGGGCCACCCTGCGATACCGAAAAGCGCCCGCGAACCGCTTTAGGGGTACCTGAAGAAAAGCGCCCGTCAGCATGAGCATGAGCAGGGGAAGGATGAAGTGACCGGCCCCGTCGGACATGTGGGGAATCGCGCCGAGGCTTAGCCCCAGCAAGACCGCGGCCAGGATCAGAAGCGGCTGGAGTTTTTCCAGGAGGCTCATCCGTGACGTTCCCTTCATCGCTCGAAAAGAGCAGCAGGTATCGTTGGCCGCGTGCGGCGTTTTATTCCAGGCCCGCCGCCCGTTTTCTCAGCGAATTGCAGTGGGTCCTCGGATCGTCCGGTGGAACAACCTGCCGCAATACTATTTAACAACGGGCTGTTAGGGATTGGCCGTCCACGGACTACTCGGCGCCGATTTGCAGGCTGAGCAGGATGGTCTGGATGTCCGGCTGGAGGGAGGCTTCGTCCCGCGCCAGATACCAGGTTCCCAGGCTGTATACCCGTCCTTCGATGAGAAACAGCAGCAGTGTGGCCCGCACCCGCTCTTCGGCCTCTTTCTCCAGGACGCCGATGAAGCCCGGCCGGCCCAGCACGGTGACGGGGGCGAACTCCCGTACGAGGGCAAAGCCGTTCTCCAGAAAATGACCTTGATACGCGGCCGCCAGTCGGGATCCGTCCAGCCCCTCCTTGGCCGGGTAGGCATTCAGGATTACCTGCATTTCCTCCGCGGAACACTTGAGCAGGTAATCGTCGCCCTGGATTTCCTCGTGGACGCTCCAGGAACCGTTGGTCAGGAAGAAGCGGAAGCCGATGTTTCCGTTCCTGCATTCGATGCGCCCGCTGGGCTCGCGGATGAATTCGGCGTCCGTGCGTCCCTGGGAAGCGGACTCGGCGGCGGGTTTCGAGGGGGCCGGCGGAAGATCCGCCAAAGCCATGGGCCGGGGATCCTGCAGGATTTCCTTGACCAGGTTGATGGGTATGGCGAAATTCAGATTTTGTCCCTCCTTGAGGCCGGCGCTGGTGACGCCGATCACTTCCCCGCGCAGGTTGAACAGGGGGCCTCCGCTGCTCCCGTGGGAGATGGGCACGCTGATCTGGATGTATTTCAACCCGGTTCCGAGATCACGCCATGCGCTCACCAGGCCGTCCGAAATGGTGTGCTCCAGTCCCTCGGGACTGCCGATGGCCACGGCCCGTTCCCCCAAGATGACTTTGGAAGAATCCCCCAGTTTTACCGTGGGAAGCGGGCGATCCGCCTCCAGTTTCACCACCGCCAGATCGTACTCCACACGATGGCTTACCACGGTTTTAGCCTCGTACTGGCTTCCGTCGGGCAGTCGCGCCACAAGGTGCTTTCCGTTCTCGACCACGTGATGATTCGTGACCGCCCAGCCGTCTTCCGTGATGATAAACCCGCTGCCGCGCTTCATGAGCTTTTTCTTCTCGTCCCCCACCAGCATATACGTGACGGCTTTCCCGTAGAGCTGCTCGATCTCATAGGGCTTGAGTTCCTGATCCAGGGACTTCTTGACTCCCCCCGACACACCGAGGTCCAGGTCGGCCAGGGGTTCCAGGACGCCGATCATGAAGCGGGCCAGATCATTGTCCTTTTCGACGCTTGCGATGAGTTCATACTGCTTCTTGGCGTCGGAGAACCGTTTCAATTGATAGTACGAATGGGCCAGCATGCCTCGAAGCCAGGTGTTCATGGGATCCTGTTTCAAGGCATCCACCAGGAGCGGCACGGCCTCGTCATACTTCTTTTCTCCCATCCGCTCCTGGGCTTTCATGCCCAGCGCGAAGGAGTCCGGCGTCGAGGCGAAGACGGGTTGAAAAGACATGAAGAAGAGGATCAAGAACAGGGAGACCCCCCTGCATATCCCGGCGATCAAACCCGGACGTCCGTGGTTCATGTTCCGTTTCCTCCTTATTATGAAGAAAGGGTTTGGTATGCGGCTTCCACGCTGCAGGGCCGGCGGACCCCGATTCTCCCCTTTTTGGACGTTGGGACGAGACCGGGCGCGTTGGGCTGCAAGGGCTACCGTTGGCTGTAAGGACGCCGGCCCCTGCGGGAGGGTTACTTCTGGGATCGGAGCACGCGCTTTTCCCCCACCCGCATGGTCACCTGCTGACCGTCGAAATATTCGAAAAGGGGAATGGTGTATTTCCTGGAAACGCCGGTCAATTCCTTGAACTCCTGCGTGGTGATCTCCCCCCGTTCCTTGAGGTAGGACACGAGCTTGGCGCGGAGTTCCTCGAGGGGTCCGCCGTGGAAATAGAGATCCTCTTTGACCTTGACGAGAATCTTCGCGGCCACCAGATGGGAAAGGACCTCACGCATCACGGAGGGAGGCACGGAATCCTGGAGTTCCTTGAAGTAGGGAGGGGCCAGGCCGGCCTTAAGATACGTCTTTTCGAGTTTTTCCCGGAATTGCTCTTCTTCTTCTTTGAGCAGGACCTGGTGGCCGGAGAGATGAACCACGTCCTGTTCGATACGAAGGATCCCTTCGGCCTGGAGGGCGCCGATGAGGAAATTGAACAATCGGGAATCCACCAGTTTGGCTGTCTGGGATTTCAAGGCTTCCTTGTTCATTCCCGGACGCAAAGGATATTTCCGGTGATATTGGTCCAGGGCTTCCGCCACCGCTTGCTTGAGGGCTTCGAAGACCCGGGAGTGCATGTAGACGGGCGGTTCCTTGGCGTATTGGAGGATCAATCGGTCCGTCTGCATCTTCTGCAGTTCGGAGTCCAGGGTCTTTTTGGGGAACGCCACCATCTTGGCCAGCTCGACGCGGGACAGTCCGGATTCACCGGCCTGTTCCACCAGGGCGGCGATGACATCGGCGGGGGCGCCCGTCCTGAAAATCTCCAGGCGATGCAGCACGTCCGGCCGTCGACGTTTGTGCCGGGGAGGAGCGGCCGCCAGGATTTCTCCTCCACCGATGGTGTGCACCGGAGAATAGGAACGGATGACGTATCGATCGTGAGGCAGCACGGCCGTTGGGGGATCCACGATGAGTTGAGCGAAGGCGGTTTCGCCGGGGCGCAATTCGTCGTTTTCCAGGAGAATGACTTCGGCGAACAATTCCGCCGTGCCTGTGTGGAAACGGACCCGGGTCCGATTCTTCAGGGGTTTGGACACACTGCTCAGCAACTGGAGGTGGACATCCAGACGGCGGCTGGTCCGCAGCGAGTCCGCCGTGGCCAGCACATCGCCGCGCTCGATGGTTTCTTTGTCCAGCCCTTGCAGGTTCACCGCGGTGCGCAGGCCTGCGGAAGCCTCTTCCACCTCCCGGCCGTGCACTTGGAGACCTCGGATCTTGGCGGTCACGGCGCCGGGATAAACGGAGACGGGATCTCCCACGCGGATGGAACCGCTGATGGAAGTGCCGGTGACCACGGTGCCGAATCCCTTCATGGTAAATACTCGATCCACGGGGAGCCGGAAAACGCCCACACGGGCCTTTTCTTCCACCGTGGCGCAGATCCGATCCAGTTCGGCCAGCAGTGTGTCGAAGCCTTCCAGGGTCATCGACGACACGGGGATCACCAGAGCCTCTTCCAGAAAGGTTCCCTGGATGAATTCATGGATATCTTCCCGCACCAGGTCGAGCCATTCCTCGTCCACGAGATCCATTTTCGTCAGTACGACCAGGCCCTTCTTCACCTGGAGGAGCCGGCAGATTTCGAGATGCTCCCGAGTCTGGGGCATAACGCCTTCGTCCGCGGCAATGACCAACGCCACGATATCCACCGTGGCGGCTCCGGCCACCATGTTTTTTACGAAACGTTCATGTCCCGGCACATCGATGACGCCCACCATCTGGCCCGAGGGAAGCAGAAGGCTGGCAAAGCCCAATTCGATGGTGATGCCGCGAAGCTTTTCTTCTTTCAGACGGTCCGTATCGATTCCGGTGAGCGCTTTGATCAAAGCGGTCTTACCGTGATCGATATGTCCTGCGGTTCCCAAGATCACGTGTTTCATGACGGGTGTCTTCTCCCTGGCGGCTTCGCGAGAACGCCTCTTGATGAGTTCATGCTGTGTGTGAACAGTGCGATAAGACTACGATGGATCCGATGTTTTTTCAAGATTGAAACCGTTCGGAGTACGCGCGGGGAATGGGGTGTGCAGGGCCGGGGGATTCTGAACGGCGGAGAATGTGTCCATAAATTGGTTTCGGGCGGAAAAAGAACCTTTACAGGGAGGACCTGTTTCGGGTATAAATATGGGAATGAATCCAGGGGAGAGGTATGCGCATGGCTGAGATACGCGGTTTCGGTAAGAAAGGCAAGGGTCGCAAGAACATCAGCCTGGATGAAAAGGAAAAAGTGTCCATTCTGAATACGGTGTTGAAGTCCGACAGGCCGGTGGCGGAAGTGTTGCGGGATCTGGGCGTTTCCCGATCCACCTTCTACAGCTGGCTCAAGCGATACCAGGGCGAAGGCGAAGAAGGATTGAAAGACCGCCGGGAACTGGAGCCGCGGACGTCTCCGGAGGAAACCGGGTGGAAGCCGGCGGCCGGCGACACACCGCCGGAGAGCCGCAGACCTTCTCCTTATGCGGATTCAGCCGCTCCTGAACCACCGATGATCACGCACGTCCAGGCCGTCGGCGCTACCAGTACGTTATCGAGGGAGGAATCTGCAGTGAGTTCCAAAACGACTACCCCTTCATCTCCCGTGAATGCTTCTTCGGGTAATGGAAACAAGGGCAAAACCCATTCCACGTTCATCATTCTCGTGGGCATCATCGTAATTATCGCAGGGCTGGTGCTTACGATGTGCATGTACAATGCAAGCGGTCACTACTTCGAACTCCGGGACGGCAAAATTTCCTTGTGGAAGGGAAAGTTTGCGCCGTTCGGGAAGACTCCGGTGGAAGGTTTCGTCCCCGTGGATGTGGGTTCTCTGGACGTGGAGCCTCTTCTGGGAACCCGGTATTATGGTGAGTGGGGCGCCGTAAACGCGCT
The DNA here is from genome assembly GCA_964597345.1 of uncultured Thermodesulfobacteriota bacterium. Classification (GTDB taxonomy): domain Bacteria; phylum Desulfobacterota; class Desulfarculia; order JACQYL01; family JACQYL01; genus CAZQXK01. Next base: position 29,883 of record CAZQXK010000032.1, on the reverse strand, counting down.
CGTCTCCCACATGCTGTTTCTGGCGGATCTCGCCCTAGAAGCTACGGAAGAACCCGACTATGACACGGCGGGCCGTCTGTTGACCTTCGCCGAACGGGTGGCGATGAACGGTGAATCCGCGGATGCTTTGACGCAGAAGAATGCGGCGTTGAAGTACCGCCTCGTTCAGAAACGCGTCCACCAAACCGAGCGACGGCTGGCGGATCTGTACCAGAGTTCGGCCATCATGCTGAAACAACTGCGCGGCGCCCCGCTGTATGGGATGGACAATGTGGACGAGACTCTCCGGGTCCTCGAGATCAAGGGAGAAGAACTGGAGAAATGGCTGTCGGATTTTTCTAAGAGCAAGACGGCGCGTTTTGTACCTCCGGTTGTCGCCGCGCCCGAATCCAAGGCCCTTGCGGAACCAAAAGACACGGCCGCCGCGGATGTGAAGGCCCCGCTGGAATCGACGGAAAAAGCACCGGCGGAACCGGGTCCTGCAGCGGTGGCTTCGGAGAAAGGTAAGGACCCCGATTCGGGGCTCACCGCCGCCGTTCGTGGGGGCAACGCGAAGAAAGATACGGAGGGGGCTTCCGTGGCTAAGGGGATTCCGTCACCCGGCCGGGATGACTCGCCTCCATCCCGGAATTAGGTGCGCCTGAGCGGTGGAACAACTCTCCGGATACGCCTAACCGGAGGTCTTCCCACCCGGCGCGAGCCATTTTCTTAGACTAGCCACGGTACCTGACCGACATGGGTTCCGTGGCTAATTTTCTTTTCTTGATGGGATCTGTCCGGACTTGACGGTCCCCGGTTTCTGAAAGCCGCTGAGGTTTCAGGAACCAGGGATGTGTTTCAGGCTAGGTGCCGCCGCGCCGGTAGCCGAGTCGCCGTGACACAGCGGCCACGGGTCTGGGAGAGGCCCTGAAGGGGATCAATTTGCGGGACAGCGTACCAATGCATATCCAGAGTGGTCCGGAGGAAGTGTTTCGCCGCATGGTTTCATGGAAGCGGGGCCTTTTGGATCTGCTGGAAAGATCCAAGGCGATCCTTGGACCGGACGACAGACAGCTGGCTTCCTGGAACGCCGCTTTGGCCGGATTGAATGAGGACGTCGCGGGAAAGTTGGCCCGCGTATCCGTTATCGGCTCGGTCAAGTCGGGGAAGAGCACCTTCTGCAACTACTTTCTCGGGGAAGATATTCTTAAGAGAGGGGCCGGTATTATCACTTCCATTGTGACCCGTGTTCGATTCGGGGATCGATTGAGCGCCGAACTCCTCCTGAAGGGACTGAATGAACTGCATGGCGAAATAGCGGACGCACTGGAGTTCCTGGACCCGGGAGGACAAACCCTGGATGGGGAGCGGTTCCGACTGGAGGACGCGGAGTCCAGGCGGCGCATGGCTTCATTCCTGGACGGATTGAGCATGCAGGCGGATACGGACGAAGAGTTCGTGAAACAAACGACGCGGCTGAGGGCCATATTGGAAGGCTATCCAAAGGCGGCTTCCATTCTCAGGCCGGAGGAAGCACGGTTGACCCTAGTGGATCGGGAGGCGGAATCGCATCGGGATTTCGTGGGCCATGAGTCCATGGCGGTGTTTCTTCAGGAGGCGTTGATTACGCTGCCCACGCATCGCCTTCCGCCGGGAGTCGAAATCGGAGACTGCCAGGGAAGTGATTCGCCCAATCCGGCGCATATGGCCGCAGTGCTTGAGTATCTTCTGAGCAGCCATTTTGTGATTTATCTGGTCAGCAGCCGGACCGGAATTCGCGCCGCGGACATCAAATTGATTCAAACGTTGAAGGCCGTCCAGCTTTCCAACGAGATTTTCTTTGTATTTAACGTGGACCTGGGCGAACACGAAGATCGGCCCGCACTGGAGGAACAACTCAAACGCACGGAATCCGACCTCAATCACCTCGGAGTGGAGCCGAGAATCTATGCCTTTTCGGCCCTGTACCATTTGCTCAAGACCATGCCCGAGGGGGAGCTTTCCGAGAAGGATCGGATACGAATGCAGTTCTGGGAGCAGGGGGGATCGCTCGTCGCGTTTTCGGAAGGCGAAGAAAAGCGCTTCCGGGCGGACTTCGAGCAACTGCTGGAGCGGGAACGGTACGACCTGCAGATACGCCACGGGCAGGGAATACTGAATCAGGTGGCGTCGGGCATGGAAGATGTCCTGTACCTGCGTCAGGCATGGATGAACCGGACCATGGCGGAAATCGAAGAAACCCTTGCCGGACTGTCCGGCAAGCAGGAAGCCATTCGGGATACGGCTCAGGTGTTGCGAAACGCATTGGATGGGATTCGAGCCAAGATAGATCAGGACCTTAAAGCGGGAGTGGATCGTCTTCTAGATCCAAGATCCGGGGAAGCCGTACTGCGGATGCGATCTTTTGTGGCGGATTATCCGACGCTGTCGGGACCCCAAACGCAATCCGCATCGATCTTACGCCTGGTCATGCTGTACTACGCCCGATTGAGCGAAGGGCTTCAACGATACATTCAGGAGGAGTTCAATCCCCGTATCATTGAATATGCAAGAGGAAAAGAAGCGGAGATCCGGCTTGGATACGAGCAGCACGTGATGACGTATGTCCAGGTCCTTCAAGGACTTCTGGAAAGCTTTCACGCTGAACTGAACCGGCTGTCCGGATCGGAAGGGAATACCCAGCCCGCTCTCTTTTCGATGACGGAGAAATCCCGCTGGGACCCCAAGCTGTTCCGGGCCTCGTTTCATTTCAGGGTTCGGGCTCGAGCGCGGGTATTTCTTCAACTGGGATGGGGAAAGACGGTTCAAAGCCTGCGCCAATTCGCTTTGCGTCTCCTGCGGCGCGACGCGCCGGCAGGAGGAGATGCATCCCGGATTGTCTCCGATTGCGAAGCGGTCATACGCGACACCATCACCGATGAATTGTTGGAGCAACTTGCCGACTATAGGGAGAACCTGAAATACGGGTTCTTTCTCAAAGTGAGTGAATTGGTTTCCGTACGCTTGTACGAAGAAGTCCGGCGATATCTGGACACCCACCTGCTCGATCTGTCCAATATGAAACAACGGGTCCGGGATCAGGAGCGGTCCAAGGCTTCGCAGTCCCTGGAGGCATCACACTTGCTGGACGAACTCCGTTCGCTGCGACGGGAAATAGGGACGCCGGGAACACATTGACGCAACGCGCGTGAGGCTGGTGAGGCATGGAGACGATTCTCAGGTTGCGCGAGCGTGTTTTGAAAGCGCCTCACGCGGGCATCACCATGCCGCCCGCTGAGTTCGAACAGCAACGCATGAGGCTTGTCCGGGAGCTGCACCTGTTGAACTTCAAGACGGAACGGACGGCGGACCTGCTTCCGTTCATCGTCTTCCAGGGAGGAACAGGGACGGGCAAGTCCAGTATCTTCAACTCCCTCCTGGGCTATCCTTTGAGTCGGACGGGGGCCGAACGGCCCCAAACCCTGCATCCCATTGTCCTGGCGCCGCGCCGGTCCGTTGCGCTCTTTCGAGAAGCCGAGCTGCTTCCGGACATGCCGAGTCGCTGGTACGACATCCGATCCATGGCGGGGAGGTTTCACGACGAGCCGGGTTTCGTCGTGTATGTTTCCCACGATTTCGCGGCGTGGCGGGACTATGTCCTGGTGGACAGTCCCGATATGGACAGTGTAGTGCAGGCAAACCGTCTTTTGGCGGAAGACCTTTACGCACTGGCGGACCTGGTGATCTTTGTGACAAGTCAGGAGAAGTACGCCGACAAGCGTCCATTCGAGTGGTTCAGGAAGGCCGAGCGTCAAGGGAAACCCTACTGGCTGATCCTGAACAAAGTGGAGGGGGTGAACGGTGTTGCGGATTTCGAGGGCAAGCTGCGTTCTCACGGGCAGACGCCCCCGCAAGGACTGCTCGTGCTTCCCAGGGTCCCCAGAGACGATGCTTCCTTGTTCAGCAGCTTCGAACTTTCTCAGATCATGGATCGTTTCAGCGGTCTGGACGCCGAAGTCCTCAAGCGGCAAGGACTTCGTTCGCTGCAGCGGGCCGCGGAAGAAAGGCTCTCCCATGTACGGACCGTTCTCGAGGAGGAAAGCCTTGTACGGGAGCGGTTGAACTCCGGCGTGGGCGACATCCTGGAACATGCAGGGGAACGCCTCACGTCGTCGCTTTCGTGGAACCTGGACAAGGAAACCCGAACTAAACTCAAAAGGCAAATCCACTTCTTGTTGAGACGCTATGACGTGTTCCGAAAACCGCGGCGGTGGCTGCGCGAATTGCTGCTGCTTCCTTTCAGTATGGTCGGCTGGAGGATCCCCCGTAAGCCTTCGGAGGAAGTCGAGGAACTGAAAAGAGTAATCCACGGTTTTCCGAGCGAACCCCTGGAGCAGGCGGCCGTGTTTATGCAGCACGAGATTTCTTCCCTGCTCCGACGGGAGGCCCCCTCCACGGCGTTGTATGCGGACCTGGTGGATTCGGGCGTGTTTTGGGATCGGCAGGAACTACGGAACCGATGCCGGGACGAACTGGACGGTTTGGAAGTCTGGCTTCAGGGCCGGTTTGAACTCCTAAAGAAAGGGTTGACCCCGCAGAGAAAAGCGGGGCTGGTTTCCATGTCGGTGTTATGGGGAGTGATGCTCATAAGCATCGAGACGGTCATCGGCGGAGGGATTACGTTGCTTGAGATCCTTTTGGACACGGTGATCGTGCCCTTCATCCCGAGAGGCGTTCTTGAATTGGCTGTGTATGATGAGATCAAGAAGATCGGTCGCGAGTTGGACACCCGGTACAAGGCGGCGTATCTTACGGTTCTTGGGGAACAGGGCGAACGTGCGCTGGCCTTCCTGGAGTCCCGTTTCGTAACTCCTCAAGATCTGAACGTTTTTCGACAGGGAACGGGCATGCTTCCATCCGGCGGGTAGTCGAGGAGTTCCTCCATGGATGTGACGGTACGTGTTCGGGAAAACATGGAGTCCGTACGGCGGGTCCTTCGGGTGGCGGGAAGCGTTCTTTCCGCGCAGACGATTCAATCCGCAGCCGCGCGGCTGGATGAGATCGAGGAACGTCTTTCCGGTTGTGCCGGACCATTGCACGTCGGGTTGTTGGGTGGCACCGGTGTGGGCAAGTCCACTCTCATCAACGCGTTGGCCGAGGATGAGATTTCCTCCGCATCGGATCGAAGGCCGCACACGGACCGAATTGTGGTCTACCGCCATCGGGAGCAGGTTTGGGACGACCTGGAAAGCGATTTGGTTATCCAGCCGCATCGGACTCATGACAGAGAATCCATACGCAATCTCGTTCTGTATGATCTTCCCGATTTTGACAGCATCATGGAGCAAAATCGAGAAAGAGTTTTGGGATTTTTGGGAAGGCTGGATGTGGTGTGTTGGGTGACGACTCCGGAAAAATACGCGGACCAGGCGTTTTTGGATGTTCTTCGGCGGAGTCCCCACCACCCGGGGAATTTCTTCTTCGCCCTGAACAAGACGGATCTGCTCATCGGCGGCGATGGTGAGCCGGATGAATCCAAGATCGCCGCGGTGGTTGACGACCTGCGGAATAATCTGAAGCGTTGGGGTGTACCCGAACCGGAGATTTATGCCATGTCCGCTCTGCGGGCCTTGGAGCGCCGCGCCGGTGCGGGTGATTTTCCGCGGTTCCGGGACACGCTCTTTCGAGCGCGAAAGGATAAGGAAGTCCGGGCCATCAAGTTGGCCAACGTGGAGCAGGAGCTTCAGTCGGTTATTCGCGAGGTCCGTGGAACCACGCCTCTCCGGGATCTCCTCAAGACGTTGTCCGGGACGGAGCAAAGACTGGAAAAGGATTTCGAGGATATCCGCACCGCCGGTGGATTGCTGGCTGAAGTGAGTCTGGATCACTCCACCCGTTCGGCGCTTCGGTCCCTGTGGTTGGGCAGGGAAAAACACGGGGGGTTGGTTACGGGTCTCCTCAAGGGGATGATGTCTTTTCAGACGGCCCTTCGATTTCGCAGGCAGGAAGGGATGGGGCGTTTGCTGTTCCTGGATGACGATCTGATGAAAGGCCTGGTCAACAAGATCGAGACGGCCCGGAATCGAGCCATGGCGTCCCTGGCGCGGTTCCCTTTGCCGGAAGGCGCGTGGCGGGGTTCGACCGATGCCCATGAGCTTCCCCAAAGGCTTCAAGGTGTTCGCGATGACTGGACTGCGCGGATTCACGCATGGGCTTCCTCCGGGCCTCCGTCCGGTTGGCGTTGGCGGCTCCGCTTGCTGAAAAACCGGGTTACACTTTGGGCGCCATTGCTGCTGCTGGTTCTGTATCTCATGGATCCTCGCCTGGTGCAGCAGTTTGGCGGGCAACCCAGCATCGGACTTCTCTTCCAGATGCTGTCCGGAGTGTTTTTCTCGCTCTTTCAACCCAAGGGCATCGTGGCCTTGTTGAGTTTTCTGCTGATGGAAGCGGTTCTGGCGGGTATTCTTGCCCGGGCCACGCTCCGGTCGCTGGATGCGCGGATCGAGCAATTCTGCGGCTTGCTTCTGGGCCGATACAAGGCGGAAGTGGGTGATCTGCTGGGGGAGTATGAACAGGAACTCAAAAACACCCTGATGCGATTGAGACAGGGAGCCGTGGAGTTGGAGGGCCTCCAGTCCGAAGAAACGATGGGATCGTCGGTTTGAAGCGATGCATGGCAGGCTGTTGAGAAACGCGATCTGCTGCGTTCCGCTTCATCCTTCGTTCTTGCGGCGTACTGGTGCGCCTCATTCCTCAGGATTCGCGCGCCTTGCATCTCATCGTTTTTGAACAGCCTGCTGAAATGGTGTTCATCACGGGTGTTTTTTCTACTGATGGCGTTCCACGGCATCCATGAGCTTGCTCAGGTATCCGCAGCTTCGTCTCTGAAACTCGGTGTCCGGTGAGGGGTGAATTTCCAAGGGGATTCGTTCGGTCACTTCGAGGCCGAATCCTTCCAACCCGACGATCTTCTTGGAGCTGTTGGTCAGCAATTTCATTTTACGAATCCCCAAATCCACCAAGATTTGAGCACCGATGCCGAATTCGCGGAAGATGGCTTCACTTTCCTGTTGGTGGGGTTCTTCCCAGTCCCTGCGCTCGTCTTCATGCTGGTAGGCCTTCACCTTTCGAACGAGGTTCTGGTAACGGCCCTCCTTGTGCAGGTACAGAAGGACTCCCCGGCCTTCTTGTTGGATCCTCCGCATGGCCGCCTCCAGTTGTTCTCCGCAGTCGCAACGATAACTCCGGAATACGTTGCCCAGTGCGCATTCCGTGTGTACTCGAACCAAAATCTCCAAGTCGGGTCGAATGTCGCCTTTGATTAGCGCCAGATGTTGTTGTCGATCGAGCTGGTTTTCGTAAGCGATGGCTTCAAATTCTCCGTACAGGGTGGGCAGTTTCGTGCTTGCGGCGCGAAGGACGAAAGACTCCTTTTGAAGCCGATAGGTGATGATGTCCGCTATGGAAACCAACCGGAGGCGGTGTTTCCGGGCGAAGGACCGGAGTTCTTCGTAAGGAGCCATTTCTCCCTGGTCGTCCAAGATTCCACACATCGCCGCCACCGGCTTCATCCCGGCCAGACGGACCAGGTCTACGGCGCCTTCCGTATGTCCCGTCCTGAATAACACGCCGCCTCGTCGCGCCCGGATCGGGAAGATATGCCCGGGTTGAATCAGGTCCTCCGGCCTCGCGTGGTCGGCAACGGCGGTGAGAATGGTTGTTGCGCGGTCGGCAGCCGAGATCCCGGTGGAGACCCCCCGCCTGGCCTCGATGGAGACCGTGAAGGCGGGTTCGAGACTGGTATCCCTTCCTGTCATGAGGGGCAATTGAAGTTTTTCGATCCATTCAGCGTCGCAGGGCATGGTGAGCAGACCTCGGGCGTGGGTGGTCATGAAGTTGACGGCCTCCGGTGTCACGCGTTCGGCGGCCATGACAAGTTCCCCTGCGTTATTGGGATTGGGTGTGTCCACCAGGATGACCATGTCGCCCTGCCGGATATCTTCCAACGCAGCCTCAATATTTGCAATGGACATGAATCGGACTCCTGAAAACGATCTCATGGTGCAAGGACCGTGGATGAATGACTCGGAGAGCCTCGTTTCACGGCTTCACGATCGGGTTGCTTCGTACTCCGAGAACGAGGTCGTCAGTCTATGTATACCATTCGGGTGTTGAAGGCAAGCGAGTGGATGCTCGTAGGGGTCCGGGCGGCGGATCTCGGCCGGGGAGGACCCGCGGCCTTGTGATGGAACTTGACAACTGCCTAACAACACTGTAAATTACGAAAAAATGATCGTATCGAAGCCATGAATATGCCGTCTCTACAGGAAGGTGAATCCAACCCGCAGGACTCCGGAGTGTGTCCCCCGTCTTCTTCCGTTCGGATCGTTCCCAGGAGCGAACACCCGATTTCCCGAAAAATGATGGATGAGGAGGTTCTCAAGGTATTGTATCGCTTGAGAAACCAAGGACAGGTCGCCTACTTGTGCGGTGGCGGCGTGAGGGACCTGCTTCTGGGTTTTGTTCCGAAAGATTTCGATGTGGCCACGGATGCGCATCCGAATCGGGTAAAGAGAATTTTCTCCAATTCATGGCTTGTAGGGAAGCGTTTTCGTCTGGTGCATGTTGTCTTCAAGAGTGGAAAAGTGGTTGAAGTCTCCACTTTCCGCCGCGAGACGGATCCTGAACATCAGGAACCGGGGCGGGAGGTTTGCGACAATGCCTTGTTACTCCGGCGGGACAACACGTTCGGGACCCCTGAGGAAGATGCTCTGAGACGGGATTTTACGATCAACGCTTTGTACTACAATATTGCCGACTTCTCGATTATTGACTACGTGGGCGGATTGGAGGACCTGAGAAATGGGATCATCCGGTCGATAGGAGATCCGGATGTTCGTTTCCAGGAAGATCCCATACGTATTCTTCGGGGGATACGCTTTGCCGCACACTTGGGATTTCGTATCGAAGAGCATACGTGGAACCAAATGAGGATTCATGCCCCGCGGGTATTGTTGTGTCCGGCCTCCCGAATTCATGAGGACTTGCTCCGGTTCATGAGGAAACCCGGAGTTCGGAGGGGGTATGAATATATGGAACAAGCAGGTCTTCTTTCGCGCCTGTTGCCGGAATTACAGAGCTGCCGGGATGATTCCGGCCGGCTCCCGGCGGAGTTCGGGAACACGCTGGATGCGCTGGATGCATTTCGCGCCGAACGGGCCTCCGAGGTCTTCACGGATGCGTTGCTATGGGCCGTGGTGTTCTATTGGCCGGTACGGAAGCATCTGGACGGAGCTCCGGGAGGAGGGGATACGGCGACTCGAATTCTGGAATTCCTGACGCCTCCCGGGGTCCGCCTGAACATTCCCAAGGCGGTACGCAGTGTTACGGCAAGAATCCTTTTCACCTATTGGGTGCTCTTTTCAGACCCGGAGAACCTGCGTCTGGGGAAAGGATGGCTGCGACTCTACCGGAGTCCGGTGTTTGAACCCGCGTCCATGTTGGCTCACATCCTGGGCTGGTCATCGGGGAAGGGTGACGCATTCTGGCGTGATTTCCAGAAGGCGCTGGATCAGCACGCCTCGGGGCGGAATTCCTTTAGAGGAGGCCGGCGTTTTCGTAAGGAGAAGAAGCGACCCTGACAACGATACCCGGTGCGATTTTTCCGGTGAATCGTTCTTCGGTCGTCGACCGGGAGCGGCTGTGCGGCTTGCCGTAGGCGGTGCGGGAGCGTGTGGGGAAAAATTCTCTTGACATCCGTTATCCGTGATCTTATGATCAACAAATCCAATGGGGAAGTGAAAAGAATGAAGAACCGATCCGCCAGCCTCAGTGTAGTCAGCGTACCCGAAAATGTAGGGGTATCTCTGATTATCCTCATTCTTAGGAGCGGACATACCGGGGGCCTGATGACTTAGGATCGGTTAAGATAGAAAAACAAGAAATCCGTTATCAGGTTCCCTGGTAACGGATTTCGCTTTTTGGGAGGCGCAGATGCCGGCTCATGTCGAAGTGTACGACACTACATTGCGGGATGGAACCCAGGGGGAGCAGGTGAATTTTTCCGCCGAAGACAAGGTGCGCGTGGCGCGCCGCCTGGACGACATGGGGTTCCACTATATCGAAGGCGGGTGGCCGGGATCCAATCCCAGGGATCGTCGTTTTTTCGAGATGGCCGGGCGGTTTCCTTTCAGTCATGCACGCATCGTGGCCTTCGGAAGCACTCGCCGGCCCGGAATTCATCCGGAACGGGATGAAAACATAGAGGCCCTTCTGGATTGCGGTGCTTCCGTGATCACCGTGTTCGGCAAGAGCTGGGACTTCCATGTAAACCAGATCCTGGGCATTTCTCTGGAAGAAAATTGCGCCATGATTTCGGATACCCTAAGCTTCCTGGCGGATCGAGGGCGCCGGGTGTTCTATGACGCGGAGCATTTCTTCGATGGATTCAAGCGAAATCCCGAGTATGCGCTGCGCACCTTGCAGAGCGCTCGGCGGGGAGGCGCCGAGGTACTGGTGCTGTGCGACACGAACGGCGGCAGTCTGCCTCACGAAATCACCGAAATCGTCCGGCGGGTGTACCGGGAGTTCCGAGTTCCTTTGGGCATCCACGCGCACAACGATTGCGGTCTGGCGGTTGCCAATACGTTGGCCGCGGTTATGGAAGGCGCTTCCATGGTTCAGGGCACGGTGAACGGTTATGGAGAACGTTGCGGAAATGCTGACTTAATCGCCGTCATTGCAAACTTGCAGCTGAAGATGGGATACGAGTGCGTGTCGGCCGAGGGTTTGGCCCGTCTGACGGATCTGTCCCATTATGTGAGCGACCTGGGAAATCAACCGCCTAACACGCAGAGGCCTTTTGCCGGGAAAAGCGCATTCGCACACAAGGGGGGCATACACGTCAGCGCCGTCATGAAAGACCCGTCCGCCTACGAACACATCGACCCGGCCCGGGTTGGAAATCGACGGAGGGTGCTCATTTCCGATCTTTCCGGAAAAAGCAACGTTGTTTATAAGGCCGGCGAACTGGGACTCTCGTTGGACGGCAACGGCATGGACGGCAGAAAGATCGTACAGGAAATCAAGAGATTGGAAGACGAAGGGTATCAGTTCGAAGCGGCGGAAGGCTCCTTCGAGTTGTTGGTTAAGAAAGCCACCGGCAGGTTTGTGGAGCCTTTCTGTCTGGAACACTTCCGGGTCACCATTGAAAAGAACGGTGACCGGGAAGCCACTTCCCATGCGACGGTCAAAATATCCGTTGGAGGGGAACAAGAGATTACGGCCGCAGAGGGCGACGGTCCGGTGAATGCATTGGACAATGCGCTTCGAAGAGCGTTGCACACCTTCTTCCCGCAGATCCGCGAGATGAATCTGGTGGACTATAAAGTACGGGTGATTGAAGGAACCGAGGGAACCTCCGCGCGTGTAAAAGTACTTATTGAATCCAGGGATTCGAAGGATATGTGGAGCACAATCGGCGTATCTACTAATATTATTGATGCCAGCTGGCGAGCTCTGGTGGACAGCCTGCAATACAAGCTTAGCAAAGAACCTGGTACAGATTTTGAGGAGTCGAGTATGAATAGACCTGTTCAAGAGCATGGAGAGGTTACTGCCGTGGAACCGGATCAGGTGTTGTCGGTTCCTCGGCAGGCGCTCTAGGTGTTTCTTTCCGGTTGCGTTATCCCTTACCAACAAATACTATGGATCAGGAGAGAACACCATGTCGGAACGCGTATATATTTTTGACACTACATTGCGAGACGGGGAACAATCCCCGGGGGCCAGTATGAATGCCGCGGAGAAACTGAGACTGGCCCGGCAATTGGAAAAACTGGGAGTGGACATCATCGAGGCGGGTTTTCCCGCTGCATCGGAAGGCGATTTCAACGCGGTCCAGGAGATTGCGGGGAGGATCCGGGGCTGTCAGATTGCGGGTCTGTCGCGCACCGGGAAAGAGGATCTGGATCGCGCCTGGAACGCCATCAAGGATGCGGCCCACCCAAGGATTCACACCTTCATCGCCACTTCTGATATTCACATGGAATACAAGTTGAAGTGCAGCCGCGAGGAAGTGATCCGGAGGGCCGTGGAAGCCGTGCGATACGCCAAGGGGTTTACGGACAACGTGGAGTTTTCGGCCGAGGACGCAACGAGATCGGATCGCGATTTTTTGTGCAAAGTGTTTGAGGCGGCGATTGAAGCGGGTGCGACCACGGTGAACATTCCCGATACGGTAGGATATTCGGTTCCGGAGGAGTTTGGACACCTTGTTCAATATGTCCGTGAACATGTGCCGAACATAGGTGGAGCCGTGATTAGTATTCATTGTCACAATGACTTGGGAATGGCCACGGCGAATACTCTGGCCGGGATTCAAAACGGCGCCCGGCAGATGGAAGTCACTATGAACGGTATCGGAGAACGGGCCGGGAATACATCCTTGGAGGAGACCGTCATGGCTCTCGGCACCCGGCAGGACCGTCTCCGATATGTCACCGGCGTCGATACGAGGTTGATCTATCCGACCAGTCGGCTGGTTTCCATGATCACGGGCATTGTGGTCCAACCCAACAAGGCGATCGTTGGGGCCAACGCTTTTGCGCACGAGGCGGGCATTCACCAGGACGGAGTACTCAAGCATGTAGCCACCTATGAGATTATGAAGCCTTCGGACATCGGGCTCGACAGCAATATCCTGGTCATGGGAAAGCATTCCGGAAGGCATGCTTTCAAAAAGCGGCTTGAGCTGATGGGTTACGAGCTGCAATCCGAGGAGCTGGACAGGCTGTTCGTTCGTTTCAAGGAATTGGCGGACAAACGCAAGGAGATCGTGGACGAGGACATCGAGGTCCTGGTGGCGGAGGAACTTCTGAGGGTGCCGGACCATTTTAAACTCAAGTATCTGAACGTCATCAGCGGATCCGTGGCCGTTCCCACGGCAACGGTTCAGTTGGAGGTGGACGGCGAGGTGCGACAGGGCGCCGGCTTCGGGGTCGGTCCCATCGACGCCACGTATAATACCATCATCAAGCTGACGGGATGCGACGCTAAATTGTTGCGGTTTTCGGTGAATGCCATCACCGGCGGTATGGATGCCCAAGGGGAGGTGACGGTGCGGTTGCAGGAGAACGGCCGTGTTGCTTTGGGCAAGGGGGCGGACCCGGATATCATCACGGCGAGCGCCAAGGCCTTCCTGAACGGCCTGAATCGGCTGGCGTACCTGCGGGCCAATCCCTCTGTTTCCCCCGGACTGTAAAGGATCCACCGACCATGGCTATGACGATAACGGAACACATTCTTGCGGATCATGCTCAAAAGGAACGGGTGACCCCCGGTGATTTGATCGAGGTCCGGGTGGACTTGGCCCTGGCCAATGACATCACGGCTCCCTTGGCCATCAAGGTTTTTCGCGAGATCGGGGCCGGGAAGGTGTTTGATCCTTCCAAGGTGGCCATGATCCAAGACCATTTCGTGCCCAATAAGGATATCGCCTCCGCCGAACAGGTTCGGATCATGCGGGAGTTTGTTCGGGAACAGGGTATCGAGCACTTCTACGAGGTGGGGGAGGTTGGCATCGAACACGTTTTGTTGCCGGAGAAGGGGCTGGTGCTTCCCGGTGATCTGGTGATCGGCGCCGACAGTCATACCTGCACGTATGGCGCATTGGGAGCGTTTTCCTCCGGAGTGGGCTCCACGGATCTGGGTGGGGTGCTTGCTACGGGGGAAATCTGGTTGAAGGTGCCCTCCACCGTAAAAATCGAGTACGAAGGAGTTCTTCAGCCCTGGGTGCAGGGCAAGGACCTGATCCTGTATACGATCGGTCTCATCGGAGTGGAAGGGGCCCGGTATCAGAGCCTGGAGTTTTCAGGATCCGTCATTTCTTCACTTTCCATGGAACAGCGTTTGACCATGGCTAACATGGCCGTGGAGGCGGGGGCGAAGAACGGAATCATCGCCCCGGACGAGATTACCCGTGCCTATGTGGCGGAACGATCCCGCCGAAAGGGCGGATTCCATGTCAGCGATCCTGACGCGGAATTCGAACGGGTAATCGCCATACGAGTGAATGATATCGAACCTCAGGTGGCGTTTCCTCACTCCCCCGACAACGCACGCCCCGTTTCGCAAGCGGGCGTCGTACCCATCGATCAGGTCTTTGTGGGGTCCTGCACCAACGGCCGGATTGAAGACCTGAGGTGCGCTGCGGGGGTTTTAGATGGAAGGAGAGTGGATCGCCGGGTTCGGATGATCGTCATACCCGGTTCTCCGGCCGTGTATCGACAGGCTTTGGATGAGGGGCTTCTGCGAACGTTTCTGGACGCGGGGGCGGTCATCGGACCGCCCACCTGCGGCCCCTGCCTGGGCGGTTTTATGGGGATTCTCGCCAAGGGGGAGCGGGCCGTGTCCACCAGCAACCGGAATTTTCTGGGGAGGATGGGGCATCCCGAAAGCGAAGTATATCTCTCCAATCCGGCCGTGGCCGCCGCCTCGGCCGTGCTCGGACATATCGGCAGTCCGAAGGACCTGTGAGCGCTTCACGCCGGACGGCGTCGAAACCGGCTCCGTGGAAGGGAGTTTCGTAGACCCGGAGAAAAGCATGGTGGTCATTACAGGAAAAACCAAGCGAATGGGAGCGGAATGTGAGACTGAAAGGGCAGGCAGTGACATTCGGGGATCATGTTGATACGGATGTAATCATACCGGCGCGTTTTCTTACGGAAAGCGATTCTTCCTATCTGGCGCGGCACTGTTTCCACGATGTGTTTCCGGACTTTGCGGATCGGATTCATCCCGGAGATATTATCGTGGCAGGCGCCAACTTCGGTTGCGGATCGTCTCGGGAGCATGCTCCCCTGGCTATTAAGGGTGCGGGAATCTCCTGCGTGGTGGCTCAGAGTTTTGCGCGGATTTTCTACCGGAACGCCTTCAACATCGGTTTGCCTCTGATCGAGTCTCCGGAAGCCGCCCGCTCGGTTTGTGCGGGGGACGTGCTTGTTCTGGAGGTGGAAGAGGGCGTCATCTTCAATGAAACTCGAAACGAGAAATACCCGTCTCAACCCATTCCCGCCTTCATGCTCGAGTTGATTTCAGAAGGCGGTCTCGTTCCTTATATTCGCAGATACAAAATGGCGAAGCGGGGGTCCGGCGACCGTACGGGGATTCCGACGTGACTCGGATTTCAGAACCATTCCGAATGAAACCGTAATGTCATGATCGTAGGATACGTTGGGCGACCGAAGGCAAAAATCGGAAGATTCAGATAGAAGGAGAGGAACATGACGGTCATGCGAAGCCGCAAAGTCAAGGAGGGGATCGAACGGGCCCCCCATCGCGCACTCTTCAGGGCTCTGGGATGCACCGACGAGGAGTTGCGGCGCCCCTTGGTGGGAGTTGCGGATTCGGTCAACAGCATCGTTCCCGGGCATATGCATCTGGACCGGGTCGTGGATGCGGTAAAAGCGGGGATTTACATGGCCGGCGGGACTCCCGTCACGTTCGGCACCATAGGCGTATGCGACGGCATCGCCATGAACCATGAAGGGATGCGTTATTCCCTGATCAGCCGGGAATGGATTGCGGATTCGGTGGAAATCATGGCGCAGGCGCATGCCCTGGATGCCCTGGTGCTGGTTCCCAATTGCGACAAGATCGTGCCCGGAATGCTCATGGCGGCCGCGCGGTTGGATCTTCCCTGTATTGTGGTGAGCGGAGGCCCCATGTTGGCGGGAATTCATCAGGGTAAAGCCGTTGATCTCGCCCAGGTGTTCGAGGCGGTGGGGGCCGTCCGGTCCGGAAAGATGGAGGAAGCGGAATTGGCTCGTTTGGAAATGGAGGCATGTCCTACGTGTGGATCCTGTGCGGGCATGTTTACGGCCAATTCCATGAACTGTCTTACGGAGAGCCTGGGAATGGCGCTTCCGGGAAACGGGACCGTCCCCGCCGTCTACTCGGAGCGGCTTCGACTGGCCAAGTCGGCGGGCATGCAGATCCTTCGTTTATGGGAGGCTGAGCTGACGCCCTCCAAAATCATGACCGAATCCGCTTTCTTTAATGCACTCGCGGTGGATATGGCGCTTGGATGTTCCACAAACACTCTGCTGCATCTTCCCGCTGTGGCTCACGAGTGCGGTCTTCGGATCGACTTGAAGGAAGTGAACCGGGTCAGCGGGCGTACTCCCAAATTGTGTTCTCTGAGTCCTGCGGGGACCCACCATATCGAAGATCTGTATCGGGCCGGCGGAATTCCTGCGGTGATGAAAGAATTGGCAGCCAAGGGCTTGATTGATGAAGGCGCCTTGACGGTGACCGGGAGGTCCGTAAGGGAGAATCTCGCCGGTGTTTCCCGAGCGGACGGCTCCGTAATCCGGCGGATAGAAAGTCCGTTGTCGGAACAAGGCGGTATTGCGATATTATTCGGCAACCTGGCCCCCGAAGGATGCGTGGTGAAGCAGTCGGCCGTTGCGGAAAGCATGCTCCGGCACCGGGGACCGGCGCGGGTTTTCGAAGGCGAGGAGTCGGCGACGGAAGCCATATTGGCCGGGAAGATACGTCCGGGGGATGTTGTCGTAATCCGCTACGAAGGTCCCCGCGGCGGACCGGGTATGAGGGAGATGCTCACTCCCACTTCGTCTCTGGCGGGCATGGGACTGGACGCTTCGGTGGCCTTGGTCACGGACGGAAGGTTTTCGGGAGCCACCCGAGGGGCCTCCATCGGTCACATCAGTCCGGAAGCCATGGAAGGAGGTCTTTTGGGATTGGTTCGGGAAGGAGACACCATCGATATCGATATTCCGGAAAAATCCATTCGTCTCGTGCTAAGCGATTCGGAGATCGAGACCCGCCGGAGAACCTGGACGCCTCCCACAAGAGTCTGCAAAGGAGTTTTGGAACGGTATGCCCGCTCGGTGACTTCCGCTTCGACGGGAGCGGTGCTTCGGAAGTGACCACCTTATCCATGGTGGAACGTTTGAGTAAGGAAGGAATAGGTCATGGCTGCATTACACGCGAGAATAGCCCCAATCGAGGAACCCATCCGCCTGGCGAAACCCGTTCGAAGAACCGGTGCGCAGGTTTTTTTCGAAGTGCTCATGGATGAAGGAGTGGAGGTAGTGTTCGGATACCCGGGTGGAGCGGTCATCGACGTGTATGACGCCATGCCCGAGTATAACATCCGACACGTACTCACCCGGCATGAACAGGCTGCGGTACACGCGGCCGACGGGTACAGCAGGACTTCGGGCAAGACGGGCGTATGTTTGGTGACAAGCGGTCCCGGCGCCACGAATACGGTGACCGGCATTGCATCGGCTTACATGGATTCCATCCCTCTTGTGGTGTTCACAGGGCAGGTTCCGAGTCATCTCATCGGCAATGACGCCTTCCAGGAAGTAGATATCGTTGGGATTACAAGGCCTTGCACCAAACATAATTATCTGGTGAAACATGTTTCCGATCTGGCTCGGGTGATCCGTGAAGCCTTCTTCCTGGCTCGTTCCGGACGTCCGGGTCCTATTCTGGTTGACCTGTGCAAAGATGTGTTCGCGGCGGAAACGGACTTTGTCATGCCTGCACCCGCGGAAATGAGAGGGTACAATCCCACGTACGAGCCCCACAAGGGACAGTTGAGCCGTGCCGCTCAGCTGATCCTCAAAGCGGAGAAACCGGTGGTGTTCGGAGGAGGGGGAGTGATTCTCGCCGGAGCATCCGAGGAATTGACCTGTTTGGCGAACATGATCCAGGCCCCGGTGACGACCACTCTTATGGGACTGGGAGGGTTCCCGGGCACCCATGAATTGTGGTTGGGTATGTTGGGGATGCACGGTACATATCGGGCCAACATGGCGGTGAGTGAATGCGACCTGTTGATTAGTGTGGGAGCCCGATTCGACGACCGGGTGACGGGAAGGGTCGACGGGTTTGCGCCTCATGCCCGGATCATTCATATCGACATCGATCCCACGTCCATCAGCAAAAACATCTCGGTGGATATTCCTATCGTGGGGGACTGCAAGGTGGCGTTGAGATACCTGTTGGAACTCTTGAAGGGGGAAGATTGGCGGGATATCGCGGAACGACGCTGTTCCTGGAGAGAACTGATTCAAACCTGGAAGGATACCCAACCGTTGGCATACGGGCAGGAAGCCGGAGTAATCAAACCGCAGTTCGTTATTGAGAAGATCTACGAACTTACTCGCGGGGAGGCGGTCATCACCACGGAGGTAGGTCAAAATCAGATGTGGGCGGCCCAGTATTACCATTTTTCCCATCCCAACAGTCTTGTGACTTCGGGTGGGCTCGGATGCATGGGTTTCGGTCTGCCGGCGGCCATCGGCGCGCAGGTGGCATGTCCTGAGCGGACGGTGGTGGACATCGCGGGGGATGGAAGCATTCAAATGAATATCCAGGAACTGGCTACGGCAGTGCAGTACAATCTCCCCGTAAAGGTGGCCATATTGAACAACGGATACCTGGGCATGGTTCGCCAGTGGCAGGAGCTGTTCAAACATCGCAGGTATGTGGCTACGGACATAAGTACTTCGCCGGATTTCGTCAAGCTGGCGGAAGCCTACGGTGCGGTCGGCTTGAGAGCGCGTCGTCCGGAGGAGGTGGAACCATTGCTGCGTCAAGCTCTCCATCTGAACCGGCCGGTGGTGATGGACTTCCATGTGGACCGGGAAGAAAGCGTGTACCCCATGGTGCCTTCGGGCGGTTCGTTGAAGGACATGATTCTCGTGTGATCGCCTTCGAAGCGAGTGGAGATATGAGGATGAGCCAGGAAGAAAGGCATACCATATCCATTCTGGTCGGCAACGAACCGGGTGTACTCAGCCGAGTAGCGGGACTTTTCAGCGGCCGTGGATTCAATATCCATAGTCTGAATGTGGCCGAAACCCTGGATCCCAAACTGTCCCGCATCACTCTGATCTCCGTGGGGGATGCCCAGATTCAGGAGCAGATCAACAAACAGTTGCGCAAACTGATCAATGTGGTTAAAGTAATCGACTTCACCGGAACGGACTGCGTGGAACGTGAAATGGCCTTGGTAAAGGCCAGGACCCCGCCGGAACACCGGGCCGAGGTCCTAAGGATCGTGGACATTTTCAGATGCAAGATCGTGGATGTTTCGCCTCATGACTATACCATCGAGGTGACGGGTAATCGGGGAAAAATCGAGGCGCTTCTGGACCTTTTGAACCCACTCGGCAAGTTGGAGATCGCCAGAACGGGTGTGATTGCCATGGCCCGGAGCAAGAAAGGAATCAAGAAATGAAGATTTACTACGATGCGGATTCAGATCTGAGTTTGCTCAAAGGCAAAAGAGTGGCCGTTATCGGATTCGGGAGCCAGGGACATGCCCAGGCGCTCAATCTCAGAGACAGTGGAGTGGAAGTGGTCGTCGGTCAGAAACCCTTCGGCCCGGGATATGAAAAAGCCAAAGGGTACGGTTTCGAACCCCTCTCGGTGGCCGATGCCGTGGAGACTTCGCAGGTGATTCAAATCCTGGTTCCGGATCAGGTTCAAGCCCAGTTGTATCGAGAGGAGATCTTGCCGGGTCTGACCGAGGGGAAAATGGTCCTGTTTTCACACGGATTCAACATTCATTACGGGCAGATCCAACCACCCGAAACCGTCGACGTGGCTTTGGTCGCTCCCAAGGGACCCGGTCACTTGGTCCGGAGGGAGTATGAGCGGGGTGCAGGCGTTCCTTCCTTGGTGGCCGTTCATCAGGATTATACCGGCCGAGCGATGAAATTGGCCCTGGCCTATGCCGCGGGCATCGGTGCGGCTCGGGCGGGAGTGATCGAGACTTCGTTTCGGGAAGAGACGGAAACGGACCTGTTCGGAGAACAAGCGGTGCTGTGCGGAGGGGTTACCAGCTTGGTGCAGGCGGGTTTCGAGACACTGGTGGATGCGGGATACGCCCCGGAGATCGCTTATTTCGAGTGCCTGCACGAACTCAAGTTGATCGTGGATCTCATGTACGAGGGTGGAATCGGTCATATGCGCTACAGCATCAGCGATACGGCGGAATATGGGGATCTCACCCGCGGCGACCGGATCATCGGTCCGGAAGTACGGGAAGAGATGGAACTCATACTGGAGGAAATTCAATCAGGAGAATTCGCCCGAGAATGGATTCTGGAGAATATGGCCAACCGCCCCGTGTTCAATGCACTTCGTAGGCGCAGCCGGGAACATCCCATTGAGACGGTCGGAAAGAAGCTTAGATCCATGATGGGGTGGCTTCAGAAGTAGCGTTGCGTAACAGGCTGTTGAAAAACACGATCTGCTGTGTTGCGCCTTCCTCCTTCGTCATTGCGGCGTACTGGTTGTACGCCTGATTCCTCAGGATTCGCGCGCCGTGCATCTCATCGTTTTTCACCAGCCTGCCCGCAATACGGTTTATCAACGGGCTGGTAAAGCGCCCTTCGCTCAAGCGGGAGTAAGCGGGTGCTGGAGATGAAGTGGGGTATACCGGTAGCGCTTTCACACGCGGTGAAAGCGCTTTTCGTGTGGCCGGAACCCGGGCGATCCATGTCTGAGCCGAGAACAGGCGTTTCTCTGGGTAACCGGGAAACGTGGTTCCGGACTTCCTGAAAGCCCAATGCGCATAATGGTTTCGTGCGGGTGGGACACGAAGAAACGTGGCATCGGAGACCCCGCGTATGCCTGGGTTCGCGGGCGGAAATCCGATCCTATGGGAAGGATTGAACAGAGCCATGAAACATTTGTATGAAATCGCCGTAATACCCGGGGACGGAACGGGTCCTGAGGTGGTGGCCGAAGCGCTGAAGGTCTTGAGCGCGGTGGAGAAGGTTTCCGATTTCACGCTGAAGTTCCATCCCTTTGACTTAGGGGGGGAGCGATACCTGAGGAATGGGGAGTTGCTGTCGCAGCAGGCCCTTCTGGAACTCCGGGAATTCGATTCCATCCTGTTGGGAGCCATCGGACACCCTGCGGTGGAACCGGGGATACTGGAAAAAGAAATCCTCCTGAAGATGCGGTTTGAGTTGGATCTTTACGTCAACCTCAGACCGGTAAAGCTGCTTTCCGGGGTGGATACTCCGCTCAAGCACAAGGGACCGGAGCATATCGACTTCGTCGTGGTGCGGGAGAATTCTGAAGGATTGTACACCGGCGGCGGAGGGTTTCTCCGCAAAGGAACAGCGGACGAGGTTGCGGTACAGGAATCCATCAATACTCGGAAAGGCGTTGACCGTTGTCTCAGGTACGCCTTCGAATTTTGCCGGAAGCGCCGGGAACGTAAGAAACTCACGTTGTGCGGCAAAACCAATGTGCTTACGTATGCGTTTGACTTATGGAAACGGGCCTTTACGGAAATGTCTGGGCTGTATCCCGATGTGGCCACCGATTACGCCCATGTGGATGCGATCTGTATGTGGATGGTCAAGAACCCGGAATGGTTCGATGTGATCGTAACGGACAACATGTTCGGCGACATCATTACGGATCTGGGGGCCATCATTCAAGGGGGCCTGGGGCTGGCTGCCGGTGGGAACATCAATCCCGAGGGCGTATCCATGTTCGAACCCATCGGCGGGAGTGCTCCCAAGTATGCCGGAAAGAACGTGATCAATCCCTTGGCGGCTATCTGCGCGGCTCAGATGATGCTTGAGCACCTGTCTCTCGATGAGGCGGGGCGAAGAGTGCATGACGCCGTTGGTAAGGTCGTGAAAGAAGACCTGAAAAGCATGGACGCGGGGGCTATGGGCATGGGGACCCGGGAGGTGGGGGACCGGGTCGCCGAATACGTTCTCCGGGGCTCCAAACTCGTTTAACAAGCCGTTGAAAAACGCGATCTGCGGCGTTGGGTTTCATCCTTCGTCATTGCGGCGTACTTGTATGTAGGCCTCATTCCTCAGGATTAGCCCCACGCCTTCGGCGTGGCTTGTATCTCATCGTTTTTCACCAGCCTGCCCGCGATACGGTTTATCAACGGGCTGTTGCGTGTTTTTTCCGGGAAGCGTTTTCCGACCCGGCCGAGAGCAGCCTCTCCGCAGGTCCACCGAGTGTGAGTCGGAACCGGAGAGACATATCGGAACCCGCGGGCGGAACCTCAGTTCAATGGGGCCAGGAGCAGGCGGATGTCATCGATCCAGACGACGCCTTTCCCCGTCACTACCAAGTTCAATTTTACCAGGGAAGGCGCTTCCTTCTTTTTCAGAAAGAAAGGCGTCTGCTCGGTAACCCATTCCGTAGTCCCGCTCAAGGGCCGATCCAGTCCTCGAGAGAAGAACTCGCCCTTATCGGGAAAAACGCAGAGCATTTCGAGATAGGCCTGACCCTCGAGTTCCCGGCTCTTGAGCCGGGCTTGATAAATCAGTCGTGCGTTGTCGATTCCATCAATGGGTACTTCGACCAGGCGCACTACCATGGGGCCCGTGGCGTGGATACGGATAGAGCCTCCGGAGTCCGTGGAAACATCCTCGTCCCAAACTACCTGAGAGCGGGTCAGGATTTCTTCCAGACCATCCAGCGGGACATGCCGGAGGAGGGTCACTTCCTCCGCGGGCCGGGAACAGCCGAGGCACAGAAGCATCAACACGATGGCTGCGGATATGCCGGAACCCCTTTTCTTCTTCATGAGATCAGGCCTCCGTATGAAGGTGTTGCATCGTTTCCACACCGGGGCATGCCGTAAAGGCATCCTTCGGGCATTGCCGGTGCGGCTCAGAACCGATAGCTCATGTAGAGCCGCCAAGTCAGCGGGTCGCCTTCAATGAGATTGAAGTTGCCCGGTTCCCGGTAGCGACTATCCAGGAGATTGTTCACTTTGATCCCCGCCGTGAGCCCATCGCGGAAAAGATCGCGTGCGTACAAGTTTAGGTCGAGAAGCAGGACGTCGTTCGCTTTGGGGCGTTCATCCGTGCCCAAAACGACACGAGCCACCTCCCGTTCTCCCAAGTAGCGAAGCCTCAAGGAGGCGTTCCACGGTCCGTTGATATTCCAATGTGTGCCCAGATTGGCCATAACGGACGGACCAAGATCGTAACGGTCTTCACGGAACCCCTCCAGTTGAACCGGGTCCCCGCTGGAATCCAGAAGAGTGGCGTTCCCAAAGAATTTCAGAAAGGGGAAGGGGCGATAGGAAGCCTCGATCTCCATGCCGACGACCTTTTCCGTGTCACGGTTGGTCACCGTGCCCTCGGTATTCTGTTGTATCAAGTCTTTGAGCCGATTGTGAAAAACCGAAGAACGAAACTCCAATTGGTCGGTGACGGTCCAGTAAGCGGCCAGTTCGATACCCTGCACCTGCTCCGCTTTCAGATCCAGAATGCGGGTGGCCAGGATGTTTGCCGGGGTTCTGAAAGCCGTTCCCAAGAGGAGTTTCAAAGTGAAGGATTCGGATGCGAGCCATGTGGTGCCGGCACGAAAGCTGAGGTTGTCTTCGTATTCACTGTGCGAGTCGAATCGACCTCCAACCCAGAGATCGAAAGCATCCCACTTCTGACGAAGCTGACCGAAGAAGGATACCAGGTTCGAATTGTAGTCGATTCGTACGGAAGTTGATTCCTGGAATGGGTCGGCGGATAGAAATTCTTCCACGGCGTCGTTATGTCTAAAGGACGTGCCCAGCGTCAGCAGACCGTCCTGCCAGAAAGAGCGATCGTACAGCAACTCAAAGTGGTATGATTTGTTGTCCTGGGAGAGATGATCCGTGCCCTCTCTGATGGCTCCGTTGTAATAGTTGAAGAAGCTGTGAAATCGGAGATCACCCCCCCCCACTTCGGTTTTCAGGTCCAGTTTGATCATGCTGAAGGGGTTGGAGCGGAAACTGGGTTCCATGGGCCCCTGCTGGGTATTGAGTGTATAGTGGTGTTTGAAGTCGGAAAATCGTCCCGATAGGTTCAGCCAGTCCGAGTAGGAGCATGCGGCGATTACTTCCACGAAATAATCGTCCGGTACGGTTCCCTCACGGATGGGATGGTCGGGATCCTCGGTGCGGGTGCGGAACCTGTCCCGGAAATTCCCACTGGTGGATCCGTTCACGTTGATCATGGCGTCCCAACCCGATGCCGCTTTACCCCACTGAGCGTAACCGCCCGCACTGTCCGGGTTGCCGGCGAAGGTTCCCATCTCGAAACCCGCGAGGTCCTTTCCCTTGAGAGGAACCACATTGACTACCCCGGAGAATGCGTCGGGGCCCCACAAGACCGAGCTGGGTCCGCGTATCACCTCGATTCGTTTGACCCAGGATAGGGAAAGCTCCCGATCCAAGGGCGCTCCCTGGGTCGTGGAATCGTTGCTGAAAGGAATTCCATCAAACAGAAACAAGGTGGCGTCCCGCACGCCCCTGAAGTAAGCCCGGCTACTGCGATCCTGGTGGGCGATGTAGGTACCGGGCGCAGAGGACAGGGCTTCCTCGATCGTATGGAAGCCGTATTGGAGGATGTCCTGCCCCGTAATTACGTTGGCGAGGGCGGGGGCCTCTCGGACCCGCTCCTCTCGTTTGGAGGCTATGGAGAGAACGGAAAGATCTTCCCCCACGAACATCAGGTACGTGGCGTCCGTCCAGCGGGAATCCTGGGCCTGCAAGGCTCCGAGCAGAAATCCTTGCGCAACCAGGCTGAACAATGTGACCCGCGCCAACCACTGAATGAACGGAAACCAGGAAAGCGTCACTCTTCGGACTCTCCCATCAGATTCTTGAGTTTTCTGCGAAATTTGGATCGACTGATGCCCAGGAGTCTGGCCGCTATGGTCTTGTTGTTATTGGCTGTGGCCAGCGCCTGCCGTACGAGATCTCGTTCCACCTCCTCCAGACGCAGTCCGTCGGACGGGAGGGGGATCGTCATGGAACAGGGTTTTGCGGTTACCTGAGTCAGAAAAGAGAGCGTTTCTTCCGTAATCAGGGAGTCCCGGCCGACGAGGATCACGGCGCGCTCCATGGCGTTGACCAGTTCCCGGACGTTTCCCGGCCAGGAATGATCGTAGAGTAACCTTTTGGCGCCCTCGGTCAGTTGGGGACGCGTGTGCATTTCCTGGGCAAACCTGTTTATGAAGTGTTCGGCCAGCCGCACAATGGCTTCTTTCCGTTCTCGAAGCGGAGGTATGTGAATCGGGAACACGTTTATGCGATAGTATAGGTCATCTCGGAACTGCTTGTCCGCCACCATGGACGCCAAGTCTTTATTTGTGGCGCAGATGACGCGCACCTCCGCTGTGATGGCCTTGTTGCCGCCGACCCGCTCAAAGGTTTTTTCTTCCAAGGCTCGGAGCACCTTGGCCTGGGATTCCAGTTGAAGGTCACCCACTTCATCCAGAAACAGGGTGCCGCCCGAGGCGAATTCGAACTTGCCGATCTTCTGTGAGCTGGCACTGGTAAAGGAACCCTTTTCGTGACCGAAGAGTTCGGATTCGACCAGGTTGGGTGAGATGGCCGCACAATTAACGGCCACAAACCTGCCCTTGGCCCGGGGACTGTTGGAGTGAATATACCGGGCCACGAGTTCTTTTCCGGTTCCGGACTCGCCGGTAAGCAGTACGGTGGTTTCCGGCTTCTGGGCTACCTTTTGGGCCATCTCCAGGGTGCGCTTCATGGCTTTGGACACGGAGATTAGGTCCGAAAGTCCTGTTTTCTCGGCGATTTCCTTCCGGAGTCCCTCATTTTCGCTGAGCAGTTCAGACATTTTGACCGCCCGATCCACGGTCAGGAGAATGCGCTCCTCTTCGAAAGGTTTGGTAATGTAATCCAAAGCCCCTTGACGCATTACCTCAACAGCGGAATCCACGGATCCGAAAGCGGTTATGAACAGGACTGGACGCGATGGATCAATTTTCTTGACATGCCGGTGCAGGGTGATGCCGTCCATCCTGGGCATTTTCAAATCCAGTATGAGCAGGTCGTAGCGCCTCTTTTGGATCAAGGAGAGGGCTTCTTCTCCGTCGCCGGCCTGATCCACGGAATGCCCCTTCAGTTCCAGCATAATAGTCAAGATGTGGCGCATCTTCTCTTCGTCATCGACGATCAGAATATGTGCCATGAGCACCTCCTTATCAGGCCGTTGAAAAACGCGATCTGCCGTGTTGCACTTCATCCTCTGGCGTTATGGCGCACTGTATCTACGCTTCATTCCTCAGGATTCACGCGCCTTGCATCTCATTGTTTTGCACCGGCCTGCCCGCAATACGGTTTATCAACGGGCTGTTAGGCCGAAGTCTCGCAGGCCAACGGCATTCTTATCACAAATTTGGTCCTTCCACCGGGGTCTTCTACAATCTGGATGTGACCCTGATGGACTTGAACAGCATTGGCGGCGATTGCCAGGCCGAGTCCCGTACCCTTGGCCTTGGTGGTATAGAACGGTTCGAAAACGACTTCCCTGGCTTCAGGTGGAATCCCCGGTCCTTCATCCAGGACCTCCACCTTCCAGGAGGTATTTTCTGCATAAGATTTCAACAAGATCATACCCTTCGGCTCCGAGACTTCCGCCGCGTTTTTCAAGACGTTTTCCAAGGCGCGAATGAACAACGTTTCATCCACCAGGCATGTGAGGAAATCGTCACCGTGCTCCACCCGGATTTGCGGACCGTGGGTTCCCAGACTCACCCGAAATTTCTCCGCCACCCGCTGTATGACATCGTGGCAACGGCAGAGCTTGAAGTCCGGCTTCTTGGGCTTGGAGAACATCAGAAACTCTTCGATCAAGTGGTCGATCTGCTGGATCTCCTCCTCCATATATCGGATCATCAAAAGGTGCGTTTCCCGCGGTACCTCGGGTTTCTTCAATATGGCCAACGACCCCTTGATGATCCCCAGGGGGTTCTTGAACTCGTGGGTAAGTATCATGGTGAATTTCCCGATTTCCGCCATGTTTTTCTGGCGCGCCAACTCCTCGTAGGATTGCCTAAGCGCCTCCCGGCTTTGACGTATGGATCGCAGCATGGTGTTAAAGGATCTTGAAAGGTTTTGTGTTTCCTTAAGATGCCCACCCTGGACTTCCAAGTCGAGTTCTCCGTCGGCCACGCGCTTGCTGGCCTCCACCAAATACCGCAACGGCGCCAGGATAGAACGGGCGATAAATAGCATGAGCAGGGCGCCCAACGCGCATACGCCGGAGGCGATCAGCACGAAGCGGAGCTTAAGGGATTGTACCAGAGATTTCAGCTCCTGGTCCGTATAAAGGATATGTATCGTGCCGATGATACCCTCGCGTAGAATCCGGTCGTGGGGGATACCTCCTTCGAAAATCAGGTTTTCTTCATCCATAACGGTGATCGTCACCGGCCGACTCACCCGGGCGGCTCCGGGTTCGGATTGCTTGAACGCATTCACCACGGGTCGGCCGACCTGATCTTCGATGATCACTTCGACGACCCCTTTTTCGCTCAGAACGTTGTTCGCCAGTCGCTCCAGCATGCTGGGCTCATCGATGAGAAGACCCAGTTCCGCATTGACGGCCAAATGCCGGGCCAGAAAATCCATGCGTTCTTCATATCGCTCCCGGGCGAAATCCTCGATGATGTTGACGCCGGTAAGTCCCAGCAGCAATCCCGTGGCCGCAATCAAGAGAACCACGGAAGACAAAATACGTGTCAGAATGGTGGAAGGCCGACGGACCCGTATGAACCGATCGGGACGGAATCTCATGGGGTTTCTCCGGAGCCGTAAGGCTCGCTGTTCCCTAGAACAAACCCGAATTTCTTGGCAAGATTGCGGTTGATCTCCACGGTTATGGGAGGGGGTGCGGATGAAGCTCGTCCTTCCCGAAGTATCTGAAGGGCCAATTCCCCCGCTTGCTCTCCTATTTTCCGATAGTCGATGATGAGTGCAATGAGAGCTCCCGCACGCAGGAAAAAGCGATTGTACCCGACTGCGGGCACGCCATGCTTCAAAGCCTCTTTAATGGCGAAGGTCACGATGGATTCCGAAATAACCGTGGGATCCGGGATAAACAGAAGAACGTCCAAGTCGGGAAGATGCAGGCCCAAAGAGTCCTTGATTTCCTTGTTGGAAGTCACCCGGATGGGTTTGAGCAGAACATTGTGGTCCTTGGCTGAGCGGTCCAGCATCTCGACGAGTTCCGCACTATGTTCCGGATCATACAGTACTCCCAGAGATTGGATATTGGGCAGGGCATCCTTGATTGCGGTGATCTGAAAGTCGGGTGGTATATTGAGCGAAACGCCGGACAAGGTCATACCAGGCGGCACTACTCGTTCGGGATACAGCACCATGGCATAGAGTTTCGGCACTCGATCCGGAAGTCGATCCAGCAGGCGGGTGGCATAGGGGCCTATGGCCAGGACCAAGTCCCATTCGGAATCCAGAAGTTCCGCAGGCAGACGAGTGTCTTGAGGCCCCTTCAGTGTATATTCGGTAACTTCTCCTTCAACGGAGCCGATGAAACCTTCCACTGCCTCGACATAAGGACGTATAGATTCGGAAATAACGACGGCGATACGGGTCTTGGCCTGGATGGAAGCAGGCGCCCCTATCATGAGAAGTAATGTGAAAAGAAGTGTGCTCCACCGGATGAATATTCTGTGAATCCTCTTGTGGAGTGGGGCCGACACGTGATGCTGATCCTCGACTCTGGGCTTCGCTCTGAATGGCCGACACAGCCAGTCCACGGCCGGAGCCAATATAGTCGACGTATGGTAACTTGAGGCCGGATGCTTTTCAATGCCTTGGCGCAAGAACCCGGGCTGTGGAGGAAAAACAAAAGTGGGTTTGGCGCTTTGCAGCGAACCCACTTTTGAGAGGAAGGAGTCTTTCTTGTGGCCCGTCCCGTTTGGATTATTTGAGACGGTAAGAGTCTTGCACACTAAGAAAGCAATCCGTATGCCAACATTAAATCCGCCCTAAGTTACTGAATTCATATCATCCATTCGGGAAATGAGCGGGCCGGGTGGTTGGTTCCGGCCACTTGTGCTCCAAAACAACCGGCCGCGTTTCCGGACCTTCCCGGGTTCTCACTTTAACTGGATCGTCACCGTAGAGGGAGGGCCGATGGGAAATCCCGCACGAGAATCGTAGAAACCCGCGCTCAACAAATAGGTACCGGGATTCAGTATCGGCGAGTTTTCAGAAGAAGCCTGAATGCTGAAAATCTGCCCCTGGAAACGGAACCCCGAAAAAAGATACAACTCCTCGAACATGGGCGCGATTCCTTGAACCCATCCTGTTTGAGTCAAGCTGTACACTTCGATGTGAGGCAGGGAAGTCGACAGTTGAAGATGGAATTCGGCGGTAACGGGCGCGCCACGATTTTCTGCTGAAACAAAAGCCTGAATGACTTCCCAGGATTCGTACAACTGCTGGTCCGTTTTCAACACGACACCAGGTACCGGAGAGATGTCGTCACTCAGACGCGCTATGGCGCCACGCTCACCGACCACATAGAGCTCGTTGCCTGAACCGTCCCAGCTTCCGAATACCTTGAAAGATATCGGCGTGTATTTCTGTGACCAATCGGTTCCATCAAAGTACCAGGATCGGCCTTCGGATGTGACGGCCAGGATTTCCTTCCGGAAATCCGAGAGCAGTCCGCGAAACTCCACATCTGTGTCCGGGGATATGGAATTCCAGTTCTCACCCGACAAGACTAGGACGGTTCCGCCATTTCCCATGGCGATGGGAAACCTGCCGGAAACCGGTGTGTAGGGACCCCGTATGAGGTGCAGGTCTTCCTGAGTGCCTGAATTCATGTACCGCCAGTAGAGTTTGTTGTGAACCAGGATCGTGCCTCGGTCGCCCACCACGTATGTGCTCCCGAAGCCGTCCGTCCACACGGCATTGAGATTCTCTTCCACGCCCACCGGAACCCTACGCCAGGTCTTTCCGTCGTAATGGAGTACGGTGCCCTTATCGCCCACGGCGAACACGTCCGTATCAAGTCCCCCCCAAACGGCGTTCAGATCCTCTTGTACACCGGAGTCCATGCGGTTCCAGGC
>CAZQXK010000031.1:0-39274 GCA_964597345.1 uncultured Thermodesulfobacteriota bacterium | reverse complement strand
ATACTTAACTACTTGATATTATTACGGCGCTATTGCACAAACTGTCAAACTTCGGTGAACAGCCGTGAATCCCGCGGCAAGGGAGGGTTGCCGGCGTCGCGGCGCAGCAGGCTGTCGAAAAACGCGATCCGCCGTGTCGCGCTTCATCCTTTCCGCCTGTGCGTCTCACGCAGACAGGCGTCATTGCGGCGTACTGCTCGCCTCATTCTTCAGAATTCGCGCGCCTTGCATCTCATCGTTTTTCAACAGCTTGCCACAATAACGTTTATCAACGGGCGGTGATGCATGCCCGGAGAAAATGTCGGGCAAATGAAATTGTTTCCATATTGACAGATGGTTTTTGCCGGACTATCCTGCAAACCATAGGTGAGCCGTTTTGGGCTTCGTGAACCGGGGAGGGTGCCTCGCTCGGATCTCGGTATCCTTTTGAATGCGCAGCGTGAACCACCGGCAAACCGAATCAAGGGTCTTCGCCGTTCGGTCACTTCCGTAGGTTTTTCGTTTCCTCGCAATCCATCTCCAAAGGCGCGTTTTACCGTACATCTTCTCTGCTGTTCGTACCGGTCAACCACCCTTCAACACATCAGACTAACCGCAAAATTAAAGGAGGTCGAAATGGAACTGGCCGTCAGAGATGCGTACAAGTCGTTATCGCGTTCAGAACTATTACAGAAGGTATACGACCTGGGGGTGGGATACGAGCGGAATTCATACAGTTGTTCTCAATGCACGGTGGCCGCCTTGTATACTGTGCTGGACTTTCCTTCAGCCCTTGTGAAGGCGGCCTGTTCCAACGCGGCGGGTACTGCCTGGCAACTTGTAGGCACCTGCGGGGGCTTGGTGGGCGGAATCATGGTTCTGGATTATTGCTTCGGACGTCCCATCGAGCATATGTCTCATGAGGAGGTGATTCAGGATCCCAATATAAACGATTTGTTCGTCGCTCAGCCTATAGCCAGGCTATTGTTCAATAAGTACGTTCAAGAATATGGGACGATAACCTGTGCAAACATTCAGCAGCAGCTCTTCGGCCGGTTGTTTTATCTCGAGGACATGCAGGAGTTTCAGAAGCTGGAGGAAGCCGGAGGGCATTCGGATCCCGACAAGGCCCCGCGAATCGTCGGTAATGCGGCCAAATGGGCACTGGAGGTATTGCTGGACAAGGGAGGAGTCAAGGCGGCCTGATCCGCGCCGCGGCGTACAAGAGTCGCCCACAGGGCGGTGAGATGTGAGCGAATCGGCTCAGCCGACGCTGAGGGAACGACCGCTTCCCAATGCTCGGAACATGCAGGAAAATGAAATGAGGGACCTTTGACTGGAAGGGTCCCTCACGTTCTTTGGTCCCGGATCCTTATTCAGTATCCCTCCTTTTCGGCGGGGGAAGTTTCCACCAGGAAGGTCGAGGCGAACAGTTGCCGGGAAAGGGCCGTTACCGCCTCGGGAGTCACCATTTCCACCAACTCGGGATACTCCTGCGCATACCGGTACCCGAGCCCGTTCAACTCGTCGAGGGCCGCGGAATCCGCCCGAGCCGTGAGACTGTCCAGTGAAATCCGGTGATAGGTGATACATACGTCCTTGGCGGTTCGAAGTTCTTCCGGGGTGAAATCTCCATGCGCCAGCCGCGCCAGTTGTTCACGGATGATGGACTTCACCTGTTCCACATCTTCCGGGGCGCACTGAGCCACCACCTTGTAAAATCCGCCCTGATGGTAATATCGGGGAAATCCATGGACTACGTATACCAGGCTGCGATCCTTACCCCGAAGAGATTCGAACAGCCATCCACCGGGATATCCGACTCCGGAGATCAGGGCGTCGATGACATCCAGTAGCGGTTTCCGTGGGTCCCGCAGGTGGAGACCCTTATGCACCATCAGAATGCCAGCCGCGGATTTCTCGTTTTCCGCTTTGACGGAACGGTCCGATGCCAGGGAGAACTCCTCGGGATACGGTGGAAGCGTGGGAGGAGGACCCGGTTTCAGGTTTCCGAACAGGGTCTCCAAAAGCGGAATCAGGGCGCCGGCGTCCACGTCGCCAAACGCGGCCAGCACCATGTGGTTCGATCGGAGCAGCGAACCGTGGAATTCCCGGATCATGGAGCGCGTGATTCCGGAGACGGATTCCTCGGAACCCAGTAGGTCGTACCGGAACGGGTGTTGCTGGAACTGGGATTCCCTAAAGAGCCGGTTCAATTCAGATATCCAATGTTCGTCCCGTTTCTGGATGGCCAGGAGGGTGTCTTTGCGAACCTTCTCGATCTCCGAGTCGGGGAAGGTGGGGTTCAGGAGCACCTCCGCCATGAGTTCCAGCAGGCGTTCCAAGTCGGACGACAGACACTGGGCTTGAATGAAGTAGCTGTTGTGGCCGGAGCCGGACACCAGGGTGGCCCCCATATCCTCCACCATGCGCGCCAACTGGGCGGAATCGTAGGGCCCTGCCCCTTTGGTAAGAAGGCCGGCGGCGAATCGTCCCAACCCGGGTCGGCCGGGGGGATCGTGCTGGGCTCCGCCGACGCCGTACAGTCGCAAGGCCGTCATGGGGAGCGTTTTGTCCGATTGGACCAGGACACGGAGCCCGTTGCTCAGGGTGAACTTCTGAACGGGATGCGCCGTGGCGTCCGTCTTCGCCGTCGCCTCCGGGGAGGCCGCGCCGGTTCCCTGGGGTCTCAGTACGGCGACGGTGACGGCGGCCGGATCCAGATAGCGTTGGGCGGCGGCCAGGACCTCCTCGGCCGTGACGGACTGCATCCTATCCGTGTAGTGATCCTCGAAGTAGGCGTCTCCCGTGGCGTACAAATTCGATGAAATGCTACGGGCGAGACCCGCACTGGATTGTTGATCGTACACATGGTCCGCCTGGATCTTCTTTTTCGCCCGCGCCAGTTCCTCTTCCGTGGGACCTTCGCGTTGGAGCCGCCGGATCTCTTCCCACATGACGTCCAAAGCGGGAAGGATATGGGCCTCGGGCATGGACATGGACACGATCAGAAGCCCGCGGACAAAGGTGGGCGTCCAGTTGCCCGAAGATACGGAAAGCACCAGTTCCTTTTGTTCTTTCAGAGCTTGATATAGGCGGGAGCTTCGGCCCTGACCCAGAATCATGGCCAATACATCCAGGGCGTACAAGTCCGGATGATCCATGCGCACTCCCTGAAATCCCACCTGGGCCCGGGATACCCGGACGAGCGGAGACTCGATCTCGGCCCACCTCGCGCTGAGTTGGCGGGGTTCGTCGGGGATGCATACAAGAGGAGACGTTGGACCGGGAC
Source organism: uncultured Thermodesulfobacteriota bacterium (assembly GCA_964597345.1). Classification (GTDB taxonomy): domain Bacteria; phylum Desulfobacterota; class Desulfarculia; order JACQYL01; family JACQYL01; genus CAZQXK01. The sequence continues at coordinate 36,003 of CAZQXK010000031.1, read as the reverse complement.
GCCCTCCGGCGATGGCAAGAACCTGTTGGAGAATCCGGATGCCTTGGATGTTCCCCACCACGGTTACGATCATGTTCGAGGGTACGTACCGTTGGTGGTAGTAGTTCAGGAGATCTTCCCGTGTGACTTGAAGAAACCGGTCCAGGTATCCGATGACGGGATACCGGACGGGGTGCTGCTGGAAGGCCGTTTCGGAAAACAATCTCCAGACTTTTCTATCGGGATCGTTTTCGGTCATAAGGATCTCTCGTTCGATGACTTTCTTCTCCCGCTCCACCTCTTTGGGGTCCAGTTTGCTGTCCAGGGCGTAGGACAGGAGCAGTTCCATCGCGGTGGCGGCGTGTTCCGGAGCCGTGTCGATGTAGTACACCGTACGATCGTAGGAGGTGTAGGCGTTGGTTGCGCCCCCCAATTGTCGGAGCAACGCTTTGTTCTCCTCCTCCGTACGCCGTGTGGTTGCCCCTCCCGATACGATATGCTCGAGATAATGAGTGAGTCCGCCCGTAAGGTGGTCCGCCTCGAGGATGGAGCCCGCCTTGATGAATACCTGGCAGGACGCCACGGGTGCGAGGGGCATTTCCCGGATGAACACGGTCATACCGTTTTCGAGGGTGACCCACAGGTCCCGGGCTTCCGAAGGGAAGATCCGACGGATGAGTTGTCGCTCCTCGGGGGTGAGTTCCGAGAGCACAGGAACGCTGCGGGATGCCGGGGTCTCCGCCGATACGGCCTGGGTCGCCGTGAGTATCAGGAAGCAGGCCATTATTCGCCAAGCGGCCGGCGGAACGATACGTAGGCCAAACGTGTTCTTCATGAATACACATCCTTTGAAATGGTTGCACGTATTCCGGACTGTAATTCGGGGGTAGCGGGGTGTCAAGGGAAGCGGGCTCTGAGCCCCTGTTCTTCCACGCGCGTTCCGGGATGTCGCATTTTTCAGGAAGAAACGTCCTGCGGTTACCACGGTTTCGTTCGTGGAATCCGAGAGCCCACCGGGGGTCGAACCCCGGGAGGCGGTTATCAGCCCTTTGAAAAACAGCATTTCGGACAGGCTGTTCAAAAACGATGAGATGCAAGGCGCGCGAATCCTGAGGAATGAGGCGTACAACCCGTACGTCGCAATGACGCCTGCCTGCGTGAGACGCACAGGCGGAAAGGATGAAGCGCAACGCAACAGATCGCGTTTTTCAACGGCTTGTTATCCGACCAGGCAGTCCAACGCTTTCAGGAAGTGGCGTTCCTGAAGCACGCATTCTTCCGGATGTTCTTTGCTTTCCTGAATTTCTTCCCGGATCCACTCCATAAGGGCGCCGCGGCACAGGGCTTCAATGCGGGCTCCGCTCCACCCCTCCGTCCGCCGGACCAGCCGGTCCAGATCCACCTGCGCTCCCAACGTCTTCCCTTTCAAATGGATGCGGAAGATCTCCCTTCGTTCGTTCTCATCGGGAAGCCCGAGGATCACGTGGACCTCGAAACGACCGGGGCGCGTAAGAGAGGGATCCAGAAGCTCGGGTCGATTGGTGGCCCCCAGAATGACGACGCCTTTCAGGGATTCCACGCCGTCCATTTCCGCCAGGATCTGGCTGACCATACGGCTGGTCACCCGGGAGCTTCCTGCGTCCGTGCCGCGATGTCCGGCGATGGAATCGATTTCATCGAAGAAGAGAATACTCGGGGCCGCCATGCGGGCCTTGTGGAAGATCTCGCGTATGCGCTCCTCGCTTTCTCCCACGTACTTGCTCAGGAGTTCCGGTCCCTTGACGGAAATGAAGTTGAGACCGCTTTCCCGAGCCAGGGCCCGGGCCAACAGGGTCTTGCCCGTTCCGGGAGGACCCGTGATGAGCAATCCTTTGGGCGGTGTCACACAGGCCTTTTCGAACCATCCGGGAAACCGGAGGGGCCAGATCACCATCTCCTGAAGGGTGCGTTTGGCTTGCGAACATCCTCCCACATGATCCCATCCCACCTGGGGAAGCTCGACGTGCACCTCTCGGATGGCGGACGGCTCCACCTCCTTCAAGGCGTCTTCAAAGTCGTCCGGTTCCACGAACAGGGTGTCCAGCAGACCCGGTGGGACGCAGACGTCCTTCCATGCCGGTTCCGGAAGCGTCCTTCTCAACGCCTGGAATGCGGCCTCCTGGCACAAAGCCTTCAGATCGGCTCCCACGAAGCCGTGGGTTCGCCGCGCCCATTCCTCCAGGTCCACACGGGGTGAAAGGGGCATGTTCCGGCTGTGTATGCGGAGGATTTCGAGGCGTCCCGTTTCGTTGGGGACGCCAATGGCGATTTCACGGTCGAACCGTCCCGGTCTTCTAAGCGCCGGATCCAGCGCGTTGGGGATGTTGGTGGCCCCTATGACGACCACTTGGCCCCGGGACTTCAGTCCGTCCATGAGGGCCAGAAGTTGGGCCACCACGCGTTTCTCGACTTCTCCTTCGGTTTTTTCCCGGCGTGGGGCCACGGCGTCGATCTCGTCCAGGAACAGGATGGCAGGGGCGTTGTTCTGCGCTTTCTCGAAAAAGGACCTGAGGTTCTCTTCACTTTCGCCGTAGTGGCGCTGCATGATTTCAGGACCGTTCAGATGATGGAAAGCCGCCTGGGTTTCCTGGGCCACGGCCCGACCGATCAATGTCTTTCCCGAACCGGGGGGACCGTACAGAAGGATTCCCTTGGGAGGCTCCACACCCAACCGGGCGAAGATCTCCGGATATTTCAATGGAAGCTCCACGACCTCCCGGATTCGGTCGATCTCCCGGTGCAGGCCGCCGACATCCTGGTACGTGACGCCCTCCTGTTCTATTCCCGGCGCCCTCTCTTTGGGTTCGAAACGGACGTTTGTCCGCGGGGTGACCATGACCGGTCCGTCGGGCCGAGTGGATCGCACCAGGAACAACTCCCGCCGGTCCGGCCGCACGAGCAGGGGAATGCCGTTTCCCTCCAAAAGGACGAAACCCTGAAGAAGACGGGTCCATTGCTCCATGCGCTCCGCCTTAAGCAGTATGGGCCCGGCGGGTTCCAGGATGATCTCATCGGCGGGACGGGTTACGGGAATGCGAACGTTGACCTTGCGAAAAGTGGAAGTGCCGGCGTTTCGCATGGTTGCATCGTCCAGATGCAACACGCCTTCGGCTTCGCGCAGGGGAAGGACCGGTCCCACGGGAACCAGCGCACGGCGGGTCCCTTCCACCAGGATGAAATCCCCTTCCCGTACTCCGAGAAATTCCAGGTTCGAGGGAGCCGTGCGGGCCATGAAAGCGTCACCGTCCTCGATCAGGGCTTTAGCCACGTACAGGGCCAGGTGCTCATGGTCGCACTTCTGTTCTTTGCAATCCTTGCAGGCATGATGGTACGGATCGTGTGCGTGCGGTTCGTGCGGGCATTTGTGGTCCATGGAGACCTCCTTCCTGAAACCGCGGGCGCCGGATGGAATGGGTCGAACGGGACGATGGCGGGTGTGAACCACGCGGCTCCTGTACCATCAGTGTATCAGAGCCGCAAGGGACTCTCAATGGGCATTCCCCATGCCGGGTCCGATGCCGGACGCCGCGCCGCGGCTGACGTTTCGTATCCGGAACAGGGTGGATGCCGTGCGGAGGATTCCATCGCCGATGGAAGTGCGTCCCCCAACGCCGATTGTCTTTCGGGGGGAATGCGTGTTACATGAAAAGAGGTTGCGCGGGGAGGGAGTAAAATCGGCGGAGTGAAGACGTCGGACGGCGATTGGAGGCACGGGGCGCTTTGGTCCGGATCGCGGTTGAGGGGGAAGATGAAACGAATCTTGACAGGAGACATCGGGGGCACGAACAGCCGATTCGGCTGGTTTGCGGAGGAGGAAGGACGGCTGGTTCTGATAAAATCTCTCTGGCTCAAGACCAGAGAATATCCGTCGTTCGAAGCTCTTATGGAAGCCCTGACGAGTTCGGCGGAGGCGTCCGGGGATGTGGATGCGGACCTGATGGTTTTGGCCGCTGCGGGCCCCGTGGAACAGGGGGTGCGGTGTTTTCCTCCCAATGCGCCGTGGTCCATCGATCTTACCCATGCCCGACAGGATTTCGGCCTGCCCGACGTGCTCCTGATCAATGACTTTGTCGCCCAGGCATACGCATGCACGTCGCCGGTGGCGGAGAAGGCCCTGAGCATCCTGCCCGGCGTCTCCGATCCGGATTCGGTCCTGGCGGTGATGGGAGCCGGTACCGGTCTGGGTATGGCCGCTCTGCTCCCCGTGGCGCCCTCGGAATATGCGGTGGTGTCTTCCGAAGGCGGGCATGCGGGCTTTCCGTTCGAACGAGAAGAGGAATTCCGATTCGAGCGGTTCTATCGGCCTCGTTCCGGCGCTCCTTATCTGACGGGGGACCTGGTGCTTTCCGGGCGGGGTCTGACGGCGATCCATCACTTTCATACGGGAGAAGAACTGCCTCCCGAAGAAGTGGCGGACCGGCTGACGGCGGATTCCGAGACGCTGGTTTGGGCGGCGAGGTTCTTCGGCAGAGCGTGCAGGAACTATGCACTGCAGGTGTTGGCCCGACAGGGCTTGTACATCGCGGGGGGACTTGCCGCCAAGAATCCCTTGCTGGTGCGGCACCGGGCATTTCAGGAAGAGTTCCTTCGTTCCCAAACCATGCATCGGGTGCTGGCGCGGATCCCCGTATTTCTGATCCGCGATGAGGAGAGCGGACTGTGGGGGGCCGCTGTGTTCGGCCGGCGGATCTTGCGTAAGGGGTTCCGAAAAGGGGCGAACCCGTGATCCGGAGGAACCGTACCCTGTCCGGCATCGTGGGCGCTCCCGGTGGCGTCGTCGTCCTTGCACCGGGCTGGTCAAACGGTTTCGCGTCTTCGAATACGGCGGCTTTTAAGCGTTTCCGGGCGGTTTGGCGATGTCTGCGGAGGGCCTGGGACAATGGATCCCGATGGGGGCTCCGGGAGGCGAGGGACCCCGCGGGTGGAATTCAGCGTTTTGTGTTTTTCCAAGGGCCGCAGAACGGATAGGCGGTCCGGACATAGGAACCCTCAGAAACAAGGAGTGAAGAGATGAAAGTCATTGCCGTTATGGGAAGTGCTCGGAAGGATGCCAACAGTTCCACGTTGGCGCAGACCATACTGGACGCCGCTGAAGGGTTGGGCGCCCGGACGGAGAGCTTCGTGTTGAACGACCTGGATTACAAGGGATGCATCGCCTGCAATTCCTGCAAGACCAAAGCGGACCATTGCGTCCTGGAGGACGATCTTACCCGGGTTCTGGATGCCATCAAGGACGCGGATGCGGTGGTGTTCGCCTCGCCCGTCTACTTCAGCGAAGTGTCCGGACAATTCAAATCCGCCTTCGACCGCACATATTCTTTCCTCAACCCGGATTTCAGCAGCCGGCTGCAACCCGGGAAGAAGGCGGCGTTCGTGCTGTCCCAGGGCCAGGCCAGTGAAAAGCTCTATGCGGATGTGATCCCGCGGTATGAATATTGGCTGAAAACGTATGGGTTTTCAGGCGTCGAGCACATCCGGGCCACCGGGGTCCTTCCGCCCGGAGCCGTGAAGGAGAAGCCGGAATTGTTGGAACGCGCCCGAGAGACGGCTCGAAATTGGATGGCATCGCAATAGACCCTGAGCCGCCACTCCGTGTTCGGACCGGGTCTGTACTGATATTCCGGGGAATTCGGATGCACCCGTCCACGCCCCGTCTTTTTATGGGGGTGTGGAGGATGCGGGCGGTTTCCCAATGCCCCCGTCAACCCAGGAAAACGGCTAACGGGCCGCGTCGAGGGGCCGCTGATTGAAATAGCCGATGGACACTTCCGGGAAGGACCGGCGCACGTGCTCGTAGGCCGTCCGGATACCCAGCAGTGGACTGCGGGGGCCGGGCATCGACTGGAGATACAGGGAGGGGTCGATGCACAAATTCTTGAAATGGATGAAACGCACTCCGGTGGCCTCAATCAGGCGAAACAAGGCGTGAATCTCGTCTTCCCGGTCCGTGACGCCTGGAAAGATCAAGTAGTTGATCATGGTGAAGCAGTTCCGCGCGGTGCAGCGTGCAAGGGATTCCCGGACCTGCTCGAAATCGTATCCCCGTGGACGGTAGTATGCATGATACGCATCCGGCCGTGCGCTATTCAAACTAATCCGGACACTGTCTAAACCGGCGTCCACAATGGATGTCAGCGGGTCCGGAAGACTTCCGTTGGTGTTCAAATTAATCGTTCCCCGCTGGGTTTCCTTCCTCATATCTCGGACGGCGGCTTGGATGAGGGGGGCCTCCATGAGGGGCTCTCCCTCACAGCCCTGCCCGAAACTGACGATGGAGCCCTCGGCGTGCATCAGGTGGGGAACGGCCACATCGACGACCTGCTCCACGGTGGGTCGAAAAGAGATCCTCCGGTGGGATGCGGCGCAGGAGTCTTTGGGTTGAAGAGACAAACATCCCAGGCACCGGGCGTTGCACGTCCGGCTCACGGGGAGGGGGGCTTCCCACCGCTGTAAGAACAGGTTCTTCGCGGCGAAGCAATGATTTTCCACCGCGCATTTCCGCAGATGCCGAACCAGAGGATTGCGGCCTCTCAAGCGCATCATGCGGGATACCGCGGGCGCCAGGTCCCGATCGTCGTAGTTCCGGGGATCCCAGGTGGGGTTGTCCTCGACGCGGAAGGCCGCCATACGGTTTCCCGATTCGGTGAATCCTACGGCGGTGTAAGCCCAAAGGGGCAGGACGGCCGTTTTATGGCTGTAATCCGCCGAGGGCGACAGGGTGCGGGCGAATCCGGGTTCGGGAAAGGCAGCCACCGCGTGACACCGATGGGACCGGTTTCCTATGCGGATTTCCCTCACAAGACGGAGCTGTCGGCGGCGCCGGTCGTATCCCAGGGGAGGGCAGCCGGGCAGATAGAAGAGCTTGCTGAATTCAGGCAGAGGCAGGGTGTCGCGAAGGTGGGGGCGTATGTGTTGCGCCCCGTCGAAACCGACCATCTCGAGATGGGGATGGTCGTAAATGCGACCCCCGTCGTCCGCGAAAAGCATTGTGGGCGGTAGTTCGTCCAATGTGGTCCCTTCCCTCTGGGCGCTTGTGAGACGGATTTCAGTCTATACGAAGTGGAAACACATCTCAAGGAGGACTCGGGCCCACGGAACGCGGGGGCGGAATTTATCGCCGGCGTGAATTCGAGCGCTCCGGGCAATGCCGCGGGTGAATGGGGTTTCCGGACGGCGGAAGGCTCAGGACAACCCAAGGAGTTCCCGGTATACCTGCATCGTCCGGGTTCGGGTCTCTTCCAGGGAACCGTCGTTTCGGATTACATAGTGCGAGCGGGCCACCTTGTTCTGAATGGGCATCTGTGCGGCCAACCGGCGCCGAGCCTCTTCCAGGGGCATACCGTCCCGAAGGCGGACGCGTTCCAGTTGAACTTCCGGTGAAGCATACACGAGCACGATGCAGTCCACCTTGGATTCCCAACCCGCTTCGAACAGGAGCGGGATGTCCACCAGGACCATGGCGTGTTTTCCCTCCTGTTCCAGCGCAGCGATACGCCGGTTCATTTCCTGTTCGATGAGCGGATGCAGGATGCCTTCGAGGCGGGTCCTGAGTGCGGGGGCTGCAAATATTTTTTTGCCCAATGCCTCCCGATCCAATGTTCCGTCGGACCGCAGAACCTCTGTACCGAATGCTTCGGCCACGCGTGTCAGTCCCCGGGACCCCGGCTCCACCACGACCCGGGCGAGAGCGTCCACATCGATGACCGGGACTCCGAAATCGGCGAATATCCGGGCCACCGTACTCTTGCCGGCGCCTATGCCTCCTGTAAGGCCGATTCTTTTCATGCGTCCACCTCCTCGGTCGTCCCGGCGTTCCTCCACGGAGTTGAATCTCAACGGCGGGCGCCGGCGCTTCCCGGTATGCAGGATTCCGCGGGGGAACGCACCGGAACAGCGAAGTTCCCCCTCGTCCTGCACGGCGGGGTCCTTCATCGCGGAAACGCTGTGTCTCGGTATGCCTTTTGCGGCATCCTCCTTGTAGAGGTTTCTCGGTCCCGGTTCAACCGGAAATCCGGTTCCGCCGTCCGGCAATGAGATGCGCTGCGGAATTCCTTGCTGAATGCCGCGGCTCGTGTCATGGTTGTACCGGGGAGCGTTAAACGGTAGGCTCCGCTGCCGTTTGCGGCTTCCAAGTCCCTGCTGGAAAGGCTCGAAGGCCGTGAGGAAAAGGATACCCTGGATCCTGTTGCTGCTTATGAGCTTGCCGGTGGTCTTCTGGTGGGTCTCTCACAAAGAACGCCATCGGGAATGGATGGAGATTCAACGGACCTACGATCCATCCGTGAAGCCCCGGGTCCTGGAAGTGCGCCTCCCGCAATGGAGGGTGGTGGATCGATGCCCCACATGCCACCTGGGTCTCGAGGAGATCAGCGTCGCCCATCCGGTGGATGCCTTCGGATGCACCGTCTGTCACGGGGGCAACGGTCGTGCCCTGGACAAACGTGTGGCTCACGAAGGCCTGCTGGGAGGATCGAACCCCTCCAAACTGGACGTGGTGTCCCGCACCTGCGGGCGGACCGCGCCCGACGGGACCGCCTGCCACGGTCTGGAGGAGGATCCGGAGCGGAATCAAGCGAATCGGGCGCCCAAGGCTCTCATGGCCACCATGACGGGCGTGATCACGACGCTGAGGATCCTCTGGAACGCCCAGGATACGTGGGCTCCCCGGTATGCATCCCAAACGGTGACTTCGGACGACGGGACCGTTCTTTTGGAGCCTGTACCCTACCATTCCCGAGCCCAATGGCCGGAAGGTCCCGATGTTCCCATGGCTCCCCAGGATCGAACCGGCCGGCCGATTTCCGTTTCCGGGGAATGGGCGGACGATCACTGGCGCAAGTTCTGTTCCCGATGCCATCTGTGGAACGTCCGGGAGACGGGTCCCAGCGTTCATGGAGAAGGATGTTCCGGGTGCCACGTGGAATACGCCGAGGACGGCCGATATCATGGGGGCGACGTGACTCTGAAGGATGCGGGCGCAGGGTATGGAAAGGAGCACCGGATGACGGTTTCCATGACGGTGCTCCAGTGCAGGAGATGTCATAATCGGAGTGCGCGTGTGGCCTTGAATTACGAAGGCCTCATGGAATCCGACGGATACGGTACGCCGTACCACGGCGGAGATATGAATTCCAACCGGCTGAGCGGGGGGAGGACCACCTATCATCTGGCTCCGGACGCGCACTTCGAACAAGGGCTGCACTGCGTGGACTGCCATACGGCCAACGACACCATGGGAGACGGGCGTGTGTACGGTCGTATGAGGGACCAGGTGGAGATCTCCTGCACGGATTGCCACGGGGCCTTCGATGAATCGCCCCGATTCAGGGTAATCCAAGACGGAGAAGCCTACGAGGTCTGGGCCTCACGATATCTCAAGATGCCGGATAACCGGCCGGGCGATCGAGTGGCATTGACCCGGAGGGACGGCGTACTCATCAACGTAAAGCAGGAAGGCTCCGAGGTCGTTCTCTATTCCAAGGTGACGGGCAAGCGGCATCGGGTGCCGGTCATCACGCAACAGTCCGCCGTGCACGGCATTTCGGGGCACGAGCCTTCCCGCATGGAATGTTACTCCTGCCATACCCGATGGGCGCCGCAATGCTATGGATGCCATGACTACCGGAGGGAGGGCGGACTCCATTACGATGCTCAGGCCCGCCACGCGGCTCCCGGAGTCTGGAGCGAAACCCGCAGTCACTACCGCTTCGAGCGTCCGGCTTTGGGTCGCAACAGTCGGGACCGGGTGGCGCCGTTCATCCCGGGGTGCCAGGTTCTGTTCACGGCGCGGGATTCGGAGGGAAAAGCGATTCCTCCTTTTGAACGTCACGTGTTCCGGGGAGAGCTCTATGGTACCGGTATTGTGAGTACTCCGACGTTTCCGCACACCGTGCGCAGGGAAACACCGGCATGCCGGGACTGCCACGATGACCCCCGGCGTCTGGGACTGGGTGAAGGCGTGGGTCGATGGGAGCGGGGCGCGTTCGAGGTTCTTTCCATGCCCCATGAAGAGGGCGCCCCTGTGACACATGCCCTGGAGAGCCTGGTGGATCCGGAGGGACGGGTTTTGCAGGGGAGTTCCCACGAGGGGGCCGGACCCTTCACCCGGGCGGAACTCGAACGGATCCGGCGGGTGAATGCGTGCCTCGTGTGCCATGAAAACAGCCTGGATCCCATCTATCGCGATTTTCAGGAAAGCCTGCGCCGGGCCGCGCTCCCGGAACACCGGAAGCTGGAAGAAGGGTATTTCGAGGGGCGCGTCGAGATGAAACACGCCCCCCCGCGGTTCCCAGGCGTCCCATGAAAGAAGAACTTCCTTGAAAACGCAACGTCGCCGGGGGGCGAGCACCGTTCCCAACCCTGGAGGAGACGCCGGAAACCGTGCGGGACGGCTCCGGCTCCACCGGTTTTGGGGGGAAGGGTTATGCCGGGTACGGCCATGATGTGGAACGGGCCATCGGTCTCGGAGGTGCGCGAACGGACCGAACGGAGACTTGGGGGATTTCTCTGCTGGGGCGTTCTGGCCCTGATACTGATATCGGTGTCGCCCGCGAGGGCCGAAGATCGCTGCCGGGAGTGCCACCAAGGCATCGAGACCATGAGCGCTTCCCATGTCTTTTCGTGCGGCCGCTGTCACGCAGGCAACGCTTCCGGCGAAACCCGTTCCGAAGCCCACGAGGGTCTCGTGGCAAATCCGGCTTCCCTAGATCATGCCCGGGAAACGTGCGGTTCGTGCCACCCCGACCAGGTGACGTGGGTGGAACGATCTCTCATGTCCACTGCGGCAGGCATCATCAATCAAACCCGGGTGCTGTTCGGCGCTCAGGAACCAGGGACCGTCCGATATGCTACCGCCGCCGTGGCGGCTTTGGAGATCCTTCCCGAACCCCTGCCGGACGGTAACCTGGTGGACGATCTTCTCCGGAAAAAGTGTCTCCGGTGCCATTTGAGGACCCCGGGTGCGCAACGCGCCGGGGAAGCCCGTTCCCTGGGATGCGCCGCGTGCCACATACTCTATTCGGATGACGGCCAAACGCTTACGGGAGACCAGGCCGTGCGTGCGGCCATACGGGAAGGCTCGACACCCGACAGAACATACCCCGTGCGCCACGAACTGACCCTAAGGATCCCCAGCAGTCAATGCCTGCGGTGCCATAACGGAAACCGGGTGGGGGCCGATTACGTGGGTCTGTTCGAGCGGGACTATGCGGAAAGCTACCGCTTTTTGTCTCCGGACGGGTCGAGCTTTTTCCCGCGGTACGGGCTAGATCACCACCGACTGCTGCCGGATGTGCATTTCGAGAGGGGCCTGCATTGTATCGACTGCCATGTGCAGGCGGAACTCATGGGAAACGGCGAAGTGGTTGGGTTTGCGTTTCAGGCGTTAAAAGTGGGTTGCGAGGATTGCCACGGGCGACCGGGACGCATGCCTGAAACACGGTCCGCGAGCGCGACGGCTACGCCGGGGCGCACAGGGTCTTATCTCCGCGATTCCGATGCCGAGCCTCAATCGGGAGAGCGGATCGTGATTTCCGAACGCGGTGAGCCGCTCCGGAATGTGAAGGTAAAGGGGAACCGCCTGGTACTCACTTCCCGGGTGACGGGGGCCTCTCACGAGATTCCGGGCATATGGGACCTTGACCCCCAACCGTTGGACCATCGGATCCCGGAACACATGGAAAAAATGATGTGCCACAGCTGCCATGCGGCTTGGTCTTTTCAGGATTACGGGATGCACCTGTTCCGGGAGGATGGGCCGGATTACGAAAAATGGCGCCCGCTCTGGGCCCAGAACGATCCGGAGATCCAAAGGCTGCTTCGGATCAACCTGGCGCTCCCTCCGGAGGAGCGCCGGATTCCTGAAACCCGGGACTGGATCAACGGCGGACTGCGGCTTGGGGCGTGGTATTCCGGGTGGAGCTACCGGAGATGGTCGGAGCCCGTATTCGGTCGCGGCGCCGACGGCCGGGTCCGAGTGCTCCGGCCCTTGTACCAGTTCCTGATCACCTGGGTGGACCGGGAAGGAGAAGTCCGCCTGGATAGTTGGATTCCCCGCACCCGGGATGGAAGGCCGGGCTTTGCCATGAACCCGTATGCACCCCACACGGTTCGGAAAGGGGTGCACCGCTGCGAAACGTGTCACCTGAACCCGGTCTCGGCCGGCTTGGGGCCGTTGGATTTGAAGGAAACGGATAAGGGGCGGGAAGCGGTTCCTTTGACCATGCCGTGGAAAGACGGTTTGGACATGTCGTTTCAATGGAGCCAGGTGGTCACTCCGGGCGGAGAGGCCGTGCAGACCGCCACGCAGCCGGGAGCCCGGTTCTTCGACGCCCGGGAACTGCAAGGACTGCTCCATGCGTCCAGGACCTATCGGTGGTATCGATTACAGGATCTCGGATATTACAGGTAGGCCCAGAGGGTGACCGCTACCGAGAGGACTAGGGAACTCAAGAAGATCAGGGTTCCCCGCCGACCTGTCCAGGCCTTTCGTCGGGCGGTTTCCTCCGGCCCGCCGTCCAGCCGGGGGAGAAGGGCCCAAAGAGCCAATAGTGCGGCGGGAAATGCCAGCCCGGCGGCCCACACGGGGAGATGCCCGAGCAGCATCTGGATCCCGATGAAAATCCAGGGTGCTTCCTGGCGACCGGCGGCATCGGAGGCGGTTTCCAAAGGGGCGTCCGCCGATGCGGCCACAAGGATAAATGCCGTAACCAGCACGAGCAGACAGATCAGTTCCTTGCCCAGCAGGTCTTCCGCCGAAACGGAACGCTTTGAAGAGGATTCGGAAGGCGCTTTATTCATGGGGACCCGTCGTTGGGTCGGAACCGTTTGACGCCCGGATTCCGGAGGATCGTTCGTCGGGAACTCCTGTCCGGACTTGCGCCGGTTGGTCACGGTTCCGGTAAAGGGCTTCCCGAAACCGTTCGGGGACCGGAAATTCGTTGTCCTCGACGATGGCGCGGTAGCCGGCGGGATCCGTATCCGCTTCCGTGTTGATGCACAACACGTTGGTCCGCCGGTCTATATCCAGTCGTTCTCGCAGGTCCTGGAATGGATCGAGCCGAAGCAGGGCCATAAGTCCGGCCAGAGAAGCGGCGCCGGATTCGCCGGCCGTCAACGCCGCATCCCCTCCTTCGGGCGCAGCCAAGAGGCGCATTGCCTCGGCGGCCAGGAAATCCGGGATGGACAGGAATGCATGGACCTGTTCCCGGAGGATCTCCCAGGCCAGCGGGCTCGGTTCCCCGCAGGCCAGGCCCGCCATGATGGTGTGGAGATTTCCCCGGACCCCGGTGGGCTGTCTCTCGCAGCTGCGGGCGGATTCCAGGAGACACGCCGCGGTTTCGGGTTCCACGACCACGAAACGGATGTCCCGCCCCGGGTACCGGTGCAGAAAATACATCACGCCCGCCGCGGCCAATGCTCCCACGCCGCCCTGGAGGAGCACCATGTCGGGACCGGTCGCCGATTGTCGGGTCCATTCCTCGGCGATTTCATCGAACAGGGTGAGGTATCCTTGCATAACCCAGGCCGGAATGTCCCGATATCCCTCCCAGGAAGTATCCGAAACCAGGACCCGGTTCTGTTTCCCGGCTTCCCCAGCCGCCTGACGTACGGCGTCGTCGTACGCGCCGGGCACGATGACTACTCGGGCGCCTAAATTCTCGATGGCCTCGATTCGGGCCAAGGAAGCGGTTTCGGGCATGAAGATCACCGCGTGATGTCCCAGTTGCGACGCCACCCAGGCCAGTCCTTTGCCGTGATTTCCGTCCGTGGCCGTGGTGAGCGTCAAACGCCCCAGGCGCCGACGGGCTTCGGGATTTCTGAGTTCCTTGAAGGTAGGGATGTTTTCGGCGGAGCGTCCCAGACGTTCTCCTAGAAGTCTGGCCACAGCCCAGGAAGCTCCCAGGGCCTTGAAGGATTTGAGCCCGAATCGGGTTCCCTCATCCTTGATCCACAAGTCCCCGATCCCCAAACTTTTGGATCGGGCGGGGAGTCGAAGCAGGGGAGTCACCCGGTATTCGCGGATGCCCGCGTGGAATCGCCGAACCAGGGGGGTTTGCCGCACGAATTCAAGAATCGGCGCCGGCAGGGTGGAGGCTGAACGAGCTGTTCCCTGGACCCATTCCATGGGGCGCTATCTCCGGAGCTCCTGGAAACGTTCCGAGTTCGCCGCGGCATGAGGACAAGACATCCGATGAAGAGAGCCCAGAGTGAACGTCCGGGACTTACACATCCACCACTTCCTTTCGAGTGGGTTCCACTTCCACGGTCATGTCGATTTCCACGGGAACTCCCTTGGGAAGCGAGACCACTCCCACGGCGGTGCGGACGTGTTTTCCGCGGTCACCGAATATTTCCACCAGAAGGTCCGATGCCCCGTTCACGACTTGAGGTTGCTCCGTAAAATCGGGGGTGCAGCGGACATATCCCGTGACACGCAGGACACGCCGGATGCGGTCCAGGTTTCCCAGGAATGAACGGAGCGTGCTCAGAAGGGTCAATACCGTGGCCCGGGCCGCGCGATAGCCTTGGTCCACGGTGAGGTCCTTGCCCAGGATCCCTTGCCAGATGGGGGGGTCTCCCGGGATATTCAAGCCGGCGGGGATGTGGCCCGAGGTATGCACTTGGAGGCCGGATTGGACCACCGTTATATAGTTGGCTACGGGAACCGCGGGTTCCGGCAGGGAAATCGCCAGCCGGGTAAACTTATCTTCTATATTCATGACGCGCCTCTCGGGTATGTTGGGTGTGCGGGTAATCCGTGAATCCGCCCATTTCGGTTTCATGTGTACCATGGGCTGCATCGAGGGACAAGTCCCATGAGTCGGGATCCGCACTTCGGGGTTGCCCGGAACTTCGAACGCGGTATACTTACCTCCGGTGTATAAGGCGATGAAACTCGGCATTGGATCCCTGCTTTCCCGGTTATTCCACCGGCCGGATCTGTCCCGGCGGACCATGATCTCGGCTTGTTGGATCGGAGCCTTGGCTTCGGCGGTTCTGATGTTCCGAGGCATCGCGGCGTTTCTGGGCTACTCAGGGGAGCGGCTCCGGACCCGATTCAGGCTGGAGCCGCCTGCCGCGTTTCCGTTTCAGGGGCCCGAATTCTGGCTGGATCGAGATGAAAGGGGTCTGTTCGCGTTTTCGGATCGGTGCCCGCATCTGGGCTGCCGTCCCCTGTACCGAAAAGAGACGGAGGAATACGTCTGTCCATGCCATGGAAGCCGTTTTCGGCGGGGCGGAGAATATCTGTCGGGACCCGCCGGCAAGAGCATGCAGCGGATTTTTGTAGTGCGGCAGGAGGATGGGAGTTTGTCGGTGGATGTGGAACGGGAGGTGGGGGAGGAGTTCCGAGTGTAAAAGGGACGGGTGGAGACGGGATTCCGAGGACGAATGTGTGAATTATATCACAAAATACGGAGGGCCGTTTCCCGGAGCGGAAAGGATCCGGGGGATGCGAACCGCGGAAGAGCGTCTTATCCAGCCGTTACCGCCGGATGAGGGCGTGGGGGACTTCTCGATCAGCGGTCCCGTGGGGACGGAACCTTATGTGACTCAGAGTACAAGCCCGGCCGCAAACCCGTTTTTGTCTTGACAATACAGGTGCGTGACGTTAAACGGTTCCTCGGGCCGTTTTTGCGTGGGGAGGCATCCATATCGGCCTCTTCCGGCTTGTCCGGACCGTTCTGTCGGGACGCCTTAATCTCATTTCAGGGAGACTGGGTCGCCCGAACAGGTCCGATCCCAAGTGTTGTCCGGTGTCTCGGAATCAAGGCCGGACAGCGACGGCGCGTGTTTTCAGACTGCGGCGCCGGGACTGCCGAGTCATGGGGAGATCCGGGCTTTGTGCTTTTTGGAATTTGCCAAGACAACGGAATGCTCCGGGGGCCTTCGGGGTGGTCTCCATGACCGTTGAAACCGGGTCCCGGAACAGCCATTGGGAGATTTTTGAACCGCGTGCCGCCGCGATCATGACGAACTATTGGTGGACCTCCCGTCCGAGGAGCGGTTCCACGAACGAGGCGGGTTATGATCCCAGCGGACGGAAGATGCGAGTCCAGGAAGGGTTGGAGACACGCATAGCCCGCTTTATCCGCCACCAGTAATTCGAGGGGTTGTTTCTATGAAGCTGGACCGAAGAGGGTTTATCAAATTCATGGCCGGAGGGGCATTGGGCACCTTCCTGTCACCCATTCCGTGGAAACTCATCGATGATGTGGCTATATGGACCCAGAACTGGCCTTGGGTCCCGAACCCTCCCCGAGGTGAAACGCTGTACCGGAACACGATTACCCCGTTCGCGTATAACGGCAGTGGCGTCACCGTGCGCATGGTGGACGGGGCCGAGGGGCGGCGGGCCATCCGGCTCTGTGGGACGCCGGACAATCCGCTGAACCATGGAACGCTTGGCCCCATGGACACTTCGGGGCTTCAGTACCGATATAACCAGGCCATCCGGGTCCCGTCTCCCATGAAATTCGACGGCAAAACGTACCGTCCCATTTCCTGGGAAGACGCACTGGGATTGTTGGTCGAAAAGCTGCAAACGTTACGCAGTGAGGGCCGCCCGGAAAGCGTGGCCGTGATCGCCGGCCCCGGGCGGAATACGATCAATGAAATGCTCGAACGCTTTCTCCGGGCCTACGGATCTCCCAATTACCTGACGATGCCCGGAGCCGTCCAGACAGACGCCCAAGTGCTCAAGTTGATGTTCGGGTCCCGGGGAACTATGGGATACGACTTGGAGCACGCGGATTACCTGGTCAGTTTCGGATGCGGATTTCTGGAAGGGTGGGGGTCTCAACAAGCGCTGTCTGCGTTCAGACGCCTTCGGGAATCGAATCCCGACGGTTTGTCCAAAGTGATTCAGGTCGCCACGAACTGTTCGATCACCTCCACTCAGGCCGACGAGTGGCTCGCTGTGGCTCCGGGTACGGAAGGCGCTCTGGCTCTGGGCATGGCTCATGTGATTCTCAAGGACGACTTGGCGAACCGAAGTTTCCTGGAAGGGAACGCTTTCGGCCTGTCAGGCGGTATGGATTCCATGGGGACGCCTTTTGCCGGATTTCGAAAATGGGTATTGAATGAGTATGGACCGGATCGGGTTTCCGAAATCACCGGCGTGCCGGCGGATCGGATTGTCCAGGCGGCGTGGGGGCTCGCCAGATCCAAACGGGGACTTGCCCTGCCGGGACGGGGAAAAGGGACCATGCCCGGGAGTCTGTACGAATTCATGGCCGTTCACAGTCTGAATGCCTTGGTGGGAGCGGTGAACCGAACAGGAGGCGTGGGGCCCGTGTCCGAGCCGCCCTGGACTCCCTGGCCCCGACTGGATTTAGACGGAGTTGCGGAGCGCGGTCTGGGTCGCGCTCGAGTCGATCAGGCCGGCGCCTTCTATCCCTTTGCGGAGAGTCTCCTCAACGCTTATGCCCAAGCCGTCCTGGATCAAAAAGAATCTCCGGTGGAACTGCTGCTGCTTCACGGGTGCAACCCTTCACACAACGCTCCCAATGCCAAGGAATTCAACCGAGCCCTGGACAAGGCGCCCTTCGTGGTCTGTTTTTCCCCGTATTGGAGTGAAACGGCCCTGAGGGCGGATTTGATCCTCCCGGACCACGCGTTCCTGGAACGGTTTGAAGACGGAATCCCCTGCGGGGGTGTTCCGTACCCGGCCTACGTGGTGGGCGCTCCCCTGTTTCCGCCCATGCTGGACACGCGTGCTTCGGGTGATGTGGTCCTGCGGACGGCCAAGGCCTTGGGCGGTTCCCTGGGCGCTGCTTTCCCATGGAGCACCTACGAAGAAGTGATTCGATACCGGGCCGAAGGCATTTATCGCAGCCAGAAGGGGCTGATCTCGGAACCGGGAACCTTGGGAAATCCCGAAACCAAGGGATTCGCCGGATTCGCCGAATTCTGGAAGAATCTGACCGCCCATGGGTGCTGGTACGATCCGGACCAGCGCATCGGGAAGACCTCCATGGCATTCGACACTCCCAGCGGGAAATTCGAGTTCTACTCCAACCGAATTCGGGGACGGGTGCGGGATCGCGGTGAAGACGCGTTTCGGAAAGACCTGAAGGTCTCCGCGGCGGGCGAGATGGTGTGTATGGCCCATTATGAGGAGGTGTCGCCCGTGGGAGACCCCAAGGCGTTTCCTCTTTTGATGATGCCCGAAGAACCCGCATACACCCATGAGAGCGAGGTGCCTTCCTCTCCGTACATGACCAAGATATGGCCCGATACGTTGCTTAAGGGCAAGCATCTGGTGGTTCATTTGAATCCCGAGACGGCGTCTGAATACCGTCTGAAGGAAGGGGATCTTGCCGTGATGGAGTCCCTTTCCGGAAGCGCCGAGGTCCGGGTGCACTTGTTTCACGGGGTTCGGCCGGGTGTGGTGGTCATGGCCGAGGGATTCGGGCACACGGCCTTCGACGAATACATCAAGGGCAAGGGCTCCAACACCCGGGAGATGACCACGGTATGCGCGGATCCTCTGAGTGGAATGCCGTTGTGGTGGGGTACGCGGGTCAAAATCTGGAAAGCGTGAAGCGAACGAGGGTGAGGTAGATCATGAAACCACAGCTCGGTTTCGGTGAAGGTATCAAATACGGCATGATCATCGACCTCGATAAGTGCATCGGGTGTGGAGCGTGTGTCACCGCCTGTGTGGCGGAGAACAATACGAGCATATTGCCGGATGAAAGCAACAAAGTGCGAAGCATTACGTGGATGCGACTCTACCGTTTCGACAACGGCAAACCCTATCCGGACACGGAGGTGTGCTACCTGCCGAGACCCTGCATGCAGTGCGACCACCACACGCCCTGCGTTTCCGTTTGTCCGGCTACGGCCACGGATTACGATCCCGACGGCGGTATTGTGAGCCAGATCTACACGCGGTGTATCGGATGCCGGTATTGCGTGGCCGCCTGCCCTTACCATGTACGGTATTTCAACTGGTTTGACGCCGTGTGGCCCAAGGGGACGGAAGCCGTCCTGAACCACGAAGTATCTCCGCGCATGCGCGGGGCGGTGGAAAAATGCTCGTTTTGCCATCATCGTCTTATGGCGGCCAAAGCGAAGGCCAATCTGGAGGGCCGCCGTCACGTCCTGGAAGAGGAGTATAAACCGGCCTGTGTGGAGATCTGCCCGACCGGAGCATTGACCTTCGGGGATCTGAACAACCCGGAGCACCGAGTGTATCGCATGTCCAGGGATCCCCATGCGTTTCGTCTTCTGGAGCGCCTGGGCACGCAGCCGAAAGTATTCTATACGACCCGGCGCCGATGGATCCGGTGGATGTCGGACAACTGGCTGGAAGGCGAAGACAAGGGTCTTACGGCGGCATCCGGCCATTAAATCCTTGAGTGGAGCCGCATGGATCGGTGACCACACCGCACAAGAAGGGGAATAATCTATGCAGATTGACGCGCCTCTCTTTCCCGAAGGAACCCAGCGTTGCGATCTGAAGTGGTTTACGTTCTGGACGGGCCTGTGGGGCTTGTTGACCCTGTGGGGGCTCTTTGGGGCTTACCTCTGCTTTCGGTACGGGCTGAACCAGACCAACATGAACGATTACTTCGCCTTCGGCCTGTGGATCGTTATCGACCTGGCCGTCATCGCCCTCGGCGCCGGCGCCTTCTTCACGGGATTCCTTACGTACATCATCGGTAAGAAGGAACTGAAGGCCATCATCAACGCCGCGGTGATCATCGGATTCATTTGTTACAGCGGCGCTATGGCCATGCTCACCGTGGATATCGGTCAACCCATCCGCGGCTGGTTCGGCTTCTGGCACGCCAACGTACACTCCATGCTCACGGAAGTGATGTTCTGCATCTCCACCTATCTGACCGTGCTCATTGTGGAGTATGCCCCTCTGATCATGGAGAATCGCCAGTTGAGCAAGGACAAGTTCCTGCATCACCTGAGCCATAATCTCCACCACATCATGTTCATCTTTGCCGGCACCGGTACGTTCCTGTCCTTCTTCCATCAAGGAAGCCTGGGGGGCATGTTTGGAGTGTTGTACGCCCGCCCCTTCGCTTTCCGAACCGGCATTCTCATCTGGCCCTGGACCTTTTTCCTGTTCATTCTGTCCGCCATTGCCACGGGCCCCTGTTTCACCATGCTCATCGTGTGGATCACTCAGAAAGTATCCGGAAAACAACTGGTCAAGCGGAGTGTGTTCACACTGCTCGCCAAGATTTCCGCGGGCTTGCTCTCCGTCTACCTGATTCTGAAGATCGCGGATACGCTGTATTGGGCTAAAGTCACCGCACCGAGCCTCGGATTCGTGCTCACGGATTTTTATCGGGAGGGGCCTTACGGGATATGGTTGCTGTTCGCCGAATTGGGTCTGTGCGGTCTTGTGCCGGCCCTGATTTTGCTTACGCGAAAAGGGCGGGAGAGCAATTTCTGGCTCATAACCGCCTGTATCCTGGCGTGTACGGGAGTCACCCTGAACCGGTTCGTGTTTGTGATTCAGACGCTGGCCATTCCCGTGCTTCCTTTCGAACCCTTTGTCGCCTACCTGCCCACCTGGCAGGAATGGGCCGTGGGCTTGGCCATCGTGGGCTACGGCGGTCTGATATACAGTCTGTCGTACCGGTATCTTCCCGTGTTTCCGCAGGAGAGGGAGTTGAACTACGGAGCATCCAAGGCCTGATCCGTCACCTTGGATAGCGGGAACATCGAAATGTGGAATGCGGGGGAGCCTGTGAAAGGCTCCCCCGACTTTTTGGGTGGGGGGCCGGGGATCGGCCGGTATCCAATGAGAAGATGTGGAAGTCCGGAGGGATGAGGTGGGGCGCACCGCAGATGCTGAATCCGGATCTCAAGGGGATGAAACCGAGGAGGAAGATCCCGATGAAGCATAAAAAGCCCGGAACGCCTATGCGCTCCGGGCTTGGGTGATTCCGGTCGGTGGGGAAAGGCGGGAGCCGTTTCGGCTCAGTGCTCCTCTTCTTCCTTCTTGAGATCGAGCAGGGTGCGGGTGATGGCGAAGGAAACGCCCGTACTCACCACACCCATGGCGAGGTAAAACAGACCCATAAAGATGAGCCGTCCCAGTTCCCATTGCCATTCGAAACAGAAAGGAAACATCGTAACCTCCCCTGACGTTGTGTTACGTAGGAATTTTTTCACAGCGGAGGGTTTCTGTCAAGGGAAATCGAGGGAAAACCGCCGGATTGCACGGGTTTCGAGCGATGCGCGGAGCGGTCTCTCGAAGTGGGAGTTTACGCCGGGCGTGTTTTGTGGTTAAATACCGCGAATATACCGGCGGCAATGCCGCCGCCCGCATATTGGATCCGGTGTGGGTCGGATTGGGGGAAAGCCCGCCCGGTTTCCAGGAAAACGTGTGGGGAGTAGAACCGAGTTGGAGTTCGGGAGGCGTTATGATTCAAAGGATACTTCGATGGAGTTGGGTGACCGCCGGAATCGTCGTTGTGTGCTGTTTCCTGGGAGGAGGGTCTCGCGCCGAGGCCGCTCCGCGGATCCATGTGGAGCAGGAAACCATGGATTTCGGGGAGATCTGGGAAGGGACCAAGATTTCGCATACGTTCACCCTCACCAATCAGGGAGATGAAGATCTTCTCGTGGACAAGGTGGGCGCCTCCTGAGGGTGCACCGCGGTCAAGTTTGATCGCAAGATCGCACCCGGGGCCACGGGACAGGTGACGCTTTCGGTGAACACGAACACGCTCAGCGGAAGATTCAGAGAAACGGGCGTCGTCTATTCCAACGATCCGATTCAAAAGCGTTTCAATCTGGTCCTTACGGGGAATGTGCGAAGATTCGTGGACATCAAGCCGAGCGGCTATGTCCGACTGCTCTCCATGGAAGGCGCTACGGCGACGCGAATGGTGGAATTCACCGCCGGGGAACCGGGCGAGTTGTTGTTTACCAAGGTGGAGGTAAGCCCTACCGTTAAGGACAAAATCACCACCAACCTGGTGCGGGGCGCGGACAACCGTACCTACAGGATGGAGGTTGCCAGTACGGTGACGGAGATCGGCAGTCACCAGGGCGATATCATCATCCACACGAACAGCGAACAGAAACCGCAGGTCACCCTCAAGGTTTTGGTGGAGGTTCGCGGACCCATCCAGGTGACTCCCAACCGGGTCCATTTTGGCAGGCTGAAGGCACTGAATGAAGAACCTCATAAACTCAGGCGCACCATTTGGGTAAGGAAACTGGCCGGGGAGGATTTCCGCATCACGGGGTTGGAATACGACACGGCGGTGTTTCGCTCGGAGATTCAGACGCGGAAGGAGGGAGAGGATTACCTGGTGTTCCTGTTTTTGCTTCCGGAAGTTTTAGGGTCCGGGTTGTTGGACAAGGAGGTCATGATTCGTACGGACCATTCTGAGATGAAGGTCCTTCACGTGCCCGTGCTGGCGGAGATTGAATAATTCCGTCCTGCGGAGCAGGAAGCCCTTGAAATACGAGAAACGGTTTCCTATAATACAACCTTTACCAAGGGGGATGTAGCTCAGTTGGGAGAGCGGTACGTTCGCAACGTACAGGTCGTGGGTTCGAATCCCATCATCTCCACCATTCGGGAAAGCACAAGGCGTAATCCGTTGCGATTACGCCTTTTTTGCCGGGACGCCTTGCCTGCGGCCGCAGCCTGCCGGACCCTACCGCACTCACCCTGTTTTCGTAACAGCCCGTGGACAAACCGTATTGGGGCAGGCCGGTGAAAAACGATGACATGCGAGGCGCGCCAATCCTGAGGAATGAGGCGTACCTACAAGTATGCCCCAATGACGCCTG
The DNA here is from genome assembly GCA_964597345.1 of uncultured Thermodesulfobacteriota bacterium. GTDB lineage: Bacteria > Desulfobacterota > Desulfarculia > JACQYL01 > JACQYL01 > CAZQXK01. The sequence goes on along the minus strand of CAZQXK010000031.1, from coordinate 13,206 downwards.
CCTGCGTGAGACGCACAGGCGGAAAGGATGAAGCGCAACACAGCAGACCGCGTTCTTCAACGGCCGGTTACGGAGCCGAGTCCAGAGACTCCGCTCTGGTGATCTCCAGGACGTTCTTGATGCCGTTGTATGCGGACCCGGCCCCGTAGCCTTTGGGGCCGCTGCAAACGGCGTCGACATATTTTCCCGCGATGTTGGCCAGGATGGCCACTCCTGTGGGCGTGGCCAGTTCTCGTTCGATAGGGCCTTTTCTAAAGGGAATTCGGAACCGCTCCAGTATCTCTTGGGTAGCGGGGGCCGGTACGTCCAGCGTCCCATGGGAAAAGGCGACTTTGCCCCCTCCCACGGAGACCGGCGTGCATGTTATTTCGCTTTCTCCGAGCAACTCGATGGCCTTCAAGCTCCCGACAATATCGAAAACCAGGTCTGCGCATCCGATTTCGTGGAAATGGATGTGTTTCGTTTGGTGATATTCCTGTTCGGCCTGGATCAGAGTGTCCAGAATTCGGATAGCCTGCTCTCTGCCCTCAAGACCGGAGGATTGCAGTGCATTACGAATGTCTTTTATAGGAAAAGATGTGTCGTCACAAAGAACATCGATATGCATAGCGGTAATTTGTCCTCTATGGACTGTGGTTAGTACGGCCTTGGTATCCGTTAAACGTGACGCCGCACGTTCGGCAACCCGTATGACTTCGTTTGCGTCACTTCCCAAGTCGATCAAAGCAGCTACAATCATGTTTCCGGAAATACCGTTTGTTGCATCAATATGTAGCGCCATTATATACGGTTCCCTTCGTTAATATAAATATGGATAGATGGTAGGGTTCGAGAAGTTGTACCTATACGCCGATTTCAAATCCTCCGGTTACAAATATAAGACTGCCGGTAATATAGTCGGCTTCCTCCGAAGCCAGGAAAAGCGCCGCATTAGCCACATCCAAGGGCATGCCTAATCTGCCCAGAGGGATCTTTTTCAGCGCTTCTTCTCGGACAACGGGTTCTTCAAGATCTTCTTTGGTCATTTCCGTCAGGATAATCCCCGGTGCGATGGCGTTCACGCGAATTCCATGGGGCGCGAGTTCCAGAGCCAGGCCTTTGGTCATCATGCGGACGCCGCCTTTGGAGGTGACGTAATGGCTTTGAAACTCGATGGCCAGTTCCGAAGCGATGGATCCCAGGTTGATGATGGATCCCTTGATGCCCAGCCGGATCATTTCCTTGGCGACCAACTGAGCGCAAAAGAACGATCCCTTCAGATTCACGTTGATGAGCCGATCCCAATTCTTTTCCAGGATACTCAAGAACGGTCTGTACTCCAAAATACCGGCGTTGTTTACCAGAATGTCGATTCGACCGAAGCGATCTATGGCGTTAGCCACGGCCTGTTCGATGGAAGGCACCGAGCTGACGTCCACCTGGATGAAGACGGCGTCGCCGCCCTGCTCTTGGATCCTGTTCACCGTATCGAGACCGCGTTCCTCCACGATCTCCGCAACGGCCACCCGGGCGCCGTGCGCCGCGAAATGAAGGGCGATGGCTTGTCCGATGCCGGCGCCCGCCCCGGTGATGAAAACCACTTTGTCTTTCAATCGCATGACCTGTCTCCTCGTGATCGGGACCCTGACGCAAGGGCTCCGTGAATGGCGGAGTCCCTGAAATCGGGGATCATTCCGGGTTTCAAGCACTCCTGGTGCGTTCCCGCGGAGTTTGCCTTATACGAAATCAAACCGGCGTGGGATATCGACGGCGGGATTGCAGCCCGCAGTGATCGATTCCGCAGAGACACGTGGGAAGCGAGCCCGGAAGAGGCCTATCCGGCGGTACCTCTAACAGCCGTTGATACACGGTTTTTCGGGCAGGCTGTTCAAAAACGATGAGATGCAAGGCGCGCGAATCCTGAGGAATGAGGCGTACAACCAGTACGCCGCAGTGACGAAGGATGAAGCGCAACGAGGCGGATCGCGTTTTTGAACAGCCTGCTAAGGACCTCTTTCTCCGGCTCCCCCTGCGGGAAGCCGGGAAAAAGGTTGTGCGGATCAACGTCTAGGCGCCCGCTGCCAGTGCCTGGAGTTCTTCCTGATCCTTTGCGGCGATCTTTTCGATCCAGGGCGGAATGTTGGTGAAAATGTTGGCGAAGGACGGACAGCCCGGAATGACCAGGGCTCCTCGGTCTTTCAAGTTCTGGGGGGTGAGGGAACCTTCTTCTTCAAGATTCAGCCAGTTCGACCAGAGGCAATCTCCCAAGAGACAGGTCCGTTCCGGCTTGAGGTCGTGCGGGATGAACGTGTTGTTGCCGACGACGAAGTTGATGGGTTCTTTCAGCTTCTTCAGGATCCCGGCTTCGTCCGGGAAGTTCAGCGTCATGCGAAGCAGAGGCTGACATCCGGTTACGCAGCCTCCGTGTGTGTACACGTCCACATTGTCGTAGTACCCTTGCACTTCATAGAGTTTGGGAGGCACGAACTTGACCATGACCTTCTGGAGATCGGCGCCTTTGATCTGGATCTCTTCCGGCTTGGCATGGCCGAAGCCCTGCCGCCAGGCGAGCCTGGTAGTCGGGACCCAGTCCCACGCATACCCGGAGGCCTGCGCGCATACGGAATCCGCCGCCACGATGTCGTCGCTCACGACGATCATATTCATGTCGCGAATCACTTCCCAGTCCCGGGCGACGCCCGGACCGTCTCCCTGAATGGCCCACAGACCGTCGATGATGGTCAGTTGGGGATAGATCACCTTGAGGGTATCCGTGAACTTGAGATGGATATCGTTGGCATGCCTTCGTTCCTTGTCGTTCCGGTGATCCGTCATGCCGTCCTGTTTCAGGATACGGGTGTAGTACCCTTGGGCGTTCTTGACCCCAAGTGTCATGTGTCCCTCGATGTGGTTTTTCCACTTGGGAACGGTGATGATCACATCGGCGTCCAGCAGGGTTTTCGGGCACTCGAAGTACGGAAAGGTCCTTGCGTCCGGGATGGTGGTTCTCACGTGAGCGTCGTATTCCAGACAGACCACCTCGGCGCCCGCCTTTCGGGCGGCATCCGCGATACCGTTGGTCACCATGACATCCACGGTGTCCACATCCGGAATCTGTTTTACCGCGGCGGAGTCATCGGCCACGATGATCTTTCCCACGTCGGGAACTTCGTCCTTGATGAGTCCCACCAAGGCTTCCACCAGCCTGGGGTCCACGTTCCACGCCGCTTCGGGCGGCACCGCGTATACGGAGTTCACCTTCAAGACCACATTGTTATAGGGCTTGACGAACCGCTTCATACCTCCCAAGTAGTCCACAGCCTCCTTGAGCATCCCCTTGACCTGATCCACGGCTTCCTGCGTGTACTTGCCGGGACTTCCGCTGAGCGTTTCCCGCTTGATCAAGGCGACTGTCGACTTTTCCCCGAACCTTTCCTTAATGTGCGCGTTCCTCATGGAGTTCTCTCCTCTAGATGCTTAACCGGTTAACCTTCAGGTTACCATTATGTTTTGCCATGCATCTTTCGATTACGCGACTATCCCGGAACCGAACTGGGCGGCGCATCCGCCGGTTATCGGGCTGTTGAAAAACGCGATCCGCCGTGTTGCGCTTCATCCTTCGTCATTGCGACGTACGGGTTGTACGCCTCATTCCTCAGGATTCGCGCGCCTTGCATCTCATCGTTTTTGAACAGCCTGTCCTAAATGCTGTTTTTCAACGGGTTGCTATGCAGGTATCCTGCGTGGCGTGTCTCGCGTTTCAACCACAAGCCGGGTACTCGACAAAGCATGTAGGTAGGCTCGCGGCCGTCGGGAAAGGGGATCCCAGGCGTTCAATGAGTCCCGGATCGTCCGGTACATTCGGACGCCTCGTGCTTCCCGACGCGCGCACCTCGAATCGAGTCGCCTTTCATAGGCCTGCGGGCATGCCCGCAGTTCGAAAGGCTCTTCATGGTGTTGGAACGGGATCCTACGTGCCCCCCGTCACCGTTCGGAAGATTCCGAGAACGGCGCCGGCATCGAAATAGGCATCCGCTTCCACCAGGATCTTCTGCAGTACCCCCTGTACACTGGCCTTAAGTTGGATTTCCTTGCCGTCCGCTTGGACAACGGCCATGACTTCGTGCTTTCTGACCCAGTCTCCCACCTCCTTTACCCATTGGACAAGCAACCCCTTCTCCGCGCCGAGTTCTTGAGCGGACAAGGAGAGTTTGAGGTCAGGCATCGACGTATCACCTCCTTTCTTGCAGGTTGAGGACCTGAACATTCAGCACGCAGGTCCCAGGATCGGATCGTCCGACAGGCATTGCAACCGCTTCCGACAGGCCATCGAAGAACGCGATCTGCTTTTACGCCAACGGGGTGCGCGTCATCCTGTCCGCCTGTGCGTCCTACGCAGTCAGGCGTCGCTGCGGCGTACTATATAGGTGCGCCCCATTCCTCAGGATTCGCCACGCCGAGGCGTGCCTTGCATCTCATCGTTTTGCGGCGGCCTGCCCGCAATACGGTTCATCAACGAACTGGCAAGGTCTCTCGTATGTCGCACGCTGATGTTGCGGCATCCGCACCTTCCCGGAGCGCCGGGTCTTTGTACTTTCTATGGAGAGCTTGCCCCTTCCGGAACGCGGGGGCAGAGGCGTTTTCTGAACTACTGGAGGGAGGAGAGTTCCAGGATGAGGGAAGGATTTCTCCCGCGAAACGAACCCGTCAACGGCTGCCTCGCGGACGCCAAAACCCTGGGTATGTACGGAGAGTTTCAAAAGCGGAAATACCCCTGCATGGTTGCTCGTTTCGACGAGAATGCGTCCGCCTCCATGGCGGCTTTGACGCAGGGAAGGCAGGCATGGAGGGATAATTTCTCCGGGTCTCCGGAACGCGCCGCAACCGGCTCTTCCTGTTGACCTTGGGACCCGAAGCCCATCACCCCGCTTACAGCCTGGGAACATTCAAGAATCATCGATCGGTGACGTCCAGAACCAACCGAACAAGTTTAAATTAGCACGAGCTTGCCGGTTTTGTCTATCGGGGCAAATCCTCATTTCGAAACCGGGAGTTCGTCCCTGCCAACGGGAGATATTCCCGGAGCGGGCGCTTTCATCCCTTTGAGGATCTCAATGGTCCTGGTGTTGACCGTTATCTTGGCAGGCCGTTGAAAAACGCGATCTGCGGCGTTGCGCTTCATCCTTCGTCCGTGCGGCGTACTGGTTGTACACCTCATTTCTCAGGATTCGCGCGCCTTGCATCTCATCGTTTTTCACCCGCCTGCCCACAATGCTGTGTATGAACGGGCTGGTAGAACTCTCTTCCCCTCCGTTCATAGAACCGTCCCGTGTTCATTGCATATCCAGAAAACCCACTGGACCCCGGGCCGGGAATTGGGTAAGAAACAAAGCCGATACCCGGGACCGTGAAGCGCATCGGGGGGTGATTCCCCCGGCCCTTGCAAGGAACGGGTTTGCCGGTGGGTTGCGGGAACCGTGCGGTATCGCGGTCTCGATCCGCCGGTATGTGGTCCGTCAGAACCCGGATGAAAACAAACCAAGGAGAGCGCATGGAGCAGCAGCGGATCCGAAGAACCGTGGAGGGAGTGGTGCGAACGGCGGGCCCTCATGAGGCCGCCATCGAGGTTATGGTAAGCGATCACGGAGACTGGATCTCCGCCGTTTCCACCATCGCGTTTCCGGAACGGCGCATGGTAACGACGTACGCGGAGACGGTGCGCCGGGGGGACCGGGGATCTCCGAAACCCGAGATCCACCCGCTGGAGTCGCTTGAAGGGATTTCCGTGGGACCCGGGTTTGTCCGGGCCGTGAACGCCGCCCTCGCCGACAAGGAGGAGACCGTCCGGGGCGGGCTGGTGGACGCCCTGGTGGAGACAGCGCGGCTGGCGGGGCAGGTGGGTTTCCTGCCCTGGGAGGAAGTGTGCGACCTGGATATTACGGATCCCCGGGTGCTGCGCCGCCTGGATTTGACCCATTGGCCGGAATTGAACAACGGCTGCATGCCCTATTCCGAGGGCATCGAATCCCAATTCGGCAGTCTGGGAATCCGCAGCGCCAGCCGGGCGGACCTGTACGGCCCCATGCCGGGACAGCAGGTCCGTTTCCGCCGCAGCAAGGTCCTGCGCCGGGACGCCCTGGGCGGCGCTCCCAGGCTCATGGGCGTACTCAGCGACGACATTCATGAACTGGAGGTCGAACTGGTCCTGAAGCCGGGAACCGCGACGGTGGAAGCGGTGCAGGTCCGATCCGTGCGTTCGCCGTATCCCGGCATCTGCAATCTGCCGTTTCCCAGGGCTTCCCGGCTGGCGGGCTCCGCCCTGGATAGGGATTTCAAGGCGCGGGTCGTGGAGGCCGTGGGAGGGCCTCACGGATGCGTCCACCTGCAGGACGTGATTCTGGATCTCGTGCGGTTCGGTGCGGCCCGGATGTAGCCGATCGCGTTTTTCACCGCCCTGCTAGGAACAGGGGACTTCGGCCAGACCTCTATCGGCGCTGCTGAAGATTTCGAAACCCGTTTCCGTGACGGCCAGCGTGTCTTCCAGCATGACGGCTCCCTCGCCGGGGATGATGAACTTACATTCCACGGCCAGCACCATACCGGGTACCAACGGGGTGTCCGTTACGGGATCCAGTACGGGAGGTTCGTCGATTTCCAGACCGATGCCGTGTCCGACATATTTACCCTGGGAGTCGCCGTAGCCCTGGAAGTAGTCGCCGTAGCCCATGTGGGAGGCGCGATGGGCGGCGAAGTCGTACGCCTCCCGGGCCGTGACCCCGGGGCGTATCCGTTCCAGAACGGCGTCCTGGAGCGCCCGGACGCTGTCGTAGAGTTCCTTCTGTCTTGGTGTGGCCCGGCCCAGGACGTATGTGCGGGTGTTGTCCGAATGATATCCCTGGTAGTTGCAGGGGTTGTCCACGACCACCAGGTCCCCTTCCTGCAGGACGCGTTCCGAAGGCCCCCACGGGAGGGCCGGACCCAAACCCACGCCCGTGACGGTGTGTGCGTGGCCGGAAATACGGGTCAGGTTTTCTCCGCCGGCGATGGTTCCGAAGGGAACGAGCCAGTCGTCCCACCTTCGGATGAAAATCATCTGTTCGGACCGGCTTCGGATATAGGTATCGGCCATACAGGCGGAAAGGTCCACTTCACGCATGCCCGGGCGGAGAGACTTCAGGATGGTTTCGTGGGACTGGTCGAACCGCCGCGTGGCTTCCCGGATGAGTTCCCGTTCTTCGGCGTCCTTGACCATGCGCTGCGCCAGCAGGAGGGGGGAAACGTCCACGCAGGCGAAAGCGTCCAGGGCCGAGATCATGCGGTTCATAAGGCCGTAGGGCACGGTGTCGAATTCCAGCCCCAGCGCGCCCCGGGTGACGCCCATACGCTTGAGATGCTGCAAAACATGCCTGGGACCACCGCCCCGTTCGTAGGCAAGCCAGGTTTCGCGCGCCACAAAGGATTCGCCCCTGCGCACCAGCAGCACCGGGTCTCCCTGGCGGGGAATGATGAGATTGCAGGGTTGAGCGGTGCCGCTGTAGTAGTAAAGGTCTCTCGGCTGCATCAGCACGGCGGCGTCCATTTCGCGCCGCGCCATTTCCTGCTGCAGGCGGCGGATGCGTTGGGTTTTCATAAGAAAGGCTCCTTCCGGAAGATGAAATGGGAACACGTATACCGGGCCGTCGAAAACCGGACGGCCTGCGGGCGGATGAAACGCCGCGGAATCCGGGGCGCGGATCGGGTTTTTCACCCGCCCGCTCATTAGTGACATAAGATTTCCCGAAAATCAAGGGAGTTTCGATGCTCCCGTATCTTCAAAACCCCTGAAGGAGGGATTTTAGAAAACCGTGCGCCCGGCTGTTCCCGTTTGACGGCCGGGTATCGTTGTACGGCGGGCGGGATTCTGGTATTCTTGAATCTTCCGATGGGAAAGAGAGACATCTTTACGAGCCCGCGGATGAACGGTATTCCCGGGGCGCGGGCAACACGACGAGATGCGGGAGGCGTGAATCCGAAGGAGTGAGTTTCACGAGAGGTGCGCCGCAGGGAGGTCTGCCCGCGTCTGCGTGCCCGTGTCCGCACGCGGGAAGGTGGGACGCACAAGGGGACGGGATGAAGCGTGACGCCGCCGGGCGTGACCGTGGAATCCGTTTTGCGACGGCCTGCCGGCCGTCCTTGCCGAGGGAGGTTACCATGGAAGACCGGGTGGATCGACTGGCTCGTTGGATTGTGGAGGCAAAGAGCGTGGCCGTATTTACCGGCGCGGGGGTGAGCACCGAATCGGGCATTTCGGATTTTCGCAGTCCGGGTGGAATCTGGTCCCGGTATGATCCCGAGGATTTCACCATTCAGCGGTTCATTTCCGATAAGGAGGCCCGCAAGCGGAACTGGCAGTTACGGCGTGAACTGGTGACGGCGGGCTATCAGCCGAACCCCGCCCACCATGCCATTGCGGCGCTGGAACGGATGGGGAAGCTTTCCTGCGTCATTACGCAAAACATCGACGGACTGCATCATGCCGCGGGGAATTCCGAGGATAAGATCATCGAGTTACACGGCGCCATCAAGTTCACCAAGTGTTTGGAGTGTGACGATCGACTGCCCATGGTCGAAGTCCTCAAGCGGATCGACGACGGTGAGGAAGACCCGCATTGCCGGAAGTGCGGCGGGTTGATCAAAGCCGCCACGGTGTCTTTCGGGGAAGCCATGCCGGTACGCGAAATGCAGCGGGCGGATGAATGTTCCCGATCCTGTGATCTGTTCATCGTTATCGGGTCTTCGCTGGTGGTGTATCCGGCGGCGGGATTTCCCATGGTGGCCAAGCGGGCCGGAGCCAGGATGGCCATTATCAACTATACCGCCACGGACATGGATTCCGAAGCGGATCTGGTGATCCATGCCAAGGCGGGGGATACCATGGACCAGGTGATTCGGAGAGTTCAGGAGGCCTCGAACTGAGACGTTTCGGGTGTGCGTGTCGGTCCGGGGCTACGGGTATCGGTTCGATTCCGCCGGATACCCGGAGAGTCTTGGTTTTCGGGTCCGTTTCGGGTACAGCGTTTCCTGTGCGGGTGTAAGGAGGGTGTTCCAGAAACGTTTTGATCCATTGATCCGATTCTGGTAAGAAGGGATTATGTCTAGAAGCATGGGTGTATGGGTTTTAACCGCAGCGGAGACGCACGGCCGTCGTCCCGCGCTCAACAGGCCGTTGGAAAACGCGATCTGCGGTCACGCCTTCGGCGTGAGGCTTCATCCTCCGTCATTGCGGCGTACTATAGGTACGCCTCATTCCTCAGGATTTGCGCGCCTTGCATCTCATCGTTTTGCACCGGCCTGCCGCAATACGGTTTATCAACGGGCTGTCAAGAGAGATTCAGCCGTCAGGAAGGTGGAATCATGATCGAAAAGTTCGAGGAAGCGAATTGTCCCATGACTCTAAAGAATCCGGTGGTGAACGGGCTCAAGGCAGCCGGAAAGCGGGTGTTCGGGTACACCTGCACCAATTTCCCTGAGGAGATCGCGTATGCGGCGGGCATCGTGCCCGTGCGAGCCATCGGGGCGCCCGGGCTGGTGGGGGAATCGGGACCCCTTCAGCCGGCGGCGCAATGCTTTATCGCGCGCGCCAACATGGAAATGGCCCTGGGTGAAGGGTTCTCCAACCTGGACGGCTTCGTGATTACGAACACCTGCGATATGGCACAGAACTTCTACAGTGCGCTGGAGTATTACAAGCCGTTTCCCTTCTACTATTTCATCTCCCGGCCCAATATCGCCCACACGGAACCCGCCTTGAAGTTTTTCCGGTTTGAGCTGGAGGAATTCAAGAAAGCCGTGGAAGGATATACGGGCAAGCCCATTACGGAGGACGATCTCTCCGCGGCGGTTTCCGTATACAACGAAAACCGGCGGCTCCTTGCGGAACTGTACGATCTGCGGGGAAAGGAAGAGAAGCCGCGGATCAGTGGAACGGACTTCACCAAGGTGATCATGGCGTCGTTTTACATGGATAAAGCGGAGCACAACCGTTTGCTCAAGGATGCCATAGCTCGGATAAAACAGGGTCCGGCGGTTGAAAACGTTCAGGTCCGCGTGCACCTGTCGGGTTCCACGTACCCCGATACGGAAATCTTTCAGTTGATCGAGGATGCGGGCGGGATGGTGGTATCGGATGATCTCTGCATCGGTACGCGGTATTTCGTGAATCCCGTAAAGGAGGACCAGGCCCCCATGGACGCCCTGGCGGATCGGTATCTGAACAAACTGGCCTGCCCGTGTATGCACCAGGGGAGCAAGTTGGACGAGCGGTACAATTTCATCAAGGCTCAGCTTCGCGCGAATCGCGGACAGGGGGTGGTTTTCGGCCTGCAACGATTCTGCGATACGCATCTCGTGGATTATCAGGCGCTTCGATACCGTCTGGAACAGGACAAGATCCCTTTCTTATACCACGAGGTGGAGTCCACCGTGGGCGCCGGCCAACTCAAAACGAAACTGGAAACTTTCTTTGACATCATCAAGGGGGCGTAAGCCATGAGTAATCCGGAAGCCAGTAAAACCACTTCCAAGTCCATCAAATCCCTCAAGACGTCCAACGAGGTATTTCCCAGTGTCCTCGAGTATTACAAAAGGGGGCATTTCGCCAAGATGACGGGCGCCCGGAAGATCGTGTATCACACCGGTTGGGATCCCGTGGAGATCGATTACGCCATGGATTGCATCCCCATGTTCCCCGAGAACTTCTCGGCGGCTTGCGGGGCCGTCCAACTGGCTCCTCCGTTGATCGAGGTGAGCGAAGGTCTGAACGCTCCCGAAGACCTGTGTTCGTACTTCAAGAATCACTACGGGTTCATGAAGGGTTCGTTCTCGGGAGACGTGAACAAGATGCTGGATCGGATCCGCATCCCGGATCCGGACATGGTGGTGTCCTGCAAGAACCTGTGCCGCCTTCATCCCTTGTGGATGAAAATCGCCGCCGAGCATTACGACGTTCCCTACTTCTCCATCGATGCTCCGGTAATGCCGCCGCGATATGACAAGAACCCCGTGATGTTCGAAAAACAGTGGGGCGGTCATGTGAGGCGCAAGCCGGGGGATGAAGCCGTCGAGTACGGTGTCGCCCAACTGAAGCAGTACATCGCGTTTCTGGAGGAACACACCGGGCGCAAGATGGACTACGACAAGCTCCGGGAATGTGTGGCGCATTCGGCTCGGATGGGCGAGATCTACAACCAGATCTTCGAACTCCGGAAGAACGTTCCCTGTCCCGCCGGTGGAGAGGATCTGAACACACTGGTGTTCTTCGCGGTCACCATGGCCGGAACCCAGGAGGCGGCGGATTTTTACCAGCGCGTTTTGGAAGAGATGCAGGATCGCGTGGCCCAGGGCAAGGGGGTCCTCGAGAACGAGCGGTTCCGCCTGATCTTTGACGGTATCCCGCCGTGGTTCAACATGGGATTGTTCAACTACTTCCATAAGTTCGGGGCTATCTCGGTGGAAGAACTGTACCCCCGCATCTGGTGCGGGAAATTGGATCCCGATAAGCCCCTGGAGAGCATCGCCATCAAGTACCTGTTGAGCGCCGGGCACACGGCGACCTTCAACCAGTTCCTCGAGTACAACCGGGATCGGGTCCGGGAGTACAAGGTGGACGGATCCATCATGTGGAACCTGCCCACGTGCAGGCTTATGGCCGTGATTCTGAATCCCCGGGACAAAACCACCTTCGAGACGGAGCTGGGCGTCCCGGCGTTGCTTCTGGATGCGGACCAAGTGGATCCGAGACGCTACGCGCACGCTCAGATCATCACGCGCATCGACGCGTTCATGGAGATGCTGGAACAAAGAAAGTACGGATAAGCGGCCGTCGACATATGCGATCCGCGGTCACGCCGACGGCGTGACCGCTTCATCCCGTCCGTCCCTGCGCTCCGCCTGTTCGCCTTCGGACACATTTGGGCAGGTGGCGCCCGACGTACCGTATGGATGCCTCGCCGCCGGAGATCCGCGCGTCTTCCATTCCCTTGTTGTTCGAGGCCCGACCTCCATTTCCTTTGTGCCGGGGGGGAATCCGAGGTCGCCTTGCCGGCAGGCGGATAGGGGGCTCCCTGCAGCTTGCCGGTGCTCAGGGATGCCGGTGGGGAGTAGGAGGGCTGAAGGGGATTGGAAAAGAATGCGGGGGGAAACGCATTCCAACGTCTTCCCCCCGTCCTCTATTCCAGGCAGGTTGCCGAGGTTATTCGGATTCTTCTATGGCGTAAGGTTTGGATCCCAGCACTTCCCCGAACTTCTCAAACGTTTTGATCTTGAACGACAGTTTCAAACGTGTCCGGAAGAGTACCCGTCCTCCATCCTCGATCCTCATATCCATGCGGGTGACCTCGGCCACCCTCATATCCTCAAGCGTTCTACTCGCCGTTTCCACCGCCTGCTTCGCGGCATCGTCCCAGGATACATAGCTGGAACCCACCACCTCGATGACCTTGTACGTGCTCATGCCGTTCTCCTCCTGTCGCTAACAGAGTCACCAGTAAACGTGCCCAGGGAAGACGATCCTTCCCTGTAAAACACTCCCTAGACTTTAGGACACACTTTGAGGAAACATGGTTCAAACAGGGTGAACTTGGTGAAAAACGCCTATTGACATTTATCATAATCCAGAGGAATTTGCGTGGTCAACCCTCAGGATCCCGCCACGTCGGCTCCCGAAGGGTTAACCCATTGGAAGCGTTGGAGAAGATCGGGTTTATGGCATGTCGACCTATGCCGGGACACGAGGCCCCCCCAAGATCCGCGGTGTGTTCTCGGGGCCTGCATCCGACGGTATGGGTGGGGGAGCGTATTTGAACCGGATGATTTCGGACGTTCCGGGGCCGGAACGCGAATGCCGTGTCTTGGTTGCGGAAGAGAGTCCCGGGGGCCGGGCAGGTTCGCCGGGCGCGGAAGCAGGGTATGGAAACCATAATACTAGTCGTTTTTGGATTGGTGTACGCAGGCATGATCCTGGGTAAGTTCCCGGGTCTCGTGCTGGACCGCACGGGAATCGCCCTGTTGGGGGCCATTCTGCTGCTCGCTTCCGGAAGCGTGGACTCCAGGGAAGCCTGGGATTCGGTGGACGTTCCCACCATTGCATTGCTCCTGGGACTCATGGTGGTGTCCGCTCAATTCCGTCTGGGAGGGTTCTATGCCTTTGTGACCCGACGCATCGCGGCCTTGGATGTGTCTCCTCCGGTG